>DATKKG010000027.1:0-37819 GCA_035543015.1 Conexivisphaerales archaeon | reverse complement strand
TGGCCAACCTGTAGATGAAGGGCCTGAATCCGACCCCCTGGACGACTCCGGTGATTGTCAGCTCCAGGGCCCTCATCGCGACGACTCCCGATACGCGGAACTTGAATCCCCCGCATCGATTTATACGTTGAGCATGAGGTGCGCCCACGTAGCGATCCGCCGCCGATGGCTGGTCATTCGGCATCTTCCTGAGGGAATGTCGGCTTTCAATTCGGGCCTGTCCGATCGCGTATCCAGGAGAGAGGTGCCGAGGCAGAATCTGATACCACGAGTCTTCAGGTCACGCGTATGATGTTGCGAACTGCCAAGTGGTTTCGCCGCTCTTGGGCGATGGGAACGTCCATCGATTGAAGGTTGTCGGAAGAGAAGGGTGTGGAGCAACGTGAATAGGATCGGGGGAGCGGCGCTTGTGAGAGCATGTCTGCGTGTGAGCTTACCCTTCGGCGCCACGCTCACGGATTATCGTCGAAAACCCTCATATACGCACCGTGCGAAGGAATGAGAACCGAAAGGGGCACAAACGGTTTTGCATGAAATGAGCCTGGCACAGAGCGTCGTCGCCTCAATACTCTCTGAATCCGACAAGCATCAGGCCAAGAAGGTGCTGAAGATACAGCTGGCGATCGGGGAGCTCATGCAGCTCGACAAGGGAATCCTCGTCGATTCCTTCAGGTCTCTTCTCGAAGGTCCGGTTCTTCAGGGTGCCGAGCTGGAGGTCGTCGACGACAGGGCCGTGTTCACATGCCAGAAGTGCTCCGCCAAGTGGGGGATGGAGGAGGCGAAAAAGCAGCTCAGAGATGTGGCTCCGGAGCTCCTGATCAGCGAGCCCGACAGCAAGGAGCTCCCGCTTCACTTCCTGCCGGAGCTGTACCCGGCCTTCGTCCACTGCCCCGAGTGCGGCAGCTCGGACATCTTCTTGAGCGACGGCGGGGTCATCAAGGTGACCAGGCTCGTGCTGGAGAAAGGTGACTGAGATGCCTCTCATGTTCCAGCAGGACCAGGCGGCGAAACGCCTCAAGCGCGTCAAGCATGTGCTGCTGATCGGGAGCGGCAAGGGAGGAGTCGGGAAGAGCTTCGTGGCTAGCGCCCTGGCACTCACGCTTTCGAAGGCGGGACGTTCCGTGGCGCTCTTCGACATAGACGTCCACGGGCCCAGCCTGCCCGGCTACTTCAGCCTGGGGACCTCCGTAAGGAGCACGGCCAACGGTCTGGAGCCGAAACTCGTCGGCAAGCTGAAGACGATGTCGGTCGGGTTCTTCGTCGGAGACAGGCCCGCTCCGCTGAAGGGAGGGGAGAAGCAGGCCCTGGTGACCCAGCTCCTCGCCCAGACCAACTGGGGCAGGCTCGACTTCCTTGTGGTTGACCTTCCGCCGGGGACCGGGGACGAGCTTCTGGCCGCGTTCAGGCTCTTCGGCGGCAACTGCAGGCTGGTGCTGGTCGCAACTCCTTCTGAGCGGGCCCTCGCCGTTGTGACAAAGCTCGCCAAGCTGGCCAGGCAGGAGAAGATAGAGATCGCCGGATTCGTCCTCAACATGAGCTACTTCGCGCAGGGCGGGAAGAAGGTCCGCCTGATGGGAGAAGCATCCCCGAAGTCGCTCCAGAAGGCCCTCGGCGCGAAGATGCTGGCCGAGATCCCGCTGGACCCCGCAGTGAACCAAGAGGAGCTCGGGGCCGTCCTTCGGAAGAACAGGCCGGTGAGAGATGCCTTCGAAGTGCTCGCGAAGAAGCTGGCCGGCAGTCATTCCTGACGCTGCTGCTTCTTCCGCGAGAACGAAAACTTCGCCGTCAGGACCTTCTCCGAGCTGAACAGCCGGGAGCCTATGTACAGGACGATCACCGTCCACAGGACCAGGTAGCCTATCCCCATGAGGCCGATGGTGTAGTCCCCGACGAAGGACATCTTGGAGAAGATGGTGGCGTAGGAGAACGGGAACAGAAGGAGGCCCGCCTGGATGGGCAGGGAGAACGCCTGCAGGTCGCTGAAGAGGAGCATGAACGTGGGTATCATTATGGGGATTATCATGTAGCCCACGACGGCCTGGGCGCTCCTGACGTCCTCGCAGAAGACCCCGATCACGATTGCGAGAGACGTGGCGAAGGCGAGCGTGAGGAACACCAGCGCCCCAAGAATCACGTAGTAGAGCAGGGGAGGAGTCAGGTTGAAGCTCACCGAGGTGGCGCTGGCGAAGGAGCTGGAGAACGAGCTCATGTAGTACGTGAAGCCGATCACGGTCGTTATGGCCCCCAGCCCGGCGATGACCGTCGAGCCTATCAGCTTGGCCGACAGTATGTTGAACCTGGAGACTGGCAGGGTGAGGAGGGTCTCCAGCGTCTTCTGCTCCTTCTCGACCGCGATGGCCGTCGCCGCGATCTGCATGGCCAGGATGATGACCACCATGAGGGCTATGGGCGTGCCGAAGGACTGGCCCAGGATGATGTTGCCCAGGACCGACGGCGAAATGTCCACGAGCTGGCCGTTGACGACGCTGGCCGCGTCGACGCTGAGAGGCTGCTTGGCGATGGTGGCGTTCAGGGACGGGTCGGCTGTGCTGATGTAGTAGTCGGAGAGGTAGCTCGAGAAGGAGTCGATGATAGAAGAGACGACGCCGGCCTTCGCGGTCTCGGTCGTGGCGAAGGTCTTCATTGGGGTGTAGGTGTCAAAGTGTACCTCCTCCCTATCGGTAACGTTCTGGCTGAAACCCTGCGGTATGACGACCAGCGAGGTGGCGTTGAGGCGCTGAGCGTCCGCTATGGCCGACGTTATGTCCTCCGGCCCAACCGAGTTGACGGTGACCTTGGGGATGGAGGTGAAGTATTGCACAGCCATGTTGGAGTAGTTGCCACCGTCCAGGTTCATGATGGCGAAGTTGCCGGTCCCTATGCTGTTCTGAACCGCCTGCGTGGAGACGTTGATGGCCGCGCCCATGAGCGGGTACATGAGGAGGGGGACGACTATCATCCCGAACAGGAGCTTGGGGTCCTTGATGAGGTCCCGTATCTCCTTCATGACGAGGGTCCTGAAGACGTTAGCCGTGGTCGATCACCTTCATGAAGGCCTCCTCCAGGTTCTCCGCTCTGGTGGTCTCCTTGATCTCCGCCGGCGAGCCCACCGCGAGGATGCGGCCGGTGTTGATGAGGGCGATCCGGTCGCAGAGGAAGTCCACCTCCAGCATGTTGTGGCTGGAGAGCAGGACCGTCACGCCGAAGTTGCGGACGTAGTCCTTGATCATGCGCCTCACGTACGTGGCGTGCACGACGTCCAGCCCTGAGGTGGGCTCGTCCATTATGGCGAGCTTGGGTTTGAACATGAGCGAGCGGGCTATCAGCAGCCTCCTCGCCATTCCCTGGCTGTAGGTCTTCGACTTGTCCTTCAGCCTGTCGCCGAGGCCGGATATGTTGCTGGCGTCGGCTATCATCTGGCTGAGCTCCTCCTTGTTGGAGGCGTAGAGGTTCCCCATGAAACGGAGGTACTCCCTCCCGGTGAGGTTCTGGTAGGCGCCCGCCTCGCCGGGCAGGTAGCTTATGAGTGTCTTGACCTTCTGCGCTTCCTTCACGACATCGTATCCGAGGACTGAAGCCGAGCCCGAAGTGGGCTGGATCAGGGTGGAAAGTATGCGAAGGGTGGTCGTCTTGCCGGAGCCGTTCGGGCCTATCAGCCCGAAGACTTCCCCCTGCAGGACGTCGAAGCTGATCCCGTCCAGGGCGACGATGGAGCCGTAGGTCTTCCGCAGCTCATGCGCCTCCACCACGTTCATTGCGACCTGTGCCCAGGAGGTGAAAGATAAGTGTTCGCGTGCACTGCTGACGCCGGATTTCGGCTCGACTTCAGACCCTCAAAGCCTTAAATAATCCTCACAAAAGACGCTATCGATGTGGGCCTGTAGCTCAGCCAGGTAGAGATATCTCGCCTAGAGCGGCTGGCTCTTACGGCACCCACGTGTGCCGGGGAAACCAGTAGGTCGGGGGTCCGAATCCCTCCAGGCCCGCTATACTTTACAATAATATATGACATATCGTGCAATATATATGTGGACTTAGGCCAGGCTTTTGGGAAAGTCGCCCGGTCCCGGCGGCGGGCATCAGAGTCTTCGCAGGTCCAAGCCCAAGCTGTCTTTAGGACATATGAGCGAGGTTCTGCAGTTCTTCGAAAGCAACGATGCAGAGCGGGACGAAGACCGTAGCAAGGCCAATCAACAGGCCATCGGAGGTGGTCGAGATAAGAAGATGCCGACTGACGAGGTCGTTGACCGTGGCCGTTACGGAAAGTCAAAGGACAATTCCCAGAACGCCAAGAGATACTGCGCCGACCAGGAAGAAAGGGAAGGACGGACCGAAGGAGCACTAGGTGGCCTCTGCAACCCAGATACTTTGAAAATCGTTCATTATGCGACCGTTGTTTCCACTTAATATATACTATATCTTACTTGCCGGCCTTATACATACCAACAGTTGCCCTCTCTCATCTTTCCTGCATCAACAATCTTCTTAGGCTGGCAGGATGGTTAGCAGGGCAGAGAAGGCATGAGATACGTCACCGACCTCGATGCGTTGGCCAAGCTGATCTCCAACCTTCGGTCTCTGGGCTACACGGTGGTGGGGCCCAGGGCAGAAGATGGCGCAGTCTGCCTCGGCGAGATATCCAGACTGGAGGACCTGGCTTCGGGGGTGGTGGACGTTCAGGCCCCCGGAAGGTACAGGCTGGGGGGGACTTCCGGAGCCGTGTTCTCCGCCGTCAACGGCCCCCACTCTCCGAAGAACTTCCTTCATCCTGCGTGCGTGCCGCTCACCAAGCTCGTCAAAGGCCCGGCCGCGCTGGAAAGCAAGCCCATCTTCCGATCTGACAGGAAGTACGCCTTCCTCGGGCTCAGGCCATGCGATCTGAAGGCCGTCGCGGTGTTGGACAGGGTGATGATGGCGCCCCAGTACAAGGACCCGGTCTACGCGCCTCTGAGGGAGTCCTCCTTCCTGATCGTGGTCAACTGCGGAAGGGCGGGGGAGAACTGCTTCTGCGCGTCCATGGGGACAGGGCCGATGGCGGAGGGCGGCTACGACCTTTCGATAACGGAGCTCGGCGACCGCCTTGTGCTGGACTTGCCGGAGGGCAGGATGAACCTCTTCGAGGGGGCGGAGCTGAAGCCTGCCACCCAGAAGGACGTGTCCGACGAGCTGGCCCTGCTGGCCAAGACGAGAGAGGAGCAGCGGAAGAGGATAGACAAGGAGGACCCCTCGGATTTCATGTACGAAGGAGTCGACAGCCCGGTCTGGGAGGAGGTCGCGCAGAGATGTCTCAGCTGCGGTAACTGCACGATGGTATGTCCCACATGCTTCTGCAACACCGTCCGCGACGTAACGGACCTGAGGGACGACAGCGTCACCCGCGAGAGGGTCTGGGATTCCTGCCTATCCAAGGGCTTCACCTATTCAGCGGGGGGCAATCCCCGGCTGGAGAGAAAGGCGCGTTACAGGCAGTTCGTCATGCACAAGTTCGGGTATTGGCCCGACCAGTTCAAGCTGTACGGATGCGTGGGCTGCGGGAGATGCATAACGTGGTGCCCAGTGGGCATCGACATCACGGACACGGTCAACCGCGTGCTGAAGTCTGCGGGCGACAAGAGGCCCCTCCCGGAGGTAGTCAAGGTTGCCTGATACGGTGGCGCTGACGTACACGAGGGCCTTCGTCAAGGAGGTCTTTTCGGAGACCCCGGACACCTACACGTTCAAGCTGGACCTCGAGGATGGCAGGGGGCCCAAGGACTTCCGCCCCGGCCAGTTCAACATGCTCTACGTCTACGGTGTGGGGGAGGTCCCCATATCGATCGCGTCCCACGCGGGCGAACGCTCCGTGACGCACACGATCCGCTCGGTGGGCACGGTCACGTCGCTCATATCCAGGCTGAAGGTTGGGGACGCCGTCGGCTTGAGGGGCCCCTATGGCACTTCGTGGCCCGTCGAAGCCGCACGCGGGAAGGAGTTGATCATAGCGGCGGGAGGCCTGGGGCTGGCTCCCCTGAGGCCCGTGATCCTCGAAGCCCTGTCCACCGCCAAGGCGTTCAAGGGAGTCAAGGTGCTCTACGGAGCCAGGACCCCCAAGGACCTCCTGTACAGGCAGGAGTATGGCGGCTGGAGCCACAGGGAGGGCGTCGAGCTGCTCCTCACCGTCGACAGGGCGGAGGAGGGATGGGGCGGCAACGTGGGCGTCGTGACCACGCTCTTCAAGGAGATCGAGGTGCTGGCTGAGGAGGCCATCGCGTTCGTCTGCGGCCCCGAGATCATGATGAAGTTCACGGTCCAGGAGCTCCTGAAGAGGAGGGTGCCGCAGGACAACGTGGTCGTTTCGCTCGAGAGGCACATGAGCTGCGGGGTGGGCACCTGCGGCCACTGCCAGCTGGGCCCGATTTTCGTCTGCAAGGACGGCCCCGTCCTCGCGTACCCACGGGTGAAGAGGTTCTTCGCCAAGGAGGGAGTCTGAGATGGCAAAGCCCAAGCTCGGGGTCTTCAAGTTCTCGTCATGTGACGGATGCCAGCTCTCCATCTTGGACGCGGAGGAGGAGCTGCTGGCCCTGGCGGACAGGGTGGAGATACGGGACTTCCTGGAGGCCTCCAGCTCCTCGGGGGGAGCCCCCTACGACATTTCGCTCGTCGAAGGATCCATCTCGACGCCGGAGGAGGTGGAGAAGATCATGCGTGTGAGGGAGGACTCGCGGGTGCTCGTCACCATAGGGGCCTGCGCCACGTCCGGAGGGCTCCAGGCGCTCAGGAACTGGAGCAGGCTGGACCTGTTCAAGGGGGCGGTGTACCCCAGCCCAAGGGTCGTTAAGTCGCTGGAGAAGGCGCTTCCTGTGAGCGACTTCGTGGCCGTTGACTTCGAGCTGCGAGGTTGCCCCATCAGCAAGGAGCAGCTCCTGCAGTTCTTCGCGTCGATGCTGCGGGGGGCGAGGCCTAGGGTCCCGACCAATTCGGTATGTTTCGAATGCAAGAGGAAGGGCGACGTATGCGTGTTGGTGGCCGGAGGTGCTCCCTGCATGGGTCCGGCTACCATGGCCGGGTGCGGCGCGATCTGCCCCTCCTTCGCAAGAGGCTGCTACGGCTGCTTCGGGCCGTCGGACGACGTGAACCTGAAGTCGTACGCCGCCTGGCTCGAGAAGAGCGGCCTGGACCGCCATACGATAAGGATGCTCGTGAAAGGGATCAACTCCTATTCGAAGGAGTACAGAGGGTGGCTTGAGAGCTATGAGTAGGCGAATCGTCGTGGACACGGGACCGCTGGCCCGGGTCGAAGGCGAAGGCTCCCTGGTGATAGAGGGAGACGCCGGGAGGGTCGTGGACGTCAGGTTGAACATATTCGAGCCGCCGCGCTACTACGAGGCGTTCCTTCAGGGAAGGAAGGTGGAGGAGGTGGTGGACATCGTCTCCAGAATCTGCGGCATCTGCCCCGTCGCGTACCAGGTGAGCGCCCTCAACGCCCTGGAAGGTCTCTTTGAGATCGAAGTGGACGAGCAGGTCCGCCGCCTCAGGCGGCTGATCTACCTGGGCGAATGGATAGAGAGCCATGCCCTCCACATCTTCATGCTGGCGGCCCCAGACTACCTGAGGGTCCCTGACGTGCTGGCTCTGGCCAAGGCGCAGCCCGAGCTTGTCGCGAAGGCCCTTTCGCTGAAACGCCTGGGCAACGACCTGATGGTGGCCATCGGGGGCAGGGAGATACACCCCGTCTCCCTGAAGATAGGGGGGATCTACAAGGCGCCGGCTCGGGAGACTTTGGCCGGAGTCGCCTCGAAGGTCGACTCCCTCATGGCATTCGCCGAGGAGGCCGTCCGTTTCTCAGCCTCCCTGGAGGCTCCGGAGCTCATGAGGGACGTCACACTGGTATGTCTCAGGGATCCCGAGAGGTACGCCATAGCAGGGGGGGAAGTGATCTCGAACAGGGGACTCCGCATCGGGGCCCGGGAGTTCGAGGAGCACTTCTTCGAGCACCAGGCGGAGTACTCGAACGCTCTCAGGTCGTTGACGAAGGATGGCGGGCCGTACATGGTGGGCCCGCTGGCCCGGGTCAACCTGAACTTCGCCCAACTCCGTCCTAGGGCAAAGGCCCTTGCCGAAGAGGTGGGCTTCAAGCCCCCGGTGACCGACCCGTTCAAGAGCATCGTCGCCAGGGCCGTCGAGCTGGTGCACGCTCTCGAGGAGGTGAAGGAGGAGTTGTCCCTCTACTCCAAGCCGGCACATCCGCATGCGAGCTACGAGTATCGCGAAGGGACAGGCTTCGGCGTGAGCGAGGCGCCGCGGGGGATACTCTACCACAGCTACCAGGTGAACCGCAGAGGTTTCGTCGAGAAGGCCAAGATAGTCCCGCCGACCGCTCAGAACCAGGTGAGGATCGAGGAGGACGTCCGGGAGCTGGCGCCTAGGATCCTCGAGGCGACGCCCGAAGAGGCGCGGAGGATCAGCGAAATGGCGGTCCGGAACTACGATCCATGCATCTCATGCGCCACCCACTTCCTCAAGCTGAAGATTAGGCGCGGTTGAAGGAAGCCCACGCCGCGTCAACCGGGCGGGAACGGAACCCCCTTAGGAGCTGGAATCATCCCTCGAGAGGAGGTCGGAAGCTTCCCGGCTCCTCCTTCGCGGGGCCGTCGGAGCCCTCGAACAGCGAGTCGAGCTTGAGGGTCTTCGCTGCTGGACCAGCGATGGCCTGGCAGACCCGTCCGGCGCCAGGCCAACGGTGAGCCTGCACCGGGGGAAGGGTGTCCTGGGGCCTAGTCTGGGAAGGGCGGTATCACTCCGTTCTTCATCAGCACGTCGATCTGCTTCCTGGCGTGCGAGATCATGGAGATGGCCGTCTCCATCAGCTCTTCTTTGCTCAACTTCCTGCGGGTTATCCCCTGCTCCATCGCTTTCATGGCCACGGCCGTCGCCACCCGCGGATAGACCTCCCACTCCGTCATCTTGGGGACGATGTGCTCGTCGCTCAGGCCTCCCTCCTCGGCGAACTTGGCCAGCTCGACGGAAGCTGCCACGGCCATCTCGTCGGTGATCGTCTTGGCCCTGATGTCCAGGACCCCCCTGAAGACCGCCGGGAAGACCAGGGAGTTGTTCACCTGGTTGGGGAAGTCGCTCCGGCCCGTGGCCACGATCTTGGCCCCCGCCTCCTTGGCTTCCCATGGCCATATCTCGGGGACAGGGTTCGCCTCGGCGAACACGATGGAGTCCTTCTCCATCCCCTTGACCCATTCCGCCTTGATGACGTTGGGGCCGGGGGTGGCGGCGGCTATGAGGACGTTGGCGCCCTTCAGGGCCTCCGCGAGCCCACCCTTCCTCCTCTCGCCGTTGGTCCGTAGCGCCATGTCGTGCTTCCATGGGTTCTCAAGGGCCATCTTGTCCATATCCTCCCTCTCCGGCTGGAGTATCCCCTTGCTGTCGACAAGCATGATCTTCTTGGGGTCCGCTCCGGCGGAAATGGCGAGGCGGGCGTTGTTTATGTTCGCCGCGCCGGCGCCGAAGAAGACGATGTGGACGTCAGATATCTTCCTGCCGACGACCTTGAGGGCATTGATCAGCCCGGCGACGGTGGCGGCTGCCGTCCCCTGCTGGTCGTCGTGCCAGACGGGGATGTCCATCTCCTTCCTGCACCTTTCAAGGATGTAGAAGCAGTCCGGCTGCCTGATGTCCTCAAGGTTGATGCCGCCCAGCGCCGGCTCGAGGACCTTGGCCACCTCAACGAAACGCTCCCTGTCCGTGACGTTGATCGGAAGCGCGAAGGCGTCGACGCCCCCGAGGTACTTGAAGATGAGAGACTTCCCCTCCATGACAGGGGCCGAAGCCTCCGGGCCAATGTCCCCGAGGCCCAGGACCCTGGTCCCGTTCGTGAGGACGGCTATGGTGTTCCATCTGTTGGTGTATTCGAAGGACAGGGTCTTGTCCTTGGCGATCTCGCGGGAGACCTGCGCAACGCCGGGGGTATACCATACTCCGAAGTCTTTCAACGAAGTGACGGGAACGCGGGGGACTACCTCCACCTTGCCGCCGTAATACGCCGCGTACTTGACCGCCAGTTCGTAAGGCTTGTTGACGTCTTGTTTGGGAGTAGTCAAAAGCGGACTCGAGATGAATCGAGCGATGCTGAGATTTAAGGTTGTCCTGTGGCCGATTCGTCAATACTGCAAGGAAATAGGTGCTCAATGTTTAGAAGGTTTGCAAGAATAACCATAAACACTTAATACAAACGCTCTACGATTGAATCTAAATGTCAGCGGTCAGGTGGCGGACGCGACCCAGCGAGGCCGTTCCGCTTCTCGTAGACACCGCGATGGGTCGAACACCTGCCGACGTCGTCGTTAGGAACGCGCGACTGGTGAACGTGAACACCGGCGAGATAGAGAAGGGGGTGGACGTCGCCGTCAGGAGGGACAGGATAGCTCTGGTGGGGGACGCCAGGCCCACCATCGGCCCCAGGACCAGGGTCATCGACGCGTCCGGCATGTACCTCGCGCCCGGCCTGATCGACTCCCATATGCACATAGAGAGCTCGATGCTGACCCCCGCACAGTTCGCCAGGGCAGTGCTGCCCAGGGGGACCACCACCGTGTTCGTGGACCCCCATGAGATGGGGAACGTGCTGGGGATGGAAGGGGTGAGATACATGCTGAAGGAGTCCCTGGGCCTCCCCCTGAAAGTCTACTTCACGCTTCCCTCATGCGTCCCGGCCCTCCCCAGGTTCGAGACGGCAGGGGCGAAGATAGGCCCCAGAGACATAGCCAGGGCCCTGAAGTGGCCCCACGTGGTCGCCCTTGGGGAGATGATGAACTACCCCGGGGTGCTCGCCGCCGACCCTAACGTCCTGGGGGAGATCGAGGCGACCCTGGCCTCCGGGATGCTCGTGGAGGGCCACTCGCCTGGCCTGAAAGGGCAGTCGCTTTCCGCCTACACGGCCGCAGGGATAACTTCCTGCCACGAATCCACGGGGAAGGAGGAAGCGTTGGAGAAGCTGCGACGAGGCATGTACCTCCAGATAAGGGAGGGGTCGGCCTGGCTAGACCTGAAGGAGAACATCAGGGCGGTGACTGAAGAGAAAGTGGACAGCCGCCACGTCTGTCTGGTGACTGACGATAGGGACAGCGGCTCCCTGATCAGGCAGGGTCACATGGACCACGTCGTGCGGAGGGCGATAGAGGAAGGAGTGGACCCCGTGGTCGCCATCGAGATGGCCACCATCAACGGCGCCGAGCACTTTGAGATGGGACGATACCTGGGCTCCATAGCCCCCATGAGGAGCGCGGACATGCTCCTGCTTCCTTCGCTGGAGGAGTTCAAGCCCTCCCTGGTGATGGCGGACGGCCGGGTGGTGGCCCAAGACGGAAGGCTCTCCATCTCCATCCCCCAGCCGGCGATCCCGAAGGAGATGACGGACTCGATCCACCTGAAGAGGCTGCCCGTGCCTGGAGACTTCTCGGTCAAGGCGGGCAAGGCCATGGGCACGGTGCAGGTGAGGGCGATCGGAGTGACGGGGGGGAGCGTCTACACAAGGGAGGTGATAGAGGAGGTGCCCGTGAGGGATGGGGAAGCCAAGATCTCGCTCTCGAAGGACCTGCTCAAGGTGGCCGTCGTCGAAAGGCACCATGCCACCGGGAGGACGGCGGTGGCCTTCACGACCGGGTTCGGGTTCGAGGGCGGGGCGGTCGGATCGACCGTCGCCCATGACTCGCACAACCTCCTCCTTGTCGGGACGGACGAGAAGGAGATGGCCTTCGCGGCGGAGAGGGTGACAGAGCAGGGAGGAGGGATGCTGGCCGTGCGGAACGGCAAGGTCCTGGGGTCCATAAGGATGAGGGTGGCGGGACTGGTTTCCGACAGCCCCGTGGAGGAGGTGTCCGCCCAGGCGGAGGGCCTCTTGGAAGCCTGGAGGAGGATGGGATGTCGGATGGTCGAGCCTTTCATGACGATGTCCCTGATCACCCTGACCGTGCTGCCGAAGCTGAGGATCAGCGACAGGGGCCTTTTGGACACGGACCGTTTCAGGTTCGTAGAGCCGCTGCTGGGGTAGAGCAAACAAAAACGGACGGTAGGTAGCGGGCCTACTTGACCTGGACGTCCTGCTTGGAGGTTATCTCCTTCACGATCCCGGCTGCTATGGTGCGGCCGGAGTCCCTGAGGGCGAACCTGCCCATCTCGGGGAAGTCCTTGTAGGTCTCGATGCATATGGGCTTCAGCGGCTTGATCTTGACGATGGCCGCGTCGCCCGTCTTGAGGCTCTTCGGCTTGTCTTCGACCACCTGGCCGGAGCGCGGGTCGATCTTGGAGATCAGCTCGCTGACCGAAGCAGCGACCTGCAGAGTATGCGCGTGCAGGACGGGCGTGTAGCCCGCGGCGATCGCCGTCGGGTGGTAGACCACGATGATCTGGCCGACAAACTCCTTCGCGACCATGGGCGGGGAGCTGGCCGATCCTACTACGTCCCCCCTCTTGATGTCGGTCTTGGCTATCCCTCTGATGTTGAAGCCAATGTTGTCTCCGGGTACCGCCTGCGAAATCTGCGAGTGGTGGGTTTCGATGGTCTTGACCTCCCCCTTCACGCCGGCCGGCATGACGACTACGACGTCGTTGGGTTTCAGCACGCCGGTCTCGACCCTGCCGACGGGAACCGTGCCTACGCCGGTGATGGTGTAAACGTCCTGGACGGGGATCCTAAGGGGCTTGTCGGTGGGCTTGGACGGCTCCACGAGCATGTCGAGCGCCTCGAGCAGGGTAGGTCCCTTGTACCAGGGCATGTTGGTGGACTTCGTGATGAGGTTGTCCCCCTTCCAGCCTGAGACGGGTATGATGTTGAGGGACTCGACCTTGTAGCCCACCTTCTTGAGGAGGGCTGAGGCTTCAGCTTTGACCTCTTCGAAGCGCTTCTGGTCGTACGGGGTGGGCGTGGTGGCATCCATCTTGTTGATCAGGACGATGAGCTGGTTGACGCCGAGCGTCTTCAGCAGGAAGGCGTGCTCGACCGTCTGGCCGCCTTCGCCCAGGCCGGCTTCCGTCTCGCCTGGCTTGGATGAGATGACCAGAACAGCCGCGTCCGCCTCGCTGGCACCGGTGATCATGTTCTTGACGAAGTCCCTGTGCCCGGGAGCGTCGATGAGCGTGAACGTATACTTCTTGGTCTCGAACTTCTGGAAGGCGAGGTCTACGGTGATACCCCTCTCCCTCTCCTCCTTCAACTGGTCCAACACCCAGGCGAACTTGAAAGTATCGCCTCTGCCGGTCTCCTCAGAGCTCTTGGCATATTCGTCGATGAGTCTCTGATCAACGACACCAAGGTCGAAGAGGAAGTGACCCATAGTGGTCGATTTTCCGTGGTCGATGTGGCCCGTGACCACGATGTTCAGATGTGGCTTTTCAGGCATCAGTATGCACCCTAACTAACGCATAACCACATGGAAGATGTTATTTAAGGTTTAGCAAGCGCTTTAGCGTGAAGAGAGCGCTATCCGTTCCTGCTCCGTCTTCTTCTTCACCGAGAAGCTGGACCCGTCGTTGTGCGCCGCGGCGATGATTTCGTCGGCGAGGACCTCCTCCACGCCCCTCTCCGATGAAAAGGCCGCCTCCCTCACACCTTCCGCCATGAACCTGAGGGCGAGGTCTATCCTGCGGATGGGTGCCACGTCCACCGAGAGATGGTAGACGACGCCACCGTAGCTGATTCGAGTGGTATCCTCGTTAGGAGCGGCGTTCTCGATGGCCTTGACCAGGACCTGCACCGGGTTGTCGCCGGTCTTCAGGTCGACTATCTCGAGGGCTGCCCTCACTATGTTCATGCTCTTCTGCTTCTTCCCGGCCATTCTGCCCGTGTTCTTCGCATGCTTCTTCCCGAAGTGCATAAGAGAGTTGGCCAGCCGTTCGACGATGTTCACATCGGCCTTCCCGAACTTCTTGTGCTCATGTCGGCCATGGGTGTGTGGTATCACCGAGGGCCTAAGAGAGAGGACCCTCTGGAGGCCCACGTCGGTGACCTCGACCTCCGAACAGTCCCATTTGCTGAAGAGCAGGATCTTGTCTGTCAGTCGCCATCTACCTCTTGGGCTTCTCCTTCCGTCCCACGACCAGCATCTCCAACGAGACGCCGTTAACCGTGGAGACCTGCCATCTGACGCCGGGGATGTCTCCCATGGCCCTGCCCTGGGAGCCGCCGATCCCCTCGATGACGACCTCGTCGTGTTCGTCGACGTAGTTCAGCGCGCCGTCGCCGGGTAGGAAGGCCGTGACCTGCTTGCCGTTCTTCACCAGCTGAACCCTTACGCACTTCCTAATGGCCGAGTTGGGCTGCTTCGACTCGACGCCCACCTTCTCGAGCACGATGCCCCTGGCCTGAGGTGAGGCCTCCAGCGGGTCCGCCTTCTCGTCAAGCTTCAGCATGCGCCTCTTGTAGTACTTGTTGGACCAGCGATGTTCCTGCCTGCGGCTCTGCAGTTTCCTGGCGGCGAACTCGCCTCTCGGGGACTTGTGTGCCAAGCTTTAGCCATCAACCCGCCGGAATACGCCCATATAAGATTTAGTCTTCAAAGCACGTTTCACTGCGTAATGATGTGTATGTGCTCGATCCCGAAGTACCGTTTCGCGAGGATGCGCGCCCTCTCCGCGTTCCTGCCGCCTCTGCCGAGGACGGCGCCCTTGTTCTTGATCGAGACGGTCACGATGCCGACCTTGGAGCCGTCGGCCTTCTCGTTGACCTTGGAGTCGATGACGTTCCTGGTCCCGAGAGCGTTCTTGATGAACTCCTTGGGGTCGTCGGAGTACTCCACCAGCTCGATGGGCCGCGCGATGACCTCTTCGAGGTTGGCTATCGTCTGACCCTTCTTGCCTATGGCCTGGCCCATGAATTCCTTGTCGAGCACGAAGATGATGCGGTCCCCCGTTGGATCGATGACGCAGTCCCTGGGACTTACACCGGTGACGTTGGAGAAGACCGCCATGAGGCCGAGCTCTTCGGAGGTGAGCTTTATTTCAGGCGACAAATCAACACCGCAATCCTAAACAAGCGAGTCTCGTGTGGTTGCCTGTTCTTTAAGCCTTTTGCTCCGGCACGGCCTCCGGCGTCCCTGAGCCGAGAAGCTTCCTGAGGTCCGCGTCGCCTGCGCTCTTGACGGAGAGGACCTTGACCGGGAAGGACCTGCCCATCAGCGCTCCGAGGGCCACAGCCGAGCCCTCGAAGACGACAAGAGGCACGTCCGCTTCCTTGCAGGCCGAGGTGACCGATTCCACTTCTTCACCCGTCAGCGACTGAGAGACTACGACCATCTTGGAGCTCTTCAGGGCGCGGAGGCTTGCCTTCTCGCCCAGAACTACCTTGCCCGTCTTCATGGCCGTCTTGACCACCGAACCGACAATCTTGCTTTCCATGCCTACTCGCCACTTTTCATGTAGATGTCAACCATTCCAGTGCCAACAGGTATGGTGGAACCTACAATAACGTTTTCGGTGACGCCCTTGAGCTCCTCGGTCTCGCCGCGTGCGGCCGCTTCGGCGAGCGTCGGGACGGTGATCTCGAAGGCTGCCCTGGCCAGGACGCTGGTCTTCGAGCCCGCGATGCCGTGCCTGCCTATCTGCTGGAGCACGCCCTTGCTGGTCATCAGATCGGCCACCAGCAGGATGTGCCTGACGTCGACCTCGAGGCCCTGCTCGTCGAGGGTGTTGAGTATCTCCCTCACGATGGCGTTGCGAGCCGCCTCGACCCCCAGGTTCATCGCTATCTCGTAGATGTTGTTTGTCGTGGTCCTCGTCGAGTCCACGCCAGGCAACTTGAGCACCTTCCCGAGGTTCGACCCGGCGGTCTGCACCATCCATTCACTTTCCTTCTGCACCACCGAGACGCTGAGGATGCCCGGGACTCCCTTGACCCGCGTGTTCATCGACTTGTCCCTGACGCTGACGGACGCCTGGTCTTCGAAGTTGTCCACCAGTATCTTGAAGTAGCGGCCCTTCTCGTCCACCTTGGTCTTGTTCTTGGGGGACTTTATGACGGAGAGTATGCTCTCCGGCGTGCAGGCCCTCTCGGCCATCTTCTCGGAGTCCAGGACGAACTCGTAGGAGATCTCCTCGTAGTCCTTCTTGACCTGCTTCACCAGGTCGCCCACCTTGGTGAACAGGATCTCCCTGGCCACTTCGAGGGCCTTCTCCTGGCTGACACGGTGCTCCTCGTCGAGGTAGACGTCCATTGTCGGGGTGCTCGGCTGCTTCCGCGCGTCCACCAGCTCGATGAGGCGAGGCAGCCCGAGCGTGACGTCCCTCTCCCTGACGCCCGCGAAGTGGAAGGTCCTGAGGGTCATCTGGGTGCCGGGCTCGCCTATCGACTGGGCGCCCACGACTCCCATGGCCTCTCCCGGCTCCACCAGCGCCCTCTTGTAGAGGGAGACCGTGGCTTCGCACACGGCCTTGGCGGCCTTCTTGCTCAGGCCGCCCTTCTTCAGCGACTCCTCCAGCTCCTCCGCCAGCTTGGGGTTCAGCCTCCCGACGTAGCCCTTGACGAGGGTCTTCGCTTCGTTCTCCTTGATCCTCGCGGCCTCCTTGTCGTCGAGGAGCTCCTGCGAGTCGATGAGCCTGTCGACGTTGACCGCCTTGCCGTGGTCGCTCTTCGAGGGGTCGACGCCGTCCTCTCCGTAGATGAACTGGATGAGGTTGCCCTGCGGATCCCTGACGGTGGAGTCGTACTCGACCCTTACGTGCTCCATGGCGTTGACGAGCCTTCTCTGCATGTAGCCGCTCTGCTGGGTCCTGACCGCCGTGTCCACCAACCCTTCGCGGCCGCCCATAGCGTGGAAGAAGAACTCGATCGGGTCGAGGCCGTCGCGGTAGTTGGACTTGACGAACCCGTAGGCGTCGGGGTTCTTCTCAAGCTGCTTGAAGTGCGGCAGAGCCCTGTGGTAGTACCCCCTGGTTATCCTCTTCCCGCGGACTGACTGCTGGCCCACCGTGGCCGTCATCTGGCCCAGGTTCAGAGAGGAGCCCCTTGCTCCCGTCTTGGCCATCACGATCCCCGAGTTGGTGTCGGGGAGGCTACGCTCGACGACCCGGCCCGCGTGGTCCCTTGCCCTGCTGAGCTCGCTCATGATGTACTGCTCCAGGGCCTGCTCGGGCCTCAGCCCCTTGATCAGGGAGAGCTTGCCGGAGTCGTACTTCTTGTAGAGGTCACCGACGTTGGAGTAGGCCGTCTTGATTATGTCCGCGATCTCCTTTACCGCCTGGTCGTTCAGCTCCAGCTCGTCGAAGCCGAAGGAGAAGCCAACCGAGGTGATGTAGGCCCTGAGGATCCTAAGGGTGGAGTTCAGGAAGGACCTCGCGGCGTCGGTGCCGTAGTCCTTGACGATCCTGTGGAGGATGGTGTCGGGCTCTTCGGCCCCGATGGAGGCCTTGTCGATGACTCCCGATTCCAGGACCCCCTCCTTGACGACGACGTCCTTGCCCTTCTTGCCGCCCTTGGCCTTGAACCACTTCGAGGTCAGCACGTAGTTGAAGTCCTTCGGAAGGAAGAGGCTGAACAGCTGCTTGCCGGTGTAGAGCTCCTCGGGCTCCTCCATGGCCGGCGGAGGGATCTCTCCGGTATAGCCGCCGGCGTAGGCGAGGTTCGAGAACTGGGTCCTGGTGAGGAACACGCCGTCCTTCGTCAGAAGGAAGGCGGCCGTCAGGAAGTCCCTGATCGCGCCAATTATGGGGCCGCCGTACCTCGGGGAGATGAGCTGGTCCTGAACCCTCATCAGGGTCAGGGCCTCGGAGCGCGCCTCCTCTCCCTGGGGGACGTGAAGGTTCATCTCGTCGCCGTCGAAGTCCGCGTTGTAGGGCGGGCAAACGGCGGGGTGAAGCCTGAATGTCCTGTAGGGGAGGACCTTGACGAAGTGCGCCATGATGGACATCCGGTGCAGGGAAGGCTGGCGGTTGAACAGGACGACGTCCCCGTCGCTCAGGTGGCGCTCGACGACGTAGCCGGGCGCGAGGGCCTCGCTTATGGCCTGCCTGTCGCCCGCGAACTCGAGCCTGATCTTGACGCCGTCGGGGCGTATGATGTAGTTGGCGCCCGGATGAGTCGTGGGGCCGTTCACCACAAGCGTCTTCAGGTGCTCTATGTTCCACGGGGCTACCTTTTCGGGGACGGTGAGCTTCTTGGCGACCTCGGCCGGAACGCCCACCTCTGATATGTCGAGAGATGGGTCCGGCGAAATCACCGTCCTGCTGGAGAAGTCCACCCTCTTCCCGGAGAGGCTGCCCCTGAACCTTCCTTCCTTGCCCTTCAGCCTCTGGCTGATGGTCTTGAGGGGCCTCCCCGACCTGTGGTGGGCCTGCGGGATCCCGGAGACTTCGTTGTCAAAGTAGGTCGTCACATGGTACTGGAGCAGGTCGACCAGGTCCTGGACGATGAGAGGCGGTGTGCCCGACTCCTTGCTCTCCCTGACCCTCTGGTTGACCCTGAGGATGTCCACGAGCTTGTGAGTCAGGTCGTCCTCCGACCTTATGCCCGTCTCAAGCGTGATGGAGGGGCGGACGGTGACCGGGGGCACCGGCAGTACCTGGAGAACAAGCCATTCGGGCTTGGCGGACTTCGGGTCGAAGCCCAGGAGTATGAGGTCGTCGTCCACGATCCTCTCCATCCTCTCCCTGATGGCGGCGGGGAGGAGGCGCACGGCCCCTCCTTCGTCGTTGATTTCGTGGAAGAGGTGAGGCTTGGTGAACTCGACTTCCAGCTTCTTCTTGCCGCAGTGAGGGCAGACCTTGGCCTTCTTCGCCTTGGCGATTATCTCCTTCGATATCCTTTCGACGATGTTGGGCGTGGTGTAGCCCTTGACGACGATCTGCTCCCTGTAGGCCTTGACTTCGTCCTCGGGCAGGAGTATCCTTCCGCAGCTCCTGCAGGTCGCCACGAGGAGCGTGTGGGTTATGGTGACGAAGGCGACGTGGAGCACTGGCTCGGCCAGCTCGATGTGGCCGAAGTGGCCGGGGCAGCGGGCGCTGGTGTTGCCGCAGGTCCCGCACTTCTGGCCCGGCTCCAGCACGCCGAGGCGGCTGTCCATGAGGCCGCCCTGGACGGGCATCCCGTCTTCGTCGTACGTCTCCGGGACGGTTATCTCGACGGTGGAGTACTTCCTGACCTCGGAAGGTGAGAAGACGCAGAACCCTATTCCGCCGACGGTCTTGATCGCTTCTTCCAACTCAATGCACCCCTATACCTTGTCCTTCAGCTTCAGCCGAGGCGCTATGACCAGGCTCATCATCTCCTGGAGCAGCAGCTTGAACGCGTAGGCGACGGTGACGGTGGAGATCTTCCCCGTGTCGCCGTCGACCTTGCACACGTACTTGCGCTGCCTGGAGTCGTAGTAGGCGATGAGCCCGCACTTCTCGCAGATGTGGACCTCGGTCTTGTCCGACTCCTCGAGGAGCCTGTCCTTGAGGACCATGGCCGCCCCGTAGGCTATGAGGCAGTCCCTCTCCATCTCCCCGAACCTCAAGCCTCCGCCGCGGGCCCTGCCCTCGGTGGGCTGCTTGGTGAGCATCTGTACCTGGCCCCTTGCCCTGGCGTGGATCTTGTCCGCCACCATGTGGTGGAGCTTCTGGTAGTACACGACGCCCGTGTAGATGTCAGCGGGGTACCTCTTCCCGGTGCGGCCGTCGTACATCACTTCGCGGCCCGACGGGAGGAAGCCGAACTGCTTCAGGATGTCCTTGATCTCCTTGGGCTTCTCGCCGAGGAAGGCCGTTCCGTCCACCGGGGCTCCCCTGACGGCCGCCGCCTTGCCGGCGAGCGACTCGAGGAACTGCCCGACGGTCATCCTCGACGGGAACGCGTGGGGGTTCATGATGACGTCGGGGACGATACCCTGCTCGGTGTAGGGCATGTCCTCCTGGTTGACCAGGAGCCCGACGACCCCCTTCTGCCCGTGCCTGGAGGCGAACTTGTCTCCCAGCTCGGGGATCCTCTGGTCCCGCACGCGTATCTTGTAGATCTTGTTACCCTCCACCGTCTGGGTCATGAAGACGGCGTCGACCACGCCGTTCTCGCTGGGCCTGACCGCGATGGAGGTGTCGCGCCTGTAGGGGCCCTTGACCTCGAACTCCTTGTACTCCTCCATGAAACGGGGTGGGCTTGTCCTTCCGGCCAGGACGTCACCGCCCGAGACCACGGCCTCGGCCATGACCACGCCGTCGGGCTCGAGGAGCCTGTAGAACTTCTCTCCCCTGAAGCCCCTGATGTTGGCGTCGGCGCTGGGCAGCTCGAACCTGTCCTTCATGCCGCCGAGGTACTGCTGGGCCTCGGCCTCGTACAGCCTGTAGAAGAAGGTGCGTCCGAGCCCCCTGTCCACGCTGGACTTGTTCAGGACCACCGCGTCTTCTATGTTGTATCCCTCGAAGCTCAGGACGGCCACCACGGCGTTCTGACCCATCGGCCTTTCGTCCATGTTGATCAGGGTGTGGGAGCGAGTCTTGACGACCGGGACCTGCGGGTAGACCGCGAGGTGCTGCCTGACGTAGCTGGCCGTGCCGAAGTTGGAAGTGGAGAAGCCGAGGGCCTGCTTGGCCATGGCCGACTCGTAGGTGTTCCTGGGCGACTGGTTGTGCTCGGGGTATGGGATCAGCGAGCCAGCGACTCCGAGTATGGCCGGGGTGTAGAGCTCGAGGTGAGTGTGCTGCGGCGTGAGATCGGCCGCGTCAAGCGCGATGTAGGCGTTCTCCTCTTCGTTGGCGTCTATCACTTCCAGGACTCCCTGAGACACCAGGTCGCGCCAGCTGAGCATGCCGGACTTGACCTTCTCGATCATGTCGGCGGTGACCAGGGGCCTCCCGTTCTCGACGACGATGAGGGGCCTGAGGACCCTGCCCGCGCTGGCCGAGACGTAGACCCTTACGGTGGCGTTGGGCAGCTCGGGCTTGTAGACGTAGATCGAGACGTCCGGAGGTATCTCGCCCCTGCGCCTGAGCCTCCTGAAGGCGGAGGAGAGGCGGAAGGCGTCGTCCACGTACCCCACCATCCTGCCGTCCACGAAGACCTTGGCCCCGGTCTCCTTGAGCTCCTGCGAAGCCTCACCATACCTCATGACGCCCAGGGTGAAGGGCTTGTTCAGGACTTCGTGACTGGACGAGGTGACCGAGATTATGGCCGAAAGGGCAAGGTTCTTCACCAGGCCGCAGTTCGAGCCCTCGGGAGTTTCGTTGGGGCAGATCCTGCCGAAGTGAGTGGAATGGAGGTCCCTTGCCTCGAAGTTAGGCTGGCTCCTGCTTAGGGGCGACTGAATGCGCCTGAGGTGGCTCAGGGTGGAAAGGTAGTTCGTCTTGTCGAGCAGCTGAGTCACGCCGACCTTGCCCCTTCCCCAGTTGCCGGTGGCGATGGCGTTCGCCAGCTTGTCCGTGATGATGCCAGGGCGGATGGCGGCGCCGACGACTGCAGGTCCCCTCCTCTGGCCCACGCGGTCAAGCTGGTACTTCATGTCGCGGACCATGTTCCTGAACGCCGTGCGGAAGAGGTCGGCCAGCATCTGGCCTGCGAACTTGATGACCTTGTTGCCGTAGTGGTCCTTGTCGTCCTGGTCGATGAAGCCCAGCCTGAGCTCGAGGAGCTTGCAGGCGGCCTCCCCCAGGAACGCGGCCTTGTCCAGCCTGTTGGAGGGCTGCCTCCCGAGGTGTGGGAGGAGGTACCAATCGAGGAGCATCTCGGCCCTCTTCAGCCTGAGCTCGTCCATCATGCCGTGGGCGACCCTGTTGCCGATGTACATCAGGGCGTCCTGGGACGTCAGAGCCTCCGAGGCCTTCTCGAAGGTGGTCTCCAGCTGGTCCTGAATCGAGCCCTTCACAGAGACCATGTCGGCCACCTCCTTGTCGGTGGTGATGCCGAGGGCCCTGAGCACTATCACGAACGGCAGGTCGACTGGCGAAGCCGGGAGCTTGACGTAGAGGGCGCCGTCCGGCTTGAGCTCAAGCTCCAGCTTGGACCTGTATCCCACGATGGAGGAGTAGATCTTGGCCTTGTACGAGGTCTTCCCCCCACTCTTGTCCGTCTCGACGAGGATCTTGTTGGGCGAGAGGTCCTCCAGGCCGACGATGACCCTTTCGGAGCCGTTGATTATGAAATACCCCCCGGGGTCCTTGAGGTCTTCGCCCGCCTCGATGAGCTGGTCGTCGGAGAGGCCGAAGAGGGCGCAGAGGTTGGACTTCACCATCACCGGGAGATCTCCTACGTGGAACTTCTGGGTGACCTGGCCGGCGGGCCCCAGCTGCGGGTCGATTATCGTTATCTCGAGGTAGAGCGGTGCGCCGTAAGTGAGGTTTCTGAGCCTCGCCTCCGTCGGGAGCACGTAGCTGATCGAGCCGTCTATTTCGACGACCCTAGGGCGATCCACGATGATCTTGCCGAACTTGACCTTGTAGGAGCCGCTGGCCGTCTCGATGTCGGCTTCGCTGACTTCGTCGATGATGCTCTGAAGCCCCCTGGCTACGAACTCGTTATAGGAGTTGAGGTGCTGCCTAGCGACCCCCTCCTTCCTCAGTATGTCTTCTATTATCGGCCATCCGTCGGTGAGCGTGGCCGATGGAGATTCCATCATAACTGTCAACCCTCGACTACGAGGCGGAAGTATACGCTGGAGCCGGCCGTCTTGCTCTCTCGGCCTATCTTGATGAGGTCGCCGGGCTTGGCCTGCAGCTCCAGGACCACCGGGTCGGTGGTCAGAATGTACGGGAGCTGCTCGAAGGTGGCGTTGTACTTCTTCAGGACCCCCTCCACCTCATCCTTGGGCACGATCTCGTGCTTGGGCACGTCCCGATGGGCCGACGGCTTGAACTCCTTGACGACTTCGGCCATCCCGATGCACCTAGCTAAAGGGCGCCCCAGCGCCGGACAGGAAGTGCCTTAAAAACCGAATATATTCCAACATACAAAATTTTCCGCAACAGTACCGCCAAAAGGTGTGTATTTAACTTTTCTCTTGGTTCAGGGCTCCTCTCGTCCCCCCATCTCGCCAAACCCTTAAATCGTGAGAGGACGCGAGACGCGGTGGTAACCATGAAGGTACCGTCTTATGTTGGCGCGTTCAAGGGACGGGACTTCCTGAACACTCAGGATTTCACCCAGGAGGAGCTCGGCGAGGTCCTCGATGCCTCCTTTGATCTCCAGAAGAAGTTCAGGGAGAGGAAGGAGACGCCCTACCTCCCGGGGAGGACGCTTTTCATGCTGTTTTACAACAGGTCGCTGAGGACCAGGAACTCGTTCGAGGCCGGCATCTACCAGCTGGGGGGTCACGCCCACTTCCTGAGCCCCCAGGATGTGTACACCCCGTCGCTGCCGGAGGACATGGTGGCCTACCAGACGGAAGCCATCTCGGATGTCGCCAGGGTCCTCAGCAGGATGGGAGACTCGATAGCCATCAGGATCTACGGTGATGCGGCGAAGTGGCACATCGGAAGGGGTCACAGGGTGGTCAAGGAGTTCGCCAAGTGGGCCTCCATCCCTGTGCTGAACATGGAGGATGACATGTACCATCCCTTCCAGGCCATGGCGGATATCATGGCGGCGAAGCAGGTGTCGCCGAAGCTCAAGGGCAAGAAGTTCGTCGTCTCATACGCCTACTCGGGAGGCCTCAAGCCTCTCGCCGTTCCGCAGAACGAGGCTCTGATAACCACCCAGTTCGGGATGGACGTCGTCCTCGCCCATCCGAAGGGGTTCGAGCTTGAGGACGAAGTTGTCAAGGCCTGCAAGGCTAACGCCGACAGGTACGGCGGGAGCTTCAAGGTAAGCTACGACATGAAGGAGGCCTTCGAAGGGGCCGACTTCGTATACCCCAAGGCTTGGTCGCCGAAGGAGTTCTTCCCGCCCCACAGCCCGAAGGTGGACAAGGAGGCGGCCACCGCCTACCAGTCCAAGTACGCGAGCTGGATAACGACCATGAAGAGCCTCGACAACACTCACAAGGCCTTCTACATGCACTGCGGTCCGGCGGACAGGGGACAGGAAGTCACGGACGACGTCCTCGACGGGTACAAGAGGTCGCTCTACTTCGACGAGGCCGAGGACAGGCTTCACGTTCAGAAAGCGGTCATGGCAATGACCCTCCCCTAGGGCAGCACCACGGCGCCAGGGAAGGGAGGCGCTACCCTACCCTAGGCTTAATAACGGGAGGACTTCAACCAAGTCCCAACGGGCCCGTAGCTCAGCCAGGTAGAGCGCCGGGCTTTTATGACCGGACGCGGTCAGAGAGACCCGGGGGTCTCGGGTCCGATTCCCGACGGGCCCGCCAAATATTCCAAATATTGCAGAGGATTATTGAAGGAATTGCATGAGTGAGCCAGGGTCCGCGCAGGTCCAAGCCCAACACCAATTAACTGTCTATCTGTTGCCTGAAAGCCAGCCGGATCGTCGAAACTTGTATCTCGGCGACCCTTGCTTAGTCGGTTTGGGCCTTTTTCTCTCCAGCAATCTCCGAAGAACTACGTACAGCACAGCGACGACTCCCACTATCAACGCCTCTGTTGGAATCCAGTCTGCGGGAGTCATCTATAATGGGATAGGTAGGGCAGCCTTTATCGATTATGTCCAGGGCAGAGGTCCATTCGCAGGTCCAAGCCCATGCCCAGCAGGCGAACCCTACACTAGATAGGGGCCGTTGCATCCTGTGAGCTGTCCGTCCCAGTACGAGTAGCCGACACCTAAGACCCAGCATGAGGGTGACTTCATAATGGGAGAAGAGCGCAGAGAGAAGAAGGAATACCATGTAGTCCCTGAATACGCTACCGGAGCAAAGAACAAGGCAACGAAAAGCACCGCCACTGTAGCTGTGACCACTGCCTTTGTCCTGCTTCGCATGGCATGAATCAATGACGCCAACCATAAAAGCCTTGACTTTGGAACACGTTCCCTTCTTCGCAGGTCCAAGCCCACGCCCAGCCACTACGGAGCTATTCCCGCAGTCAGATTTCCCGCTTAGGATATGCCGTTGACGATTTCGCTGATGGCAAGAGTGTAGGTCCACCGAGGGTTGCTCTCCAGTCTTGCTAGTTCTGGGCAGACTGGGGCCTAAGGTAAGAAGCATGACACCCTGTTCGGTGCCGTATGCACAATCCGTAAATAAGACTCCCTGCCCTTCAGTTTTACGGGGAACGTTGGAAGATTACCGGAAGCTATTGGTGATTTCCTCTCTGTTTACCGTCCTTCTCCTATCTCCTGTGGTTCCTGGAGCATCCTCCCAGTTAAGAGCGACGAGCGCAAGTTCGGATACAGGTTCTGGCGTCTATGCGGTGATCACAAGAACAGACTCCAGCTGGGATCAGACGACCCTATCCCTTCTGACATCGAAAGGGATGGATACCATATACCAATTCCCGCCAGGCTCCTGCGAATGTGTGTTTGCCATTGATTCTTCGGGTAACTACATAGTCGTGGAAGTGACTGGCAACGCGCTTACGAAGGTGACCCCAGCCGGCGTGAGGACTATGATATACAAGTTCCCCGATGGCACCAAACCATTTGATATAAAGATAGATTCTTCAGGGGACTACATTGTTCCCGAGTACAACACTAGCAAGCTCTCCAAGATCACTCCTGGCGGAGTGAAGACGGAGATTGCCAACATCACTTCTCCGATCGCTGTGGCGATTGATCCATTCGGGAACTACATCGTGACTCAAGGCATATGGCCGTCTCTGAACGCGCTGGCGAAGGTCACCCCTGATGGCAACGTGAGCACCATCTACAACTTCCCTAGTAGCTCTTGGCCCGGCTGGGCGGAGATCGATTCTTCCGGGAATTACATAGTCACCGCAGTCGACGGAAACACACTCTGGAAAGTGACTCCCGACGGCGTGGCCACTCATATGTACAGGTTCGATAAGGGTACCAAACCATACTCCACCGTGGTCGATTCAAACGGGAACTACATCGTGTCCGAGTCCATTATTTGGGTGCTTTCTCAAATAACGCCTGCCGGTGTGAGGACCGAGTTGTATCATTTCTCGACGTTCCCGGGCGAGATTCGCGTCATTTCTGCTGGGGACCTGACTCCGATCCCCGAGTACCCCGGGGCAACGGTGATGATTCTGACGGCTGTCGCTGTTTCGATAGCCCTGTTGTTCACTCGAATGAAGAAGCCCGCCGGCTGAGTCCAGACCATTATTCAATTGTTTTCAATAACATAAAGATGATTAAGCGATGGTCGTCGTCGCCAGTAGCGGCAAAGCGACCAGTGGGCCCCAAGAATCCGTTTTCTGGGACCCTTTCGGCCCCTAATCCCTTCAGGCATGCTGCCATGCTCCGAAAAGTCCAGTTTACGAACCTGTCTGAGCTCTCATCCCGACGGGCCCGCCAACCCTTCCTGCCGATAGCCAAGGTACTCTTTGAGGGCTGGGACTCCTACGTAACCTCTCAGGCGGCCTGTTGAGGCTCCCTCTATCACAGCCGCGACCTCCTCCTTCCTCATGGCCCACAGGAACGCGGGCCAGCCAAGGAAGAGGGAGACAACGGGCTCCTTCTCGGAAGCCAGCAGAGCCACCCTGCCCTTCCTGCAGAAGGGCCTAAGGCCCTCTGGGACCCGCATCACTCTCACCCCGGTTGCCCTGGCCACCCAGGAGCCGCCATGTAGGGAGCGCGCCCTGGTAAGCGCCACGGCGAATACGAAGTCGCCTCGGGCCCTCCAGAACTTGTCCCCCTCGATGCTGGAAGCGAGCTCGTCGAGCTCCCTGCGAGTGCAGCTCGGATACATCCTTCGGAGCCTGGCGAGCAGCTTGGGGTCCACAGGACGTCAGATGAGCGGCTGGGATTTAAGCGGAAGTCGCGTTGCCAAGGGGCTCTACATGTATGGTGACGTAGACGTCCCCTCCCAGATGCTCCCGAACCCTGTCCTCAAGCAAAGTGACCAAGTCATGCGTGTCGACCAGCTGCGCCGACCCTCTGGCGACGCAACTGATGTCCACATAGGTGACCTCCCCGATTGTCTCGACGGCCACCGAGCCCCCGCGCAACAGCGGCGATTCGGCCATGAGAGAGTTCACCATCCCGACGACCTCTTGGTTCGAACCCTGGCTGAACGGCTCCGCATGGACGATGACGTTTGAGACCGCCGGGTCGATCAGCTTCACCGCCTTCTCGGCTCCGTCAGCGACCTTGTGAGCTTCGGCGACTGTCAGCCCTGGGTCAACTCCCACGTGGAGCCTGATGTTGAGCTCGCCATGAGATTCTGTCACCAGGACGGAATGGACGCCCTTCACTCCTTGCACGGCTGAAGCGGCGCTGATCACCTTCTTCCTCAGCCCTTCGTGAGACTCCGGCTCGACGTGGATTACCAGGTCGACGTCCCCAAGGCCCTCCTTGATGCCCTTCTCAACATTCGATGCAATCTCATGGGCCTTGGAAATCGGCGTCCCTTCCGCCACGGTAATCGCCATGTCCATAAAGATCCGGGGACCGCTGCGGCGTGACCTGACGTTTCTGACGGAAATGACACCGTCCGTGTGCTTCGCTATCGACTCTGCCTCGGCGACGATCTCCGCCGGGGCCTTGTCGAGAAGCTCGGATATTGCCCTCACTGAGAGATGGTAGCCCTGCCAGGCGAACCAAGCCGCGACGAACACCGCCACCCCGACGTCCAACCATACGAGCACGAAGTGGGGTAGTGGAGCGATCATCGGTGCGAGGACCCCAACGCAGACCACCCCCAGGACCGCGGCAGCGCTGATCAGGTCGCTGGAGAAGTGGAGTGCGTCCGCCTCGAGGGCCTGGCTGTGGTACTTCTTGGCGGCCTTGAGGAGCGCCTTGGACCTTTCGTAGTCGACGACCATTGAGATCGCCATCACGAAAACGGCCGCCAGGGATGGGGTGAAAGAGACAGAGTGAATCAGTCTGTCGACCCCCTCGTAGAGCACCCAGAGGCTCGTAGCCATGATGAGGATGGCCCCGGTCAGCCCGCCGAGGTTCTCTGCCTTTCCGTGCCCGTAGAGATGGGCGACGTCCGGAGGCTTGGCTGCGTAGGTGACGGCTGAGAGGGTGACGAGCGTCGCGAAGAAGTCCAGTGTGGAATGTAGCACCTCCGCCAGGACGCTCAGGGAGCCTGTAGTGAGGTACGCGCCCAGCTTGATCACGACCAGAAGCACGGAAGCCAGCAACGATACGGTGGCTACCCTGATCCTGCCGTCGCCCGAGCGCATGGACTAGATGCGCCCCTGGGTTCCTATAAGACTAGCAGCGCCTGGCATGCGAGAGAGACGCGGTTTCGCTCTATCCACGCTGGACATCTCTGCTGGATCCAGGGAGATGCGAGTGGAGGGAGACTGAATAACATACTAGGTTCGCACCAGCCCAGCACCTATAAGCTAGGTCCGTCGTACGGTGAGACGTTGGCACCCGACTCCGCGGGCCGGAACGAGGATCTGAAGAGCCAATCGACAGTGGAGCTGCATCCTCACAGCAGGTTGAGGGACTTCGTGGCGGACATCCAACTGGGAGTCGGGGATGGGCTCATCGACGGGTCGGCCTTCTTGGCGGCCCTCAACGCGGCGGGGATGGCCTTCGGCACCATCGTCTTCTCCGGTATAGTCTTCGCTTTGGCCGGGGCGATTTCGATGTTCCTGGCAGCCTTCTTCTCCAAGGAGAGCGAGATCTCCCTGATCAAGCAGGACTTCGAACGTGAAGCCATGGAGGTGAGGGAGGAGCCTGAGGAGGAGAGGCGGGAGCTTGACGACATCCTGAAGGCTGAGGGTTACGACGACAGCGAGCGTGAGACCATGCTGGGCATCATCACGAAAGAGCCTGAGAGATGGCTGAACACCCAGATGCTTTTCGAGCTCCATACGCACAGGGAGGAGCTGAAGCCCAGAAGCAGCATGCGGGCCCTGCCGGTGGGACTTGCGTTCGCGGCCAGCGTGCTATTCATCGTGACCCCCTATCTGTTCGACCTCACACACGCTGAGGCGATCGTCGTCTCGCTTGCCCTGGCTTCCCTGCTGCTCTTCGTCTCGAGCTCAACCCAGTTCATGCGTGTCAGGGGCGCGAATTGGTGGGCCGGCCTGAAGAGCGTCGTCATCCTGCTCCTGGCCTCGCTCGTCCTCTACGCCATAGGCTACGTGTTCAAGGTGCCGGTCTAGAGATCAACATGAGTGGCGAAGGCCTCGCAAAAGCATAAAAACCCCCTTCCAGATTTCCGGCTGTGGTGCCCAAGTCGTATAGCCCGGCCTAGTATGTCCGCCTGTCACGCGGACGACGCGAGTTGGTCTTTAAACCACGCGACTTCGAATCTCGCCTTGGGCGCCATCTTTTGGTTCAAATCAGCGGACGCTGTGAAGAATCCATGGCTGCCTCTCTCCGCTGGAAGGGGACCCGGCCTACTCATCTAGCCGTGGGCACCCATCTGCCAGCCGAGCAACACGAGGTTCAGTTCGCGCGCGGAGGGCTCGTCCAGCCGGGTGACCTGAATTCCGTTTCGAAAGGCTAGGCCCAGCTTCCTGGCCACCACGGCCTTTCTGAGCCAGGCGAAGTCCCTGGTCATGGAAGTGACGAACCAGTAGGTTCGCGCGTCCAGGTTCACCGTGAATTCGACGAGGATGTCTTCCTGGTCCCTCCTGAGAAGGACGCCTGTGCATATGTCGGGCTGGCCCAGGACCGCCCAGCCCTCGGCCCTGATTACGGGCAGGTAGACCCCAGGCTCGGGCTCGGCATCCTCGAGCTTCTCAGCGTCTATCAGCTCGAACTCGATTCCTGGAGCTGATGTGCTCGGAATGAAGTCGTATCGAATCCCCATCCTTTCCCTCAGAGACCTGCTGGCTTCGTCTATTTCCTCCAGAAGCGAAGTCTCGTCTTCGGAATCGGTCAGCTTCTTCAGGAGGTCGAGGGTCCTGCCGTAGTCAGATTCCGCTTTCCTGAGCTTGCGGTCTATCTCGACTCCGTCCGCGTCCGGGAACTCCCTCAGCTCCAGGCCCATGGAGCCGCACTTCGGGCAGTCGGAGGTCGCCAGCACTCCGGCCAGCTCGGCTGGCTGACGGCGAAGGGGGAGGGCGGGGTTGACCGGGAACGGAAGGGGCCCGCACTTCCTGCAGACCGCGAAACAGACCAATCAGCGGAGGCATGGATGGGCCTGGAGAAAAAGGTTACCCGGGCTTTGAGGCAGGTCCGACCGCGCACCCCATGCGAACCTGGGAGGTCGTTGTTCCGGAGGCATCGAAACCTTATAGAGAGTCCGCGGAATCATGCGGCGTAATGACGGCGAAGCATGCCAGGGGCTCCGTCACGATCGCCTACCTGGCGGTCGCCGGGCTGCTGCTCCTTGTGATAGCCTCCATCCTGGTCATCGCGCCACTCGTAGTGGGAGACATGGGCCCACTGATGCAGGGGCTTGACGAGGGTGTGGGCCAGCAGCTCGTACCGCCCACCAACGGCACGACCAACGCACCCCCCCTCCTCTACAGCAGTTCGCCCCTCCCCGCCGACTACTCGACGCTCGCCAACTTCACACTGCAGCTCATCAACCAGGACAGGGCGACGTTAGGGGGGTTGACGCCGGTGACCCTCAACCTGCGGCTGGCGGCGCAGCAGCACGCCTACAGCATGCTGGTCAACGGCTACCTCAGCCACTGGGACACGCAGGGGCTGAAGCCCTACATGCGGTACACCATAGCCGGGGGACAGGGGTACGTTGCCGAGAACGTCGCCTTCATTCGGGCCATAGGGGGATATCACTCCACCGCCTCCGTCGAGGACGCCGTCAAGAGGTTGGAGTACGAGATGGTCTACAACGACGCGGCCCACAACAACGGGCACAGGGACAACATACTCGACCAGTACCACACAGGCGTCTCCGTAGGGATCGCCTATGACTCGGACAGCGTCTATCTGGTCCAGGACTTCACCAACGACTACCTGAACTGGACTTCGCCCATAACCATGAGCGCCACTGGCACGATAACGCTGTCCGGAACGCTATCGGGCGCAAGGGGCGTTTCCGGGGACGGCGTACAGATGGTGCAGGTCTTCTTCGATCAGGCCCCCGTCCAGCTGAACGTATCGCAGCTCTCCGCCTCTCCGTACGACGGAGAATACGACCAGGGGACCTTCATAGCGGGCGTGGTTCAGCCCGGATACACAGTGCCAGTGGGAACGACCGTGAGCGCCACCCAGTGGGACGTGACGCATGCGGGGATCTCCCTGACCTTCAGCCTAGGCCAAGTCATCAGGTCTCACGGCCCAGGCTGCTATACGCTGTACCTCGCCTGGCAGAACAGCTCCGGCAAGCAGGAGCTGCTGACGAGCTACACGATCTTCGTCACGTCGTAGCTCCCGGAGAGGAGCGGCGACCCATCGATGGGGAAGCATTAATTACAAGACCGTGATAACCCCGGTTGGTGCATACAGACGTCCAAGTCCGGTGAACCTTTGAAGCCGATGTTGCAGAACGCGATGAACACCCTTACGACCGTTACTAGGCTCCTTGACGACAGGGAGTTCCGGCTCAAGACGAAGGATGCCGAGGTCTTCGGCAAGATCGTCATCGCCCTGAAGGCCAATGATCCTGCCAGGGCTAAGATGCTGGCGAGCGAACTCTCGGAGCTCAGGAAGACGGAGAAGACGGTAATGAAGGCCAAACTCGCCTTCAACGCCATCTACCTCCGGATGGAGACGGTGAAGGACCTGGGCGACTTCAACTACATAATGGGCCCGGCGATAGCGGTGGCCGCGACCCTGCAGAAGCAACTCGCCAAGGTGATGCCGGAAGCCAGTGGGACCATCACCGACTCCTTCGCGAGCCTGCAGCAGACCATGTCGGAGGCCGGCGGGCTTTCGGGAAGCACCTTCAACGTGTCCCTCGCCAACGAGGAGGCCGAGAACATCATCCGCGAGGCCGCCGCGGCGGCCGAAGAGCAGGCTAGGCAGAAGTTCCCTGAAGTTCCTTCCCGCGTCAGACAGCTGGAGTCGGGCACCTAGAAGTCCAGCATAGCGATCCCGGTCGCGGGGTCGACTTTCCTTTCCAGCACGACGCCTTCCACCTCTATCAGGTGGACTTCCCCAACGAATACCTCCGTACCCTGGAGAAGGTGACCGCCGAACGCGTGGCCCTCCCTGTCGGAGAAGACGACGTGACAGTGGATTCGCGGCCGGCCCTCCAGGACACCGAAGTTGCCCGAGCATGAAACGATCTCGAGCTCCTCGTCCTTCCTGATGTTGACGTATTTGCGGGACGCCTGGTCGTAGAAGGTGAATGCCGCCTTCCCAACGGCCCCGAGGGCGGTGAAGACACCGCCAACCACGCCCGATGACGCTGCCAGGCTTTCAAGGGAAGCCAGCAAATCGCTGCCCCTTGTCAGGTTGGCGACGATTACCCTTCCAGCCTTTCCCTGCACGGTTCCCATTGTGACCTTCGCCAGAGAGCGTCACGACCGAGCATAAGAACTTGGTGACGCTCGCTACATGTAGACCTCCCATTCGGTGGGCCTTCCGACCGAATGGGAAACGGCCCTCCAGACTCTCCTCACCAGCGAAAGGGTGCTGGGGAGGATGAGAAGGAAGAGGAGTGGTTGGAAGTCGGCCGTCATCGACAGACCCTCGGCCTGGAATGTCATGACTCCCCCGTCGGTGGCCATGTAGAGGAAGACGATCGTCGCGAGGTTGCCGCCCAGGCCGCACATGAAGCCAACCGGCCCGTCCTCGAACATGTAGCCGAGGGCGGCGAGGATCCCTATGACCAGAGCGAAGGCGAGGAGCCCTTCCTGCGTGAAGATGACGGGGGGAGACGAGAGGTCGTGCAGGAGGAGCGACGGCACGTAGTACCAGAGGATCAAGCTTGTGACCAGCGCCAACGTCGCACGCATCCCCCTTCCCACGGCAACTATGGGCTCCAAGTCTGCTCAAGCTCCTCCGCCGTATGTGAACGGAACCACGGCTGATGCCGTCGCCCCCGCGGAGCTGACCGTCAGGTTGGCGTACAGGACCCCAGACTTGAGCAGGCTCGAGTTGGCGTAGAGGGTGAGCGACTCTGAGTTCAGAGAGTTGGCATCGGCCTCGAATGGAGCGCTCCCCGCACCCACCAGCTTGCCGCCCGTCGGAGAATCCGAAACGGTCGCGGCGACGGTGCCGTTCAGGGACAAGTCGGAGGAGTCGTAGAAGCTGATCGAAAGAGGCACGCTGACGTGGGTGGCGTTGTAGGGAGCCGGTGCGCCGATCTTGACGACCAGATTGGAGACGACCGGGGCGATGTCAGACACCTGAGAGCCCTGGGCGGTGGCCGTGAGGAAGGGGCTGAGGGCAAGGGAGAAGCCCAGCGTGAGGTTGACAGTGATGCCTCTGAAGAGAGCGGCCTGGAGGACCCCCGGCTCCCCGAGAGCCTGTTGCACGGTCTGCGGGACGGAGAAATTGAAGACGCCCGTCTGGCCGGGCCTGAGGGTGAGCTGGCGAGAGATTATGGGGTACTCGACGCCTTCGACTGACACGTTCGCGGTGACGCCGAGGGTCGTGGTCAGAAGGCCGCCGTTCGTTATGTTGAAGGCTGGCGTGGAAGTCTGGTTGCCGCCCAAGGCGGCGAGGCCGCTGACGGCGCCGCCGAGGGACTGGTAGAGAGCCAGGCCGGACACGGCGAGGGCCGCCACAGCTATGAGGGCAGCCAGGCTGACGACGCCTACCGCGATGGCGAGGATCCTGTCGGGGGAGCCTCCGTCGGCCAAGCGACTTACCTATTCCTTGGGTTTGACGGCTTCTTCCGGCGCGGTGATCAGGGCCACTCCTTTGTCCACCTTCATCGTGACCATGCCGACGCCCTTCTCGACCTTCAGGAAGTCCACTCCCCTTACGAGGAGGATCCCTCCGACCCAGGCCATGATGCCGAGGAAGAGGGCCTTGATCGCGGCGAGGAGAAGGAGATCAAGAGAGTCGGTGAGGTCTTGAGCGGCGGCCGACGCATAGGAGGCGTAAGAGAGGTAGGCGAAGATGAAGGTCACCAGAAGGAGGGCCACGCCGGAAGCCGTGAGCGCGACACCCAGGATGCCAGGTTTCTCCATGAGGCCTTCTGTGCAGACTAGCGATATAAGCTAGCATCGATTCGCAGGCCGGCACTCTGGCCTGAGCGGAGCGGCCGTTCGTCGCTAGAGCGCCAGGAAGGGATTGCGTGCCCTCTCGGCGCCTATGGAGGACCCTTCCCCGTGTCCCGGATAGATGCTGATAGAGGCCGGAAGAGCCGCCAGCCTTCGGAGAGAGTTGGCCATGTCGCGAGGCGAGCCTCCTGGGAGGTCGGTCCGGCCGATGGAGCCGGCGAAGAGCGTGTCGCCAGTGATGAGGTCCCCTTCGCCCGCCATGAAGCACGAGCTGCCTGGCGTATGGCCCGGTGTGTGCATCACGGAGACTACGATGGGCCCGAGCCGGAAGGTCGTGGTCTCGTCGAAGAAGCCGTCTGCCTTCACCTCCCCATCGAAATCGTATCCGAAAGCGGACGCCTGCAGCCCGAGGTCGGCGAGCATGGGAGAATCCAACCTGTTAATCATGAAGGGGACGGAGAACCGTCGGATCAGCCTGGGGACGCCGACGACGTGGTCGATGTGCCCGTGCGTCGCGAGGATGGCCTTGACGTGCAGCTCCTCCTCCTCTACGTAAGAGATCAACCTGGCCGCCGATGCGCCCGGGTCCACCACAAGGCATTCGCGGCTGGCCGGCTCGGAGAGGACGTAGGCGTTCTCAAGGAACCCGTCGTCGGAGACCGTCCTCTCGACAGAGATCCTGGCTTTCCCCTTGGGCGGCATCTACTCAGCTCCCCCTGCCGCGGCCTGGAACGCCATCTCAGTCCCAGCTGGACTTCATCCTTGGAGTGACGCAGATGAAGGGTGCCTCGCCGGCCTTCCAGGGGTCGCTTCGAACCCAGCCGAACCTCTCGTAGAACCTGGAGTAGACATCCTCGAATTCCCTTCCCTGTTCGATGAGGGTGGCATCTCCCTGAATCACGACGGCCCTGTTGGGAGAGATGGAGTCCACGACGAGCGAGGCCCTCGGGTTCTCCTTCAAGTGCCTGTACTTGGTCGTGTCGTAGTCAGTGGCGATGTAGAACGAGTCCCGCACCAGGATGTAGCTGACCGGCGTCACCAGCGGCCAGCCCTTCTTTGACGCCGTCGCGAGCCTGCATATCTCGTTCTCTTCTAGGAAGCGCCTCTCCGACCGAGTGAATGTGACCTTCACGGCGGTGACGGCGGCCCTGCCTCGGTAAAAACGGTTTCCCAAAGAGCCCGGGGCTAGGTGAGGGTGAGCAGATGCGACCCGTTGTAGTCGACGTTGGTGGTCAGCTTCAAGGCCTTCTTGAGGGTGTTCGAAGCGAAGCACTGCCGCTCCGCGTCCCTGGAGAGCTTCTCGATCGTGGCCGGCGCCTCGCTTCCGGCTATCTTGACATCGTAGGTGACGTCGGTGAAGGCGCCTTCGATCTTCCTTTCGAAATGGCCCCTGGCTGTCATCGACAGGGAGTCCACCTTGAGCTCTCCGAGCATCGCGAGCTTGGAGAACTGCGTGAGCAGGCATGTGGCGGCCCCCAGGATGAAGTAGCTGAGAGGGGCCGGGGCTCCCGCGTCGCCGCCTCTCGACGGGGGCTCGTCCACCGTCACGGGGAACTTCAGACCTTCCCCCTCCCAGCAGACTGAAGCGAGCCGGAGCTGATGGGAGTGGACGGCGTCCACCCTGACGGTGCCGATCGGACGGGCGTTCCCAGGGAGGAGCTCCTCCATGTCCTCCTTCAGAGCCGCGAGGTGCGCCGGGTCAGACTTCAAGGAATGGTCGATGGGGGCAGGAGCCACGACCTTGATATGTGTTGTCAAGGAGGATCGGGCCTTCGTCCGATGGGCTTTTATCCCGTGTCCATGATGTCGCCTATGCATGTGCCGGATGCTCGCGTTCGTAACCTCGGATGGAGCCCCCGACGGAACCTTCGAGGACTTCCGGAGGCTCTCTCACACCGGGAAGGTCACCCCGAATTCCCCGCCTGGCCACACGTCTGGTTGGGGGGTCTTCTCCACCGACTTCGTGGGCTCAGCTCTTCACTACAGGAGCGCCCGCGATGCCTGGGACGATCCGTCCTTCGTGAAGGTCGTTGAGGTGGCTGAGGAGCCCGGGCCGCGTTCCGTTCTGGCTCACCTGCGCAAGGCATCCATCGGGAAACCGCGCCCGGAGAACAGCCATCCGTTTGTTGTGGACGGAAGGGCGTTCATGCACAACGGCAGCATAAGGGGCTTGAGAAGCGCGTTCAGGGCATCGAGGAGGCCCGAAGGCGGGACCGACAGCGAAAGATTCTTCCTGCTCTTGCTGGACGAGATGGGGAGGCGCCCGGTCCCGGAAGCGATCCGCTCGACCGTCACTTCTCTCGAGAGGCTGGATTACTCCTCCCTGACGTTCGTCCTTCAGGACGGCAGATCGCTCTACGCGTACCGGCAATGCAGGAAGCTCGAAGGCTACTACACCCTGTACTACGCACAGAACAAAGGCTCCGTCATCTTCTCCTCTGAACCCCTTGGCTCCCTTCGGTGGCGGGCCATGGGCAACGGCGAGCTCGTCCACGCCAGCCTTGCGGACGGCAGGGCGAGGCTCGTCGGGAAGACGACGATTCGACCCCGGCCCGACGAAAGCGTTATACATCTCGCGGAGCCCCGTTCGCCCGCATGAAGATCTGCCTCGCCCAGCTGGAAACGGTCCCCAGCAAGGATGACAACCTGCGAAAGATCGTCTCCGTCGTGGAACGTCTGGAGGAGGGGACCGACCTGGCGGTCTTCCCTGAATACTCCATGGGGTACCCCAGGGAGGGGCTCACGCGAAAGTACGTCGCAGGGGAGTCGGAGAAGCTAGATGGCGGCTTCGTGAGCGCCGTGGCGACCGCCAGCAGGAGAAAGGGGGCGGCAGTCCTTCTCCCCGTGTACGAAAGGGCAGGCCGGGCAGTGTATAACACGGCCGTCGTAATCGTCAAGGGCAGGGTCCTCGGCGGGTACAGGAAGATCAAGCTCTTCGACGCTCTCGGCTACAGGGAGTCGGACGTCTTCGATACGGGTTCGGAGCTGGTGACCTTCAGGCTGGGGAGGATGCGCTTCGGCATTGTGATCTGCTACGACCTGCGATTCCCGGAGCTCGTGAAGAAGCTGGCTATGGGTGGAGCGGACGCGATACTGGTTCCGTCGGCATGGTACAGGGGGCCTCTCAAGGAGGAGCAATGGCAGACCCTTCTGACGGCGAGGGCGCACGAAGACACCTGCTATGTCGTGGGCGTCGGCAACGCAAACCGGGAGTTCATAGGCAGGAGCATCGTGGCCACGCCCTACGGGGTCAGGGCTCTTGACCTGGGCGCCGGGGAAAAGGTGGGCTACTTCGACCTAGAGCCCAGGGAAGTGTCAGAAGCGAGAAGGAAGCTGCCTGTCCTCAGTCAGTCTGAGGAAGCCCCCGGATGCCGCGAGCTCCATTTGGGCTAGGGCCTACCTGTGCCTTATCGTCAGGACCATCGAGCGGCCGGCCGCGTCGAGGCTGACGAACTCGCTGACATCGTCCAACTCCTCCATCAAGCGGTCCAGTTTCGGAAGGAAGCCGATCCTCGGGAACCTGAACTCGTTGGTACGATGGCGCGGAAGGGCCTTGACGCTGCGCACGATAGATTCGAGGTCCTTCGACACGCCACCGGTCTTCGGCAAGGGAGCTCCGGAGAGCGGTGGATGGCTTCGGCTTTAAGGTTTGGCCAGCGTCCCAGCTGGGAGGAGGGGATGACAGCGGGACCGGAAAAGTTCTTACATCGGAAGGCTGAAACCAGTTGGGCTGGGCCGGTCGTCTAGTTCGGTCTTGGACATCTGCCTTACACGCAGAAGATCACAGGTTCGAATCCTGTTCGGCCCA
>DATKKG010000026.1:0-1025 GCA_035543015.1 Conexivisphaerales archaeon | reverse complement strand
ACACCAGGTCTTCAGCCACAGGCCTGTGGTCGGCGACCGGTCCCCTTGATTTACGCGTCCCGCAGGAGGTGGTAGGTGCCGTCGTCGTCCCGCTCGACCCTGAAGCCGTACGCACGAATGATACGGATGAGGGGTCGACCGAAGTAGAACTCCAGCTCGTCCTCCCCAAGCTCCAGCCTCTCCTGGATCAGGGACCTCAGGGCGGTATCGTACCGGAGCTGGTCGAGAATCTGCTGGATGGCAGCCTCGCTGCCGGACTCGTACCACTCGCCGCAGGCGGCACGCAGCTTTTCCGCCGAACACCGCTCGTCGTGGGCGGCGATCAGTTCCAGCATCTCCTCGTCGTCCTGGAGCAGGTGGCGCCGGGAGAGCTTGCCGGCACGCCAGAGCTCCTCGAAGGGGCCCGGATCCCAGCATGCCTGGACGCGACACTGGAGGGGCCGGTGCTCGTAGATGCGGCAGGCCTTCTCCTCTTCCTGATAGAAAATGCAGTGCCCGGTCTCGGATTGTTGCCTTATCTTGACCAGCTCTTCCGAGAGTGAGCCGAGACGGCCGTCGACGTTCAGGTGGACGGGTTCGCCCGATCGCAAGGTGTAGAGCTCCCGCGGCGAGAGCCGACCTTGAGAGCAGAGGCCTATGTCTTCCACATGCAGGGAGGGGCTCCCGCCGCGACAGCAATCGCCACAGCGAACGCAGTAGGGCCTGCTGGCGTAGGAGATCTCGACGAGGCGATCCATCACTTCCTGCCACTGACGCACACGAGCACCCGGGTCCAAGCGTTCCCAGGCGTCCTCTAGGGCGACAAACCACTGAGATGAGTTGACTTGGTTGGCCACCAAGGCGAAATGGTGCTCCGCGTGAACCATGGTGAGAATCTGACGAAGGGCCAGCTCCACCGCCGCTGCGAAATCTTGGCGGCTGCCTGAATAGAGTAGCTCACCGGTCAAGGGCGCATCGAGGCGCATCTCGTTTCCGCGGGAGGGGCTCATCACTGTCTAGTTCTGGCGTTTCCTGAGGTTACTCGG
>DATKKG010000025.1:0-1256 GCA_035543015.1 Conexivisphaerales archaeon | reverse complement strand
CATAGGAATAGCAAAAGCAAGAAAGTAAGGGAGGGAATACAGGAAGAGCCTGCCCAGATCCTCCAGGGCGGAAGGGCTCGTGAAGAGGAGGCGGGTGTACCGCATGCTTCTCCCGAGGAAGAGGACTACCGTGACGACCATCACGCTGACGAGGAAGGGGGCCGTTTGTTCAGTGAGCAGATATCGGAAAAGGATCCTCCGCATGGGAGGGGAGTGTATCGGATGCCAAGGGCTTTGTAAACGCCCCGGGGAAGGCCGACCTGGCGCGCTGAAAATCCCTTGACAGTGGCCAAGGCGTTGTGTTATGTGAGGGGCGACTTGGTAACTGTTTAAGATTTCTCGTTAACTTGCGAATGGTCAGGATGGAACCGAAATCGACGAAGAAGGGGTCCGAGAAGGCGCACTCGCGGGAAGCAACTTCCGACGAACTGGATCTTCGACTTGATGATCTCGAACACGAGATCATTGACCTTGTAGAGGTCGTGGAGGAGGGCGCTTCTTCGTCCGGGGCTGCTTCGGCCGAGGAACTCGAGACCGCCGATGAGTTGGGAAGTGGCGACCTCGAGTTAGAAGAGGGGGTCTCCGAAGAGGTCGAGGCAAGTATGGCCGGCGCGTCGGAAGCAGAGATGCGAGAAGCGGACGAGGCGTTGGGGGAGGCGGAAGACGAGTTCGAGTCTCTTCTCCTTGCTGAACCGAGCGAACCTGAGGCGGGGCCGGAGGACTTAAGCCCCGTGAGTGCTGATTTCGAGGAGGAGGAGACCGACAGAGAGCTCGCCGACCTTTTCGCCTCCGACGAACTGGAGGTATCGAAACTGCTCAAAGATGGCTCCATGGAGAGTGACGAGGGCGCTGCGCCTATGAAGGGAGAGGACTCCGCTCCGGATGAGGAGTTTCTTGAAGGCCTTTTTGACGATCTCGAAGTGGAAGAGGATGGCGCCGAGGTGGTTGGCGCATCTTCCGAGGAAGCTCTGACGAAGGAGGATGCCTCGAGCGATCTTCTGGTCGAGCTCGGGCTGGAGCCAGACGTGACGGCGAAAGCTGCGGCACCCCAGGCACCTGCTCCTGTGGAGGAACTTCCGGAGGATCTCTTTGCAGACCTCGAAAAGACGGGGCGGGACGCTCCGGAAGTGCCGGAGGCTGCCGCTGTTCCGCTCGGGGTTCCGGCCTGGAACGCCGAAGAGTTGGCTGCCCTAGTCCGGGAGCAAGTGGAGGCAGTCGTAACTCGGCTCGTGGAGGAGCGGTTGCCCGCGATTGCC
>DATKKG010000024.1:0-1100 GCA_035543015.1 Conexivisphaerales archaeon | reverse complement strand
CGCCCTCCCTCGGGACACCTGCCTCCTCCAGCGCCGGGAACAGGAATTCCTCCTCTTTCCCGTGGTGACACTTGTCAACGAAGACGACAAAGAACTCCATTATCTGGTCGAGGTGGGTCACGTCAAGTCGACCCCCCGGGACGAGTCTCGCGCACACTCCTTCAAGAATTCTCAGCATCAAGAGGATGCCCTCATGCTCTGCCCTGAGATCCTCCAAGGGGCCCATGTCCGCCTCCTTTCTCGAATTCCCGATGAAACGGGAGTCTGTCTATCCCCATCCTGTCTCGTTCTGCAGACGGAAGGGGAGGGCACAAGGAACACTCCCCCTTTCCATCCCGTTCCGAGCCGGTCCCGTCATTCCTCCCAGTGGATACATGAGACCGGACACGTCTCGATGGCTTCCTGAATCAAGTCCTCCGGGCCTCCCTCCGGTTTGATGACCTCGGCTTTCTCTTTTTCCTCATTCAGCTTGAACACTTCGGGGCAGATCTCTTCGCACGAGCCACACCCGATGCATTCATCTTCGTCGATATAGACTCTGTTGCTCATGGCCGACCTCCTCACGTCTCCCGAGTATCCGCCGCTCCCTGTCTCGCTCTGCGGTAAGGGTGTGGTATCTGACAGGCCTCTACAGGAGGTTCAGACGTTCTCGCAAGCGCAGGGAGAGTTTCTTGGTCATGGCGAAGGCGTTTTCTACGGTCCTCTCCCCATCAGGATTGATCAGGCAGCAGGTCGCAGGCGAGAGCATGCTTCGAGCGAGGAGAAGTTCACGCTCGATTCCTCTGTCTTCTAACACCGCCCAGATCCTGAGCTGTCGGGTCTCCAGCGAGTCCACGGTCTCCGCGGCAAACGGCTCCCAGTTGGTTGGCACGATACCCCAGACCAGGGCGCCACCTCGCTCCAGGAACCTCTGGATCGCGCTGCTATAGGAGGCAAAGATCTCGCCGTTGGTATACACGTCGAGGGAGAGGACGTCGAGATCCAGCCCGAGGAGGAAGTCCCAGTCCGGATTGCCGCAGAGGTGGACGCCCCGGGGTCGCTCGATCATGGCAAAGAAGCGCTCCATGTCGGCGCGGGCAGCCACATCATTATACCCGGAC
>DATKKG010000023.1:0-5738 GCA_035543015.1 Conexivisphaerales archaeon | reverse complement strand
GAGGTCGGCGATAGCCGGCGCCCTGAGCTTGCCGCTGGAGAACGTGACCGTGATAACTCACGGCACGGGCGGCGGGTTCGGGGACCTGCACTTCTCAGAGTGGTGCGTGGTCGCGGCCGTCCTTGCCAAGAAGGCCGGGGCGCCCGTGATGAACGCCCTTTCTAGGAAGGACAACTACCTCACGGCCACCCAGCAGTACCCCGACAGGGGTCATGTAAAGATCGGCGCAAAGCCGGATGGAACTCTCGTGGCCATCGACGCGGAGTACTGGACTGACGTCGGCGCGTTCGCGTGGCCTGCGGTGGGAGACGCGATCTCACCACTGCAGATCACGTTCAACGTACCTAACGCCCACTTCAAGGGCCACACGATCACGACGAACAAGCCGAAGTGCGCCTACTGGAGGACGGTGGGCGAGCCCGGCGGCCTCTTCATCATGGACATCGTCCTTGAGGAGCTGGCGGCCAAGCTGAACATGGACCCACTGCAGCTGCGCCTGAAGAACATCAAGAAGCTGGGGGACACGGACAACGGTTCGCTCGGCCTGAACTCAGGTCAGCAGGGCCTTCCCTTCGCCAGCATGGCCTTGGACCAGTGCTTCCAGAAGGTGTCTAGCGGCATAGGCTGGTCGTCCAAGTACCACGCGCCCGGCGCGAAGACGCTCCCCGACGGAAGGATGCACGGCATAGGTGTCAGCGGCTACGTCTGCAACAAGGGCCAGTGGGGCGGAGAGGTTGACGGAGCCATCATAACGTCGACGACCGACGGCGGCTTCTTCCTCATGATAGGCCAGTCGAGCATCAACACGGAGGCATCTACGCAGACCTACGTGGCGGCGGAGGCCATCGGCTGCAACGCGGGCGACGTGAAGCTGGGTGACTACGGGAACACTGCCACGTGCCAGAACTGCGGAGCTCAGGGCGGAAGCACGAGGACCGTCACGACTGGCCACGCGGTCCGCCAGGCCGGCTTCGACGTCAGGAACCAGCTGTTCACCTACGCGGCCCCGATGCTGAAGACCACACCTGACAAGCTCAGCGCGAGCCTAGGGAAGATCTACCTCACAAGCGACCCGACGAAGTTCGTGACGATGGCAACCGTCCTGGCCGACGGAGGCACACCTCCGATCATCGGGAAGGGATACACGCCATACGACAACTCGAAGGTCATAAGGACCACACCGGCTGCGGCGGTCGAGATAGCGGTCGACACGAACACTGGCGCCATTGAGGTGCTCGACATATTCACAGCCTGCGACGTAGGAACGGCCAACTCCAAGCTGGGTTGCGAAGGCCAGATCGAGGGAGGCGCCTGCCAGTCGCTGGGCCACCAGCTCTTCTGGGGATGGGACTACGACGCTAGCAACGGTACCCCGATGAACCCGTCGCTGCTGTACCAGAAGCCAGAAACCATCATGGACGTGCCCATACCGACGAACATCACGCCGTACGTCGTGGAGTCGCATGACGCCCTCGGCCCGTTCGGCGCCAAGGGCCTCGGCGAGCCCCCGTACGGAACCATCGGCGCGGCCATATCCAACGCGTTGTACAACGCGACGGGCAAGTTCGTGTACTCCCAGCCGTCCACTCCGTGGGCCGTGCTGAAGGCCCTGGGGAAGAGCATGTAGGTGAGATAGAATGAAAGTAATCAACCACTATGACGCGACATCCGTTGCCGACGCAGTAGCTATGCTGGACAAGTACGGAACCAAGGCCAAGGTCATCGGCGCGGGGACGGACCTTATGCATCAGATGAAAGGCTTCATCAGGACCGACCTGCCGGACTACATAATCAACCTGAAGACCATCCCGAACTTGAGCGCCATCAGTTCGGACTCTTCTGGGCTTCACATCGGGCCTCTCGCCACGCTGGCGAGCGTCGCAAGCAACTCCACGGTCACGGCCACCTACCCGATGCTGGCCGCGGCTGCGAAGAACGTGGCCACCCCCAACATAAGGGCCGTCGGAACCATTGGAGGGAACCTGTGCCAGGAAGTCTGGTGCTGGTACTACCGCTGGGATCGCAACATGTTCAACTGCCTGAGGAAGGGTGGTTCCACCTGCTACGCGCAGGCTGGCAACAACACCTTCCACAGCATCTTCGGTGGAGCAGGAGGCTGCTACGCCGTCGCCGCTTCCGATACGGCCTCGGCGCTGCTGGCCCTGGGAGCCTCTGTCAAGACGAGCAAGCAGACCATCGCTCTCAAAAGCTTCTTCAAGAACCTCTCGCCAGGTCATGTGCTCGCCGCTGACGAAATCATCACTTCGATCGACGTGCCGACTCCCCCCAGCGACAGCAAGCAGGTCTTCATCAAGCAGAGGCTGAGGCAGGGCTTCGACTTCGCGCTCGCCGAAGTCGCGCTGTTGGCCGCGCCTAAGTCGTCCACCATAACCACCGCAAGCATATGGCTGAACGGGGTTGCGCCAACGCCCGTGGAGGCTACAGGTGCAGAAAGCGCCCTGAAGGGCAACGCCATCGGCGCCACCGTTGCAGCCAACGCCGCTGCCGCGGCGGTGACCAACGCTGCACCCATGACGAACAACGCCTACAAGGTCCAGATCGTTAAAGCGCTCGTAAGCAAAGCGATACTCTCGTAGGAAGTTGAGGGTGAAGTTTGTCGCTTCATCCTCAACACCCCTTTTTGTTTGCTTCATTGGTGCAAGAGGACTATATACAGTAAATTGTGTACTAAGACAAGTCAAATATCATGGTGAATGCAAGTTGATAGAGGAGAACAACTTGGAGACGGAACGAGCCATGCTTACCATCGGTCGTGAAGAGGGACCCTAATGAGCCTCAAGCTGTTTTCTGTCTTCACGGTCTTGATGGTAGTCATGGCGGTCCCCGCGGTCTACCAGGTAGTCTGCCCCGAGTGCCATGGCGAAGGAGTCATCCACATACAGGTGGTCGGGATGAACTACATCAGGCTGGTCAACTACAGCACGTTCGTGGTGAACACGGTAAGGCTGGGGTGCGGCACCTACGCTGTCTACACGAGCAACGTGACTCTCCTGTTCTCCAACTCCGCGTCCGTGCCGATCAACGCGACGGTCCTGTACTACACGTCCTACAACGAGTCTGGGGTGTTGATCTCGAAGTATCCATTGACCTTCGCAGTGCCGGCCAACTCCACGCGATACCAAGTCACCCTGTTGGAGCCTTCCCAGGTCTCGATTCAGAACGCCCCGGTGCTTCCTGTGCTGTCCTTCTCCGTGCAACTTGCTCAGGCGAGCAACGCTACGCTGAGTCTTCCCTGCCCGAAATGCCACGGGCACAAGACGATACCGCTGATTCAGCTCTTCTCTCTTTTTGGCGGCCAGGCGTCGGGGGGCGGTTGAGTTCTTTAGGCAGTTCAAGATCACACCAATGGTTGCCGGACTGGTCACTGGCCTCTGGGCAGCGATAGCGGTGGGAGTCTTCGCGATGAACGTGCCCGAGGCCTTCGGGATCTGCGGCATATCGCACCCCAGGGACATGATCGATTTCGTCGTCAACCGGTTGTTCGGCACCAACTTCTTCCTCTCCAGCTATTCGCTGGCCATCCCCGTCCTGACCTATGTCGGGATCGTGGGCGGCGCGGCTCTCTCCGCCTACCGGAGGAAGGAGCTGAAGCTCAGGTCCGTTCCCGACCGTGCCGCCCCCGTGATCTACGGCTTCGCTGTGGCGAACTTCGGGATGCTCATGGGCTTCTGTTCGGTGAGGGCCGTAATGCTCCTCGCCTACGGTAACCTTCTCGCCGTTCCGGGGCTGGTGGGCATACTCATCGGGGTTGTGGTGGCCTGCAGGTACGTCAAGTGGAGGGTGAAAGCACGGGCCTAGAGGTCACCGCCGCAACGCTGGTCGCGGGCCTGGCGATCGGGTACCTTTGGCAGCACTCCAAGGCCTGCTCGGTCTCCGGCTACAGGGACTTCTACCTCTTCAGGGACACGTACCTTCTGAAGACTGTGCTGGGCATGTTCGTAGGAGCGGCCGTCGGGTTCGCGGTCCTGGGCCTGTTCAGCCCATACGAGAGCGGCTACCTGTCACTTCTGAATACGCCCGGGCTCACGACGGGCACGATCGTACTCATATTCGTAGGTGGGATCGGCTTCGGCCTCTTCTCCGTTCTGGCGGGAGGATGCCCCACCAAACAACACGTGGCCGCCGCCAGCGGGTCCAAGACCTCCATGCTTTACCTTCTCGGCTTCTATGCCGGTCTGATATACTTCCAGGTGGTCATACTTGAGTATCTTCTGTCGATACTTGGCACTGCTTAGCGCCCTGCTTCTCGCCATGGGCTGGGCGACGATCTGTCCTGCCTTTGGCTCAGGTTTGGATTCCGCGGCGGCTGCCGCCGTCCCCCTGCAGGCCCAGGCCGGAAACGAGACCATCCTGCTTTCGCTGAACACCACGAAGGTCTTCGTCAGGGACTCGATCATGGTCATAGGCCAGCTGACGCCGCCGCGGGCCGTCGACTTCCTCTTGACGCTGACCTGGCCTGACGGGAGCTGGACGAACTTCAGGGTTTCGTCCAACGATTCTGGCCTGTTCTCCTACGGCCTCTACATCCCCGGGGAAGGGCAGTTCCGCATCGTGGCCTCGTTGCTCGACCAGAACCAAGTCCTCAGCAATACGGTGTCCTTTGTCGCGTCATACAGGCCCATCAACGAGACCAGCACGGTGACGACCTCCTACAGCAGCTCCGTGACCTCGAGCAGCTCTTCATCTTCCTCTACGACCTCGTCCGGCGGGTCCACCCTGACAACCACCCAGTCACAGACCAGCCCGGCAGCGGGCTTCCCCCCTTCGACGGCGGCCACGGTGGCCTTCTTCGCGGTCGCGATCGCGGTCATAGCGCTGTCAGCCTATTCCCTGCGGAGGAAAGGCCCTGCAAAAAGCTAATATCGAGCATGAAGAGACGGAAGAATAGGTGGTTTGGCCCTTGGAGGAAGGAGAGAGGGAGTTTGAGGTTACGGTCCATGAAATGTCCGTCAACCTGATGCGCGTAGATCCGCCCCGTCCGCCCGACTGGCGCCCGTCGTACTCGATGAGGGTCCCCGAAGACCTCACGCCTGGAAGCATCCTTGAAGTCACGACGACCTCCATAGTCGAGGTCTCGGCCCAGATATTCAAGAAAGAGCCCGACGGAAGCGTCACGGGCCCCCTGGTCAACCCGGTCCCGTCCTCCCGATTGCAGTTTCAATTCCCTGTCACCGTCGGAGGCACCTACCTGCTCAGGCTGTCGCAGACTGAGCTGAGTTCCATCGTCAACGCGAAGGTCAGGATGACCATCAGCAAGCCCAGGTCGCCAGGAGGGGACGCCGACCCCGGGGGCCTTGCCGGCAAGGCCGTCCCTGCTCCCGGTGCAGCCCCGTAAGGTCCCCGTTGGGGCGACTCAGTTCCCAATCGGGGAGGACGCTCGCGGAATGCTCCGGGCCAATCACCCCCTCCGTCCGCTAGGCTGCCCCCCGGCCCAGCGGACCGTTCTGTCAGCGTGGCCCCCCTCCCCGACAACGATTAAAAGCCGGAAGTCACAGGAAATGTAGACGCATCTTGAAACGTAACGCATGGGTCGTGGCCATCGGAATCCTGATGGCGCTGGGCTTCGCCCTGCTTCTGGCGGCCGCCTTCCGGGCCCCTTCCTCCCAAGAGACCCGATCTGTCAATGTGACCGGCCTCGTCTTCAAGAGCGGAGCGGACATCGTCTACATGGAGGTCAACTTCACCAGCACGACGCGGAACGCGACCTATCTTGCGAC
>DATKKG010000022.1:0-52576 GCA_035543015.1 Conexivisphaerales archaeon | reverse complement strand
GCGAGGGTCGTCGTCGACTCGGCGGGCTCGGCGACCAAGATCAGGAGGAACATCCCCATCGACTGCAAGGTGGAGAAGGACATAGACAGGGACGATTTGGAGAGCACGGGCCGCTACGTTCTCGATTTCGAGAGGGGCGTCGAGGACAGGACCTGGTTCGATCCGAAGTACGCCCTCATTCACTTCGACCAGTACCTGTCACCTGGCGGCTACTGTCTCGCACCTGGCTCACCAATAGTCTGCAAGCACAGCCTGAAGCCCATAGAAGAGGTCGCTATAGGCGACGAAGTCCTTACAATGTGGGGATGGATGCCGGTGTCTGACACAAGCGAAAGACAGTTCAGCGGAGAGCTAATCTCCATTGCACCGAGGATGCTCAACCAAGAGATCAGGCTGACGCCTGACCATTTGGTGAGGGTTTGGAACCGCGAAGGCGGTGAATCATGGAAGAGAGCCGACGAGCTGGTTAGGGGCACGCGGAACTCGCGTGGAAAAGGTGACTTCCTCGTTATTCCACTGCCGAAGCAAGGGAAGGAACCGAAACGGGTTCTAGATGCCGGGGAGTTCGTTCACGGGATTACCGAAGGTAACCGCATCTTCGTCGCTTTCAACCAGTCCTTCTTCGATGGATGTGCACCCGGGGGCGTTCACAGGAGAAAGGTTGCGTTGGCTAAGCATCCAAGGAAGACCAGCATTCCCCGGCAGCTTCAGCTGAACGAGGACTTCATGGAGTTGTGCGGATGGTATGTCTCAGAGGGTTGCATAAAGAGAAGGCATGTAACCATTTCCAACACCGATGTGGGCCTGGTCAAGAGGATTCGCGACCTCGTCGAGAGACTCGGATACAATTACTTGACATGGACGACCAGGAGCGCCGGTAGAACGAAACCCTGCGTCAACATCGAAATCACCAACTCCCTGCTCGGGGAAGTCATGTCCAAGAACTTCGGCACTGGAGCGCGCTCCAAGGAGCTGCCGAACTGGGTACACGACATTTCAGAAGAAGCCAAGAGAGCTCTTTTGGTGGGGCTCTATCTCGGCGATGGAAGCATCTACCCCGGCAGAGGAGGGAGATCGGACAAGAGGGAGTACACGACCACGTCACACGCCCTCGTGATGGATCTTTGGCTTCTGTTGGCGCGGCTTGGCGTGGTGGGCTCAATAAAGAAGAACAAGAAGAAGGATGCTTGGTCGCTCACGGTCTCCGGGCATCAAGCGGGTTTCCTCGGGGAAAGGTTGGTCAAAGCCGCAAGGAAGCAATACCATGGCTTTGTGCTCGGTGACGATAGGGTGTATGTTGCCATCAAGTCGCTGGCGAAGGTGCCATACTCCGGCCCTGTCTACGACTTGAACTCGGCGGGTGACTTCACCTCCATCTTCGATGTACACAACTGCTGGACTTTCCCTCGTGGGGAGAGCAAGGCGAACATTGGACTCGGTGTTCAGAAGTCCGCACTTGACGCCCGGAACAGAAGATATGGCAAGAAGGACACCCTTCAGGACCTTATCGACGAGTACGTGCGCACCAACAAGGCCATCAGGAACCCCATGCCGTCCACTGCCCCCCAGGACGTCGGAAACAACAGGGGGAACTGGCAGGTCTCCGTAAGGAGGCACAACGACTGCCTGGTGGCGAACGGCTATGCCTTGGTGGGGGACGCGGCCTGGATGGCTAGGCCCGTCGACGCGGGGGGTATAGGACCCTGCATCTACTCGAGCGTCATACTGGGCCGCGTCCTGGCGAATGCCTTGGAGGCCAAGGACACGAGCGAAGAGGGCCTCTGGAGCTACAACGTGGACTACATGCGGTTCTACGGCTACCAGATGGCAAGCTTCGAGGTCCTGAGAGCCTACCTCCAGACGTTGAGCAACGAGAAGATCAGCTACGGAATGAAGCATTTCCTGTCGGAGGAGGACGTGGCACACATTACGAGGAGGCAGCACCCTCAGTTCGACCGCGTGCGAATGTTCAACCCCATAATGTGGTTGAGCATACTGGCCCAGCCGTCGCTCGCCGGCAACCTGAGGTTCACGGCCAAGAAGAGCGAGTCCTTGATCGCTCACAACCTGAACTTCCCCGAGAATCCGGAAGGGTGGGCGGAGTGGAAGAAGGGTCTCATCAGGGAGATGAACGAGGCGTTCAGGAAGTTCGGCGTCAAAGAGCTCCTGACTACGACCTCAGCCTGAGCCGCGGCGCAGCCTGGTGCCCTACGCTTGCTTGGCAAGGTCGACCTGAAGGGCGAGCCGCTAAATCTGGACTTCACCTTCGAATCCGGACAGGTGTTCCAGTGGAGGAAGGAGGACGGCTGGTGGCTCGGAACTGTGAGTGGCGGGCCGGTCCTGCTGAAGGCCGAAGATGGAGCACTGGCCTACAGGTCGAACCAGGGCATGGAGGAGCAGCTGCGAAGGTTCCTCAGCCTCGACATAAGCCAGGACGAAGTCATCGCTTCAAGGAGGCTCGACGATTTTTCGAACTCCCTGCTGCAGGACTTCAGGGGTCTCAGGATCCTGAGGCAGGATCCCTGGGCATGCCTGGTGACGTATGTGGTCTCCGCGAGCCTCAGCATCCTCGCCATAGACAAGGTGCTGGGCCGGATCTCCTTGGGCTGCCAGGAGCTTCGGGTCGACGGGTATTCCCTGCAGGCGTTCCCCGGGCCCGAAGAGCTGTCAGCGATGAGAAGGCCTGCCAGAGGCTACCTGGGTCGGAAGTGGGGATACCTGAAGGAGGCCGCGGAGCGCGTTCTGGACGGAGGCCTAGACTTCGAACGCCTGGCGCATGACGGGTATGAAGAAGCGTGGAACGCCCTGGTCACAGCGAAGGAGGGCCATCTTCCAGGCATCGGCCCCAAGGTGGCGGACTGCATGCTGCTCTTCTCTCTGGAGAAGCGGGAGGCCTTCCCCATGGACAGGTGGATCCTGCGTGGGCTCGCGGGCCAGTACCCATGGCTGCTGCCAGAGGGAGTGTGCAGGAGGATCGAAGGCGGAGCCGAAGCTGTGAGCCATTCAGAGTACGCCACAATATCTCGAAACGTAAGGTCGTACTTCGGAGACGCGGGAGGCCTAGTCCAGGAATGCCTCTTCCTGCACATGAGGAAGGCTGCGGCTAAGCGGCCTTCGGCTTGATAGCTTCGAGTAGCTTCACATTGCCGTCGCGCGTGGACCTTCGTCGCGCGTCCAGCCTGAGGCCAGCGCCCAGCACCTGGCCCTTCGTCACGCCTGCGGCCTGCAGCTCCGCCAGCGAAAAGCCCTTGGCCTCCCTCTCCTTGACGCTGCCCCTGTAGAAGACGACCACAATCGGAACCGCCCCGCTCTTCACGCGGGCCGGCTTGGGTTTGGCTACCTTGACGGGCTTGGGAGCGGGCGCCTTCTTGGGCTTCGGTGCAGGCTTGGAAACGGCCTTCGGCAGAGGTTCTTCTGCGGCGACCTTGGCGGGAGGGACCTCGGCCGCTGCGGCCTCCTTCTTGCGGGCCCGCGGCCTGGGTTCGACCTTGGCGCCCGGCCTCTCCTCGGCGGCCTTCGGCGCAACGGGGACGACCTCCTTCTCTTCGTGCGAGGGCGCCTTTGCCTTCGCCGCGGCTTTCTTCGGCCTGGCGACCTTGGGTGCCGCCTTCTTCGGGGCTTCCTTGGCTTCCGGCTCAGGAGCCTTCTTCTTGACCTCGGCCTTCGGCTTCGTCGCCTTCCTAGGTTTGGCGGCCTTCTTGACAAGGGCCTCCTTCTCCGCTTCGTGCTTGGCAGCCTTCTTCTTGGAAGGAGCCTTCTTTGCGGGTTTGTCTTCACTCAATGAGTTTCATCTGCGAATGGCCGTTTTATGGCGGATAGCCTTTGCCGAATACCATATAAAAACGCTTTCCATTGTAGCAGGTTGAAATTGGCCGAAGCTCCAAGCGAATTGAGGATCGCCAGGAGGGACCTGGACTCCATCCTGCGAAGGGGGAAGGAGCAGCTCCCCTTCGAGTGCTGCGGACTCATGATCGGGACGAGGAGAGGAAACGCCGTCGTCTGCGACCATCTCGTCCACACCGAGAACGCGGACAAATCCCCTGTGTCTTTCACGATAGCTCCGGAGGAGCTGCTGAAGGGATATCAGCACGCCGACGAGGTGAGTATGGAGCTCGTCGGCATCTACCATTCGCATCCCGCCCCGGCCCTTCCGTCCGAGACGGACCTAGGATACATGAAGTGGAGCGCACCCGTCTGGCTCATCGTCTCGACGATCGATTGGGGGTACGCCGCGTTCAGGCTGGCTGCGGGGAAGCCCGTCGGCGTCAGGATCTCCTTGCTTTAGCCAAGCTTTTATCCTCGGGCGGGGGCTATCGTCGGGGAGTGACAGGGACCTGGAGCCTTGGTGGAACGACAAGGAGTTCAGGAAGCTCTTCGACGACCTTGACAAGGAACCCGAAGACATACTGGAGATGTTCGAGAAGACCCTCAAGTCGTTCGAGCACTTCTCCGCCGACGGGGAGTTCGAGGGCTCCTTCTTCTACGGCTTCTCCATAACCCAGGGACCCGAAGGGAAGCCCGTCATAAGGGAGTTCGGCAACGTCAAGCCCGCGGGGCGCTCGGTGTCACGCTCGGACGTTCGCGAACCGCTGGTCGACACGGTCTACGACCGCAAGCACAGGGAGGTCAGGATCATAGTCGACATGCCCGGAGTGAGCCAGGACGAAGTCTCCGTCGCAGTGCACACTCGCAGCGTGCGGATTCAGGGCTCGGACGGGGGGCGCCGCTATGCCGCCAGCGTCCCCCTGGATGTACCGGTGGAAGGCGAGCCTCTGAAGAGGACGTTCAACAACGGCGTCCTGGAGCTGTCGCTGCGACAGAAGGAAGCCCGCCGGAGGGCAAGGGGCGGTCCCAAGGCCGGCCGCCCGAAGCGATAACCTTTTTATGCGGAGCTCGTTGAGCCTCAAACCGGTCCCGCGTCCCGCGGTAAGGACTTCAGTGATGGAGTTCCCGCAGGCTCAGCCTGGTAGAGCTTCCGACATGGGCGGTTGCGACCGTCCGTGGGAGATGCTGTAGTGGTTGGCTGTGGCTGACCCGTCCAGCCTGCCAGGCATACACAGAAACCGGAGTGTCGCAGGCTCAAATCCTGCCCGCGGGACCATCTCGCTCCCCAGAGGACTCTCTAGAGCAAGGCCACCGCGTGGAAGATGAGCCTGTCCGCCACCATCGCCAGCGACAGCACCAGGAGGTAGGGAGCGGTGAACTTGTAGGCGCTCCAGGCCGCCGAAGGGGTGCCGGTCGTCATCAGTCGGACATCCGAATAGAGGAGCAGAAAGCCGAGCACGGCGGCGAACGCAAGGTAGAGGTAGCCGAAGTAGCCGAGGGCGAAAGGAAGGAGGGAACAGGCCACCAGGGCCACGCTGTTCGCGACTATGGCCTGGGCCGTGGCCCTGACTCCAGCTACGACGGGGAGCATCGGGATGCCCGCGTTTTCGTACTGACGGACGGCCTTGATCGCGAGGGCCCAGAAGTGGCTGGGGGTCCACAGGAAGACGATGAGGGCGATGAGGGAGGCTTCAAGGCCTACGGGGGCGGCTGCGGCCCAGCCGGCCAGGAAGGCGAAGCTGCCTGCGGCACCGCCGACTACTATGTTCCAGGACGTCCGTCTCTTCAGAAGGTAGGTGTAGACCACGGCGTAGGTGAGGTACCCCGAGGCTACCATAACGCCGCTGAGGGGGGACAGCCCGAAGAGGGCGACCGAGATCCCGAGGGCACCCATGGCGATGCCGACGGTGAGCGCCTCGCGCGGCGTCACCCTCTTCGACGGGATGGGGCGGCTGCTGGTGCGCTTCATCTTGGCGTCGATGTCCCTGTCGAAGTAGTTGTTGAGGGCCCCGGAGCCGGCGGTGGCCAGGAAGCCGGCCGCCGACAGGGCGGCGAGCCTGTAGAGATCGAAGGAGAGCCCCGATGCCAGGAGGAGGCCCACCACCGATTCGGCCCACAGGAGCGTGAAGATCCTGAGTTTGAAAAGGGTGACGAATGCCTTGACGCGTCCGGTAGGTCTGACCTCGGCGACGGGGACAGCCTTCTGCAGCGTCAAGCGCCCGCCACCACGGTAATGGTGCCCACCATGTACAGATGGTAGATGCAGTGGTAGCTGTAGGTCCCGGTGCTGTTGAACCTGACGGTCGCCGACTGGCCTTCGAGCACGTCTCCAGTGTTGAACGATCCGTCGAGTGCCGTGGCCGTGTGGACGGCGGCGTCGTCGTTGAAGAACAGGACGGTGCTGTTGACGCCCAGCACCAGGGTGATGTTACCGGGTGCGAACCCGAGGCTCTGGTTGTAATACGAGCCGCTGACCATGACGACCAGCACTTCGCCCGCAGTAGGCTTGGGGATGTTGCTGGCGGAGTACAGGCTGGAGGAGCCCAGGTAGTCGAGGCCGCCTCCGATGGCGACGGCCATGAGGATGATCAGCAGGGTGCCGGCCAGGGTGGCATTGAGCTTCAAGCCTTGACCGCCACCTCCCGGACCTTGGGCGCGCGGATGACCTTGTACAGGTTGTAGAGGAAGGGAAGCTGGCCTATCCCGATTATCAGGGCGAATATCAGCGCCAGGTCGAGCCAGATGGCATATGTGGTGGTGAAGCCGAGGGACTGGAGGACGACGTTGGCTTCCCTCCTGGGCGCCCCTAGCAATCCAAGCGCCAGGAAGCAGGACGACATCCCGAATGACCCGATGAACGAAGTCCAGAAGTGTATCCTGCCCATCACCGCGCTGGGGAAGTCGCGGTGGATGAGCTTGGGCAGCAGGAAGTAGAGAGCACCGAAGCTGGCCATCATGATGCCGGCGAGGGCGTTGAAGTGGAAGTGGGCCACGACCACGTAGGTGTTGTGTTCGTAGACGTCGAAGGCTATGGTCCCCTGCTCCTCCCCGATGAAGCCCCCGATGATCCAGGCGGCGATGCTGGCGACTATGAACATCGAGGCGGTGTTCCAGCTGAACCTGCTGCGCCACATCACGGCTATGAGCGCGAACACGGTGAGGCCCGAAGCGAAGCCGATCAGGTAGCTCATCCACTGTGAGAGCAGGTTGATCCAGAGGGGCTGGTTGACGTCCATGAAGAGGTGGTGGCTGTAAACGCCGACACCCGCCACCAGGAGCAGCGGCCACGGCGCCCTTGCCCATCTTTCGCTGGGAAGAGACCTGTTTGAGAACGTCGACATCATGAAATAGTAGAGGCCGATCACGATGAAGAAGGCGAAGTAGACGATGGGGTGGCCGTAGAGCCAGAAGAGGTTCTTGGCTAGAAGGTTGTTCAGGTCGAAGGGCGGATTAGCGATCTGGTAGAGGCCAAGCAGCTGCTCGGCCATCACGGACGGGGTGGAGAACAGCAGCACGAGCACGGAGACCACCACGCCGATGACGGGTATGGGGAACGGCTCGAGCCTGTTCCACGTCGCAGTCGGCATGTAGGAGTCCAGCCCGACGCTTTGGATGAAGCGGTACAGGCTGGACTGGGCGTAGAACTTCTGCTGCCCGACGCCTGGCAGCTTTGTCGAATAGACGGTCCTCAGGGCGACGTAGGCGAAAAGGACGAAGCCTGATTCAGCGCCGAGGGCAGTGACGAGGAAGAGGGCAGCCGAAGCGGCCGACCAGGCGCCGGCCGAATAGAACGGAAGCGGGAACAGGTAGTACCAGCCCGCCGCGAACCCCAGCCCGATGCTGACCAGGTTCAGATAGAAGCTCACGAGGGTGACCGCGCTGGCGACGAGGGCCAGCCGGTAGCTGTAGAGGGGGCGCTTCAGGAAGTACGACAGCAGGAAGAACGCGATTCCGTAGGCGAAGGGGAACTGCCACCCGACGAACATCCCCAGCCCGTGGGCTGTGAGGAGCTGGTAGAAGACCTGGGCGCTCGTGGCGGGGACTCCGGCCTGGTCGGTCCGCATGAGGAGCGCGAATGAGCCGGCTATGATGAAGTTGACGAAGGAGACGACCATGAGGGCGAACGAAAGCCTGCGAACGTTGGAGGGGACCTCCCACTCCTCCTGAACCGAGGCCGCTTGCCGGGCCAACTAACCTTTCACCACGACAAAGGAGGTGACCATCGTCGGGTGTCCGAAGCCGCAGTACTCCAGGCACCTGATCGTGTAGACTCCTGGATCCTTGAAGGTGTACACGAAGTCGTTCGCGAAGCCGGGCATCACCTGTTCCTGCATCAGGAGCGTGCCGTTGGCGTTGTAGACCCCGAAGCCATGGGTCGTGTCCTTGGAGGTCACCATGAACTCGACCGGCTGGTTGGCGATGACCTTGGTTGAGTTGAGGGTCCAGGAGAACTGCTGGGCCACGACCGACACGTACTGCGTCGGTTGCAGCCTGCCGAACGACATCAAGGGGACGTAGGGGAGCGTGAAAGCCGAAAAGGCGAGGAACACGGTGCCTATGGCGAGGACGTAGACTCCCTCCTTGTGATACCAGCCGGGAGCCCTGTCCGCGTTTCTGGGGTGACGGGTGGTGTAGATGGCCCACGCCAGAAAGAAGACGCCTATTCCAACTAGAACAATAAGCAGCCACCCGAGGAACCCGATCCCGAACCCGACGTCTCCCGCTAGCGTGTATGCAGATGCGTACAACCCCGCCACTCCGCAGAGAGACCGGACGATTCATTGTGGATAAATGCGTTGCCTTAAATCCATCAAATAAGCAAGGTATTGGCGTTTCCTTCGTAATTCTTTTAAACGATTCCTCGAACACGAAATCGCAGTGAGTGTGATGTCTGGACAGTCTACGCCCGTGGGCGTGTGGGTGGCTATCGGCATTTCATTGGCGGCTCTTATCTTCTCCATGGCGGTCTACACCGAGGTGGCGACCATGAACACCAACCAGGTGCCACCAGACCTGGCTCAGCAGCTCTCGCACATCGAATCTATGATTTCGACCCAGCCTTCCGTCAACCAGACCCCGACCACGAGGAACGTGCTGATCGAATGGGGGATGGACTACGCCGGGTTCGATTCCTTCTCTCCGAACCTGATAGTGGTGAACCAGGGAGATACGGTGGCCGTCACGTTCATCAGCAATGACACCGGAGACGGACACACGTTCACCCTCTTCTCCGGGAACTACAACTTCCAGATCAACCTCACGGCGCAGGGGTTGGATAATGCCCTGACGGGACAGGCGTTCGACACCCCGCCGACGAACAACTCGCCGGGGGTCAACATCACGGGTTCCGCAGGCAGCCTGATGGGCGAGGGCAGCTTTGTGGCGACTGACGCGGGGGTCTACAGGTTCGTATGCGTGTATCACCCGTTCATGTACGGGTACCTCGTCGTGCTACCCAATTCGGCCTACTCTCCATAGGGTCCAGCTCCGGACGACTGACGGTTTCATTCTTCCGACAGCAGGCGGCTAACCCTGCGGGCGGCATCATCCCTGTCGACGTAGGCGACCAGGCTGATGGCGGGAGTGCCGGAGATGAGCCCCGACACCCTGGAGTCCGGTCGCCGGAGGCAGATTACTTTCTTGCCCTTCATGACTGCGTACTGTATCTCCATGCCGACGCCATGGCTGGGCGTGGATATCTCTGCCACGAGGGCATCAGACTCGTCCACCGCGCCGAAGTCCCGCTTGGCGATTTCGCCATAAGTCAGGCCCCAGCTTGGGTCTTCGTCGAGAACCCATCTTGAGGTGACGACATGGCCGCTCTCCTCCAGGGAGCCCGCCAGGGCCGTCGCCAGCATCCGGTCTCTGTTGTACGCGAGGGGGACGGCAAGGTAGATCTTCAATTCGAGTGACGGATTCCTGTCGGTGCGCCGCTATAAATGTAATCGGCCGGGGCAAGCTAGGGGGCCGGCGAGCGCCGGCAGTACCGAAGGACTTCGTCGGCGTGGCCTTCGGTGACGTAGGCCTGCCACATTGCCAGGATCGTGCCTTCCCCGGATATCAGGAAGGTGAACCTGTCTGCGAACCCGTAGGCGTTCCTCACCCCGTAGGCTTCGCTGGCCCTTCCGCTCGGGTCGCTGAACAGGCTGACGGAGAGGCCCTTGCTGCCTTTCAAGTCAGCTATCTCCGATATCGCTTCGGTCGTGACGCCGACTACCCTGATCCCCAACGCGGCGAACTGGCCCTGCAGGCGGTCGAAATCAGCGATCTCGGTCACGCAGGTCCTTCCCTGGTTAGTGGGGTAGAAGAACAGGATGCTCGTGGAACCCTGAAAGGGAAGGAGGATTTCGGACGATGGACCTTCGACCGACACGCGGGGGGCCCTGTCGCCCTTGACGAGAGGCAACGCCTCCCTTGGCTCCGTTTGACCCTAATAAGCTCGCTTGGAAGTTGCAGGCAAGACTAAAAGGCCAGACGGACGCCGACGAGTCCGTGAGGATAGCGCTAGGCTTCAACCCTACGATGCCGGTTCCTGAAGCCGTCTCGACAGCCAGGAAGGCTGAGGCGGCGGGCTACGACTCCATCTGGTTCCACGAGAGCCTGTACCAGAGGGACGTGGTGACCTACCTTTCTTCGATCCTGGGGGCCACGAAAAGGCTGAAGGCAGCCTCGGGAGTGATCAATACGTTCACGCGAAACCCGGTGACCGCCGCTGCCACGTTCGCGACCCTCAGCGAGCTCTCAGGCGGCAGGGTGACGATGGGGCTGGGCCTCGGAAGCTTCCCCACCGTGCCGAAGATAGGCTACAGGATCTTCCCCGTGGCTGAGACCAGGCCCCTGAAGAGGATCGGCGAGTACGTGTCGGTGGCCAGGATGATGTGGAGCGGCGAGAAGATGTCATTCAGGGGCGAGTTCTACACAGCGGAGGACCTGCAGCTAGGGTTCAAGCTCGACTTCAAGGTGCCGCTCTACGTGGCCTCACTCTCCGAACAGACCCTCAGGTACGCCGGGGCCAACGTCGACGGTGCCATACTCTCCCCTGCCCTGAACACGGTCGAGACAACGCGGAAGATGGCCTCCTTCGTGGAGGAGGGAGAAAGGTCGAGGAACCGGAAGGTGGACAAGGCGTCCTACCTGGTGGCATCGCTGGACCCGAACCCGGCGAAGGCCCGGGACGTCGTTCGGGGCTACTACTTCTTCCTCTACCAGCTTTCGGAGGTCATCAAGGTCGAGGCCCTGCAGAGCTACGGCATAAGGGAGGAGACCCTGATGCCCATGAAGGAGGCGTGGAAGAGGGGCGACATCGCGGAGGCCAGGAGGATGGTTCCGGAGCCTGCGATAGATGCTTTGGCCCTGACCGGGACGCCTGACGAGGCGAAGGACAGGTTGGCGGAGTACGTCAGGGCGGGGGTGGACCTCCCGATAATCATGCCGATTGGGAACGTTGATTATGCTATAGAAGCGATGGCCCCCGGGCCGAGCGAAGCGGAGGTCTGACGCCCCCTGCTCACTGAATCACGAGTATGACGAAGATCAGCTCATCGAAGAGCACATGCGACACGAGGACGGGGAACAGGTCCCCGAGTCTGTTGTAGAGGTAGCCCCAGAACAGGCCTCCTATCAGCGCCACAAGGAGGAGCGACGGGTTGAATGTGGACACGTGGATCAGGGTGTAGAGGGCGCTGGTCAGAAGGAGGCCCTTGGTGGGGGACAGGGAACGGTTGAAGTGGCCCTGTATGAGCCCCCTCCAGTAGAGCTCCTCGGTGGGGCCTATGGGGAACAGCAGGGCCGCGGCGATGAAAGAGATCGGAGTCGCACCCCTCAGCTGGTAGACCCAGGAGACCTGCTGCGCGAAGCCCGGAAGCCCCCTGACGACATGGAAGCCCAGCCAGAAGAAGCCGTAGATGAGGAGGGCCGAACCGACCCCGATGAGAAAGCCCTTCGACGTGATCCTGATCTTCATCGTCGACAACCTGGGCAGCGAAAGGGAGAGTAGGATCAGGGAGGAGACCGTTATGGTGGGCCAGAACCCGCCCAGGAACGGATCGTTGAACACGAAGTACCACAGCAGGAAGGGCACGGGGAGGGTGAGCACTTCATAGGCGGGCCTGTGCCAGGTGCTGCCGGCGGGCTTGCTCAAGGCTCTCCAACCCATCCCAAATTGAAGGTGTTCAATAAACTATCGTAGCGAAAAGAGGCGGCCTGCCTTCATGCGCTCGGCCACCGAGCTCCAGTTCTCGTCTATGGCCTCGACGAACTTCGCCTTCCCCTCCTCGGTCATCTTGGAGAACCTGCCCTGTGATTTCAGGTACAGGTCGATGGGTTTCCGTCGTTCCTTGTTGACGAACGGGAGGCTGGGCGTAGACAGCTTGTAGACCCCGTTTTCGACCTCGTACAGGATCCAGGAGCCCGTCTGGACGGCGAGCCTGCCCACCTCGATAGTCTTTTCGGAGGAGAACTTCCACCCTGGCGGACAGGGTGCATGGAGATGTATGTATTTGAATCCCCGGAGCTTGGCCGCCTTCTGGACTTTCTCGACGAAGTCCAGAGGAAACGCCACGCTGGCGGTGGCGACGTAAGGCACACGATGCATGAGCACTATCGATGGAACGTCCTTCTTCCCCTCCACCTTGCCGGTGACAGTCGTTGTCGTCCATGCGCCAACGGGCGTCGAGCTGCTCCTCTGTATGCCGGTGTTCATGTAGGCCTCGTTGTCGTAGCAGACGTAGATCATGTTCTCGTTTCTCTCTGCGGCGCCGCTCAGGGAAGCCATGCCGATGTCGGAGGTCGCGCCGTCGCCCGCCCAGACCATCACGTTCATGTCGGTCACTCCTTTCTGCTCAAGAGCCGCCACCACGCCAGATGCGCTGGAGGACGCGGCCGCGAATGCGATGTTGAGCAGAGGCACCCGGGCAGAGGTCTTCGGAAATGACCCCTGTATGATGGTGGCGCAGCCGGCGGGCACCACCATTATCGTCCTCGGGCCAAGAGCCTTCAACGCCATCCGGAGGCCCACGGCCGCGGGGCACCCATGGCAGGACGGGTTCCCGCTGAGCCAGTACTCTTCGTTGGGAAGGTCCTTGACTTTCAGCACCATTACAGGTTATCCCTCCTGAGTCCGATCCATTTGTCCTCTCCCTGTTCCACCGAGCTGACGGCCTCCATGACCGCCCCTTCGATGTCCTCCACCGTGATGTCCCTCCCCCCTAGCCCGGCGATGAAGCCCTTGATGACCGGGGGCTTCTTCATGCCGTACAGTGAGGCCGCGAGCTCCGAGCGTAGGATGCCGCCAAGCCCTGGCGAGAGGTCCCTGTCGATCACGGCGACCCCCTTCTTGCCACCCAAGGCGGCCCGGAGTTCCTCCTTCGGGAAGGGCCTGAAGACCCTGACCCTGGCGACGCCAGCGTCGACCCCCTTGGACCTGAGACGGTCCACGGCCTCCTTCGCTTCTCCGGCGTGGGCCCCGGCGGCAACGACCGCGTACTTGGCGTCCTCCATCCTATACAGCTCCACCAGGCCGCCGTAGGAGCGGCCGAACGCCTCTCGGAACTTGCGGTCCACTTCGGCTATCTTCCGCGAGGCCCTTTTCATCGCCTCCTCCATCTGGTACCTGAACTCCATGTTCCATTCCGGGTAGGCGAGGTTCCCCATCGTCTTCGGATTCTCGACGTCGAGGAGGAAGCCCGGGACCCTATTCTTGGGAAGGAACGAATCCACCGCCGCCTGGTCGGGGACGTCCACCGGGACGGCAGTATGGGAGACGATGAAGGCGTCCAGACCTATCATAACCGGAAGATGGACGTCGGGGTCCTCCGAGATCATATATGCCTGGATTACGCTGTCCAGGGCCTCCTGGTTGGTCTGGACCATCATGCTGATCCAGCCGGTGTCCCGCTGAGCAAGCAGGTCCGTATGCTCGGACCAGATTCCCCACGGCGGCCCCAGCGACCTGGTGATGACCGCCATGACCATGGGCAGCCGTGCGTAGCCAGCCCAGAATACCATTTCGTTCATGTAGAGAAGGCCATGGGAGGAGGTCGCGGTGAAGCAGCGGGCCCCAGCCGACGCGCCCCCGATGCATGCTGCGAGGGCGCTGTGCTCAGACTCGACGCGGACCAGCTTGGCCTTCAGCGCGCCGGTCTCGACCATCTCCGAGAGCTTCTCTACGACCGAGGTCTGCGGGGTGATCGGGTAGGCGGAGACGAGCTCAACCCTGGAAAGCGCGGCGCCGTAGGCGATCCCGTAGTTCCCCGACATCACCTTGTACTTGGACAAGCTTCACCCCTCCTTCACCATGGTGATGGCCTTGGGAGGGCATTCGTTCATGCAGATGCCGCAGCCCTTGCAGTAGTCGTAATCGATGTAGACCACCTTCTCCCCTCTCCTGATGGAACCCTCCGGGCAGTACATCCAGCAGAACAGGCAGTTGATGCACTTCGACTCGTCGAGCACGGGCCTCTCGGTCCTCCAGCTGCTCGTGTCGCCGCCGGACCCCACCGTGGGCGTCGAGAACGGGACTTCCTTCATCCTCTGCGTCAAGCCACCTTCACTCCTTCCAGAAGCGTCGTTTCGTAAGCCCTCCGTAGCGCGCCGCAGTTCCTCTGGCCCAGCTCCCCCTTCCAGGTTTCCGCGGTCGCCTGCAGGGCGGATTCGAGAGAGCAGACCTGCGTGGCCTTGACGACGGCCCCCACCATGGAGGCGTTGACGAAGGGGAAGCCCGACACGACGAGCCCCCGGTCGAGGGCGATCTGAGTCGCGTCCACAGAGACAACCCTGAAGTCGCCGGCGAGCTCCGGCGGATGAGGGGAGTTGATGATAAGCAGACCCCCCTTCTTGAGGCCGGACGTGACGTCGACGGTCTCCATCAGGTTGTGTTCGAACACCGCGACGGCGTCGGGGTTGCTGGACTGGCCATGGACTCGAATCGGCGTGTCGGCCACCCTAACCGTAGCCGAAACCGCTGCGCCCCTCCTCTCTGCTCCGAAGTACGGGGTGCTCTGCCCCCACTTTCCCTCTCGGAGGACCGCGTTGACGAGCAGCTCGGCCGCCGTGACGATGCCCTGACCTCCACGCCCGTAGAGCCGGATTTCGAGCAAGGACAGTCACCAAAACATGAGGAACTTTAGCGTATATAAGTTCTCCAGGAATCTGCCGAGATACTTGCGAGGCTTCGCTAGCGGCAAGCTGTCCCTAGCAGATTCATCGATGGAGGAAATGCCTGGGAACTCTGGTGGCCGAGATGGTCATTGCCGGTTCATGTCCCTTGAGGCCGCCACGGTTGCATCCGTCGTGGGCGCTGGCATCCAAGGGGCCGTGGTGCCCCTAGCGCATGAATTGAAGGCTGGTGCGCAATCGCGGGCGCGTCAGCCAGAGAACAGGGACCTGAACAGGAGAAGGATGTTTCGCTTCCTCTCCTTCATGCGCCTCATGCCGTAGGGGAACCAGTTGGCCCCGTACGGAATGTAGACGGAAAGCTGGTAGCCCTGCTCGATGAGCTTCCTCCCCAGCTCCTCCCTCACCCCTCTTAGCATCTGGAACTCGAAGTTGGGATGGGAGCTCCCGGCGAGCGCCTTGGCTTCGTCCTGGAGCTTGTCGTCGTGGGTGGCGATGGCGAAGAAGGCCTTCTGCGAAAAGAGCTTCTTCATCATGTCGCTGTAGTTCTGCTTCACTTCGAGCTTGCCCTTGAACGCTAGGTCCGCCGGCTCGTTGTAGGCGCCCTTGCAGAGCCGCACCTGGCCCCCCTCGCTGATGAGGCGGTCAATGTCGGCCGATGTGCGCCGCAGGTAGGCCTGTATTGCGATGCCCATCCTGTCATATCCCTTCAGCTCCTTGAGGTAGAGGTCGATAGTCTGCCCCGTGTACATGGAACCCTCCATGTCGACCCAGAGATACCTGCCGGACGCTTTCGCCCTCTCGACTATCCTGTGGAGGTTGCCTTCGGCGAGATCGAGGCCCATGGTGAGCCCCAGCTGGGTCGGCTTTACGGAGACGCAGCCCTCTATCTTGTTCTGGTCCATCTGGTCGAAGATCGCGAGGTACTCGGTCATGGTCCGCTCGAGCTCCTTCTCGTCCTTGATCTCCTCGCCGAGGAAGTTGACTATCACCCTGAATCCGCGCCCGTTCATCTCCTTGGAGGTGATGACCGCGTCGTTGAGGGTAGGGCCGGCGATGAAGTGCTTGGCGATGGGTAGGAAGAGCGTCTCGATAAGGCCCAAGAGGCTTCGCCTGTCGTTACGACCCTGCCGTCACTAGAAATACTTTGCTCGCGGGGGATCTCCTCGAGGGCCTCTGACGGCTTTACAAGGAGGTATTTAATCGGCTGGTTAACTTGACAGGAAATGCCCGCATCTGTTGTTGGGAAAGGGAAAGGTTATTATTGGTAATTCGATGCATGCCTCAAAGGCGACGGTATTGGACAAGAAGCACTTGGACAAGACCGAATTGGGAATACTCAGGGTGCTCATCGACAACTCCCGCGAAACCCTGTCGGCGATCTCCGAGAAGACCGGGACGCCGTTGAGCACCGTCAGGAACAAGTTCAACGGGCTCGTATCGAAGGGTGTGATCAAGGGCTTCACAGCGTTCTTGGACGTGAGGAAGCTGGGCATGGTGGGGGCCGTGTTCTTCATCAGGTGTGGTCGAAACTACAGCAAGGTGGTCGAGGCCGTCAAGACTCATCCCAACGTTGGATGGGTCATGGAGCTGGTGGGAGAGTACGACGTGATCGGAGACGCCCTCTTCATGGAGATGGACGAGATATCCGCTTTCAAGGAGTGGCTGCTCAAGCACGAAGGGATCATCGACGTCAGGATCGAAGTCCTGAAGAACTGGGTCTCGGCTCCCAAGTTCCCTACGAGCCTGATCGACAGGTACCAGGAGACGTACTACGTCAGCCCGGCGCCTCCGCCTGCAGACAAGACGCCAGCGGTCTAGGGCGCCCTTTCCACTGCCATGTACGTGCCGAAGGCCTTGGCAACCAGGAGGCCGCTTCCGTCGGTTACGTCGCACTCAGCGAAAGCAAGATGATCCCCCTTCCTGTAGACGTGTGAAGTCGCCGTCAGAGTTCCCGCGTGGGCGGGTCGGACGAAGTTGACGCTGAACTCCACGGTCACAAGGGGCTTCTTGAAGGCCGAGAGGCAGGCCAGCCCCATCGAATTGTCGACCAAGGTGGCTATGGCGCCGCCGTGGGCGAGGCCCAGCTGGTTCAGGTGCTTGTCCTCCAGTGGAAGCTTGACGACGACCCTGTCGCCGACGACGTCGTACCCGCTCAGTCCCACGTACTCTCCAAAGTTGGAAGGCCGCCGCGTCATGGGAATCCGTGCCTTCCAAGTGCGAAGGGGGATAAAAGCATGCGCGAAATCCGCTCCAACTTGCTCTAGGCCGTGCGTAGAGTCACGGTTTCTTGAAAATCGTATATAACGAGATTCGAAGGAACGGCGAGCCATGGTATTCCCGCTGGCGGAGCTCGGGGACTACGCGATCACGTTCAGGCCCGAGCACGAGATGTTCAGGAAGGTCGTTCGAGAGTTCTTCGAGAAGGAGGTGGAGCCGAGGGTATCGGAGATAGAGGAGAACGACCGCGTGCCCGACGACCTCCTGAAGAAGATGGGGGAGATGGGCCTCCAGGGGATAGCCGTGCCCCAGGAATACGGAGGCCAGGGAGGCGATCAGGTATCAGTGGCCATCTTCTGCGAAGAGGCCGGGCGCGTCTACCCTGCAATAATGACCCTGGTGGGCGTCAACGGATTGTTCACCGTCCCCATAATGCTATTCGGAACGGAGGAGCAGAAGGGGAGGTACCTCCCGCCGGTGGCCAAGGGAGAGAAGCACTCCGCCCATGCCACCACCGAGGCCGGGGCCGGGAGCGACGTGGCTGGAATCCAGACCAGGGCCGAGAGGCGGGGCGACAGGTGGGTTCTCAACGGCAGGAAGGCGTTCATCAGCGGCGGCGACATCGCCGACTACTTCGTGGTGCTCACGAGGACCAGCCCGCCACCCAGCAGGAAGGAGAGGTGGAAGGGGTTGACCTTCTTCATCCTGGAGAAGGGGATGCGGGGGTTCTCCGTGGCCAGGAAGATGAACAAGTCAGGGCTGAAGGGCTCGCCCATCGTCGAGCTGCAGTTGGACAACGTCGAAGTGCCCGATTCCAACCGGCTGGGCAACGAAGGGGACGGCTTCAAGATAGCCATGGAGACCTTCGACCACGCCAGGATCGGCGTGGCGGCCCAGGCACTGGGGATCGCCCAGTCGGCCTTCGAGAAGAGCCTGAACTACGCGATGCAGAGGAGCACGTTCGACAGGCTCCTGATACAGCAGCAGGCCATCGACAACTACCTGGCGGACATGCTGATGAAGCTGGTGAGCGCCCGACACATGGTGTATTGGGCGTCCTGCCTCGCGGATGCCGGGAGGAAGGAGTACCTCATCGCCGCTTCCATGGCGAAGGCGTATGCCACGGAGGCGGCCGAGTTCGCAGCGATCAAGGCGATAAGCATCCATGGCGGGGTCGGCGTCGTCATGGATTCCCACATAGAGAGGATGCTGCGGGACGTGGAGATAACCAAGGTCTATGAAGGATCCAACGAGATACAGAGGCTGGTCATCATAAGGCAGCTCCTCAGGCAGACGCTGGGCTTCGACCCAATGGGGATATAGCTCAGCTGTTCGTAGGGGGAGACCCGGGCCATGCTCAACATCGTCGTGCTCGTGAAACACGTCTACGACGAGAACCAGCTCAAGGTCGACAGGGAGAGCGGCAAGGTCAACTTCGAGGGCGTCCCCGGGAAGATAAGCGACTTCGACAGGTCCGCACTGGAAGCGGCGCTCGTCCTGAGGTCGGCTGGGGGTGGAAAGGTGACCTCCCTGACCCTCGGGCCCGAGGAGGCCGTGAAGTCCCTCAGGGAGGTCATGGCCATGGGCGCGGACCAGACGATCCTCATCAAGGACCAGAGCTTCTACAAGATGGACGCCGCGGCGACCGCGAGAGTCCTGCACAGGGCGCTGGAGAAGGCGGGCCCCGTCGACCTTCTGATCTGCGCTGAAGGCTCGGTCGACTCGTACACCTCTCTTCTCGCACCCATGCTGGCGGAGAAGCTGCATCTGCCCCTGATAACCTATGCCCAGTCCCTGCAGGTCAAGGACGGGACAGTGAGGGCGGAGAGGGCGCTCGAGAAGAGGGTTGAAGTCGTGGAGGCCAAGCTGCCGGCCTTCGTTACCGTGACGGGGGAGATCAACGACCCCAGGATCCCCACGCTGCTCCAGATCATGGCCGCCATGAAGAAGCCCGTGTCGACCTTCACGCTGGCCGATCTTGGCATCGACCCCCGGGATCTGGGCGCTGGGGGATACAGGCTCATCGAGTATTCCGCCAAGTCCCGGGAGAGGCGCAGGGCCATGCTCGAAGGGACGGTGCCGGAGGCCGTGTCGAAGCTGGTGGATTCGCTGGCCAGGGAGGGGCTGGTGAGCTAGGATGGTCGACGTGCTGTTCTATTCAGAGGACGACGAGCTCCTGCACGAGCTGACGGGCCTGGCGACGGCGTTGGCCGCGCAGGCCGGAGGAAGAAGCTTCGCGGTGGTGCTCGGGGACGACAAGGTTGCGACCGCGTCGTCCGTCGCATGGGAGGGCGCCTCGGAGGTCTATCTTTTCAGGGCTCCGGCCGTCGCCAGAGATCACCCGGAGGCCGCGGCTCAGGCCCTGGCTCAAGCGACGGCAGATCACTCTACGGCGATCCTGCTGGTCGGGTCGACCAAGGACGGGAAGGTGGTGGCAGGAAGGCTGGCGGCGGCGCTGGGGGCTCCGGCGGCGTCCGACTGTGCCTCGGTGCAGCTACAGGGTGAAGAGCTGGTAGTCGAAAGGCCCAGCTACGGCGGGAGGGTCAAGACTAGGGCGGCCCTGTCAGGGAGGTACGTCGTCGCCTGCGTCAAGCCGAGGGCGTATCCCAGGGCGGCGCGCTCCGCGACGGCTGGCAAAGTCACCGAGGTGGAGTTCTCGCCAACCCTGCTGACCTCTATCGTCGAGGTGAAGGAGAGACCGTCGAGCAACCTGGATCTGACCAGGGCGGAGAGGATCGTGTCGGTGGGACGTGGATTGAAGAAGAAGGAGGACCTCCTCATGATACAGGGCCTGGCCGACATCATGGGGGCTTCGGTGGGATGTTCGAGGCCTCTGTCAGCGGACCTCGGCTGGCTGCCCGAAGAAGCGCATATAGGGCTGACGGGGATCGAAGTCCGTCCCAAGATATACCTGGCGATCGGCATTTCGGGTCAGCTTCAGCACATGGCTGGCGTGAAGGAGGCCGGCACCATCGTCGCGATCAACACCGACAAGGGGGCCCCGATCTTCGCCAACTGCGATTATGGCATGGTAGGCGACCTCTACCAGGTGGTCCCCGAGCTGAAGCGCCAACTTGCAGCTTTGAAGAACAAATGACGAATCTGTCGAACTTCCAATCCAGATACTTGCGGGAACGTACGTTGAGCACTCAGATTCTTCGGGACCAGATGTCGGTTGTCGCAGGCCTCCAGCATAGGCGCCGCAAATGAGCCTGAACTGCGCCCCTGGCTCCTTCACTGGCCGAAGGGGGTCCCCGCGCACTTCGACAATCCTGAGCGAAAGATGCCCCGGCTCCTGTCGCTACTTGCCCTTGAAGTCCGGCTTCCTCTTTTCGAAGAAGGCCGCGAGGCCCTCCCGAACGTCGTCGCTGCCAAAGAGGGCGGCGAAGCTCTTCGCTTCGATCTCGGACCCCTCCTTGATCGGATGAGTCGCGGCGTCTATGGCCTTCTTGGCGGCGGCGAGAGCCAGAGGCGGTTTCTCGGCCAGCAGCGACGCGAAAGCGGCGACCTGGGAGTCGAACTCCGAGTCGTCGAAGACCCCCTCTACGAGACCCATCCTCTCAGCCTCCCTCGCCTCAGTCATCTCGCCGGAGAAGATCAGCTTCTTCGCCCGACCCGGTCCCGCCAGGCGGGTAAGCCTCTGCGTGCCTCCGGCACCGGGCATGAACCCCAAGTTGATCTCGGTCTGTCCAAGCTTCGAAGACATTGACGCGAAGCGGACGTCGCAGGCCAAGGCGAGCTCAAGCCCACCGCCCAGAGCGTATCCATGGATGGCGGCTATGACCGGCTTCGGAAGCCCCTCGATGACGGAGTTGACCTCGTGGAAGCGGCGCACCAATCCGAGAACGCGCTCCGGAGAGGTGTCCGCCCGGAAGGACGCAAGATCAAAGCCGACGCTGAAGGCGCGCCCCTCCCCCCTCATCACTACGACGCGGACGGCCGGATCTGCGCCCGCCCGCTCGAGCTTGGCCTTCAGCTCCCCCAGCATCTCCGGGTTGATGGCGTTGAGCTTCTCGGGGCGGCTCAGGGAAAGGTAGAGGACCGTCCCCTTCCTCTCCTCCTTCACTGTCCCCTCCTCAGCCTTGGGGGAGGGAGAGTCATCGAAGAAGCCCCTGCCGGTCTTCAGCCCCAGCTGGCCCGAGGCCACCAGGTTTGAGAGGTACTCGCAGGGCATCAGCCACTCCTTGGACGCCATGAGGTAGAGCGACTGCAGCGAAGACTTCACCACGTCGAGCCCCCATTCGTCGGCCATCTTCAGCAGGCCCTTGGGGAAGCCGAGGCCGAGGACCACGGCAGCGTCGACGTCCTCCGCCGTGGCGAAGTGATGAGAGACCAGCCAGGCGGCCTCGTTGACCGCGGGAGAAAGGAGATCCACGTAGTTGACCTTGCCCGACGCCTCAGGCGGGATGTGCGCCCTGGGCTCTCCGGCGGAGTAGGTGTAGAATCCCGTTCCCGACTTGACCCCCAACGCCTTCAAGGAGACCTTCTCTTCGAAGAGGGGGCTGGGCTCGATCATGAAGCCGCGCTGCGCCATGGCCTTCTCCACATCCAAGAGGACGTCCAGCCCGACATAGTCTGCGAGCTCGAACGCCCCCATGGGCAGCCCGGCCCCGTACTTCAGACTCGAATCGACTTCGATGACGGATGCCAGCCCGAGCTGGACGAATAGGCTGGCGGTCGCCATCAGGCGCGCCATGATCCTGTTGACGATGAAGCCTGCTATGTCCTGCTGGACCAGGACGACCTTCTTGCCCAGCTTGGCGGCGAAAGACGTGACGGCGTCCACTGTCTCCTGGCCTGTCTGAGCTCCCCGGATGACTTCGACCAGCTTCATCCTGACGACCGGGTTGAAGAAGTGCAGACCTACGACCCTGCCCGGGTCCGGCACCACCGCGGCGATCTCCGTTATCGGGATGCTGCTGGTGTTCGTGGCGAGGATGCTCTGCGGGCTGGCAAAGGCGGCGATCTGCGTGTAGACGGAGCGCTTCAGCTCCAGGTCCTCGGGGACGGCCTCTATCACCAGCTCCGATGAGCTGACCGCCTCTTCCAGGCTCGTGGTGTAGGAGATCCTTGAAAGGACGGTTTCCGCGGGCTCGCCCAGGCTGCCCTTCTCGCCAAGCTTCTTCACGCTCCAGGAAATCTTATCTCGGGCGGAATCAAGGAACCTCTGCTCGATGTCCCTGACGACCACGTGGTAGCCCGACATGGCGGCGACCTCGGCTATTCCGTGTCCCATGGTCCCCGCGCCCAGCACGGCGACCCTCCGGATGTCCTGGAAGGAGACGACCACTCTCAATGAACCCCCTTGAGGAGGGAGTTGAGGGCCATGGTCTTGAATACGTCTCCCTTGATCTGTATCCTGCCCTGGAAGAATGCCTTTGTGGCATCCAGCTGGCCGTCGAGGATGCCCAGCAGGTCCGCTGAGGATATGATCATTGTCGCGGCGGGGCTTTCGTACGTTCCCGGGTCGACCTGAATGTCCGCGTTGTTGGCACGTATGACATAGGACCCGCCGTCCTTCAGCTGCAGGACGAACACCTGTTCGACGGAGGAAAGCTTGTCCTTGAGCATGGGGTAGTTCGTCTGCGCTATGGATCGGAGCCTCTCAAGCAGAGGATCGGTAGACATTGAGGGGAACCAAGACCTGATGTCCATTTAGCCTTTGTGCAGCCAACGAAGATGAGACGGGCAGGCCTCAACGGAGCACGCCAAACAATTTAAACGGCTCGATTCATGAACGCTTGGGTTGGCCGTCCCATTCCGCGACAACTTCATCTTCATACCCGATTGGCAGGTCGTCTTCCTCTACGCGAGCCTTACGGTCGCGGGTCTCATCGCCCTCTACCTGTTCTACAGGAGGTTCAGGGTCTATGGGCTTAGGGAGACCTGGAGGGGGATACGGAAGGCGGCCAAGGCCAACCTTGGGACCTTTGTGCAGGGCGGGCTGCTCCAGAGGAAGATCGTCCAGAGGGCCCAGGGAGGCATCATTCACGTCCTGATCTTCTACGGCACGTTGGCGCTCTTCATCGGGACAACCCTGGTGTTCCTCGATTCCGACCTGCTCAAGCCGTTCGGAATAAAGCTGCTGCAGGGCGACTTCTATCTGTGCTTCAAACTCTTCCTGGACGTCTTCGGTGTGTTCTTCGTCGCCGGCGTCCTCTATGCCCTGTTCAGGAGGATGGCCCTCAGGCCCAGCTACCAGCACAGCACGAAAGGAGACTATGTGATCTTGCTGGGCCTTCTCTACATGGGGGTGAGTGGCTTCATCCTCGAAGGGATCCGGCTTGCGCTCACGGACGTGCCGTGGGCGCGCTGGTCTGTGGTCGGCTACCCCCTCTCACTGATCCTGGCTCCATACGTGACGAACGTCCAGCTCACGATAGACGTCTACAGGTCTCTTTGGATGGCCCACTCCCTGGTCGCCTTCGCGATGGTGGCTTCCATCCCGTACTCCACGCTCTATCACATACCCGCCGCGGGGGTCAACATGCTGGTGGCCCGCAGGAAACCGCTGGGCGAGATGGATACCCCGTTCAACCTTCAGAAGATGATGGAGACCGGCAACTTCGACGTCAAGGTCGGCATTGACAGGGCCGAAGACATCCCCTGGAACAGGAAGGTGATGCTGGACAGCTGCACGAACTGCGGAAGGTGCGAAGCTGTGTGCCCCGCCAACGCGGCGGGGAGGCCGCTGAGCCCCCGCAAGCTGGTGCAGGACGTGGACGAGTTCATGCTTGCCCAGACGGCCGCCAGGACCCAGCAGGGCGCCTTCGAATCAGGCGCCGTGAACGACGACGAGCTCTGGTCATGCACCAGCTGCAACGCGTGCGTCTACGAATGCCCGGTCTACATCAACCAGCTGGACTTCATAATGGACTTCAGGAGAAGCGTCGTCGCGGCGAATCGCCTCGATGACTACAAGAACAGGTTGCTTCTGAACGAGGCTACCTACAGCAACCCCTACGGCCTGCCTTCGTCGGACAGGGACTCCGCGCTTGCGGAGATCGGCGGAAGGGGGTACAAGGAGGGCGAGCAGTTCGAGTACGTCTACTGGCTGGGGTGCGCCGCGAGCTTCGATGCCAGGGCCAGGAGGATCGCCAAGAGCGTGGTCAGGATACTGGAAGCGGCCGGAGTGAGCTACGTGATGCTGGGATCAAGGGAGAAGTGCACCGGGGACCCGATCAGGCGCCTTGGCGAGGAGGGAAGGTTTCAAGAGCTGGCCCTCCAGAACATCGAGATGCTGAAGTCGGTGGGCGCCAAGAAGATAGTGACCCACTGCCCGCATTGCTTCAACACGCTGAAGAACGAATACCCCGAGCTGGGGGGAGAGTTCGAAGTCCTCCACCATTCGGACCTCATTGCCAAGCTGGTGATGGAGAAGAGGCTCACGCTCTCGAAACCGCTGAACCTGAGAGCGACGCTCCATGACGCATGCTTCGTAGCCAGAGGGAACGGGATGGTCGATGAGCCTCGCGAGGCGGTCCGGGCGGTTCCCGGGTTGAAACTGGTGGAGATGAAGGACAGCGGCCGGAGGACGTTCTGCTGCGGGGCGGGGGGAGCGAACTACTGGTACAAGGTGAACGAGAAGAAGCCCATCTCCAAGATAAGGCTGGGGCAGGCCCTTTCCACCGGCGCGGAAGTGCTGACCGTCGAGTGTCCGTTCTGCACCGTTATGCTCGAGGACGCTGCGAAGGCAGAAGGCGTGGAGGAGAAGCTCGCGGTCAAGGACATCGCGGAGCTCGTGGCGGAGTCGATCTAGGTCCCCCTCCGTCATTTTAAATAGGCGTTGGCGTCAGAAGCCTGATGTGAAGAAGCTGGACGGGAAGACGGAACGTTCCCTCATTCTCCAGGCCAGAAAGGCGGCGGAGAAGGCTTACGCACCGTTCTCCAATGTCAAAGTGGGTGCGGCCATATTGACGCCCGGCGGTCGCATATTCTCCGGATGCAACGTCGAGAATTCGTCGTATGGACTCTGCATTTGCGCGGAGCGGACGGCCGCCGTGAAGGCTGCATCGGAAGGGGTCCGGGAATTCGAGGCCGTGGCGGTGGTTTCAAACTTGGAGGGCCTCACGTATCCCTGCGGCGCCTGCAGGCAGTTCCTCAGCGAGTTCGGCCCCGGCATGTCCGTCATAGTCGCCAGCCCCAAGGGCAAAGTCGCACGCCACAAGCTTTCCGAGCTGCTCCCGGAGACGTTCCTGTTAAAGAAATAGTAGGTATCGCCTCTGATAACCTGAAACCCTGTAACGGTTTGTTTGCGCGGGAATTACTTATATAGCTTGAACAGCCGACATAGGTCGGGAATACGAATGTCCCTTCTTTCACACAGCAAGAAACGTGCGATAGCTAGGAACACGCTGGTGGCCCTCATCATCGTCGTCATCGTGATAGCAGCCATCGGGGTGTACTACGCTACGACCCTTTCGAGCCCTTCAACGACCAGCAAGATAACCATCGGTGTCATTTACGACACGGGCGGCAAAGGCGACAAGTCGTTCAACGACATGGCCTACGCCGGAGTCCAGAACGCGAACAAGACTCTGGGAGTGAACTTCATCGAGCTGGGATCTACCAGCGCCAACGACTACACACCCAACATCGAGACCATGGTGGGGAGGAACGTCTCTCTCATCATCTGCGTAGGGTTCTTGATGGACACGGATGTGCAGAACGAGGCTGCTAAGTATCCCAACCAGAAGTTCGCCCAGATCGACGGCGACGTCTACAACATGTCAAACGTCGTCGCGATCAAGTTCCAGGAGCACATCGGCAGCGCGCTGGTGGGCGCTCTGGCCGTAGCCATGAGCAAGACCGGGAAGATAGGCATGATCGGAGGGATGGACATCGGCATCATCCACAAGTTCTGGCACGGTTACGTGGCCGGAGCTCAGTGGGCTAACACGTACCTTGGGACGAACGTCCAAGTCCTGCCAGTCCAGTACACTGGAACCACGCCGGCAGCTTGGAACGCCCCCGACGTAGCCAAGTCCATCGCCCTGACTCAGTACCAGCAGGGTGCTGACATCATCTATGCCGCGGCTGGAGGCAGCGGGACGGGTCTGTTCGACGCCACTGGAACCCTAGACCAGCAGGCCGGATGGAACTGGAGCGCTAGCGCCGCGCCCAAGTACTTTGCCATCGGTGTGGACGCCGACCAGGACTACTACGGAACGTACCAGTACTTCGTCCAGCACAACTCCGCCGGTCCCTTCACCTCGCCCTCGTTCGTCCTCACTTCCGAGATTAAGAGAGTGGACGTCGGAGTCTACGACGTGATCAACAGCGTCGTCGCCGGCAACTACACCAACTTCTACAACAACCCGCAGACCTGGGCTCCGTCCTACTGGACTGGCCCTACAGCCACTGCCACAAAGGGCGTCTTCCTCTTGGGTCTGGCGCAGGGAGCCGTTGGCCCCACCCAATTCACTTACACATCACAGTACCTGACCCAGACGGCGAAGACAGTGCTCGACCAACTCACGAAAGCAATCCTTAACGGGACGGTCACCATACCCGAGAACTATGGATCATAGAAAGTGCAGTGAGCGTGATGCTCACTGCACGCTATTTTTTGGTGAACTGAATTGAGTCAGACAGCTGTAAGAATGAAGGGAATCTGCAAGTCATTCCCCGGCGTCCAGGCTGTGGACCATGTGGATTTCGAGGTCAGGGAGGGGGAGATCCGAGGGCTCCTGGGGGAGAACGGCGCCGGCAAGTCCACGCTGATGAACTTGCTCTACGGCCTCTACAGGTTGGATGCCGGAACGATCGAGATATTCGGCAAGGAAGTGAAGATCAGCGGCTCTCATGACGCCATAAATCTTGGCATCGGCATGGTTCACCAGGCCTTCATGCTCGTCTCGAACCTGAGCGTGACCGAGAACGTGGTCCTGGGCTACGAGCCCGCCCGCTCGGGCGTCTTGGACATGAAGGAAGCCAGAGCCCGGGTCGAAAAGCTGAGCAAGTCCGCCGGCCTTCCCATCGATCCCGATGCCATAATAGAGAACCTGCCCGTGGGGCTCAAGCAGAGGGTGGAGATCCTCAAGGCGCTGTACAGAGGCGCCAAGGTGCTCATCCTGGACGAGCCCACCGCCGTTCTTACTCCGGTAGAGGTCACCGAGCTCTTCAAGTCGGTGCGGAAGCTAAGGGAGGCGGGCACAACCATCATCTTCATCACGCACAAGCTACATGAGGTCAAGGAGATCACCGAGACCATCACGGTGATGAGGAAGGGCAAGGTCATGGGGACGGTCGAGACAAAGGACATGACCTACGACTCGCTGGCTAAGATGATGGTCGGGAGGGAGATAGTGAAGTCCTACTCCTTTTCCCCATATTCACCAGGAGAAGTGCTTCTGTCCATCAAGGACCTCCACGTGGGCGACAAGATCAAGCCTAACGCCGTCAACGGTGTCACGCTTGACGTGAGGACGGGGGAGATCGTCGGGCTGGCCGGAGTGGATGGGAACGGTCAGACCGAGCTTGTTGAGGCCATCATGGGGCTGAGGAGGCCGACCGACGGCACGATCTCAGTGAAGGGCAAGGTGGTGAGCAACCTGACCACGAAGGAGATCCTCGACATGTCCGTGAGGCACATCCCCGAGGACAGGGCTTCTCAGGGACTCGTCATGGACTTCTCGGTGGCGGAGAACTCCGTCCTTGGATCGATCGGGAAGGAGCCGTTCTCTTCGAGGGGGACCTTCGTGGTCGTGGAGAAGGTAAGGGAGTTCGCCAGGAAGGTGGTCAATTCCTTCTCCATAGCTGTCCCGTCCATAGATGTGCTGGCCAAGAACTTGTCCGGGGGGAACCAGCAGAAGCTCATCGCAGGAAGGGAGCTGTCCTCCGACCCCGACCTCCTGATAGCGGCGCAGCCCACCAGGGGCCTGGACGTCGGCGCGACTGAGTACATCCAGTCGTTGCTCGTCAAGACCAGGAACAGCGGAAAGGCCGTGTTTCTGGTATCGGCTGACTTCGACGAAATACTGAATTTAAGTGATAGGATCTTGATCATCTTCGAAGGGCGCATAATCGGAGAGCTGAGCAGGGAGAATGCTAGCGTGCAGGAGTTGGGCAAGCTTCTAGGAGGTGTGGCGGCCTGAGCGACAAGGTGGTTCCAGCTCGAAGGATGGACCTGGGGGCGTTCGCCATGGACCAGTTCAGGAAGGCTCTCCCATCCGTGTTCGCTCTGGTCCTCGGGATCGCCGCGGGCTCGGTCCTGATGGTGATAAGCGGGTTCAATCCCCTTCTGGTCTTTCAGCTTATGATCGTAGGAGCGTTCGGCTCCAGCCAAGGTAGGACGTATATGCTGATCTACATGTCTCCTCTCATACTCAACGCCCTGGCGTTCCTTGTGCCAGGAAAGGCGGGGATGTGGAACGTGGGAGCCCAGGGGCAGGTGTACCTGGGCGGCATGACGGCCGCGTTGATAGCCCTCCTCGTGCCGCTGCCTGGGGTCGTCGGCCCCGTAGTCTGCCTGTTGGCGGGGGCGCTGGTGGGCTCCGTCTGGGCGTTCATTCCTGCCCTCATGAGGGTGTACCGGAACGCCTCCGAGATCGTCACTACGATCATGCTGAACTATGTGGCGGCGTCGCTGGCGTCCTACCTCCTCTTCGACTACATCGGGGTCATCTTCCCCGGCGCCACTGTGAACAACCAGAGCCCAGCCTTCCCTTCGGCGTTCAGGCTGTTGAGGCTGCCCGGGTCGACCGCCTCGGTGATGGTGATAGTGGCCGTGATCACGGCCTTCGCGGTCCTCTACTTCCTCCAGAGGACGACCTATGGGTACGAGATAAGGGCGGTGGGGCTCAGCCCCTTGTCGTCCAAGACAAAGGGCATCAACCCGAAGAGGATGATGCTCCTCGCCATGGCCCTCGGAGGCCTCCTGGCAGGATTGGCCGGCGCCGGAGACGTGCTGGCCGCCGGTCACTATACCGACCAGTTCGCCGAGGGCTGGTTCGGAGGAGAGGGATTCGCGGGGATCGCGGTGGCGCTGGTTGGGGCCAGCAACCCCGTCGGAGCCGTATTCTCGGCGGTGCTCTTCGCCATAATGGTGGCGGGAGCCCCGTACATGCAGAGCTTCGGAATGCCCAAGGAGATGATCTGGACCCTGCAGGGTCTGATCATCCTCTTCACGGCGATGCCCTACCTCTACACGCTGGTGCAGAACAAGCTGGGAGGTAAGTCGAAGTGAACGTTGGCGACATAGCCCTGGTGCTGGTGGTCGGCCTACAGCAGTCCATCGCGGTGGCCCTGGCGTCGCAGGGCGAGCTGATCACCGAGAAGTCGGGCATACTCAACATCGGCATCGAAGGGGTGATGCTGATGAGCGCCTTCGTCGCTGCGTTCGTCAACTGGAGGGTGGAGGGAAGCTTTGGAGCCTGGTCTCCCTACGTCGGCATACTGGGTGGGATGCTGACGGGGATGGTCATGAACTTCCTGCTGGCCTTCATGAGCACGAAGCTGAGGGTGAACCAGGTCATCGCTGGAATAGGAATGAACATCTTCTCGGGCGGGGCCACCGTCCTGGCCCTCATCCTCATCTTCCACGTCTTCGACCAGACGCCCCCGGCGTTCCGTGTGGCACCGGTCTTCACGATCCCCGGCATGCCGGTGGTCGGGAACGTGAGCCCTCTGGAGATATTCATGTTCATCCTCCCAGTGATCACGTATTGGTTCCTGTACAGGACGAAGCTGGGCCTCCATATCCGGGCGACGGGTGAGAACCCGAAGGCGGCCGATACGGCGGGCCTGAACGTCACGAAGATCAGGATCGTAGCAACCGTCCTGGGCGGGGCGATGATTGGGATGGCCGGGGCGTATCTGTCAGTCGACTACTCCCCCAACTTCGTAAGGGGCGTGACCAGAGGGTTGGGCTTCATCGCCATGGCGGCCGTGATATCCGGAGGGTGGAAGCCGCAGTGGGCGCTGGGGATGAGCATCCTGTTCGGGATAAGCCAGGGGCTGTACATACAGTTCGGAGGGGTCGCGGGATACACGTACCTGCTTTCGGTGCTCCCCTATCTGGTGACCGTCGCGGCCCTGACCATAGCAGGCGCCAGGCTGAGGTCCCCCGCCGCTTTGGCCTCGCCCTACATAAAGGAATAGTAGTCAGCTCGGGCCGGAGGCCTGCATGGTTGGGTCCCGACCCGAGGTCCGGCCGTATCGAGCGGATGTCAGCGCCGCCGCGGAATGGTGGCTACGGTTCCGGCCAGCTCTGCGATGGGAAGACAGGTGACTAAATGGTGATCTTGGGAGAGAGCTCGAGTTCTAGATGGCGCCGGGGGCGGGATTTGAACCCGCGAGGGCTTTCGCCCACAGACTTAGCAGGCCTGCCCCCTACCAGGCTAGGGTACCCCGGCTTCAAGGCAAAGCGTAATCCGGCGAGGTTAATCATCTTTGTGTTGTTGAAAACAATTGGTTAAATCAGCGAGGAGGACACGGAAGGCTGGCCGTCGCGGTAATAGGAGATACTGATTGGATTGGGCAAGTTCACTCTCACCTGTAAGAATTGCCACCGCGAGTTTGAGATCAGCGGATTGCAGAGAAAGTTCGTCATTCCATGGTTTCTGTTCGGTGGCGTGCCAGGATACCGTTGGTATCTTACGCGCTGCCCCTATTGTCGCAAGAAGAGCTACAACCGCCCGTCAGGCGATAACTGACCGCAAGACATGGGCTTGGGCCTGCGAAAATGGAGCTGGGGTCCCACGAAGTTACTTGGTCAGCCCAGAGGGACCGTCGCGAGGGTGGAGAACGAGGACAGGTCGCTCACCATGACCTCGCTCTGCGAGACGGTGTAGAGGTAGTTCCCTATGATGACGCTCCTGTCGATCTGCAGGCTGCTATTGGGCGAGGAGCCGAAGCTCTGGCTGGCGGGGTACTGGGAGACCTGGCCGAGGAGCGTGAAGCCCATGTCCGTCACGTTGAAGACGTAGACACCCTGCCAGACGATGTCGCCATAGGGCGGAGGGCTGTTCGGATCGACCTTCTGGTTCCCGCTCACCTGCGCGAGAGTGACTGGGATGACCATTATGTTCCGTGTTGAATCGAAGGTGAACGCTAGATGGTCGTTGAGCACCGGCGAGTCCGTCCCGCGGTCCCCTATCAGGTACTTTGAGACCTGCGTCGACGTCCCGTTGTCGAAGACCTGGAAGAGGGAGAGCTTCAGCCCCAGGTACCAGGCGAAGTCGCCGTTGGATGCTGGCACTGCGTCCTTCCCGACACCTATCAGGTGGCCGTTCGGCAGGGGATGGAGGTAGTCGGAGAAGCCGGTGACCTTGAGTGCGCTGAGGATGATGGGGTTGGTCACGTCCCTGAAGGAGATGGCGAAGAGAGGGTCGATCTGCTCGAACGTGACCACGTAGCCCATGTCATCGACAAAGCGAACGGCATAGATGTTCTCCCCTGGCGCGATGTTCCTGAGGGCTGCCACCTGGCTCATGTTCCGGTCGAGCACGTAGACGTCGTCGCTGGTCGTCGCCGCCCCGTTGATGACGGCCATTCCGCTCGTCGCGATCCTGAAGTACGCGCCGTATTCATCCATCGAGAACTGGTTCAGGACCGCCCCTGGCACAGAGCCCACGGCCGCAACGCTGACGGTGCCGTTCGAATATGAAGCGCGGAATATGGTGCTGTTCTGCGATTGCACCGTCCCGGTCGTCGAAGCGAATCCACCGTTGAAGACGTCCCCGGGTATGCCGTCGGCGTAGAACACGGGATAGTTCGCGTAGACGACGTAGATGTTGGAAGTGGACACGTAGATGGTCGAGGACGGTCCGGTGAGGACTGAAGTGACGTTGTTCGTCCCCGTGGACATGCTCATGCTAACGATCATCGTGTAGTAGCTGATGAGAGTCACGTTCTGCGCGTAGAATATGGAGGACGGCGGGAGGACCACCAGGTTGCCTTTCTCGTACACCTCCGGCATGGCGGCCGTCGCGTTGCCGCTCGTCCACTGGTAGGAGGGCTGCTGGACGACGGCGTAGGCGTACCCCTGGGCCATTCGCGCCGACACGTAGCTCCCCTGGATACTGGAGTTCTCCATCAGCCTTGGCGACGAGAGGTTGGAGACGTCGTAGAGGAGGAGGTCGACGTATACGTCGCCCGAGGACCGCTGGCTGACGACGAAGAGGCGGTCCTGATACACTTCTATCCCCAGCACGTTGTCTCCCTTGAGGGAGATCCGAGAAAGGACGGCAGTCGAGTTCGGCGGGTAGGCGTTCATTATCGTCACGGCGTCAGCCGTCGAAACGAAGAGGTGGATCCCGTCAGTCTTCACCCTGTCCACCTCGTCGACGCCCTGGACCTGGACGTTGGTGCCCGTGTATGAGGGGGTCGAGCCCGAAGTGAGCGCTGTTTCGTAAGTCGGAGCGGCGGCGCCGGCGAAGCCCATGACCGGCAGGCCGCGGAAGATCCCGCCGAACCCGCCCAACATGTCGTACCTCTGCGCGCTCTTGGCGTTCGCGTCGATAAAGGCCCGAAGTTCAGGGTAACCCTGGAAGGAGCTTAGCCCCTCCACGACCACATTTGCCGGATGGTTGCCGGGCGGGACATGGTAGTTAAGAGACACCACGGAAAGCGCGCCAAGCAGGCCCGCCGCGCAAACTACTCCCATGACTAGCATCGCAGCACTCTTGCGCCAAGTATAGTTCGCCGAAGCCTTCTGCATGAGCTATGGGAAGGAAGTGTGGTGATTAAAGCCCAATCGGACGAACACCCGTTCTAAAGCGGAGAACGCCCGCCGATTCCGTCATAGGAGGGGGCGGGGTTCAGGTCAGTCGGCCCTGACGCCCCAGCCTGCGTTCGACGAACATGCCAACGAACACGGAAACTGGAATCGTGAAGAAAAGGAGGGATGCCGGGAACTCGGGTATCGGGGTTCCTGTCGATATGACGGAGATGCTCTGCGAGCCTGAGTTGGCGACGTAGATGCATCCGTTTGATTGGTCGTAGGCTATCCCAAGGGGAGAACTGCCCACCGTAACGTTCCCTATTAGATCGTTGGTTGTACCATCGACGACAGAAACAGTGTCAGAGCCGAGGTTGGTCACATAAAGGTGCCCGTCGGACGGGTCATAGGCGATCCCGCAAGGGTAATAGCCGACCGTCACGTTCTCCACCACTTCGTCCGTGATCCCGTCGATGACCGAAACCGTGCCCGGAAGATAGGAGTTTGCGACGTAGATGTAACCGTTGGACGGGTCGTAGGCTATCCCATACGGGTAGTGGCCGACGGACACGTTCCCCACCACCGCGTTGACGCCTCCATCGATGACCGAGACGATGCCCGAATAATAAGAGTCGGAAACGTACATGCGTCCGTTGGCGGGGTCATAGGCGATCCCGTACGAATCCATTCCGACGGCAATGCTGCCCAACACCACGGCCGTGCCCCCGTCTATGACCGACACCGCGTTCGAGAAATGGTGTGTGACGTAGACGTAGCCGTTTGCGGGGTCGTAGGCCACCCCGTACGGAGAATCCCCAACCGTTACGTTGACAAGCACCTTGTCCGTGGCTCCGTCGATGACAGACACCGTGCCGGAACCTTGGTCGGCGACGTAGAGGAACCCGCTAGCAGGGTCGTATGCTATCCCTTCGGGCCTCATGCCGACATCTATGTTGACCACAGGTGCGTTCGTCGCTCCATCCACGACAGCCACGGCACCTGAATCGGGTAGGGTGACATAGAGGTATCCGTTGGACGCGTCATAAGCGATCCACTCGGGAGAGGAGCCCAGCGACACACTATCCACAGAGGTGCCCAGCCCTCCTGCAGCCAATGCTGGACTAAGTGCAAATCCCGGAGCGATCATGATGGCAACAAAGACGATCGCCAGAGATCGCGCCCAAGCTCGCTTCATATGCACGGCATTCTCTAGTGAAGGGGCACTCTGCTAAAAGGTGTTACTGTGAGGCCAGCACGAGAAGTCCACCACCTTCCGTTGGCGGAGCACCTTCTCATCGAATGAACCTGCGAACGGGCTGAGCCCGTTCTTCTTCACGCTATCGATGGCGATAGGTCGTCGAACGAAAGCGAGACCCTCTGGCTCTTTCACAGGCATTCAATAACCGGTGAAACCGGAGTCCATGGACAGCCTTCGCTCGGGGGAGTCCAGTCGGTATTTGGGAGGAAGCCCAGACTTCCTTCTTCCCTTCTTCCCGCATCGCCCGCGGGCCTTGTGTTTTCTGAGGTCCTTCACGATCTTCCCGCAGACGTCGCAGACGGGCATACGGAGATGTAAAGGCGGGACAGGCTTTTGACTCTTTGGGGCTAGGGCTTGGACCTGCGAATGGAGTGTCACGAAACGACGGCGGAGCTGATACCCCGCTCCGACGACAAAAGTCATGCCTTGGTTGGAGGGTGGTATGCTGCACCCGGCAAGGTCTTATAGCTTGTCGCCTCGTCAACCGCGCGTGGCACGGCCAAACTTGAACCAGAAGAAGCTGCCTGCATTGATCTCTGAAGTGCGGAAGTCGGCCGCAGATGTCCTCAACAGGCCTGTCTCGGAGCTCAGTGGTCGTCAGGTCAAGTCCGACCATAGGATACTGGCTCTCTGGGCTGCGGACTGCGCCGAACATGTCCTTCCATATTTCGAAGAGAGCCATCCCGATGACGACAGGCCCAGAAGGGCCATCGAGGCGTGCCGCGAGTGGGTGACTGCGGGCGCATCCAAGACGGCTGACGTGCGCAGGGCATCATTCGAAGCCCACGCTGCAGCACGCAGTGCAAAGGAGAAAGGAGCGATTGCCGCTGCCCGTGCTGCCGGCCATGCGGCGGCGACTGCTCATGTCCCCACCCACGCCCTGGGCAGCGCCGCATATGCCCTCAAGGCAGCGGCTAGTCGGGACGGCAAAGACTATAGCCTCATGAGGGAAAGGGATTGGCAATTGAGGCGCCTGCGCGAATATGCCAAGCGTGACACCCAATAGCGCCACTGAGCAACTGTCTCATCGCGTAGAGGCAGCCAACCCCATCGTCGGGGCATGAACTCCCGGACTCTAGGTAAGATAGCCTCATATATCTCGGCCTTCGTTTTGTGATTCGTGCGACGAAGCCGGCTGGTGGTGAGCCCATTCCCAGAATGCGAGGCAACCATGTCAGGAGCGATCTCCTGAGTTGGCCCTTGTTGTAGACTGGGCTGCAGTATCTGCCTGGGCAGCGATGGTCACTGCGATGGGCGCATTGATTGCGATCTGGCTGCAGAACAGGTCCACTGCGATCACCCGAAGCATCGACGTGCTCCTCAGGTTCGAAGACAAGTTCGACAGCGAGAGGATGAAGGAGCTGAGACGGAAGGCCGCCGCGGGCTTCCTTGAGGGCAAGTTCGTGAACGAAGCTTACTACGTCCTCGACTTCTTCGAGGAATGCGGCCTTCTCCTCCGCAAGAAGGCGATCCATGAGGATGTACTCTTCGAAGGCTTCTTCCACAGTCCCTTGGCTTACTGGTTCACCTCGAAGAAGTATGTCTTGGAGATGCGGAAGGAGAACAGAGAGCTCTACGACAACTTCGAGTACCTCGTCAAGAGGCTCCTGGTCTACGCGCGTAAGAAGAGGGGCAAGAGCGCGCCCGAGTTGGAAGACGTGGGGTACTGGAGAAGTTTCATCCTCAGAGAGAAAGTGGCCAGCTGAAAAGAGAGCAGGCTGCCGCGTCCGGAGCGGAGTTCTTGGCGCCTAACGAACGTCCAAAACGCTTAACCGTAAGCCGCAGCTCGAAACAGGGAAGTGAAGGCCCTTTGGAAGAAATCTCGTGGGACTTGACCGAAATCTTCCCCAGCACCACGGACCCTTCGATTCAGGCGGCTATCGATGGCGCGTCCAAGGAGGCCGACAGCTTTGCAGAGAAGTATAGAGGCAAGATAGGGAGCCTGGCGCCAGTCGATGTCAGAAGATGCATTCAAGATTACGAAGCCCTTCAGGTCCGCATCTTCGACCTGGACCTCTTTTCGACACTCGCTTTCCAGGCGAACATGACCCTCACCGACACCCAGGCGCTGCACGACAGGGCGAGCAAGATCGTGGCCGGCCTCAACAAGGAGCTGGCGTTCTTCGAAGTTGAACTCGGCGCCAGGGTGTCCAAGGAGCGTTCCCTGCCGAAGGAGGCAAGCCTTGCGACCTACTCGCATGCACTGGAGAGGCTCGGAAGGAGGGCCATCCATTTCCTCAGCGAGTCGGAGGAGAAGCTCGTGATCACCAAGGACCAGTTCGGCGTGAGGGCGTGGGAGGAGCTCCAGAACAGATGGCTGAACACGCGCGAAATCGAGGTCTCGGTGGAGGGCGTCAGGAAGACAATGAGCTATGGCGAAGCGAACGGCCTCCTGCACCACCACGACAGGGCCACGAGGGAGTCCGCGAACAGGTCGATATACGGCACCCTTGGGGGGTCGGGGGAGATCTTCAGCTTCGCTCTCAGGAGCATCTGCAACGACTGGGTCAACGTTGGCGACGTGCGGAGGTACTCCTCGCCGATGGAGGCCAGCCTTATCGCGAACGACACCGAGAAGGGCATCATAGACGGCCTCCTGAGCTCCGTCGAGGGCCATGTGGAGCTCTACAGGCGCTATCTGAGGCTGAAGGCCAAGCTGATGGGCCTTCACAAGCTCGGATGCCACGACATCGTTGCGCCCCTGCCTCAGGTTCCCGACCTTACGTACGACTACGAAACTGCGAAGGCGCTGGTCACCAAAGCCTACGTGAAGTTCGATGATGAATATGCCGCAGCCGTCAAGGACATGCTCGCAAGGAGGCATCTCGACCTGTCGCCTCGGTTCGGCAAGATGAACGGAGCCTTCTGCGCGCCATGGTACAGGGGCAGGTCCGCGTTCGTGTTCGCTTCTTTCAATGGCCACCTCAACGATGTGTTCACCATGGCACACGAGCTGGGTCACGCGACGCATGACTACTACTTCGAGGCCCGCCAAAGCTACCTGAACATGGACACACCCTCCATCGTGGCGGAGACGGCCTCCATCTTCGGGGAGCTGCTCATGACCGACCTGCTGACGGGCGAGGCCAAGTCGGAATCGGAGAAGATGGCCGTGCTCTGCCACGTGCTCGACGAAGCCGGGATGGTGATCTTCCAGGTGACGGCCAGGGCATGGTTCGAACAGAGCCTCTACGACGCCATCCGCAGGGGAGAGTACCTTGACTACAAGGGGATCTGCAGGCGCTGGACCGCCGCCAGGGACAGGATCTACGGTGACGACGTCGAGTGGTTCAATGAGCTCGAAGCGGAGTGGACCATGAAGCCTCACTATTACTTCTCCAACTACAGGTTCTACAACTATCCGTACGTGTACGCCCAGCTGTTCGTCTACGCCGCGTATGAGAGGTACCTGAGGGAGGGAAGGGCCTTCGTGCCGAAGTTCAAGGAGGCGCTCTCTCTGGGCAGCAGCAAGTCCCCGGCCGAGATAGGGAGAGTGGTGGGGCTGGACGTTGCTGACCCCTCTTTTTGGGACCTCGGGTTCGGAAGGTTCGAGCACTTCCTGAGCGAGCTGGAGAAGGTCTCAAAGAGCTAGGCTATCCTCCCGTCTCTTGCTATTGATGGGAGAAGGGCGGCAGCTCCCGCAGTTTTCCCGAGCCGATCGCCGCCCCGACGAAGCCCGCGAATCCCCCACGTAGGCCCAGCAGCGTCACCACCCCGACTTAGAGCTGCTCCCTCCCGGGCCTGACTCATTTCGCCGGTTCAGAGGTGGAACCCTTCCTTCGAAGGGCCCTTCCCCCCTCGTAACGACCCGCTGAGGCGCGGGTTCAGCTTCCGGTGCCTGCCGGAAACGGCGGCCGAACAGGGTTCGCCTACGGGTTGCTGGCTCCTGCGTGTAGCCGGTTTCAGGTACGGGGGACGGCTGGCCCCCCAACCCTACCCACCGCCCAGCCCTAGCAGGGCAGGAGGGTAATTAAACACTGACCGGCCTGGCGGCGTCGAGAAGCGAGCAGACGGAACAGGGGTCGCTGGTGCTGGGGAACCCGCAGCGGCCGCATATGCCGGCCTGGGGCTGTGCGACGACGACCTTCTCGGAGAGCTCCAGGGCGGACCTGAGGAGCGTGTACTTCATGCCTGGGTGCTTCTCCTCCAGGCCGTTCAGGTATGCCCGGACGCTGGACCTGATTCCTTCGTCCATGTAGGGACATGGTATGGTCTGAAGGGGAGTGCCGGCTCCGAAGGCGTATAGCGCGATCTCCTTCTCGTATATCTCGAGGAACGGATGCACACGGCGCATCCTGAAGCCTCCGCTGGGGGCCTTGGAGGAGTTCAGCCAGGCGATGCGCTTGAGGTCCCCGTTGAGGAGGTTGATCATGAAAGTCTGGACCATGTCGTCGAGGTTGTGGCCAGTGGCCAGCACGTCGGCCTCCGCCTTGATGGCGGCCATGTCCAGGGCCCGCCGGCGGAGGGTCCCGCAGATGGCGCAGGAGGTGAGCTTGGTCCTGCGCTCCTTAAGGAGCTCGTCAAGGGAGAACCCGAACAGCTCCTTATAGGAGAAGACGATGTGGCTGACGCCCAGCTGCCGGGCGACGTCCGAGGCGTAGGAGAGGGATTCGGCCCTGTAGCCCTCAATCCCTTCGTCGATGGTCAGGGCGACGAGCTCGCTCCCGTGGCCTTCGGTGACCTTGGCGAGGACCTTGAGCAGGCTGAGGCTGTCCTTCCCCCCTGACACGGCAACGCCTATGCGATCCCCATGCCTGAACATGTCGTATCTGGCGATGGTCCTCTTGGCCTTGTCTTCTATGGAGGCGGCGAAGCACGAGCGGCAGAGTGATTCGCCGGAGTACGCCCTCCGGTAGAAGGCTTCCCTGCCACATAGATCACAGGCCGCGGGCAAAGTCCGCCTAGAATGGCCTGAACCCTACTCTAATAAGACTAGCCAGGAGATTGCCCGCGAAGAGGACGAAGATGAAGATGTTGACCGCGTAGCGGATGTATTTCGCCGGCTTGGCTGGAACGTATTCGTCCAGGAAGGAGGTGAAGTAGCCCTCTCCGTCGAACGGGACCATGGGAAGCATGTTGAAGGCGCCGACAACCGCGGAGAAGTAGCTGAGCCACAGCAGGAAGGAGAACACCCAGGCCGGCATCTCCGGCACGTTGACGTCGGGCGGATAGTACGTGTTGCCGTAGATGCCCAGGGCCCCCCTGGACGTGTTGTTGGGGTTAGGTATGGTGGTCACCTGGACGGTACGCGTTCCGCCTCCGGACCTGATATCCAGTATCACGGTGGCGTTAACCGGGAGAGTCATCGAATTCAGCTGCCCCAATTCGCTTACGGAGACACCGTTGACGGAAGTTATCCAGTCGCCCACCTTGGCTCCCGCGAGCTGCACGCCCTGATCGGAGTAGAAGCCGGTGATGACGATGCCGGACGCGGGGCCGTAGAAGGCGGACCTGACAGGAGAGGGCAGAAAATAGGCGAAGCCGGGCTGGAAGATCAGGAGGGCGCCCACCAGGGCCGCCAGGACGATGTTGGACCAGCTGCCCGCGGCCAGGACCCGCCTCCTCTTCCTCGGCGAAGCCGCCTTGAACTCCTTCTCGTCAGGCTCGACGAAGCCGGCGATGAGTATCGCGAAGAGGGCTATGCCACCGCTCTTCAGGGAGATGCCTTCGTAGCGAGACACGATCGCATGCGCGAACTCGTGCACGACGAGGATGATCGGGATGGCCGCGAAGAAGTAGATCAGGAGCTGCGTGCTCTGGATGGTAACGAAGGGAACCACCAGGGTGACCGCCTGGAACTGAGAAGGTGCGTAGAAGAGGCTCAGGAGGTTGTTCAGGAAGAACCATATCGAGTAGGCCGCAAGGAAGACGCCTGAAATCTCCCCGAGGGTCGCGAAAACGCCCACGGCGCGCCTGAACTTCAGGAACTTGTCGAAGAATCCGTTAACGTTGTAAATCCTGAACATGAGATAGAAAGGCTCTACGTCGAGCCCGTGCTTCCTGAGGGCCGGGATTCGGCCGATGAGATAGAGGACGCCCCAGAACGCGAGGAAGCCTATCAGCAGCTCGTAGTAGTAGTCCAAGTGCGTACCTTTCACAGGGCTGCACTTTCGCGTCTATAAACTCATCGTGGTCAACGAGTCCGGTGGGTGCTTAAATCGAAGGAACGGCATGAGAGGCGATGAGCGGGGCACCGTTCGACGAGTCCGGCCTGCAGGGCCTGACGGACCTGGCGAAGAACGCCGTGGCCGGCATCGCGGGCTTCCTGAAGGCGATCCTGGCCCAGGTGACCCAGCTCATAGTGGAAGTCTCGATACCGTTGGCGGTGGTCCTCGTGCTCACCGGGGCGATACTCTACTTCTCTCACCTCAACAGGAGGCTTGGGAGGGACTTCGTCATCCTTTCCATACTGCTAGCCATCATCAACCAGGTGTTCAGGTGAAGGCGGGAACGGGATACCTGAGTAGAGCCGCCGCGCCCCCCAGGCCGTCCACCTGGCCGCCCAGCAGCGTGGATGAATCCAGGAGGACGACTTCCCCCGCCTTCGCTTCGACCGAATTGGCGAGGGCCACGACCCGATCCTCGTCGGCGAGCCTGAACACCGCGTCGGAGATGAGAAGCGAGCTCACGGCTCCCAGAGCCGCGGCGGCCTCGCAGTTGGATAGGCCCATGGCCAGCCTGCCGTCGCCTTTGGCCAGCGAAACCTTGGCGTCCTCGACGAGCCTCTCGACGTGGCTGAATTCGGTGTCCGCCAGCAGCTCCCTGAACGACGCGTTGGAAAGGATCAGGCGAACCCCGTCCTCCCCTGCGAGATCGAAGCCCTCGAGCACCGAAGGCTTCGAGGGGAATCCGGCGCCGGCCAGGTAGTTGTTGAACTGGTTCTTCACGTTCCCCGGACCGGCCAGGACCAGCCTCGCCTGGGGCGAAGCCCGCAGGATCGTCCTGACGAGGTCCGCGACGTTGTGGAGGTACGCCCTGGAGAGCTTGTCGTGGTCCTGAGAATACGCTTTCCCCGCTATGCCGGACTCGACGACGCCGTAGCTCTTGAGTGTGACCCCGGTCAGGAGACCTGCGCCCGCCTCCCTGGAGTCCAGTGCGACTATTATCACGCTCTCGACCTCGCCCCGCTTTGAGAGCAAGCCCAAGAGCCAGCCCGGATAGTCCTCCCTCCAAAGGGTGATCTCAGAGGTGGGCTCGACGTCTATGGAGTGGTAGCTGCCGTGGGGCACGAGCTCGTTGTCGGACTCCGTTATCCTCCCCTTGATCCTGAGCCTGCCAAGGTCGCAGTCGTAGCGAACCTCCTCGACGTCGACCTTCACCTTGACGCTTACGCGCCTGCCCTTGTCGGGCCTCTGGTATTCGCCTTCGAGCTTGACCTCCCTGGTGGTCCAGGACTGGACCTGGTCGCCCTTGGATATCATCCGGCGGAGGTTCCAGATGTCCTGCGAGTTGAGGGGCCTTAGGAAGAGGGCCTTCCTGCCGTCAACCCACCGGTGGAGCAAGGTCCAACAGCTTAGGCGAGGCCCACGGAAGCGAACGATTCGACGGTCGCGCCTTCCGGCTTCTTGATCGCGTCGGAGACCTTGTAGCCGATGATTGTGGAGACTCCGGCCTTGGCCGCGGCGTCCACCAGCCTCTGGGTCACGATGCCGTCGAACACGATGTGCTTGGCTCCTTTGAACCCGGAGAGAGAAGACACCAGCTCGCTGACCGGCAGGTGGCCGAGGACGGTGAGCTCCTCGTCCAGGATGTAGGCTTCGAGGCTGTCCTTGAGGTCGGGGAAGATCTCCTTCAGCTTGCCCGCGAGCTTCTCAGGGAGCTTGACCGTAGCCTTGGGTGCGACAGGCCTCGGTGGCGGCGGAGGGAGCTCCTCCCTTCTCTCTTCCCTTCTTTCCTCTCTCCTCTCCTCCCGTCTCTCCTCGCGCCTCTCCTCCCTGCGGCCCTGGAGAATGTCGAGCAGCTCCACTGGGGTGAGGTCTTCGACCTCCTTGCCCGGAGGAGCCCTGTAGACACGCGAGACCCTGGCGACCTGCTGCAGCTCCTTCTGAATGAGGTCACCTCCTCGGTCTCCGTCCAGGAAGGCGATCAGGTTGCGCTCCTTCGCCAGCTTGATCACGGAATCAGGTATCTTGGCCCCTTCGACGGCCAAGGTGTTGTCTACCCCGGCCCTGAGGAGGTTGAGCACGTCGGCCCTTCCCTCCACCAGTATCACCGTCTCGGCGTTGAACATGCCAGGTCCGGCCGGGAGCCCTTCAGGTCCATAGGATGCGATCCTTCCGGGCTTGGCTGCCTCGGTGACCTCCCTGACGAGCTCCTCGCCTTCGCTGGTCGACTTGGCGGACCACATCTTGAGGATCTCCTTCGCGCGGTCGCCGATGAGCTTCCTCTTGGAAGCCCTCACGTCCTCTATCTCAACCAACTGGAACCTCGCGGCGCATGGTCCCACCTTGTCCACGCTCTCGACCGCGGCCGCAAGCAAAGCGGCTGTGGTGATGTCGGTGGAGGAGGGGATCAGCACCTCTCCGTAGGTCTGGTCGTTCTTTGAGTTCAGGTTGATTTCTATCCTCCCGATCTTCCAGTTCTTCTGGAGTTCGTTGAGGTTAAGCTCGGGCCCGAAAAGACCTTCAGTCTGGCCGAAAATAGCGCCTATGACGTCGGCCTTTTCTACCACTCCGTCGATGTTAAACTTCAGCCTTACCATATACTTGATAATGCTCGATTCCGGCATTTTCCCATTCATCCTTTTATTCGGTTTAACGTGTTAAACGCTAAGCGTTAACAGCTAGAGCCTGACTGGGCGCCATAATAAACCTTTTTGGGGCATTTGAGGCTCTTTTTGCTAAGAAGTAAAACGCTTCAGGTCCTCGACGTGGTGGGCCAGGCCGTTGGTCATGGCCCTGATCTCCCTGCGGTAGCTCGTGTCGACCCTTATCCCCTTCTTCTGGAGCATGGAGGCCACCTTCCTCGTGAGGTTCCTCCCCTTGAGGTCGTAGTCGAGGAGGAGGACGACCTTGCGGTGGGACTCGGCCTCGGCGAGAACTGCCGAAAGGGAGTTGCGTGTGTAGCAGAGCTTGAAGGCCCTCCCCTTGAGGCCGAGGCGTTGGAGGGCTTTCTCGTCCCTGGTCCCCTCGACGACCACCAGGGCACCTTGATCTAGCTCGGCGTTGAGCTGGGAGACAAGCGAAGCCAGCTTCTCGCTGGCGAGGACCTCGTCCAGGCGGTTGTGCCTCTCCTCGGGAAGCTTCGCGAAGCTGTCTCCGGAGGCCGTCGGTTTCGCGGTCCGCCTGAGGGTCCTCCGGACGTCCTCGTTCATCTGTGATGTCGGAGCCGTCGTGGGCTCTTAAAGGAAGCGGACCTGGCGGTATGGGATTGTCTTATGTCCCGCCTCTGACAGCTGTAGAGTTCACAGCGGGCCTTTATTGGCCCCCTCCCGCAGCTCTTTAACGGGACGGACGAGGCACGCCCTTGCGGGCATCCCGCGCCTTCGACCTCTGACACCGTGCCGGCTTTAAACCCTTTCCTGTCTTGAGACCTTCTCGAAAAAGGGCTCGAGGGAGACCTCGAAGAGGGAGACCGGTGTGCGGAGGCCGAACGAGAGGACGGTCCTGGGGGCGACCTCGCCCACCACTCCAAGCCGCCTTCCGCGATGGAAGCATTCGGCGGCCCTTCCCTCGATGAAGTGGGTGTCGGCCGCGGGGCGATAGTCCGCCTTCACGTTGAACGTCCTGAGCAGGATCGTGTCGAGGACCGACTTCGCGTCCGTGAAGCCTGCGACGTTGTCGGCTATGGCGGCGCCGAAGTGGAGGGCTTCCTTGACTCCGGTCTCCGATCCGGGCCCGGGGGCGAACACTTCGGCCATCTCGAAGATGCGCTGGGGGTACTGCTCGTGGACGTTGTCGGCCAGAAGCTGCAGGAGCGTCGGGGCCAGCATGTCCCTGAGGTACTCGTAAAGGGAGCTCTTGGAGGCGGCGACGCGGAGCTCGGTCACCCTCTCCCTCCCCATCTTGTCGAACAGGACCTCCTTGCTCGTCAGGGAGTAGCCCATGACCTCCTGGAGGCCGACGCCCACGGCCGACCTCCTGACGGCCTCCATGAGCTGAGTTCTTGCGGAGAGGGCGCCCGTGGTGTATCTGAACTGGTAGGAGGGCTTCAGCCTGCGGAACCCATAGCCGTACATGGTCTCCTCCGCTATGTCGACGGGATGCAGGAGGTCGAACCTGTAGCGGGGGGCAGCGACCCTGATGCGGCCGCCCCCGGCGCTGGCGTCCAGTCTGGACCTCTTCAGAGCCCTGACGATTTCGGAATCGGCAAGCTCCAGGCCCAGCCTCGCCGACATCTCCTTCGAGGTCACCGAGAACCTGAAGGGCTCGAGGGAGGGCGTTTGGAAGCTCCGCCTTCCATCCTGCACCCTGACACCGAAGACCTTGGCCCCTGCGTCCCAGAAGGCTTCGGCCAGGATCGACAGGCAGTCTTCGAGCACGCGGGGGTCCGTGCCCGTCACGTCGATGAGGAGGTCCTTCGTGGCCGGGGTGACCTTGGTGGCGCTGCCGTTGATTATCGGGGGGAATGAGAGGACCGTCCCTGCTGCGTCCGTGATGATGGGGTAGACGTCGTGGCCGGCCACCAGGGGGGCGTATTTCACGCCCGTGGGCAGCTCGGTCAGGACTTCTGCTACGCTCATGGGCGAGCCCGAGTCGAGCGGAGTGAAGCGGAACGAAGAGGGGACGGTCGAGTAGCTGATCGGAGGCCTGACAGCGTCGGCGTTGTGGATGCCGATGGCGAGCTTGGCCCTCTTCCTGCCGAGGCCGTTGTGCAGGTCCTCCTGCATCGATATCATCTGGCGAATCGTTTCGTCGTCGAGGACGATCCCCTTGGCGAGGAGGCCCGCTATGAAGGGCCGCACCTCCTTGACCGAAGGGTCGACCTTGAAGACGACGTCGGACCTTTCCAGCCTGTGGCGAGGTGCACCGGTCGATATCCCGAAGCTTCCCCTCAGGGACCTGGCGATCCCATAGTCGGTGGAGTAGTCAAGCCTGTTTGGATCGTACTCCACCCGCACCGAGCCCTTGGCGACCTCTTCGATGTGCAGGCCGAGGTCTGGCAGCCTCTCCACGAGCTTCTCGAAGCTGAGCCCGCCTCCGACAAGGGACCTCAGCCTGTCCTCGTGCAGTGTGATTACGGGCATTGCGGCACCTCCCTGATCCAAGAAAGCCGGTTGGCGTAGAAGTCCCTCATGTCTGCGGCGTCGAAGTAGAGCATGGCGAGGCGCTCCAGGCCGAAGCCCCAGGCCATCACGGGGTTCTTGACTCCCGCAGGACGGCTGACCTCCGGCCTGAAAACGCCGGAGCCGCCCAGTTCGAGCCACCTGCCCAGCTTCTCCGAGTAGACCTGGGGCTCGAGAGAAGGCTCGGTGTAGGGGAAGAACGAAGGCTGGAAGGAGACCTTCTTGAAGCCGAGGCCGTTGAGGAAGGCCGAGAGGTACCCCATGAGCAGCCTCACGCTGGCGTCCTTGTCGACGACGATGCCCTCGATCTGGTTGAACTCCATCAGGTGGGTCGAGTTGGCGCTCTCGTTCCTGAAGACCTTGCCCAGGCTGAACACCTTGGCGCTCTCCTTCGAGTTCTCCGAAAGATACCGTATCGTGACGGCGGTGGTGTGGGTCCTCAGCACGGACCTCTCGGCCTCAGAGAGGGACCAGTCGTACCTCCAGCCCCTGGAGCCCAGGTTCCATCCGTCCTCATGGACACGTTTCACCCTCCTGACGAGGGCCGGGTTGCCCACTTTCGACTTCACGCTGTTCAGGTAGAAGGTGTCCTGCATCTCGCGGGCGGGGTGCTCCTGAGGCGTGAACAGGGCATCGAACGTCCAGAAGCTGGACTGAACTAGAGGGCCGTCGACCTCCTCGAACCCCATCCCCAGGAGCGTCTCCCTGACCAACCTTAGAAAGGTGGCCATCGGATGCTCCTTGCCCATCTGCAGCACGGGGGACGGCGACGAGACGTCCAGCTTGGAGAGCTTCACCTCACCCGCCGCGGCCTTCTCGAGGAGGGCCGCCGTGAGCAGCACTTCCTCCGAGGCGTCCAAGTTGGTCTCCGCCGGGAGGGCGACGAGCCTCACCTGAGTCGGCTTCTCCTCCTTCTCCGAGAAGTAGTCGGGACGCTTGGATAGGGAGGCCATGAGGCTGAGCTCCTGAGCCGAGAGGGTTCCCCTATCGATTGGTCCGGCCGCGAGCTTCTTCACCAGCTCCTCCGCCGGCTGAGCTGGCGGGGCGACCGAGGCTGAAACAAGGAGCCCCCGGTCTCCCTTATCGATCTTGATCCATCCCAGTTGCCGCGCCCTTCCTAGGGCGGCGTTGATGGCGGCGGGTTCCATCTTCAGCTCGGCCTCCAACTGGGAGATGGGGAGAGGGGTCTTCCGCTCGGCCAGGAACCTGGCGAGGCGAGCTTCCGGCAGCCCGTTCGTGGCGATCTCCCTGCCCTCCCTGCCCAAGGTCACCAGGGTGCGGGCACGAACATCGACTTCGACCAGCTTCTTGGCCTTGAGCCATTCGACGACGCGCCGAGTCTGGTCGACGTTCTCGCCCGACTCCCTCGCGAGGTCTTCGATGTCGAGCGCCTTGTGCCTTAGAAGGATCGACAGGGCCTTCTTTTCAAGGGGGTGGAGAGGCGTCTGGCTTGACAAGAGTGAGCGAAGCCACCTGGTTTACGACATGCCTCATCCGCCGGTGCCTAAATAGGCTTCCGTCCCACGAGTGGGCGTCCCCGCTCCAGGAGGTCCTCGGCGTCGGCGAGCATCCTCTCCCTCTTCTCCTGGTGCTTCTTCAGGAACTCCTCGACGTACCCCGCGGCCTGGAGCTTGCATTCTCCACAGAGCCTGGCCCCCGTCGTGCATTCGTCGTACACCGTCTTCACGACCCCGTCATCGTCGACGAAATGATAGAGGTAGAGGTCGAAGACGGGGCAGACGTTGGGGTTGGCGCCAAGCTTCCTCTGCTCCTCGACGGTGCTCCTGCCGCCGGTGAAGGCGGCGAGGATCTTCTTCTTGGCCTCCTTCGGCGTATCCGAAAGGGTGAGCATGGTCATGGGGTCCCTCTTGGACATCTTCGTGTCGCCCTTGAGAGACCTCACGAGCTTGTGGTAGATGGAGGACGGCGGTATCATGCCCATGTCGGAGGAGTGCTTCTGGGCGATGTCCCTGGTCAGCCTGATGTGGGGATCCTGGTCGGCGCCGACTGGGACCAGCACGGGCTTGGGTCCGCCGAAAAGCTTAGTCTCGGGAAGCAGTATGTCGCCGGCCTGGACGAAGGCCGAAAGGTAGAGGCCGATGGGGCGCTCCCCGTAGATTGCCTTGAGAGTGTTGAACGTGACGTCCCTCGAGAAGACGAACGCTAGGTCCTGGACAGCCAGGGCGTCCGACTGCTTGTAGACGACGGCCCGGCTAGGGTCGAGCCCCAGGGCCAGAAGGTCGGCCACGTTGATCACCGCCATGGCGGAGCTCTCCGCCATGGTCATCCCGTTGTCGCAGTACGCTTCGACGTCGGCGATGGAGTAGAAGGCCGTGGCGCTCTTCGAAATCGACTGGAAGAAGATGATCTCCTCGGCCGTGACCTTGCTGCCCAGGTGAAAGGGGCCGGTCGGCTTGATGCCGGACATCACCGCGTAGGGCCTTCCGGAGCTCGCCGCGTCGGTGATGCTCTGGAGATCCCGCTGCCCGAAGATGAGCTTCCTCCTCACGTACCTGTTCTTCTTCAACGCTTCCGCCAGCTCGGGAGGCAGGGGCGATATGCCGAACTCTTCGTAGAGCCGGCCGTAATCCTTGATGTCGGAGATCCCCCATGGGTCGAGCTCTGGTCCTGACATAGTTGCGAGAGATTCGACAGCCGTCCGGTTCAAAAACTTTTCAAGGCGTTCGGGAGATGAGGCGACCTTCCCTGTCGATCTCCTTGTGCCTTATTCGAGTGGAGGATATCCTCTCCCCGTCCTCCGCCAAGACGAGGGGGACTAGTACCACGTGCACCGCCTTCAGTCCGACCTTGGAGCGCACGAGGTTCGCCTTCATCCCACGGTCGAAGGAATCCGGGGTCACGACGACCGCCTCCACCGCCGGGTCGCTGGCGAGGGGACCGTAGGGCTCCTGCAGCTGGAAGAGCTTGAAGGACCCCTCCGGGTGTTCCTTCTCTATGTACCTGGCCACCCCCATGAAGCGGGCGTTGTAGTGCTGCTCGGGGGTCTTGCCGAGGGAGTGGGCGAGCGCGTCGGACACGACGCCGATCAGGAGCGTTTCGCCGATCTCGAACCCCTCGTCCAAGAGGGCCCTGTGGCCCCTGTGGAGGTAGTCGAAGGTCCCTCCCAGAGCTACCACTTTGAATCTTTTGGGGGCGACCTGCCTCTTATGCAAGTCCTCTACAAGAGAGTTAGCGAAACGTCTTTATTTTAAACCATTCCGAAGAGACAGGAGAGCGTTGACCCCAAGGGAAGCCTATGTCAAGGCCGGCAAGATAGCGTCTGAATCGCTCCAGTACGGGGTCGGCCTGGTCGCGGAGGACACTCCGGTCGAGGAGGTCTGCGAGAAGGTCGAGGAAAGGATCCTCTCCAGAGGGGGCTTCCTCGCCTTCCCATGCAACGTCTCCCAGAACTCCGAAGCTGCCCACTACTCCGCGTCCCCGGGAGACGGTCGGAGGGTCGAACGGGGCTCCATAGTCAAGCTGGACATCGGCGTCCACGTTGACGGGTGGATCGCCGACACGGCCGTCACCGTCAACTTCAATCCCGCGCTCGAGGACATGGTGACGGCCAACAGGGCCATCCTTTCGGACGCCCTGAAGTCGATCAGGCGGGACGCGGCGGTCGGCAATGTGGGTGAAGTGGTGGACATGGAGGCGGCGAGGAGGGGCTACAGGCCCATCGCCAACCTTGCTGGACACCAGCTGGACCAGTATGTGCTGCACGCCGGGGTCTCCGTTCCGAACGACAGGGAGAGAACCGAGGCCTCTTTCAAGCTGGAGACCGCCTACGCCGTGGAGCCCTTTCTGGTGGCCAGGTCGGCACGCGGCTGGGTGGTCAACGGCCCCCCAGGCAACATCTACAGGCTGGTCAGCAGGAAACGGAGCAAGGACAAGGTGCTGGCTGACGCCGCGGAGTTCATCTGGGATCGCTACAAGAGCCTGCCCTTCAGCTCGAGATGGTTCGCCAAGGGCTACGCGGGAGGGAAGGCGGCCGCCCTGCTGCAGTCGATGATGAAGGAGAGGAGCGTCATGACGTATCCTGTGCTGACGACCATCGACGGAGCCTTGGTCTCGCAGTTCGAGCACACGGTCTACGTTGACGCGAATGAAACGCTGGTGACTACTCTCTAGGCCTTGGGCGGGGCTTCAGCGTAGATGGCGGAGATGAACATCGTCGTTCCGCAGCGGGGGCACTTCCCCGCTTCCTTGATCACGTAGTCCCCCTGGGTGAAGAGCCTCTTGTTCTTGAGGCCACAGTGAGGACACTCTTCGATCGTGTAGACGGGCAGTTTCTGGGCCGCGGTCGTCTCTGAGCTCATCAGGCTTCCACCAGACCGCCTACTGGGCTATCCCCAGCGTGTTCCCGACCCCGATGACTACGACCTTGCCGTTCTCAGGAACGGTCTGTTCGATGATCCTGTAGATTGCCTTGTGGACCTCTCCCACGGACTCGGACACCTCCTGGCGCATGGCGCCGATGGCCTCGACTATCGACTCCTTGACTATGACGGCGTAGAGCGGTATGTTCTTCTGGTAGGCGGCGTCCTCGATCTTGAACTTCTCGACGCCATACCCTCCGATGGCGGCGCCCACTCCTTCGGCAACGTCGCCGGTCTTCTCACCTTCAAGCTTCAGGGCACCATCCACCATGATGATGGCTTTGGTGTCAGCCTGATCTCCGCCGAGCATCTTGATCAGGGCGTCGTCAAGCTCGCCCAGGGCGCCTTTTGGCCCCTCCGCCTTGAGCAGGACCATTTTCCTGTTCTTGTAGGTGCTTTCTGCGAACACGGTGTCCCTTTCTATCTTAGTCTTTGGGATGTCCTTCATCATCAGCCCGACGCTCATTGGGCCGATCCCGTCGCCCAAGGGCTGGCCCTGCTCCAGGGTGCCCATGGACGTCACTACGGCATCGGCCTGCTTGAGGAGGGTGGGCAGGATCATGTAAAGCTGGGTGATGAGATAGAAGTTGGATGACTTCTTCCCGAGCAGGTAGAAGTGGCGGATGATCTTGTAGATCTGGTTCATGGCCGCGGCGACCCCGGCCATGTTCTCCACGACGCTGCGTTCGACTTCGTTGAGGTTGGGGAGGATCTGTGAAACCTCCTCCCTGATCCTGTCGTCCTGGGTCGTCAGGATATGGTCCATCTTCTTGACGATGCCGTTGGGGTCCATGCTGACAGGCTGGATCGTGAAGTACTCGAGGAAGTCGTCCATCTTCTTGGTGACGTCGCTGTTCCCCGGAGCGCGCTTGGTCACGTAGCTCATGAGGGTCTGCTTCGACTTGTCCCTGAGCATGCTCAGCCGCGACAGGCCCCTGCTGACGTCTCCCTGATACTGCATGAGGCTCAGGCGCTGGCCGAAGACCATGAACAGCAGCATTGGCACCACTAGAAACGCTATCTGCAGAGCGAGCATATACGGGTCTGTGGCTATCTGGAATGGGGCTAGCGTGGTGAGCACGTCCATCGGGGAGGGTAAAGAGGCATTATTTTAATCTATAAGGGGTTCCATTCGCGAAAGCTGTCCATCGAGAACGCCATTTCCTGCCAGTCTGGGAAATGCGATGTAGGAATGCCCTCCTAGGATTGGGTAGCCGAAGCCCTTCTCTGTGGCAGAGCTTCTGCTGGGGTTTTAATGTAGGCGCCGGCACCACTGCTTCGCGAGAGCTCGCGCATCTCACTAACACAGCGGCGGTGACGGGTTTAACTTCTGGGTTCGGAATGGGACCAGGTGGGACCCCGCCCCTATGGCCGGCTAATCAGACCCACATCATGTGATGGTAAATAACCTTTGCTCCCGTGCGAAGCCCTGCTGGCCGGAACACCTTGAAGCGGACGAAGGAAGGGTCGCAGCCTCACGCGGACCATCCTGCGTCATGGAACGCGGACGGCGAGCCCCGTAACGCTTTTCAATGCAGCCCCGGAACCAGAAAGGATGCTGGACGGGTTGGGAGCGTCGTCCAGCATGGCAGAAGCAGACAGGATGCCCTGGAGAGGTAGGACGGCAGGCTCCAGAAGATGCTACAGGTTCGCTGATCCCAGGAATGGGGATGATGTACATCTGGAGCACCGGGGGAACCTGTAGGCCGTGGGTTCAAGTCCCACCGCTCCCACCAAATATTGAAAAATAAGTAGGAATTGTCAATAAATCTTGCGTGATATGCTGATTGGAGAGGCGATATACATAGGAAATTCAAGAAGCTGCCGGTATTGGTGGGTTCAATTCTCAGACGAACGTCAATCCCCCAAGAGTGTGGACTTACGCAGGTCCAAGCCCACTTCTCAACACAGTCTTGCCATTTTCGTAGACTGGAAGAGGATCGGGGCCTCTTGCCTGTCCACGAACGTGGCATTATATCTCCGAACAAGGTTGCCATGAGCTATGCCCGACGAACCCAACGCTGCGAGCTTCGACAAGTCGAGGGCGGAGCTGTTCGACGCCCTCGGCCACCCCGTCAGGATCAGGATACTCCAAGCTCTCGAAGAAGGCCCCCTGGGCTTCTCGGAGCTGAGGCGGAAGGTCGGTCTTGAGAGCAGTGGTCACCTGCAATTCCATCTCGGGAAGCTAGATGGATTGGTGAGGGCCACTCCTGCCAGCGCGTACGAGCTTACCGACGACGGGAGGGAGGCGCTGAGGGTCATTGGCGTTCAAGGAGAAAGCACTTCAGTCAAGGAGGCGAGAGATGGCCACAAGATCATCCTAAGCCGTGGCGTCCTAGCAGGGCTGGTTGCCTTGATCGTCCTCTTGGCCACAGTGGCGGTGTTCCAGCAGACTGGAATAATACCCAGATCGAGCGTCCAGCCGAGTGCGTCTCTGCCCTTCCCATCAACGCTTGTACGCAACGATTCTGCCCTTCAACTCACCGCCTCGGTCTCGATAACGCAAATCAACCCTGGGCAGAGGATCACCGTCTACGCCGACCTCTACAATCCCACGAACGACGGAGTGCAAGCGACGGCCAGCATGGACTGGGGATACTCTGGCTTCCCGTTCGGCGGGTGCAGCGGGCACCTCCTCGGCACGCTGAACGTCTATTCTGGGCACCTCACCATGGACGAAGCATTGAACGCCACGCCCCTGCCGCCCTACCCGCCAGTTGAAGCTTATTACTGTCCATACACGAGCGGCCCCAACGTCATAAACTTCACATTCTACCCCCGCAGCGACGTCGCGATGGTGGAGAACTGGGGCGCGTTCCCCAGCCAACTCCAATCCATGTATGAAATCAAGACGCTTCCAGGCTATTCCAGCTTCGCATCGACCAACTACACCCTGC
>DATKKG010000021.1:0-11760 GCA_035543015.1 Conexivisphaerales archaeon | reverse complement strand
CCGTATTTGAAAAGGGCACCGAGCGGGAAGATCAGAGCTTCAATCAACGTGATATCCCAGCTCCTGTCCGAGACGGGGGTCTATTTTAGACTGATGCGGATTGCATGCGGTCTGGACGCTCCTCCGTTCTATATCCCTCTCGGCGTCCATGTCGGCATTTGAGGGCGCGTCCTTTTCCCAGCGTCATAGCTGCACCGGGGCATCGCTGATGCGTTCCCTAGCGCTCCAGGAGACTGCCTGATGCCGCATCATGGGAAACGAGAGCTGAGAATGCCTCTCTCGACGATGGTCTCGTCTTCAATCTTATGCTTCTGTGCCCTGACCAGGTCACTCAAGGAGAGGTACCCGGAGAGCTCGCCATTCCTGTCCACCACGATCAGGAAGCGGACGTTGTGGAGGATCATCTCCCTCTGCGCTTGGTAGGCCAGCTCGTCCTCCCTGACGGTTAGGAAGGCCTTCGAACATGCCTTCTCCACGGTCAGGTTGGCTTCAGCGTGCGACGCCGCATCATAGACTTGACTCCTTTCGATGGTACCAACAACTCTCCCCTTCTTCATGACGACGATCCTCTTCCTCCGCGAGATTTCGTTGCCAGGATCGTTCATTTCCCTGTACAGGTCCAGCACGTTCTGCTCCCCCTGGACAGTCGATACGGGCTTGGACATGAGTGCGGAGACGATGACCTGTCTGAGGGGGTTGTATTCGTAGATGTGGCGCACCCTGAGCCCCCTCCGGGCCAGCTTCTCGGTCATTATGGAGTCCTCGGTGAGGTACTCGTCGACGAGCTCGGCAATGACGACGGTGATGATCACCGGAAGCACTCCCTGGAAGTCCTGTGTCACCTCCAGAGCGAAGATGACGGAGGTGAACGGCGCACGCGACGCCGCGCCGAAGACGGCGGCCATGGCGGCTACGCCGAACACACCTGGTACGACGCCTATCGCTGGGAAGACTAGCCCAGTCACAGAGCCGAAGAGCACGCCAAGAGAACTCCCGACCATGAAAAGCGGCGCCAGAGTCCCTCCTGAAGTCTGGGACCCCATCGACAGAAGCCACGCTACGGCCTTTGCAGCCATTATCAAGGCAACGAGCCCTAGCCCGTACTGGCCGACCAAGATTCCTGTGATCGTGCCGTATCCGACGCCAAGTATCTGCGGGACGAGGAATCCCATCGCGCCGACTGCAAGCCCTCCGATGGCGGGCGACCAGGGCTGCCCGAAGGGGAGCCTGAGGAAGGCGTCCTCCGACCTGTAGAGCCCCTTTGAGAGGGCCGCGCCTACGAGCCCGGAGAGCAGCCCCAGGAGCACATAGAACGGGAGCGTCGCGAGCCCGCCGAAGTCATACGGAGGAGTCTGGAACAGCGGCTGCGGGGTGATCAGGTAGATGTGCATCCAGCCCCCTATCGCGGCGGCAATCCCCACTGGGACGAGGGACTTGACCCTGAACTCGAAGAGCAGGAGCTCCACTACGAGGACCACTGCGGCGAGGGGGGTCCCGAAGGTCGCGGCCATACCTGCGGCTGCCCCAGACGCGAGGAGGATCTTCCTCTCAGATCCCGTCAGGCTTATGAGCTGGCCGATGAAGGACCCGAAGGCCCCACCCGTCTGTATGATGGGCCCTTCCGCTCCAAACGGCTGGCCCGAGCCGATGGTAACGGCTGCGGATAGGGCCTTGAGGGCGCCCACCCTGGGGCGAATCCTACTCCTGTCCAGGAGAACCGACTCCATCGCCTCAGGAATCCCATGCCCTATGATCTTGGAGGACCCGTACCTGATCATGAGGCCGGCTACCAGCCCTCCCAAGGCAGGGACGATCACTACGAGGAGACCCAAGTGGTTGAATTCCGCCGAGACGAAGGTTGGGTCCAGCTTTCCATAGTAAAGGAGGTTGGTGATTAGGCCAATCAGATGGTAGAGGAAGAATGCGATGAATCCTGCCACGAAGCCGATTCCTCCGGAGAGAAGCGCTAGCAGACCTATCCGCGACTCCTCTCTTCGCCCCACGGTCTCGTTCTTGGACAAACAGATCATCCCATTCCGGCCGCCAATCGTGTTGAGGCCATCTGCGCGCGGCACTTCATGGGATACTATAAGAGGCTTGTCTCGATTTCGGACCCTTCACAAGAAAATGGTGCCGGGGGTAGGATTTGAATCCGCAGAAGATGAGCATCCCTTCGGGTCCCAGTTCAGTCGATCCCAGATGGATCGATGACCACCCGCTATCTACCTAGCATTCGGAAGACGGGAGTCCGATTTCAACTGGTTTTGAATGTCCATCTGGCCACGAATCCCCAACGGTGCGAACGTCGGCTAGGATCACTACCCATGCCAGTCCGAACGACCGGGCTGATTCTCGGAGCCGACGTGTAGTCATGTGCGTTCAGCCTTTCAAGCCCCACCTGGCGTGACATTTGAATCTGTGATGAGGCCAGCCTACAGGCCCCTGGCACTTCCCGGACACGCCGATCTCCATGAAGTGACTCCAAGTGAAGACGATGAGACCGAGGACCTTCCGCACGGCAATCGTGGTGTTCCCGAATGGGACGACATCTTCGTCCGCCGGATCATACAGGACCGGCCAGAATCCTTCCCAAGGTCTGACCATGACCCTGATTCTCCTCTCATTCACCTCTTCAGGTCGATCGCTCTGCCAAACAACAATTGCTTGACAAGTCTCTCAAGTTTCCATCTCCTGAGATGAAGGCTTTAGCGGGCTCGGTGGGATTCGTTCACAGCAGCTCACTCTTCTGATAGATTCGAAAGAAAGGCCTTGCCCTGCTTCGATATTCAACAAAACACTATTAAGACTTCTCATCAGGCGAAGGTGATTATGCCGTTGATTTCGTCCGCTTTCAAGCCATATGTTGAGAAGTGGCTCTCCAGCATTCAGGAAATCACAGAACCGATGAAGGGTTTGGGCACGGTTAGGGCTGACGCAAAGCTGGTGGGCGACCAGCGTCAAGAAGTGAGAATCAAGGAACACGTCTTGGTCTGCGACGAACCTTCGGACCTAGGCGGCACGGACCAGGGACCGAACCCTCTAGAGTTCTTCATGTCGGCGGTGGGGTTCTGCGAGAACGTGACCTTCGCGAGGCATGCAGCCCTGAGAGGGCTCGAATTCGACTCTTTGGAGACGAGCGTCAGAGGGCACTGGGATAGGAGAGGTCAGGGAGAGTGGGAGGGGATTGAACCAGCGTTCAAAGACTTCGTCGTGGAGACACGGATAACATCGAACGCGCCTCTTGAGAGGATACAGGAGATCACGCGCATCACACACATGAGGTGCCCGATGCATGCAAGCATCACCAAGATAGGACCAGTCGTCGACAGACTCTTTGTCAACGGAACTGAAGTCCCTCTATAGCAGCTCTTGCAGTTCCTGATGAAAACGGCTTCGACCAATCGGGCATCTCCGAGCGTGGGCCTGGACCTGCGGAAATGGGCTGAAGTTCTGCGTTGGGCTCTTGAGAAGTTGAATGCCCCAGTTGTGGCCGAGATCATCGGGCCGGGTTTTGCAACCTCTTTGGGCTATTCATTGCTGTCAGGGCAGAAGCTTGATTGAAATGACAGCCGTCATCTGCCTCTCCCCCCGTAGCCGCCCGACGAAGCCGACCATCGAGTACCCGAAACCACCGTACTCCTTCTTGAAGACCTCCAGCATCCTTTCTCTCTCCTCCCCCTCGAGGATGCGCGCCTCGCCTTCCACCCACATCCCAGTGGGTTTCCCTCTTTGATCGGACGGCACTATGCGGACGTGCGGGTTCCGCATGATTCGCTTGACTTTCCACGTCGTCGGGTCGGTGCGCACGTAGACGAGGCCATCGTGCTCCAGTGACTGAACGGGAGTTTGCTTTGGCTCCCCGTTCTTCTTGTACGACTCCAGATTGATGTACCTCCGACCGGAGAACTGCTCGATCGCACTCAAGCTATTTACCTGCTGACTTTGGAGAGCCCCGCACTCCTTGTGATAAACGCTTTCTGATTTCTTCCTCGAGCGCGTAGACGTCCTTTGTCTAGACGGCGAGAACAAATGGGGCTGTCCCTCTCGGGACACTATAGTGGCTTCATTTTGGAGCATCTGGGCGGCTGGCTTGTCGAAGAGGGAAGGCTCTCAGACTCTTTTGGACAGCATCTTCTGCGTGGGCCTGGACCTGCGAATGGTCCCCTGGTATATCCGGCTACTGCGGAATAGATCTGTGCCATCAGAGCAGGGGGCAATCAGTCACTGTGGACAGAAACTCGCATGTTTCTAGCCAAATCATTGAATAATTGGTGCTCCGGCCGGGACAGGAGCATAGGAACGGGGTTCAAATCACATCAGGAGTGGGTCAGGGCCCACATGCAATCCATGTTGTCGCCTGTCCGTCACGCCCGCGACGAAATCATCACGCCACAATCCTCACCTCTCCCCGGTTTGTCTGCTCCAAATCGAAGTGGCATAAGCGTCTGCGCGAAACTGTCTATGGAATATGCGCGTTTTCCATCTTTCTCCTATGAAGCTAAAAGAAGACCTCTTATATGAGGCCAATTCAACAAGAATCGACCATAATGAAACTGGTCAAAGCCTTTGCAATCCTACTAGTTCCTCTGCTCCTAAGTTCTTTCATGACGGTCATGCCCGTTTCAGCCCACTCCCCCAAGTATTTCACGGTGGCAGGTTACCTCTATCATGACCAGAATCCTCCTCCCTCCGGACCGTTCATCACCAATGTCTTCAATTGGGATGGGAAGATCCTCTATCTAGCTGGCACCGACCTTGGCTATTTCTTTGGTGGCATTTCGGGCACTGCATTTACGGACTGGGCATGGACTATCCACGGATTTGATCCAACGGCCGGCACATGGCAGTGGGCTATCATGAACTACTTGGAAACCTTCAGTTCGGTAACGATCACTCTGCCAGACAAATCGACCGTAACAGGTGGGCTGACCATGTCATTCATAGGCCCAATCTCTACCTCACCGGGTAACGGATGGTATGTTGTGCAACTCAAGATCATCAGCGGTACTGGCGCACTAGCGAGCCTTCATGGAGAAGGAATTGCATGGCAGTCTCCGTGGGTGCCCCATGACGTGGGATCTGAACATTACATCATGACAGTGCACTTCGACTCGTAGATTGCAGATGAACTGCCGCGAGCTGAACAGTGGCCTTTTTCTGCTCGTTAAGGGGATCCGAGGTGCTTTGCCACGACAGATTCCTTTGTGACTCTGCTGTCGATGCTCCAGAGCGTAGGATTGCGATGTATGAGCATGACTAGCTGCTTCTCTGCAAATCTTTGGTGCTCCGGCCGGGATTTGAACCCGGGTTATCGGCTTTCTCCGGCCTTCGAGACGCCTCGAGAGGCCGAGATACTTGACCGGACTTTCAGCCACCGCATTGAAGCGATGTATACTACCGGAGCGCCGTGAAGGACTCCTTTCGGTTCGCGCTTTAAGCTTTGCTACGGCGTAGGCCCAAAGCCACCGCATGGTCCTATTCGAGGAAGTTCTTCATTGCCAGCTTGACGTCTGCGGCCTTGACCGTCTTGCGCCCCGCATGGATGGCCAGCTCGACGGCCTGCCTGCCGATGCGGACCCCTATGTCGTCAAGTGAGGACTTGAACTCCTCAACCGCGTCGTCGCTCACCCTGTCCGCCCCTGCCTTCTTCAAGATGCGGTAAACCGCGGCCGACCCGAATTCGACTTCACTCAAGCTCGATACCCCGAATACGAGCCAAAATATATAATCCGTGGCATTTTAACATTTGGCAGCCGGAAGAGCCAATTGACGGCCCCAGATGACCCGCAGGAGAGCTCGGCGCCCTTGGTCGATGCCCATTCACACGTCGACACAAGAGTCCCGGGAGCTTGGGAGCTGACTTCGCCACAGGTTGTCACCCTGGTGAACTCGACAGGCATGGACGACCTCGAGGCAAGCGTGTCATGGGTGAAGAGGCACGGGCGGACCTCCTTCCTTTTCGCTGGCCTCCATCCCACGAACCCGAACGGGGAGCTACCGGCCTTCGTCGGCTGGGTCGAAGGCCATGTGCCGCTGGTCAGCGGCATCGGCGAGATCGGACTCGACAAGAGGATCGACCTCGGCGAGTCGAGGAAGTTGTTCCGGGCGCAGCTGGAACTGGCGAGCGGCCTGGGCATGCCGGCGACGGTGCACACAAGGGGCAGGGTCGCGGAAGCCTTCGAAGACCTCTCCTCATACGGCCTCAGGGTGCTTCTCCACTGGTTCCAGGGGAGCGAAGGCGAGCTCAGGGAGGGCTTGGATAGGGGATACTACTTCTCCTACGGGCCGCCGATATTGTACTCCGGGAAGATGCGCAAGCTCCTTCGAGCCACCGAGGCTGCTAGGCTCCTGCTTGAGACCGACTCCCCCGTTAGGTATCCTTCGTGCTTCGAATCGAGGGAGTCGAGCCCGAGCACCGTTGCGAGCGTCTACTTCAAGGCTGCCGAGCTCCTCGAGGTGGAGGTCGGAGAACTCGAGAAGCTGATCGCGGGAAACGCCTCCTCCTTCCTGGGGAAGGGCGTTCCCCCTTCGTGACCTCGAGGACGCGCCCTTCAAGGTAGGGCTTTTATAATACCCGTTAGACACTGTGGTGAGAGCGCGGTACCCGTTTGGACAGAGTTCGAAGGATCGCCACCACCCTCATGAAGGACAATCCTGGTAGGTTCTCCACCGACTACGAGAACAACAAGAAGGTGATCGAGGAAGTATCCCGGTTCCGCTCTAAGCAGCTGAAGAACAAGGTCGTTGGATACGTCACCCACTACTACAAGCTCGAGTCCAAGGAGGCGCCGGCACCTGTCGAGGCAGTTTCGGAAGGGGAGCCACCCGCGGCCGCCGAGCCTGCAGAGGCAGAAAGTGGCTCGTCCAGTTGAAGGACAACCTGAGCATCAGGCACAAAGGCGTCACGCTCGTATTGTCCGTTGAGCCGATTGAGAAGGTCCTGCCCCACGAAGAGGTTCTGGCGGATGTCCTTTCCTCCATAGTCGGATCTCTGAGGCGCACGGGCGCCCAGCTGGACCCTGTGATCATAGACCGCGCCACCGGCGTGGCCCTTGACGGCATGCACAGGGTCGAGGCACTGAGGTCCATGGGGGCGGACAAGATACTCGCCTGCGGGGTCGACTACGGAAGCGAGTCGATACGGCTCGGCAGGTGGCTGCGTGCGTACGCGGGCAGGAGCAACCCGCTGCTGGAAGACCTCAAGGTGCGGCTGAACCTCACCCGGGTCAGCCGGGCGGAGGCCCTGTCGGAGGTCGAAGGCCACAGGACGCCGGTGGCCCTGTTCGCGGGAGGAGCGTCCTTCAAGTCGCTGCTTCCGTTAGCCAGCGTCAGGGAGAGCATAGAGCTGGTCAGGGTGTTCGACGAGACCGCCGCCCGCTCGGGGATACACCCTCGGATCGTCTCCGAGTCCGAGGCTATGAAGCTGATAGATACGGGGGCCATCGTCTTCGTCCCCCCTTCGCCATCGAAGGAGGACGTAGTCAGGAGCGGCCTGAGCCGCCAGCTCTTTCCCCCGAAGTCCACAAGGCACATGATCCCGGCAAGGCCCGTCGGCGTGTCGTATCCGCTCAAATGGCTAGTGGATCCCAGGGTCACGGTGGCGGAGGCCAACAGGAGGCTCTCGTCGCTTCTCCAGGAGGGAGGGATGGATTCCCTTCCTGCGGGGTCGGAGTACATGGGTCGCGTCTACGAAGAGCCCCTCTACCGGTTCCACCGTGGAGCTAAGGGCTCGTGATCACCGTCAGGGCGCTCGGGGTGGCCAAGGGCTTGATGGGCCCAATTCTGAAGCTGGACGTCGACGGAGGCTCGACCGTGAAGGACGTAGTCAAGATGCTCCCGGAGGGCCTCCAAGAGATGGCGGAGAGGAAGGAGCTTTCGTTGATGGTGAACGGCGCGGACGTCTCGACACTGGACGGGGCGGCGACGGAGCTCAAGGACGGCGACGAGCTCGTACTCCTTCCATTCGCGCATGGAGGGAGCCAGGGTTGAGGAACATCGGAAGGGGGACGTTCGCCGAGCTTGCCTCGTACGTCAGCGAGGAGGATCCCGCGGCGGAACTGAGGGCGTTCAGGCGGGCGTCAAAAGGTGCCTTTGTCCAGGCGCTGGATCTTGAGGCCGTGGGGGGAGAGGAGCACGTCTTGCTCGCCCTGAAGCAGACCGTCGAGTTGAAGAGATCCCAGCTGCTCGCCAAGAAGCCCGAGGTGGACTTCCTTCTGAGGGTCGCCGGCACGGGGCAGATCGCGAAGGCCGTCGAGATCGCCGGGGCGAAGCCGGCTTCGAGGACCCTGTTGGTGTCGTTCGGGCCGAAGGCCGCCGTGGCAAGGGCGCTGGAGTCGATCGGGCGCACGAAGGAACTGAGGGCCTACTCCGAGAAGGCCCCAGGGAGGAAGGCGGCGGCAAGGGTCGGCCCCCTCGAGAGGTCCTCTGCCGTGGGCCCAGGGGACCCCATCGCCAAGCTCCTGGCCGAAAGGGCCTCCCTCCTTCACCGCTGAGCCCTCGAATGCTTTTCAGACCAACAAATCTGTCACCTTAAGCACCGCCTTATCTGCGGGCGGGAGAACGAAGAACCAGTTGACGCCCGAGGACTCGGCGCTCTTGGATAGGATGATATCGCTGACCAGGACCAAGGCCACCGCTGTCAACTACAAGAGCTACGTCCTGAAGCTGGCCGAGTCAGAGGGCATCACCCTAGCCGAGCTGCTCGCCCTTGAGCCAAGAGCCGTCGAAGACAGGCTCCTGGACTTCTACTTGAAGCACAGGGACTGGACGAGGTCGAGGATGTCCGTCCTGAAGTGCGCCGTTGTCCTTTTCGGCGAGGCAAACGGGGAGAAGGAGTACACCTTCAAGAGGCTGAAGAGGGCCCTGCCGGTCGGCAACCAGAAGCCCAGGGACCGCTCCCCCACGATCGAGGAGGGCAGGACCATGCTAAAGCACGCAGACATCAGAGAGAGGGCTCTCCTACTGACCGTCGCCTCTTCCGGTCTCCGCCGCGGGGCCCTCGGACGGGCCGGACGCCGTCATCCTTGCCCGTTACTGCAGAGTCATAACACCATGTATCCGAACCCGGCAAGGCCTTTGGTGTTGTGAAGACCCCCTGCGCACAGACGAAACAGGACCCTCGCCCGACGCCTCAAGCAACCGGCCTACCCATCGGAGCCCCAGGTCCGCTTCCAGTACTCCGAATGTAGCCGTTCGTAGATCTCCCCCGCCTTCTCCGAATCAGCGAACTTGGGGTCTTCGCTTCCGAATATGATGATAAGCTCGCCGCACCAAGGGCACTCTATGGTATAGACTTCGTAGTCAGCCTCCTCAATCGCCCTGACGGAGTCGATTTCGGACAGGTCGAATCTACAGTAGGGACATTTCACCCTGAATCGATCTCCGGCCATAAGGAGCGGTCCGACCAAGGCGCAGATAAACCGGATTCCGGGAAGGGGATGTAAGCACTTGGCATACTGTGTGGTATCCAGGCTGCAACCATCGGGCGTGGACCTGTGCCTAGGTCGCTGTGTCGCCCCCGATTGGAAGGTCGGGCGTGTACGGAACGGGTTGGCCCGCAAGGATACCCCGCAATAACCGTGCGACCTGAAGGTTGTTCATTACGACGTTCAGGATCAGCCCACACAGAAGCCCCACCCAGAACCAATTCAGCGGAAATCCTGACACCCGAGAGACGTTTTCGGAATAGAGCATACTCACGAAGATGACGAGGAACTCCATCAGCGACCAAATCAAGAACGCTTTTCGGTTGACCCCAAAACGCTTGAGGGCAACTCTGAAAGCCCCAGACTCTTTACGCCAGGGCTCTCGATATAGTCGTCTTGCCGGAACCATGCAAGTCCAAGTCGAATAGTCATCACCGACGACCAACGCCAACGAGATAATAAGATACAGGAACATGCTCTGGACCAATGACCAACCGGATGCCAATCATTCAATCCAACGCTCTAAGCTGATACCCTTAGCAGGAAACCAACCCGCAAAGCAAGACTTAATTCTTTCACTCTTTGGCCCTCCTTGGTGTCTAGGTCCAGCTTCCCCCGCAGCTTCGGCTCAACTAATACCGCTTCTTTGTGGCCCGTACGGTCTCCAACGGCGGATTCTCCACAAAGCTATGGCATCGAGGAACCTCACTGAACCTGTAGAAGTGAAGGCCTGTTCTAATACTGTCTACTTCCTCTTGGTCAGCTCTACGACTATGCTAACCCCTTCAACCGCCGCAAAGAAGAAGAGCGCCCAACTGAAAGCTATGTCCACTCGATTGTACTGCGCCTCTTGTGCCACAGTGTGGGAGATGACTGGAACGTAGTAGCTGGAGGCCTCTTGTGTGTAGCTAGTTCCATTGAGGAACCAGACGATGAGAGAGGGACGATAGGCCCCGGCGACAGGCCAGACTATCCGGTTAGGAGGTCCACAGAGCACAGTATCGAGAGTTATCCCGGTAGGCTGGATTGGGCATCCGTTGTTAGGATACAAGACCACTCCGCCTAGATTGTTGCTGGTGACTAGCACCCCTATCTGATAGCTGGTGTTGAGGCTGGGATAGGCCCCTTCAAAGACTATTGAGACGTTGTCAATCTGGCTGTCCAGCGGATGTGAAACGCTCCCTACTGCTGACACTTCTACAGGCTTGCCCTCAACTATGGGGCCATTTGCTGTGATGTTGACTTCTATGATGGATTGGTTGGCCACCCCTATCCCGCCAGAGAAAGGAGGATACCATAGAATGATCCTCTCGAAGGCGTTGGCTTCAGGAGGATTGAATGCCCCAAACGGTATGTCCGCGACATTCACGAAGATGTATGTGCCAGAAACTATGAAGAGCACGGCCAGAAGAACGAATCCAAGAGCTCTTCTATGTCTGCCGAGCCAGCTTTCCTTCCACCACTTGCCACTCAATTGTCCTTCTTGACGCGCCCTTGAGATATAGCCCTTACGACTTCAGGTCCACTCGTAGTCACAACGCCACCAGCACCAATGGATATCCGACCAAGCCCACTTTCGCAGGTCCAAGCCCACGCCCTGAGGCTGGGATAGAGCCACAAACATAACTTAATGAACTGCAATCGGCCACCATGATTCACCTCCACCTTGGAAGCCGCAAGGTCACCGATGGATGTTAGAGTTGGATACGAGAGATGGTATCTTGCGCTCATAGGCTACAGCAGCGTCGTGATATTCTTCGGCGGTTTCGTGGGGCTTTTCCTTCTGAGAGCTCCGGATTGGTTCTGGTCCTCCTGGGGATACGTCCTCTTTGCAGCCGTTCCGACGATCGGAGCCATTTCTGGACTCGGCAACGCCTACCTCTTCTTTTATTCCCCCAGGCCTGCTGAACTTCTTGTAGATAGAGAAAGGAAGTGCCTACGTTTGACAGATGTGAAGAGTCACAAGACATTGGTCATTCGCCCTGTTGGCGCCAAGGTATGGGAATTTGGAATCATAGTGTTGAAGGCAGGGATGTGGGCGGGCGTGTCCCTCCATTTCTCGGTGATGGACGACCTTGTGGAAGTGTTTGAATTCATCGAAGGAAGAAAGCCGGACCCTGCCAGAGGCGCAGGGTACCATATCAAGCTCAGAGATTAGCCCTAGACAGGTCAATCACTCTTCTACTGATGAGTAGGCAAAACCAGCGAACTCAGCCCCACTTCTTGGCAGGTCCAAGTCCACGTTCTACGAACTAGGTCTTAATAGGTAACTGACATAGGGATTGATGGATTGCAAAGAGATACCAAGGTGATTGCTGCTATGTTAATCGGCTTT
>DATKKG010000020.1:0-28685 GCA_035543015.1 Conexivisphaerales archaeon | reverse complement strand
GCCGAAGCGAGGTCCTGGCTGACGGACCTCCCGTCGTCAGTCGCCACCGCCACCTTCAAGCTGCGACCACCGGACTTACCATCACGTAGGGGGCGATTTCACCTTATCGCCTGGGAGGGAAGACCCGTCCTATCGGGCCAGACGCGAGCTGTTGACGAAACCGAAGCTCTCCTGCAGGAAGTGGAGTACGGCCCCCACCGCCGGAGTGACGATCGCGAGAGATGCGAGGCCCATGCCCAGGGCGTTCACGATGGCGAAGACCGCCACGTTTTCGTAGAGGGCGGCCATGGTCTGCCGAGACCTCTTGACGAGTTCAGGGATCGCGTCAAGGTCGCCCCTCGTGAGTACCACCTGGCTCACCCCGCTGGCAGTCGTCGACCCCTCGAGGGCGACGGCTATGGAGACGTCGCTGACCGCCATGGCTGGAGCGTCGTTCACTCCATCCCCTACGAAAGCCACGGTGTACCCGTCCGACTTCAGCTTCCTGACCACTTCGACCTTCATGGAGGGGTCCAGGAGGCCGTGTGCTTCGATGCCTAGCTTCGATGCGAGGGCGTCGGCGGCTTCAATCTTGTCCCCCGTGAGCAGGAGGATCCTTTTCACGCCCAGGCTCCTGAGGCCCGAAACGGCCGACCCAGCGCTTTCCCTCATCTGGTCCCTGAGGTGAAGGACCCCCATCGGCCTCCTTCCCTGAGCCAGAAGTATGGTGAAGCACGTGTCGTGGCCCGGCACTCGTATGTGCTCGGAGACTTCGCTGGGGACATCCACACCCTGTTCCGCCAGCCACCCCGGCTGGCCCAGCTCGTACTCCTTCCCGCCCAGGTGGGCCACTATGCCCTTCCCCACCTCAGACCGGAAGTCGTCCAACGGGCTCAGCGCCACGTTTTGAGACATGGTGTACCTGATCACCGCCTTCGCGATCGGATGGGGGCTGGGCGCTTCACAGGACGCCGCAGCCGAGAGCACCTCCATCTCGGCACAGCCCTCGAAGGCCTGGACCGACTCGACCTCAGGCTCCCCGAATGTCAGCGTCCCGGTCTTGTCGAAGACCACCGCACTCACCTTCCCAAGCTTGCGCAGTATTTCGCCATCCTTCACAAGTATCCCCTGCCGAGCCACCTTGGCCGACGTCGCCAGGAAGGCGATGGGGGTCGCGGTTAGGATCGCGCAAGGAGACCCAACCACGAGGACGGCAAGCGCCGCAATCGCGTCCCTCGTGACGAGGTAAGTCAGCAGGGCCAGGGCCACCACGAGGGGCATGAAGTACATGGCTATGACGTCGACGAGCCTCTTGAGAGGCGGGCGCCTGTTTACGTTGTCGACGACCTCCCTGACAAGAGACTGTATGTAGCTCTCGCCTGCCGCCTTCTCGACCCTAGCGTCGACGTATCCCTCGATGACCCTGGTTCCTGCCAGGATCGTGGCGCCCTCCGACTTCACCACCGGAAGGGGCTCTCCGGTTAGGGTCGACTCCTCCAGGGAGGCGCTGCCTCCGAGAACGGTGGCGTCAGCGGGCACGACGTCCCCCTGCCGCACGACGATCCTATCCCCGGGGAGCAGCTCCTCAACAGGGACCTCATCGATCTTCCCGGAGGCCGAAAGCCTGTTTGCCTTAGTCGGAGCTCGGCTCATCAGGTCCGTGAGGTCCTTCGCCCCCCTCCATGAGGCCAGCAGCTCAACGGTGTACATGACGACGACCATCAGCGAGATGAGAGAAGCCGCAGGGAACTGGCCCAACAACACCGCGCCGACCGCGCTCACCAGCATGGTGGACTCGGCGTTGACCTGCTTCTCCTTGATCGCCAGCCACGTCTGTCTCAAAAGTATGGGCAGGCCCAGGGCGAAACCCAGGAGGCCGACGTCGGCCCCCAGGGTCGGCACCTTGGCGCCTTCGTAGGAGAGAAGCGTTACGATGGCAGCGATGATCAATAGGGGACCCTGGAGCCTAAGCACATGGCGCAGCCTAACCGAGAAGTCCAGGCTCTCCAAAGAATGGTCTGGAGTAAGCGTCCGCACTAATAACCCTGCCTTGCGTTTTCCCGAGGTCGCCGTGGAGGGATGCAGTCGCAAGGTTATTCTAGGCCCCCCACCCAAAGCCCCCTCCGATGACGAAGAGACTCTTCTGGGAGGACGCGTATCTGAGGGACTTCAAGGCCAAGGTCATCAGGCTCGAGGGACAGGCCGTGGTCTTGGACCAGACTTGCTTTAATCCCAGAGGCGGCGGCCTTGTAAGCGACCTCGGCGCCCTGGACGGAGTTCCGCTGTCGGAAGTCACAAAGTCGGGAGACGACATCCTTCACGTCACAGCGGCCCCTCACCCATTCTCCGTCGGTCAGACGGTCACCGGCGTGCTCGACTGGGAGAGGAGGTACGGTACGATGAAGATGCACACTGCGACGCACATCCTCAGCAACGTCGTGAACTCCGAAACGGGGGCTCTCATCACCGGGAACTCGGTGGCCCCTGACGAATCGCGCGTCGACTTCAGCCTGGAGGAGTTCGACAAGGGCAGGATGGAGTCCTACATCGCGGAGGTCAACGAGGTCATCGGCCGCGACCTTCCCGTCCGGACCTACTTCCTGAAGAGGGAGGAGGCCCTTTCCATGCCCGGCATGGTCAAGCTGGCCCAGGCGGCTCCTCCGGAGGCGGCTGAACTAAGGATTGTCGAGATTGGCGACTTTGACCGTCAGGCCGACGGCGGCGTCCACGTCGCCAGGACGTCTGAGATCGGGAGGGTCCGCTTCCTCAGGGCTGACAACAAGGGCAGGTCCAACAGGCGGGTCTACTTCGCCCTTGAGTGAGACCCTCATCCCGGGCCCAGTCCAGTTCCGTTTCCTATGTAAAATGGTAATACCGTATGTAAATACTGCATAAAAGGAGCTTTCCTTTCCCGCCACACTTATATATAACAATAAGCTCGCAAGCTACAATGAAACGATTAATCACTTCACGAAAGCGCAAAGCAATTTCAAGAATGCTATTGGTGGCAATAGTCATCGTCGTCCTCGTCGTCGGTGGCGGCGCCTACTATTTCCTGGCCTACAATGGCGGCACCCCAACGAACAGGAAGACAACTCTCACCGTCGGGACCACCGACTCGGTGCAGACTACGATTGACCCCGCTGATGCCTACGACTACTTCGGCATCAACATCATCCAGAACGTTGGCGACGGCCTCGTTGACTACATACCTGGCACAACCCAACTTACGCCCGCGCTGGCATCGAGCTGGTCCGTCAGCAGCGACGGCCTGACCTGGACCTTCAAGCTAAGGCAGGGCGTCAAGTTCGCGGACGGGACTCCTTTCAACGCCTCCGTGGTGGACTACTCTGTCAAGAGGCAGTTCGCCATCGCAGAGCCTGAAGGGCCCTTCGAAGGGGTCGGCTATCCGGGCCCGGATGGCTGGCTGAATAAGACGGTCGTGGTGGACGCAAACACGATCCAGTTCGTCCTGAACTACCAGTTCTCAGCGTTCCTCGCGACCCTAGCCTTCATTCCCCTCTATCCTGTCAACCCCAGCGTAGCCCCCATGAACGAGATAGTCAACTACACTTCGGGCAACGCCGCAGCCTCCAACCCTAACGGCCTGGGCCCATACACGATAACCAGTTGGGTCAGGTCTGCGGGCAAGGACGTCGAGATGGATCTGGCGGCTAACCCCAACTACTGGAACGCCTCAGCCAGCTGGCCTGCGACGAAGAACATCGTCATCAAGTTCTACTCGGACACGGCCTCCCTCCTGCTCGCGTTGCAGAACGGGGACATCGACATCGCCTACAGAAGTCTCGACGCGAGCCAGATGGCGTCTCTTAGCACCAACCCCAACTTCAAGGTGTGGAACGGTCCGGGCACCTTCATCCAGTACATGGTCTTCAACACCAAGTCTGCACCGCTGGACAACCTGCTGGTAAGGCAGGCTCTGGCCGCCGCGGTCAACAGGACCTCCATCACCCAGGGCGTGTTCCAAGGCCAAGACAACCCTCTCTACAGCATGATCCCCGCGGGCATGTTCGGCCACGCCGAATCCTTCCTCACTCAGTACGGTGAGGCGAACATCAGCCTAGCCCAGTCTCTCCTGACGCAGGCCGGTTTCAGCACCTCCAAGAAGCTCACCATCACCCTCACTTACCCGACGCAGCACTACACCTCGACTGACGCCATAGCCGGAGCGCTGAAGCAGGCGTTCGAAGCGACCGGGATGATCACTGTAAACGTGAACTCCCAGCCATGGCCCAACTACAAGGACACCACCAAGGCGAACGGCCTCCAGGTCTACATCTACGGATGGTATCCGGACTATGTCGACCCCTACGACTACACCTATCCGTTCCTGCCTCCGGACGGGGTCGGCTTCCTGCACACCCAATATGTCAATACGACCATCAACAACCTCCTTACCCACATTGCCCAGACGCCAACCCAGGCCAACCAGCTGAGCGACTACCAATCGCTACAGACCGCCATCGCAGTGAACGCGCCGATGGTGCCTCTGTTCCAGGGAGTCAGCCAAGCTGTCTCGACTCCGAAGGTTGGAGGCATAGTCCTCGACGCGACCATCATCTTCAGGTACTACCTTCTCTACGCTACCACATAGCGCAACCCTTAATTCGCACCACTGGAAGGTTTTTCTGTTAATATGACCCTACGGACGTACATAGCGACAAGAATAGCCCTCACACTCCCAATGCTTCTCTTCCTTCTTGTCCTCGTGTTCGTGGTCATGCGGATCCTCCCTGGGGACCCGGTCCTCCTCCACTTCGAAAAGAACGAGAACCCGCTGCTGATCGCGCAGTACAGGCATGCCCTCGGCCTTGACATGCCACTCTGGACCCAGTTCGTGAACTACCTGGTGGGCCTCGTCCATGGTGACTTCGGAAGGTCGATGGATCCTCCTTTCGAGCCAGTGGCCGAGCAGATCATTTCAAGGTTCCCTGCGACGTTGGAACTCACCATCTATGCCTTCATCTGGGCTGCGGTGATCGGCCTGGTCTTCGGATCGACGGCGGCAAGGAAGGCGGGCGGAAAGGCGGACGGCTCAATCAAGGTCTATGGCATCCTGATCTACGCCTTCCCCATCTTCTTCCTCGGAATGATATTCCAACTTGTGTTCGGCGTCTGGCTACACTGGCTTCCTGTGGCGGGTCGTATGCCCTCCGGCGTCGTGCCTGTAGGGCTCAACCTGGGCTCGATACATGTCCAGACGGGGCTGTACACCGTCGACAGCCTGCTGGCGGGGAACCTCCGCGAATTCTTCCAGGCGCTGGAGTACCTGCTCCTCCCCTCCCTGACATTGGGCCTGGTGATATCCGGAGTCTTCGTAAGGATGACCAGGAGCAACATGCTCGAAACGATGAAGATGGAGTTCGTCACCGCCGCGAGGGCGAGGGGGCTGAAGGAGGACGCGGTCGTCTACGGCTACGCCCTCAGGAACGCTCTCCTCCCCATTGTCACCATAATGGGCCTTCAGTTCGCTCTCCTCCTGGGCGGTGCGATACTGACGGAGACGGAGTTCAACATCCTCGGGGTAGGCAAGTTCCTCGTCGACAGGATCAACGCGCGCGATTACACTGCTGTCCAGGGGACCGTCGTCTTCCTGGCTCTGCTCATCTCCCTGGTCAGCCTGGTGGTCGACGTCATCTACGCCTATCTGGACCCGAGGATCAGGCTGTGAGAGGTGTGGTGGAAGCCAAGGACGAAGCGATAGGCGTCACTGGCAGGCTGCTTCGCCCTATCGTGGAGAGCTTCGGACCGGGGAAGGGCAGGGGGTTCTTGATAGCAGGCACCGCCATAATCGCCTTCATCGTAGGGATGAGCCTGCTGGCCCCGGTGATCTCGCCCCGAGACCCCACGATGTACTTCGTCGGTCCGGACAATTCGCCGCCCAACTCTCAGTTCCCTCTGGGGACTGACCAGTACGGCAGGGACATGCTGAGCCGCACGATCTGGGGAGGCCGGTTCATGCTCATCGTCGCCGTCATAGCCGTGGCCATCTGTCTTGCCATCGGCGTCCCCCTGGGGCTGGCTTCAGCCTACCGCGGAGGAATGGTGGACAAGGTGGTGTCGCTTCTAATGGACAGCATGTACGCTTTCCCCAGCCTCATTCTTGCGATCGTCGTCATAGGTGTCTTCGGTGTGAACGCCGTGAACGAAGCCATCGCCATCGCGGTGGTCTACATTCCGTCGTACTACAGGGTGATACGGAGCCAGGTCCTGACCGTCAAGGAGCTACCCTACGTCGAGGCTGCCAAGTCGATCGGGAGCACGTCCAGACACGTTCTATGGAAGTACATCCTGCCCAACGTCGCGCCCTCCATCGTCGTCGTGGCGACCATCAACTTCGCAGATTCGATACTGACCACCGCCGGCCTGGACTTCATCGGCTTGGGCAGGCTGGAGCTCCCGGATTGGGGGGTCGACCTCTACTACGGCAGGCTGACACTTCCCCTTGGCTATTGGTGGGTCATCCTGTTCGCCGGGCTCATGATCGTCCTTTCGGCTCTTGGATTCGGGCTCCTCAGCGAGGGCCTTGCGGAGAGAAGGGAGAGGGGTTGAGCATGGTCCGCGAGCTCCTCGAGGTCGAGAACCTCACGGTCGAATACAAGGCGCCCGGAGTCTCCATCAGGGCAGTTAACGACGTCTCCTTCAGACTGGCCAAGGGCGACACCCTCGGCTTGGTGGGGGAGTCGGGCAGCGGGAAATCGACGCTCGGCCATGCCATCATGCGGCTCGTCGACCCGCCGGGGACGATAACCGGCGGCCGCATCTACTTTGCTGACGTGGACCTCCTTTCCCTGAGCTCGGAGGAGATGCGGAAGGTTCGAGGCAAGAGGATCGCGATGGTCTTTCAGGATCCGATGTCATCACTTAGCCCAGTGAAGAACGTCGGCGACCATTTCGTCGAATACATCAGGGAGCACGACCCCAACATTTCTAAGGATTCCGCCCTCGCGATCGCAAAGAGGATTTTCGAGGATCTGGGAATGGACAAGTCGAGAGTCACCGACTACCCGCACCAATTCAGTGGCGGGATGAGGCAGCGTGTGATGATCGGCCTGGCGCTCGCCCTCGACCCCCTGCTGATAGTCGCCGACGAGCCCACCACCGCCCTTGACGTCGTGGTGGAAGCCCAGATCCTCGAGCTTCTGAAGGCCCTCAAGAAGAGCTACTCCGCCTCGATGCTTCTCATCACGCACAACATGGGAGTAGTGGCGGAGACGGCCGACAGGATCGCCGTCATGTACGCCGGGAAGCTGATGGAGGTATCCGACACCGCCAGGCTCTACTCCAGGCCCATGAACCCCTATACCGAGGCCCTCCTCGGCTCCATCCCCAACATCCTGCTGAACGACCAGGTGCTGAAATCCATCCCCGGAATGCCACCGGATATGGCCGCCCTCCCCAAGGGGTGCCCTTTCAGCCCCCGCTGCCCATACGTCTTCGACAGGTGCAGGGTCGAAGACCCTCCCCTGAAGCCCGTGGGAGATGGGACCGAGACCGCCTGCCATCTACATGGGTGAGACAAGGGTGTCCTTCCTTGAAGTCAGCGACCTGAAGAAGTACTTCCCCGTACAGCATGGGCTCCTGGAACAGTTGACCACCCGCCATCTCAGCTTCGTGAGGGCCGTTGACAGCGTGAGCTTCGCCTTGAACAAGGGGGACATCTTCGGCCTCGTAGGCGAAAGCGGCAGCGGCAAGACGACCACTGGGAGGCTCACCATAGGTCTCGTCAAGCCCACGTCAGGCTCCATCAAGTTGGGAGGTGTCGACATCCCTGGGCTGAGCGGGACGGAGCTGCGGAACATGAGGCGCAGGATGCAGATAATCTTCCAGGATCCCACCGCCTCGCTTAGCCCCAAGCTGACGGTGGGCGACGCCGTCGCCGACGCCCTCAAGCTCCTGGAGGGCTTGGACAACGCGTCGGCGAAGGAGGAGGTCATCAAGATGTTCGAATACGTGGGCCTCTCCCCAGCGGCCGAACTCTATGGGAGGTATCCCGGAAACCTGAGCGGAGGACAGAAGCAGCGCGTTGTGATCGCCCGGGCACTGATAACGAGCCCGGAGTACGTCGTGGCGGACGAACCGGTGGCCATGGTGGACGTCTCCGTGCGAGCCCAGATACTCGACGTGATGCGTGGGATGCACGAGAAGCTGGGCCTTACTTACCTCTTCATAACACACGACCTCGCCGTAGCCAAGTACCTCTGCAACAGAGTGGGCATCATGTATCTTGGGAAGATCGCCGAGCAGGGAGATACGAAGGAGATCTTTCGGATCCCGCTCCATCCTTACACCCAGGCGCTGTTGGCCGCTGTGCCGGTGCCCGACCCCTCGGCCAAGCGCGACAAGAAGATACCCCACGGGGAGATACCCGATGCCATCAACCCGCCTCCCGGATGCCGCTTCAACCCCCGCTGCCCCTATGCCACGGACGTCTGCAGGACGGAGGAGCCCCCGCTGCGGGCGGTGGACGGCGCGCATCCGACCCACCTGGTGGCCTGCCACTGGGCCGAGAAGTTCCTCTGACGGAGTCCCGCGTTTTGGCCAAAGGCTTATGAGGAGTGGGGGTGCTCCTCGCTCGTTCCGCCGTTGAGCTTGGACTCCTCCGACATGCGCGAAGGCCCGCCGGACTTCGAGCATTCGTACTCGACGGCCGGGGCCAGGAGGGCCCTGGCCTACGAACAGAGGGCCGTCATGGAGCTCCTTGGCCCCCTGAGGCCCGGCGTCCTCTTGGACGTCGGCACCGGCATGGGGAGGCTCATCAACTTCCCTCCTCCGCCCGAGGTCGTGGGGACTGACCCCTCAGAGAGGGACCTCAGGTCGGCCCAGTCCCGCTACGCCGGCGACGGATCCAAGCACTTCGTCCAGGCGGCCGTGGACTCCCTTCCCTTCAGGGACGACGCTTTCGACGCCGTGATAAGCATCAGGACCATAAAGTCCGCCGATGACCCGGAATCTGCGGTCTCCGAGATGGCGGACGTGACGAGGCCGGGGGGACGTCTCGTCCTGGACGTCAGCAACAAGTTCTCTGCCGCCGCCGTCCTGAGGCGAGTCCAGTCCTGGCTGAGGATACGCACCCCTTCCGGGGCCTACTTCTCCAGGGCGGACGCTCTGAGGATGGTGTCCTCCGTGGGCCTGACGCCGTTCATGACGAAGCCCCTCTTCAAGGTGGACCCCCTGCTCTGGAGGCTGGCACGGTCTGAGAGGCTCGTAGGCGTCGTGGAAAGGGTCGAACGACTCCTCGACGGGAGGACGGGCGCCTGGTTCACGTCCCGGTACGTGGCGATAGCCTGCGAGAAGCCCTTCTCCGGCGCATAGCCCGCGGGAGAAGGCTTATCGGGCGGAGAGGCGCGGATGAGGTGTAGTCAATTTGACCAAGATACCACCTGAAGGAAGGAAGCTTCTGGACGGGAGGAACTTCGCCTTCCTGGCCACCCTCATGAAGGACGGTTCCCCCCAGGTCACGCCGGTATGGGTGGCGAGGGACGGCGACGTCGTCCTGGTGAACACCTCGATAGGCAGAATCAAGGAGAGGAACGTGTCGCGAGACCCGAGGGTGGCCTTGGCACTCTTCGACATGGGGAACCCCTACAGGAAGCTGCTGATCAGGGGGAAGGTGGTCTCGAAGCAGACGAAGGGGGCGAGGGAGCACATCGACGTCCTGTCGGTCAAGTACACGGGGCACGAGTACGGCGGCATGCGCCCCGGCGAAAGGCGGGTCATCCTCCGGATCGAGCCTCAGTCCGTCGGCTTCTAGCCGCTAGGGTCGGGCAATCGAAATAAGCCACCCCCTTCGACTCCAACGCCATGCCTGAGGCGGTCAGGTTCAAGCCGATCGGCGTGGCCCACACGTCGGCGACAGACGACGAGGTCAGGGACATGGGGAAGGAGATCGAATACGCGATAGAGGTCTTCCCGGAGTTCTCCGACGCTCTGGAAGGCATCGACGGCTTCTCGCATCTCATCGTCCTCTTCCACTTCGACAAGTTGCGGCCCGAACAGAAGGGCGTCCTCAAGGTCAAGCCGAAGAAGTTCCTGAGACGAGGGCTGAGCATCGACCAGCTTCCAACGGTCGGGGTCTTCAGCCTGGACTCGCCCTCCCGCCCCAACCCGATCGGCTTCTCCGCGGTGAGGTTCGTTGCCCGCGACGGTCTCAGGCTGACGGTCAGGGGCCTCGAGGCCTTCGACGGCACGCCCATCCTCGACATCAAACCCTACACCCCCGAACGCAGGATTCCGTCGGTCAAGGTCCCCGCCTGGTACTCGGGTCTTGACGAGCTGGCGAAGAAGCGCCGAGAGGAGGACGCGCGCGAAGGGAGGCCGCGCCCAACGCATTAATACCTGAATCGTACAATGGATGTCTGAAGCCGTACTTTGGCAGCCCAGCCGAAGCCCAACCAGCCAGAGCCGCCGCCTCTGCTGGACATCAGGACGACCGTTTCCCATTACCTCGACACGGTGGGCTCCGTCATAGTCATCCTCGACGTCGGCGGGAAGATCCTCTACCTCAACGCGTCGGCTGAGAGGCTCATCGGCTTCACCTTCTCGGAGCTGGCGGGCAAGGACTGGGTGAACGAGTTCGTCCCGAGGATGGACCTGGAAAGCACGCGCTCGATCTTCGAGCGCATGCGTGCGGGGGAGACCCACACGCGGAACACGAACTCGGTCAAGACCAGGGGCGGGGGGATGAGGACGGTCTCTTGGAACAACACCCTCATCCGCGACGACGCGGGCATCATCTCCGCCATAGTCTGCACGGGAGAGGACATAACCGAGACGATCGCCCTGCAGGACGAGCTCGAGCGTACTAGGGAGAAGATGGAGTCGGCGCTCGAAAGCGGCACGATGCTGCTGATCACCGTCGACTCCCTCTGGCGCATCGACTTCATCAACAAGAGGACGGAGGTGGTCACGGGCTACGACAGGAACTCCCTTGTCGGCAAGGACATCTCTGTCCTCCTTCCGAGGCTGGCTGGGAGCGACGTCGAGGACCTCAGGAACACGGTCGCGGGGGGAGGCACGTACGGCCCGGTGGACGTGAGCCTAAGGACCAAGCCCGGCGTCTTCTTGGAGTACGAAGTCACAATCGACCCCATCCTGATCCACGGGAGCGTCGTGGGTGGTGTGGTGACGGCCAGGGACCTGATAAGGAGGAGGGAGTCAGAATCCAGAATCCGGCTGCAGGCGGCCATCCTGGACCAGGTGGACAACGCGGTCGTCGCCTCCGACATGAGGGGCTCGATAATCTACTGGAACAAGGAGGCCGAGAAGCTCTTCGAGAAGAAGAAGACGGACTCCATGGGCATGCCCGTCTCCGACGTCTGGGGCGACCTCGTCTCGTCGAAGGGGATGGGGGACATAATGGCCGCCGTCTACGAGAAGGGCAGCTGGGAGGGAGTCCTTAGGGTCAAGAAGGAAAGCGGCGAGGAGAGGATGACCGTCCTGACGATATCCCTGGTGGAGGACGTCCATGGGGCCCCCATCGCAATGGTGGGCGTCTCCACGGACATCACGGAGAGGCTGAAGATGGAGACGGCCCTGAAGGAAAGCGAAGAGCGCTTCCGCAGGCTGGCCGAGAACGCCGTCGACGTCATCTTCAGGATCTCGCCGGACAAGGGCGTAGAGTACGTGAACAAGTCCGTGGAGAAGGTGCTGGGTTACACAGTGGACGAGATGTACGGCAACCGCGAGCTGGGCCTCCAGCTCATCTCTCCCGGTGACGTCTTCATGCGCACCGAGATGCTGGACGAGCTGAGGGCGGGGGTCGACTTCACCGGTGGGATCCGCTCAAGGTGGAACACCAAGGACGGCCGCACGGTCCATCTCGACGTCTCGATAGTCCCAGTCGTCGACGCGGACGGCAAGCTGATCGCAGTCGAAGGCATCGCCCGCGACGTGACAAAGACGGTCGAGCTCGAGGAGGAGCTAAAGAAGTACAGCCAGGAGTTGGAGAAACTCGTCGAGCAGCGCACCCGGGAGCTGAAGGAATCTCAGGAGCGGCTGGTCAAGGCGGAGAGGCTGGCGGCGATAGGCGAGCTTGCCGCCCAGGTCGCCCACGATCTGAGGAACCCGCTGACAAGCATCAACACCTCCGTGTTCTTCCTGAGGGACGCCATGGTTGAGGGGGAGAAGGCGGAAGTGGTCAAGACGATGACGCTGATTGAGAAGTCCGTGAAGCACGCCAACGCGATCGTTTCGGACCTCCTTGAGTATTCGAGGGCTGAAGTGGGCGAGAGGAAGGATATCGAGCTCCTCGGGCTCGTCAGGACGGCCCTGGAGCGCTCGTCCCTCGGGGAGTACGTGAAGGTCGAGGTCAACGTGAGGCCGGAGATCAGGATCTTCGCCGACGAACAGAAGCTCCTGAGGGTCTTCAACAACCTCCTAAGGAACGCCGCGGACGCCATGCCCGCCGGCGGCACGCTCACCGTGAACGCAGTCCAGGTGGAGGACACCGCGACGGTGGAGGTCAAGGACACGGGCGTCGGCATCAAGAAGGAGCACCTAGAGAAGCTTTTCACTCCCTTCTTCACGACGAAGTCCCAGGGGATGGGCCTCGGCCTCCCCATCTGCAAGAGGATCGTGGAGGGCCACGGAGGCACGATATCCATATCCTCCGTGCCGAGGAAGGGGACGACGGTCACCCTGACGCTGCCCACCAAGCTGCAGCAGAAGGACTCCGAACTCGGGTTCAGACAGCCGAGGAAGTGGACCGGCCCGTCCGTCGGCGCCTGACGGCCCCCCGAAACCGTCGGACACGCCGGGATCTCCATGCCGGGCAAGCCGCCGGTGCGGGAGCTACCCCGTAGGTCCTCCGTCAGCCCCGACGGCTCTTGGAAGGTATCGAGCTAGAGTCAGTAAAGGTTATAGTGATGTCCGGGCTACGTCGTGGTAATGAAAGAAAAAGCAGCCTACAAGGCGAGCATCCTAGTGATCGACGATGACGAAGGAATCAGGACATCTCTTGCAAACGTGCTCGACCTCAAGGGCTACGCCGTCGACACGGCAAAGGACGGGAAGGAGGGGCTCACCAAATACAAGAAACACCACTACGACCTCGCCCTCATCGACATCGTCCTCCCGGACATGAAGGGCACCGAGCTGCTCTCCAAGATGTCGGGAGGCGTCGTTGACATGGTCAAGGTGATCGTGACCGGTTACCCCGACCTGGACAACGCAATCAAGTCGGTGAACGAAGGGGCCGATGGCTACGTCATCAAGCCTTTCGACGTCAAGGAACTCCTTGACAAGGTGGCCGTCCTCCTGAAGAAGCAGGCGGAGAACAGGAAGTACTCCGAAGAGAAGGTCACAGAGTACATCAAGGAAAGGGCCAAGGAGCTCTCTGAGAAGAAGGCGAAGGGCAGCTAGAAGGCCGTCAGAGGGGTTGCGTCCTGCCACCTGCCGATAGCCCAGAAGTCGCCGAAGCGAAGAGAAGGCGCTTGCTCCAGACCATAGACGGTTCGCTGGAGGTCCTGGGCCGGGTCGCCTCCACAGCCCTCCGGCTTAGCTACCGGCGCCTGCAGAACGTCGAATGGCAGAGCATAGTCGACGACCCCGACCCGTTCGAGCGTCACATCAGGGGCGTCTTCAGTTCGGGCGCGGTGGTGCTCATCGACATAATCAACAAGAACATATGCAGGGAGTTCGGCCTGCAGTACTCCGAAGGCAGGGGACTGGCCGACTGCATTCGTGACGCCCTCGAGAACGGCAACTGAAGCCTAGAAGTAGGAGAGGGAGACCCTCTCCGCAGCATCCGCTATCGTCTTGACCTCTTCAGCGGTCAGCTTCCAGCCGGCAGCACCCGCGTTCATCTCGGCCTGCCCAGGGTTCTTCGCGCCAGGGATCGCCACGACCCCTTCATGGGATATCAGCCAGTTGAGCGACACCTGGGCCATCGTCTTTCCGCGCTCGGACGCCACGGCACGGAGGGTGTCGAGCAGGGGGACGGCACGCTGCAGGTTCCCCCTCGTGAAGAGCTTCCCGCTGATCCTGACCGGGTCCTTCGGAGCGTTCTCCGCTGTGTACTTGCCCGTCAGGATCCCCTTTGCCAGGGGGCTCCACGCTATCACCGAGATCCCCTCCCGCTGGCAGTACGGTAGGACCTCCGCCTCCACTTCCCTCTGCAGGAGGTTGTATCGCACCTGGTTGGAGGCTATCTGGACGTCGCCGAGCAGGCCCTGGGCCTCGACCAGGTCCCGCACCGCGAAGTTGCTTACCCCCACCGACAGGACCTTCCCCTCCCGCACCAGCCCCGCCAGGGCCTCCATCGTCTCCTTCAAAGGGACCTGCTCCCAGGGGTCGGGCCAATGCATCTGGTAGAGGTCGATGCGGTCTATCCCCAGCCTCGAAAGGCTGCCGTCGCACGCCTTCACGAGGTCGTCACGGTGGAGGTGTTCCCCGTGGAACTTGGTCGCGACCACGAAGTTCTCCCTGCCATGCTCCTTCAGGGCCCTCCCCACGACTTCTTCGGAGTGGCCGTCCCCGTACAGCTCCGCGGTATCGATGAAATTAACCCCGAGCTCAAGGGAGCGGCCTATGGCCGCGATGATGGTCGAGTCGCTGAAGTCCTCCCCCCACTCCTTCCCACCGGCCTGCCACGCCCCGAAGCCGACGACCGAAACCTCGGGTCCCTTCCGTCCCAGACGGACGTACTCCATTGGCATCTGGCTCGTCCACGTCCGGCCGGTAGATAGGGCTTCCTGCCATTCGTGCCGCCCTCTTAAATAGAGCTTGGGGGGATTCGGAGGGTGTGAAGTTCGGAGTCTGCATCCCCAATTTCGGCGAGAACCTTTCCCCCTCCGCCGTGAGGTCCGTCTGCGAGGCCGCGGAGAGGGTGGGCTACGACAGCGTTTGGACCACGGACCACATGGTGACCCCCGCCGGAGCCCCCTCTCCCTACAGGAACATCCTGGAGAGCCTTTCGGTCCTTGCCTACGCCTCTGCGGTCACCACCAGAGTGGCAGTCGGCACCTCCATCATAGTCCTCCCCCTGAGGGACCCGGTCCTCCTGGGGAAGCAGCTGGCCGCCATAGACCGGCTTTCGGGCGGCAGGCTGATCGCCGGGCTCGCCATCGGATGGTCGGAGGAGGAGTTCGAGTCACTGGGCAGCAGCTTCCATGACCGAGGTGCCCGCGCCGACGAGGAGATAGAGCTCCTGAAGGCGATGTGGACCCAGCCCGTCGTCGACTACGCCGGACGGTACTACAGGCTCAGGGACGTGGCCGTCGAGCCCAAGCCCGAGCAGGGAGGAGCCGTGCCCATCTGGATAGGCGGGAACAGCCGCTCGGCCGTGAGGAGGGCCGCCTCCCTGGGGAACGCATGGCATGCGACGAGCATCCCCTTCGACGAATTCCAAGTCAGGGTCAAGGAGCTGAAGCAGATGGCGGGCAGGAGGGAAGTGGCGGTGACCACCAGGATGGCCATAGACATGCGCTCCGATCAGCCGAAGCTGTCCGTGAACCCTGCAGGCGAGAAGCGCGTCGTCCTGGGCGGAGGCTGGAAGGGGATTTCGAGCTCTCTCGACGAGTACAGGTCCGCCGGCCTGGAGTACCTGGTGGGGTACTTCGGGGACAAGGAGGCCGGCGAGTACATCAAGGAGATGGAGGCCTTCGCCAATACGGCGTTCCCCGCGTACCGCTGATCTCGGAGCAGGCCGGGGAGAGACAACTGCGTCTGGCGGAGGATGAGTGGGCGTTCGAGGCTCTGTTGCGTTGTCGGTTGACTCAACGACGACGCGACTTGCCGGGTTCGAATAGGTTAAAATACCCAAACGCGGATTTCGAGGCAGGTTGAACGCCTCAGGTGGAGTAGGGGCTTCCACCGACGCAGGGAGCTCCAGACCCACCAACGAAGCCATCGCACTTGTGCTGGACGGCTGCCTCTACGCCCTGCTGGGAGGGCCGGCCTCCAGCGCCTTCCGGATGTACATCAAGAGGCAGAGCTCCGTCACCATCGCCGACCTCATAGATGACCCCCCCAAGTTCCATCAGTGCCTCGAAGGGGTGTTCGGCGACTCGACGCCCATCATCGAGGAGTTCATGGTCAAGAGGCTCGTCCGGGAGTTCGGCCTTTCGCCTTCCCTCTGCGTCGACATGGTCTCCACGCTGAGCGCCCTCCGTCCCTGAAGGGAGCCCGACCCGAGCTCACCTTTAAATCGCCTGAGCTTGGAGAGCAGAACAAGGGCCTTTCATCTTGACCTCGCATCCCGGCCTTTCCCGCCTTTTCGACCCGAAGAGCATAGCCGTCGTGGGCGCGTCCTCAGATCCCGCCAAGCTGGGGTTCCAGGTCTTCAACAGCCTGGCGGTTTCGAAGAGGATGGGCTCCTACAAGGGAGAGCTTTACCCCGTCAACCCCCGCTACAGGGAGGTCGACCGCCTCGCGTGCTACCCCGACGTGGCCTCCATCCAGGGCCCGGTCGACCTCGCCGTCGTGGTGGTCCCGGCCAGGGGGACACCTTCGGTCATGGAGGACCTCGCCAGGAAGGGGGTCCCTGCCTCCATCGTAGTGTCGGGAGGTTTCGGCGAAAGCGGGGGAGCGGATCTTGAGAACAAGGTGGTCTCCATCGCGCGCAGGGCCGGGATCAGGCTGTTGGGCCCGAACACGCTTGGTCTTATGGACCCCTACAGCGGTGTCGATACCTTCTTCCTCCCGGAGTGGAAGACCACCACCAACAGGCACGAGGCCATATCCATGCCCAAGCCCCGGCCCGGCTCCATGGTGCTGATCAGCCAGAGCGGGGGAGTGGGGGCGGCCTTGATCGACTACATCGTCGGAAGCGGCGCGGGCCTGAGGGCCTTCGTGGGCCTGGGAAACCAGGCGGACGTGACGTTGGACGAGGTCATCTCGTACTATGCCGATGACGAGAAGACCAGGGCGATACTCCTCTACGTGGAGGGGGTCAAGCAGGGGAGGCGCCTCATGGAAGCCTGCTCCGCCGCCTCGAAGAGGATGCCCATCGTGGCCTTGAAGGCGGGGAAGACCGAGTCTGGGATAAGGGCGGCCTTCACCCACACGGCCTCCATGGTCGGCCAGGTCGAGGTGTACCGCACCGCATTCCATCAGGGAGGGATCGTCGAGGTCTCCACCATCGAGGACCTCTTCGACGCGGGCAAGGCGATGTCCATGCTGCCGCCTCCCCAGGGAGACAGGGTAGCGATCGTAACCAACGGCGGAGGCGCCGGCGTCATCGCCGCGGACTCCTGCGAAGAGCTCGGCCTCAGGGTCCCCGTGCTGGGGAGCGCCGCCGTTGGCGAGCTGCGGAAGCTGGACAGGGAAGGCGGCATCCCTCCCATGGTCTCCCCCAACAACCCCCTCGACCTGACCGGGTCCGCCGACAGCAAGGCCTTCAAGCTCGCGAGCGACGCCCTCCTGAAGGGCGACCCCTTCGACGCCTGGCTCTACGTCACCCTCCATCACGCCCCGGCGGTCTACGACGACGTGGTGGACGCCATCGCCGATGTCAAGGAGGAGTCAGGCAGGCCCGTCGTGGCCTGCGACGTGGGAGAAGCCGAGTGGGCCCGCATCATGAGGTCCAAGTACGAATCCCACGGCATCCCCTGCTACCCCACCCCCGACCGCGCCGCGAAGGCCCTCTACTTCCTCTCGAGGTATGGCCTCTTCAGGAAGGAGCCCGAGACCTGGAGGGACACCCAGTCGGCGACCGACAGGATACTCTGGCTATCCTCCCTAGCCAAGGGGCCCGCCCCGGTCCTCCTCGAGCCGAACGCCAGCCGTCTCCTTTCCGAGTATTCAATCCCCCTCCTTCCCTCCGCCGTCGTCGCAGACGAGGACGCGGCGGTCCGTGCCGCAGATTCGATGGGGTACCCCGTAGCGATGAAGATCGTCTCGGGGAAGCTGAGCCACAAGACAGACGCCGGTGGGGTGGTCCTGGGCGTCGGGGACAGCATCGGCGTCAGGGGCCAGTTCAGGACCCTGGCTCGGAGGGCACAGGAGATCGGGCTTTCCGACTCCTTCAAGGGGGCCCTGGTGCAGAAGATGGCGCCGGCGGGCTTCGAGCTCCTCATAGGCAGCTACAGGGACCGCTTCTTCGGCCCGGTGATAACGCTCGGCGCCGGCGGCATATACACGGAGCTGATCAGGGATTACTCCCTCAGGGTTGCGCCCATCGTCGCCAGTGAGGCAGAGGAGATGATGAACGAGCTCCGCATCTCCGGCATACTCAGGGGCTACAGAGGGAAGCCGGCCTTCGACATCTCCTGCCTGAAGGGCGTGATCGTGAAGCTCTCCACGATAATGCTGGAGAACCCCACGATCAAGGAGATGGAGATCAATCCGTTCATCCTGTTCCAGTCCGGCGGCGCCGTGGTGGACGCGAGGGTGCTGCTCAACGGCCCCCCGCCCCGGGTCGAAGCCCACGCTAACCCAGAATGAATAAAATACCAGCGCGGGCGTCCCAATCGCGGTGCAGACTTTGGACAGAGATCTGGCTGAGCGCGCGGTGGAGGTGGCCGTCAAGGCCGACGCCGAGTACGCCGAGGCCCGTCTTCAGAGGAGCGTGGACCAGGTGGCCGTGCTGAAGAACGGCGAAGTGGAGGCTCCCGGCTACGGGGAGACCCTCGGCCTGGGCATCCGCGTGATGTACAAGGGCTCTCTCGCGTTCGGCGCCACGAACGCCCTGGAGAGGTCCAGCGTGACGGAGCTGGCAACCCGCCTGACGAAGCAGGCCAAGGCCTCCGCCCCCTACTTCAAGGAGAAGATCAGGCTCAGCCGCGAGGACGTCCACCTGGCCAAATGGAGGGCCGAGGAGAAGGAGAGCCTCGACGACCTGACCCTCGAAGGGGTGATCTCCTATCTGAAGGACCTGGATTCGGTCGCCATGGCGGCGGGGACGGACGTCAAGCTCGTCAGCAGGGTCCTCTACTTGGCCACCGAGATCGAAGAGAAGTACTTCGTCAACTCGGACGGCTCCAAGATCGACAGCCGCGTCCCCAGGCTCATGGTCTACGCCATACTCACCGGCGCGAGCGGCGGAAACCTCGTCCAGCGGACGGCCCAGTACGGGGAGGCCGGAGGCTGGGAGGCGCTGAAGAGGATCGGGGTGCGCGAGAAGGTCGGCGAGGAGGCCACAATGGTCCTGAAGATACTTAGGGACGCCGCGAAGTTCGTCCCCGGGCAGATGGATGTCCTCGTGGGGCACGAGGTCGCGGGGATCATGGCACATGAGTCGGTGGGCCACCCGAGCGAAGCGGACAGGATACTCGGAAGGGAGGCGGCGCAGGCGGGCGAGTCCTACCTGACGGCAGACGATGTCGGCCTGAGGGTTGGCAGCGTCGAAGCCAACGTCAGCGACGACCCCACCCTTCCCCACGCCTACGGCCACTACCTCTACGACGAGGAAGGAGTGACTGCCCGCAAGAGGCGGCTCATGGCGGGCGGCGTCGTGACGGAGCTGCTTCAGAACCGGGAGACGGCGCAGACCTTCGGGGTCGACAGCAACGCCTCCGCCAGGGCCGTGAGATACGACAGGGAGCCCATCGTCCGCATGGCCAACACCTACGTAGAGCCGGGAGACTACACCTTCGAGGAGCTGCTGAAGGAGATCCCTCACGGCGTCTTCATCAAGAACTTCATGGAGTGGAACATCGACGACAAGCGTCTGAACGGCCGGTACGTGGGCCACGAAGCCTACATGATAGAGCACGGCGAGGTCAAAGGCCTTGTCAGGAACCCCATCATCGAGATCTCCACACCGAAGCTGTGGAGCAGCGTCCACGCCCGCGGCCGGGACATGGAGTTCGGAGCCGCGACCTGCGGAAAGGGGGATCCCTCCCAGGGAGCGCCGGTGTGGCACGGAGGTCCTAACTTCGTAGTGAAGGACATCAAGGTGGGAGCCAGGTGACCTCCATGCAGGAAGCAGGGCCGGTGGACTGGGCCACCTCCAGGTGCAGGTCCCTGGGGACGGACGACTTCAGCGTCATCCTCTACGACAGCGACGAAGGGCAGGCGCGCTTCGGGAACAACTCCCTCACCATCACCAACCGCCTCCTCTCGAAGACACTCTCAGTCTACATGACCAAGGGAAGGAGGAGGATCCTGGGCGAGCTCTCCACCATGGAGAGGGCGAGCGTGGAGGGCTTCGTCGAGAGGCTCTTCAGGTCCATGAACACCGCGGGGGGCGAGTCGGACTTCCCGCCTCTGCCCGGGGGCCCCTTCCAGTACAGGTTCAACGGGGACTTCGATCCGAAGATCTCCGACTTCGATCTGTCGGGCTACGCGTCGAGGACCATCGATGCGGCCCTCTCCGCGGGGGCGCTGAGGGTCGCGGGCTCCCTGACGACGGACCGCTACAAGATCTTGATCTCGACGTCCACCGGAGTCAATCAGAGCGAGGAGAGGAGCCAGTTCAGGCTGAACGTCAGGTCCTTCACCGACAGGGACGCCAGCGGCCAGGGGATCGCGGTGTCCACCTCCCTCGCCGACTTCGACGTCGAGGCCGCGGGGAGGATCTCCGGTGAGAACGCCAAGCTCTGCAGGCATCCCGAGGAGGTCGAGGCCGGCGAGTACACGGTGATCATGGGTCCGTCGGTCGCGGCGGAGATCATCGGCCACGTGGCTGACGCGACCTCCGCCTTCAGCGTCGATGCGGGGCTCTCGTTCTTCGCGGGCTCACTGGGCAAGGAGGTCGCCAATCCGGGCTTCACCTTGATCGACCACGGGCAGATCAGGAACGGGATCAACAGCAGGTCTTTCGACGACGAGGGCGTCCCCACGAGGAGCGATCCCCTGATCGAGGACGGGGTCCTGAGGACCTTCATCCACAACAGCACCACCGCGGCGCGCCACAAGGCCAAGCTGACCGGGAACGCCGGCATAATCGAGCCACACGTCTGGAACATCGAGGTGAAGGGAGGGGACCAGTCGCTGGAGGAGATGATCAGGGGCACCAAGAGGGGCATCTACGTCACGAACAACTGGTACACCAGGTTCCAGAGCTACACCAGGGGGGAGTACTCCACCCTTCCTCGTGACGCCGCCTGGCTGGTCGAGGACGGGGAGCTCAAGCATCCCGTCGCCGGCATCCGCCTCAGCGGCGAGATACCCCGTCAGATGAAGGAGGTCGACGCCATCGGCAAGGAGAGGAAGTGGATCCAGTGGTGGGAGGTGGACGTGCCTACCCTCATGCCTGCCTTGAGGGTCCCGAAGGTCAAGGTGACGAAGGCCACCGGCTGATTCAAATCCTTCAACTGCTTGACAAACAGTCAGAAAAACATATAAAGTCCTCTTCCAAACTCCCCTTTCGCAGATTATCGTCTGAACTATACAGGAGTGTTAATTGAGATATGTCCACAACCGCATATCCGACCGTTACTTCGAGCGGGCAGCCCGTCCTGATCCTCAAGGAAGGCTCCAGCGAGTCCAAGGGGAGGGACGCGCAGCGCAACAACCTGGCCGCGGCTACGTTGATCGCGGAGATCGTGAAGTCCAGCCTGGGGCCACGGGGCATGGACAAGATGCTCGTGGACACGTTGGGGGACGTCACGATCACCAACGACGGAGCCACGATCCTGAAGGAGATCGACGTCCAGCACCCCGCCGCCAAGATGATGGTGGAGATCAGCAAGGCCACCGACGGTGAGGTCGGCGACGGGACCACCTCGACGGTGGTGTTCGCCGGAGCCCTGCTGGAGAAGGCCGAGCTCCTCCTGGACAAGGAGGTCCACCCGACCATAGTGGTGGACGGCTACAGGAAGGCCTCCAACCAGGCCATCAAGATCCTGGACGAGATAGCCATCAAGGTGAAGGCGGGCGACCCAGTATGGCTCCTCAAGATAGCCAAGACAACCATGGCCACCAAGATGGTGTCCAAGGAGTCCGAGTTCCTCGGCAAGCTCGTGGTGGAAGCCCTCCTCCTCGTCGCCGACAAGCACGAGGACGGCTCCTACACGGCCGACGTGGACAACGTCAAGGTGGAGAAGAAGCCGGGCGGCTCCCTCCTCGACACCACCCTCATCAGGGGCATCGTCGTTGACAAGGAGGTCGTTCACTCCGGCATGCCGAAGAGGGTCGAGAAGGCCAAGATCGCCCTCATCAACTCCCCTCTGGAGATAGAGAAGACCGAGTTCGACGCCAAGATCAACATCACCGACCCGACGCAGATGAAGTCGTTCCTGGACGAAGAGGCCGACATGCTCAAGGCCATGGTCGACAAGGTGAAGGAGGCAGGTGCCACGGTCCTCGTCTGCCAGAAGGGGATCGACGACATCTCCCAGCACTACCTCGCCAAGGCGGGCATCCTCGCGGTCAGGAGGGTCAAGATGAGCGACATGGAGAAGCTTGCCAGGGCCACTGGCGGAAGGGTCGTCACAACCCTGGAAGACCTCACGGCGAGCGACCTCGGAAAGGCAGACCTGGTCGAGGAGCGCAAGGTCGAAGAGGACAAGTGGGTCTTCATTGAGGGCTGCAAGAACCCGAAGGCCGTGACCATCCTGGTCAGGGGAGGCGGCCAGCGCATCGTCGACGAAGCAGAGAGGTCTCTCCACGACGCCATCATGACGGTGAAGGACGTGATGGAGAATCCCGCGGTCGTGGCTGGCGGCGGCGCCCCGGAGGCCGAGGTGGCCTTCAGGCTCCGCGAGTGGGCGAGCACGCTTCCAGGCAGGGAACAGCTGGCTGTCCAGAAGTTCGCGGAGGCTCTGGAGGTCATACCTCTGACGCTCGCAGAGAACGCAGGCATGGACATGCTCGACACGCAGGTCAAGCTGGCTGCGGCGCACGGCGAGAAGAAGATCTGGGCGGGCGTGGACGCCCTGAAGAACAGGGTGGGAGACATGTACGAGGAGCAGGTCTTCGAGCCGCTGAGCGTCAAGGTTCAGGTGATCAAGTCGGCCACCGAAGCCGCGAGCATGCTCCTGAGGATCGACGACGTCATAGCCGCGTCCAAGCCCAAGACGCCACCAGGCGGTCCCGGCGGCCCAGGAGGAATGGGCGGCATGGGAGGCATGGGAGGCATGGGTGGAATGGGCGGCATGGGCGGAATGGAAGACTAGGCTTCCATCGGATACACTAGGTCGCCGTTTCTTTTCGTCTTCCCTGACCCGAGCGGGAGCTCGATCAGCGTCGGGCGCAGGGCCCTCTTTCCTCCCGCTTAAATGCCACGGCCGCGGACTACCTCCCGTTTGATCCCATCGGGTGACGGGAGTCCGGTCCCCGGCCCATGAAGCACAAGGCAGTCCTCCTGGCCCTCCTCGTCGTCCTAGGCCTCGCGGCCGGCTACCTCATCTGGCGGAGCCTGCCCTCCGGCCCGGGCCAGGTCAGCTCGGGCCTGGTCTTGGGGCAGCCTGCGTCGGCTGGGGGCGGACCCTGGACGATTTCGCTGCAGGGAGTCAACCAGGGAGGCTCAGCCATGGTGATAACGGGCGTTGCGGCCGGAGGCGTGGACCTTTCTGGCCAGGTGGCCTCCCCGGGGCTGCCGCTCGCCGTCGGGCCGGGGGCCGCGTTCTCGCTGTCCTTCACGATCCCGAGCGGCGGCGGGACTCGCTTCGCCCCGGGTGAGACCGCGACCGTCGTCGTCAGCGCATCCGACGGCTCCTCCTACGACACGTCAGTGACTCTGACGGCGGCAACGACCTCCACGGGGGCAAACACGGGCGGCCCGGGAGGCGGCGCCGAGAAGCTCGTCCTGACCGCGTCGGTGGTCAGCGGCTCCCTCAACGTAACCGTCCTGAACATGAGCCCGGGGGCCGTGGTCGTCAAACAGGTCTTCTTCAACGGGCAGCCCGCCGGGGTGACGTTCGGCACGGGGTTCAGCGCCACAAGCGACGGACTGCTTCCCTCCGCCTCGACGGGGAGCTTCGCCGTCTCCACCTCCGGCACCGTATCGGGGGCAATCTACAACATAGTCGTGATGACCGCTGCCGGCAACAGCTTCCAGGCGACCGTCACTTGGCCGTAGCCGGAGCCCGCGGCGTCGACAGGCGCGTCCACGCGGTCGCCGTCGAACAGACACGGAGGCCGCCCTGCGTCTCGAGCAGGCCATTTCGCGCTAGGTGGCTCGCCGCCTTCTGCTGGAACGCCTGGCTTCCGGGTTGGGCACTGCACCGGGCATCGTCTCCGAAGCTCCGGCCCAGGTGACGAAGCTCTTCCCGCAGGCGCAGACGTAGTGCTCTCCTGATCGGGGCGCTCTTCAGCCCTCTCAGCCAGAAGCTGGCGGGGCTGTCGTTTTCCCTTCCGCAGTGCGGGCAGGCTACGGACAACCCCAGGGCATCTCGCTGCCATCCGGGCGTTCAGCCTGCCGTCACGGAGACTATCGACGGTAGGTTCTCGGCGAGCAGCTCGAAGTGCTCCCCGTCGTCCCGGCTGAAGTACAAGGAGCCGTTCTTGGCACCGACGTAGACCCCGGCAGGATCGTTTCCGTCGGTGCACATCCCCTCCCTCAGCACGGTGAGGTAGGCCTTCGCAGGGAACCCGCTCCTCATCGCCTGCCAGGTCTCGCCCCTGTCGGACGTGCGATAAACGGCCGGCCGCGCCTCGGGCACGTACCTGGACGGCGTCTCCAGGGGCACCACGTAGAACGTCTTCGGATCGCTCGGATGGGCCGCCAGCGCGAAGCCGAAGTCGCTCGGAAGCTCCTTCCCCACGTCGATCCAGCTCCTTCCGCGGTCCTCGCTCCTGTACACGCCTCCGTGGTTCTGCAGGTAGAGCGTCCGGCCGTCGGCGCTCAGGGCGAACTTGTGAACGCATTGTCCGAAAGCTGGGAACTTCTCAGGCGCGTAGTCCACCCTTATCCCCCTGTTCCTGGGTTCCCAACTCTCCATGTCCGAAGTGTGATAGACTCCGGCAGCCGACATCCCCACCCACATCTCCTTCTCCGAGCGAGGATCGAGGGCTATCGTGTGGAGGCAAGGCCCGCCGAAGCCGGGGTTCCACTCCCTGCGGTCCTTGTGGTATGTAATCCCCTCGACGACCTCCCATTTCTCGCCCACGTCCCTGCTCAGGAAAAGCCCGAACGGGTCCAGCCCCAGGTACAGAGTTCCGGGTTCGCCCTCTCGCCCGGGTGTGATGTGCCAGATGTTCTTGGCGGTCAGCTTCGACCTCTTGGGGAACCTCGGCGGCTCCGAGGCCTTCCAGTTGGCTCCCAGGTCGTCGGTATAGTAGACGTTGGGGCCGGTGAACCCGGGGTTCACCGCGGCGAATACCCTGCCCTTGTTCCTTCGGTCGATGGCCAGGTGGTAGACCTCTCCCAGCGCGCCCAGGTCCTTGGCGAAGAAGGGGCCCCTGGCCTTCCAGTTCCTCCTGGAGGCGTCGCCGGTGAAGATGAAGGCGCCCTTCGACGTGCCGACAAGGAGCTTGGTGCCTGCCAAGGTCACTCTTCCCCCCCTGCCACGGAAGGAACGACTATCACCCGGTCCCCGTCCCTGAGCCTGGTCCGCTCGCCCTCCAAGCTCCTGACTTCCCTTCCGCCCACGAAGACGTTGATGAGCTCCCGGACCCTTCCGTGTTCGTCGCATATGCTGTCTCCCAGCGCGGGTTCAGCGGACCTCAACGACTGGAGCGCCTCACTCAGGGTTGCTCCGTGGGCCTCCACTTCGTCCACGTGGCCGGCGAACTCCCTGAGCGTGCCCAGGAAGACGAACCTGACTGCCATTTCGTCGAACATCGGTCCGGCGGCGATTTAACGGTTGTCTAGCTATTCGAAAAACTACGCCTGCTTCTCCAGCATCTTCGTGAACGTCCACAGGGTCGTGTTCAGGGCTTCGTTCAGGCGCGCCTTGTCGTTGTAGTTCGTCAGGACCAGCTTCGTGATCCTCCCTCCTTCCTCCTTGTATTCGAACGAGAACTCCTTGCCCTTCTGGAGCTTCCCCTTCGCAACCGCGTCCGCGTCGGCCTGCTTCATCCCCTCCAGAACCTTCCCGACGAGATAGGACTTGAACGGGGGAGTGGTGGCCCTGAGCACAACGTCGGACACCGGCACGATCGTGACCGTGTCGCCCTGGACGTACGCGTTGGCAATGAGGTAGTTGTCCCTCTGTCTCCTCAGGGGCCTGGTCTCGCTCACCTCCGCGACGACGGCCTCCTCCTGCGCCTCCTCCTTGGGCTCCTCCCTGGGCGTCACGGGAACCTCGGCGGCCTTCACAAAGCTCTCCCTCTTCAGCTGCTCGTCCACCAGGCCCATCATCTGCTTGTTCAGGGAGATCTCCTCCTCCAGCTCCTTGATCCTGTCTTCGAGCCACTGCCGGAGGTCCGCCAACTTCCTAACTTCCTCTTGGTCGCTCACGTCCTACTACACGACCGTTTGTGGTTATAGCCTTTTTCGCCTTTGAGGGCTAGGAGGAGGACAGGACATCCGCGGCCTTCTTCGCGATGGCCGAAGCCATCTCCCTCGTTCCCGCCGTCCCCTTCAGGTCGTAGGTCAGGACCTTCCCCTCCGAGACCACCTCGTCCACCGCCGAGAAGATCGAGCCCCCCTTCTTCTCCTCTCCAAGGTACTTCAGCATCCACGCCCCGGAGAGGACAGTGGCGACGGGGTTCACCCTGTCCAGCCCCTTGTACTTGGGGGAGCTCCCGTGGGCGGGCTCGAACATGGCATAGCTGTCCCCGATGTTGGCCGAATACACCATCCCGATGCTGCCTATGAGGCCCGACGCCTCCTCGGTCAGGACGTCCATGAAGAGGTTGGTCCCGACGATGACGTTCTGGTTGAAGATCTGGGGGTTCTTCACGAGTTGCTGGGCGAAGTTGTCGATGAAGTACTCGTCCCGCTCGATCGACGGATACTCGCTCCCCACGTTCCGGAAGACCTCGAGCCAGAGGCCGTCCGTCACCTTCAGTATGTTGGCCTTGTTTATCGCGATGACCTTCTTCCAGTCCCTGTTCGCCGCCTCCCTGAAGGCGAAGCGAATCACCTTCTCGCTGGACTTCCTGGTGACCTTGCGCACCGCGGCAGCCGCGTCGTCGCCCAGCTTGAACTCGATCCCCGAATAGAGGCCTTCTGTCCCCTCTCTGACGAAGAACATGTCGACGGAGCCGAGGGGGCCCTCGAAGCCCCCGTAGGTCTTGACCGGCCTGACGTTGGCGTAGAGGTCGAACTTCTGCCGGATGCTCACCGCAACGCTGCGCGGGGTGTTCGGCCCCGGCTCGGTCGTGGTGGGCCCCTTGAGGCAGGCGTCGCTGCTCTGCAGCACGTCCCAGGTCTCCTGCGGGATGTAGGTCTCGGAACGAGCCGAGTGGAAGTACTCCGCCCCGGCCTCGCAGGGAATGAACTCTATGACGTCGGTGGCGCCGACAGCCCTGAAGACGCTCATGGTCGCTTCGACTAGCTCCGGGCCGGTCCCGTCTCCCCTGATGACCGCGACTCTCTTGGCCATCTACTTCATCGTTCCTGACCTCTTTTCGTCCCACTAATATGAATTTCGCGAATACAGCTCGAACTCTTTTTAGGCCGCTAGGACCGCCCATGTCCGTCTTGTTCCAGCGCTGTCCCCCGAAGGTATGCGTCCAGCTGAGGGAGGGTCTGGAGACCGAACGCGTCTTCGAAGGGCTGGCGGGCGTGGACTTCACCGGCGCCAGGGGAGCGGTGTTTGGAGTGCTCACCGGCGACGCGGAGCGGAACTCCCGCGCCTACCTGGAGATTCGGTCCCGGCTGAAGGCGCACCGGTCGGGGAGGGTCGTCAGGATAACGGTGGCCGCGGCGGAGGCCGTCGCGGTCTCTGACTTCGGTCCCTTCATGGTTCTGGAGTCGCTGGCCCACAAGGACCGTTTCCTCGTGCGGCTGAAGGGCCGAAGCCGGACCGCGGAGTACGTGGTAGGCAGGGCTGGGAAGATCGTCTCAAAGAAGGAGTCGGCTTCGGCTGTCTTGGACGCCTACGTTCAGTAGATCATCAGTTCTTCGCTTTCGAGGAGAGTATGGAGGTTGTTGACGGCCTTGTAAACCTCCTCCTCCTTCTTGGCTCCGGTGCAGACGAGCTTGCCGCTGGCGAACAGGAGGATGACCGTCTTCGGTTCGAGCATCCTGTGGATGAGACCCGGGAACTGCTCGGGCTCGTACATGCTGCGGGGGAGGTTCAACGCCGCCTCCTCTAGCTTGACTCGGCCTCCAAGGCTGGCGGAAGCGACGATATTCTGTATCTCCACCTCAGGCTCGTTCTCAACCTTTATGCCGGACTTCCTGAGCTTCTGAACGACCATCTGCACTGCCTTGAACGACTGCTCCTCACTCTTGGCTCCAGTGCACACCATCTTCCCCGAGTTGAAGATTAGGGTGGCCGTCTTCGGGGCCTTGAGCCGGAAGACCAGGCCAGGAAACTGCTCTGGATGGTATTCAACGTCTGGGAAAAGACGCGTGATCTCGTTGAGGTCGATGGATTGGTTGACGCTGGCTGATGCGACTACGTTTTCAATTGAGATGAGAGGAGTTGTCTTCGGCATATAAATCGATTCTTCGTTTATAAAGCCTCTTTATAAACTTTCGAAGGCGGGGTTCTGTGACCTCTGCGGTTGCTGGGCGATCGGAAATCCATTGTGACAAGTCGGTTGCTCACAACAAATAAGAACGCCATGACCCGATTGATTATCTGCGATGAATGGCTTCCTCATGTTCATTGGCTTCGCAATCATCGTCCTTGGATTCCTGTTCTTGATGACCTACGCCGGTTGCCCAAGTGGGCCTAATCCAAACTACTGTCGCACTTACATTAGGAACATGACCCTGTTTGACGATGCCACATTCACAACTT
>DATKKG010000019.1:0-33649 GCA_035543015.1 Conexivisphaerales archaeon | reverse complement strand
CCGGTTCTGAGATTTAAGGAGGCCTATCTCTTCGCAGGTCCGAGCCCATGCCCTGCCTTCTCGTTTGATTAACCAGTTGTTCTCAATGTGTTAAAGATGATTAACCTATTGAAGGGCCCAGACGAGGCCGCGTGGAATCCGCTTCCACGACCCGTATGACACCGGACCCTCCCGGGCCCGCCAAACTCCCAGCGCAGTAGATCACACTCTGTAACCAATGCGCGAGCGTCTCCGGCCTGCCATCGGCGGCCGCCCAGAGAACCAGTTCAACCAGCGGCTGCGTTGTCTCCAATCGAGTGCGCCGACCAAAGCCTGCGTTGGACGATAGGAACACATAATAGCCCTGTTCTTCAGCCTCATGTGTGGAAGAAACTGCGCCCTCGTGCCCTAAGCACAACATTCGCATGAGGCGCTTGGAGAGGGGCTACGAATGCCCCGTCTGCGCGCAGATGAGCAACCAAGACCGTTTGTCAAGAAGAAGACGACGATAGAACAGGTGAGGGTTTTGTCGTTCTTCAGACCAACACGGACTCGGCGACCGAGAGGTCGGCCGAGGCCCATAATCATCCTTCGATACCAGGGCGGAAGAGACGGGAAGCGATCCAGTTGCCCCATCTGGTGATGTCCCGACGATGCCCCAGATGCTCATCTGAGACCTCCATCTTCGATTCCATGACTGGGGAGTACGTCTGCAACAGCTGTGGCTACGTCCTGGAGGACAGGGCCCAGGAATTGGGGGTCGAATGGCGGGCTTTCTCTGCGGAGGAGAAGGACGCCCTGAGCCACAACGGAGCCCCCGAATCGCTGTCCAGGCACGACATGGGGCTCTCCACCGTCATCGGGAACGAGCACCGAGACGCCGGAGGGGCCCCGCTGACGAACGCCGCGAAGAATGCGGCTCAGAGGATGCGCACTTGGGACAATCGAACCGTCTATCGAAAGCCGAGGGACAGGAACCTGATGGTTGCCCTGAGCGAGCTCTCAAGGTTGGCGGACAAGTTGAATGTGGGCCCCAACGTCGTCGAGCGAGCCGCCTACGTCTATCGAAAGGCCCTTGAAATGAACCTCGTCAGGGGAAGGATGATAACTTGGATGGTATCAGCCTCGCTCTATGAGGCCTGCCGCAGCACTTCGACCCCACGGAACTTGAAGGATTTGGCCAGAGTCAGCGACATAAGGAAGAGGGACCTGGCAAGATGCTACCGCCTGTTGTTGAGAGAGCTCAATCTGGCTGTACCGATAGCTGACCCGGCAAGGTGCGTCACCAGGATCGCCAGCAAGGCAGGTATGTCCGAAAGGAGCCAGAGGAAGGCGCTGGAGATACTTGACGCCGTGAGGAGTTCCAGGGGGATGGCCGGGAAGGACCCGATGGGACTCGCGGCCACCGCTCTCTACTTGGCCAGCACCATGACCGAGGGGGACAGCAGGGTGACCCAGAGGGACGTAGCAGAGGCTGCGGGAGTCACCGAGGTCACCATACGGAACAGGAGCAAGGGCATCCAGGTGATAATCGATACGGGGGGCGATAGCGGCCAGATGCACAGGGGAGGACGACGCCCTAGGAGCCTGTCCTCCGCGGCCGTAGCCTCCTTGGAACGGCCCGGGCAGTAGAAATCCCGCTTAGCTCTACCATGCTCTCCGTTGCCGGTCACACCTAGGTTGGACGATTGATGGAGGAACAAAAAAACCCTCCTCCCGTTCTTGTGGTCGATTTACGTTCATCCTAGACCCGAGGAGAGGATTTCGCCCCTCCCGCATCTAACTGCACGTAATCTACTGTGTGTTTCCAGCAGGCTCGGCATCGGATGATGCGGGAGCTTCCGCCGGTTGCGACGTTCCACTTGAAGTGGGGGATACGATCTCGGCGCTAGCGTATCTGTTGGATACGTTAGTGATCTTCACCTTCAGCTTCTGGCCGGTCTTCGCGCCAACAACAAAGATGATGAATCCCTGTATCTTCGCGATTCCGTCACCGCGTCTCGAGATCTCGGTGATCTCGACGTCGTATTCCTCCCCAGCCTTTACTGGCTTGGGAGCGAAGCTGCTTGGGCCACCGAAGCTATTGTAGCTTCTCCTGGCTCCGTATCCTCCACTGCGTTGTCCGTAACTCATCTGTTCGTCGCCTAGCGCTTCTCTGCTTGCTATATTAAGCTGCTGGGTCGTCCTGAAGCATGTCTCGGCACGAATGGCCGCGAAGCGGAACGGCGCCCGCCCATACGTCCTTATGGGAGGGGGACATGGTAATGGAGGAGAAGATCGCTTTGGCGGGCCCCTCTTCCAGAGAGCATGACGGGGCGGGCAGCATACCTGGCAGGAACGTCTGCATCGAGCATGGATGCACTAGGTGCTGCCATGGGACGACCATGGCCCTTTCCGAGGAAGACATCTCCCGCATAGAGTCGCTGGGTCGCTCGAGGGATTCCTTCGCGACCGAGTCCAACGGGCTCATCGTCCTTAGAAACGCCCATCATCGCTGCGTCTTTCACGATGGGGTCAGATGTACTATCTACCAAGCCAGACCCGCTGGCTGCAGGTTCTATCCGGTGGTCTTCGCTGAATACTCTGGCCGCTCCACCTTGGACAGCCTATGCCCTTTCTGGATCGAGTTCTCCTGCACCCCGGAACTGAGCCGCGAATCGAGGGACCTCCATCATCTGCTGATCATGGAGGCGAGGCGTCGGAAACTGATGCGCCTGTCGGAACCGTGAGTCACAGCCACGCGTTCCGACAAGATGACAATGCGAGTTCCCTTTGGACGGCCTTCAGGCATCGTTTTCCAGCATCTGCTCGGCCCCTGATCCTCCCGGGGCCGCAGAATCCTGCAACTATGAGTCGTCACTGGGATGGAGCACCTGAACGACGGCCTGTACGTGGCCCTCCCGATGCGATGACAGCGGCGTCCTGTAAGACTTGCTCGGAGGATGGGCAAGGTTAATACCCAATGGGCTCCCCAGAGGCGAACTGAGGTCGACCGGGGCTGCCTAGCGGCGGAACCCGTCCAGGGGAAATGCCCGTCCTCTTCGTGGGGCACGGCTCACCGATGAACGCAGTCGAGGACAACGAGTTCTCCAGAGAGTGGAGGAGCATGGGGGCGCGTCTCCCGAGGCCGAAGTCGATCCTGTGCGTGTCTGCCCACTGGGAGACGAGCGGCACCTTCGTCACCGCGATGAGGATGCCGCGAACCATCCATGACTTCTTCGGCTTCCCTGAGAGGCTCTACAAAGTCGAGTACCCCGCCCCCGGCAACAAAGATCTGGCAGGGAGGGTCAAGGAGATGCTGTCCAGGTCTGTCGTCGGCAAGGACGAGGAGTGGGGACTCGACCACGGTTGCTGGTCCGTCCTCAGCCGGATGTACCCCGACGCCTCCGTCCCCGTGGTCCAGCTGAGCCTGGACTTCACCAGGCCGGCCAGGTTTCACTACGAGCTGGCGAAGGAGCTGGCCCCCCTGAGGAAGGAGGGGGTCATGGTGGTCGGCAGCGGAAACATGGTTCACAACCTGTCTCTGGCCAAGCCGAAAGGGTACGACTTCAACGAGCATTCAGGTTACGATTGGGCGATCGAGGCGAACGACACCTTCAAGAAGCTGATCGAAGAGGGCGACCATGACAGCCTCGTCAGCTACGAGACTCTCGGTGCTGCCGTCAAGCTGGCGGTGCCCACGCCGGAACACTACCTCCCGATGCTCTACGCCCTCGCCCTGCGCCGGAAGGAGGAGCCGCTGACTTTCTTCAACGACGCTCCGCTCGCCGGGTCGATTACGATGACTTCCTTCGTGGTCGGATGATCCTCCGTCCTAGGCGTTGACCCTGCTGAGCACCTGCAGGGCCCTCAACGTAATCATCTTGCTCGGCTCTCCCACCTTCTCCAAAGCGAAGGGGGTGGGGACCTTGCTGGGATGCCTGGAGAACCACTCGGCCATTCCACCTTCCACGTCCGGGTGGGTGGCGTCGAGGTTCCACCTGCCGTCCGGCCGCCTCTTCTTCTTCAGCATGGAAAGGGCGAACTCCATCCTCCTGTCGCCCCCGTAACCCAGGGAGGTCATGAAGTCGAGCCCCACCAGCAGGTCGTAGTAGTAATGGTTGGGGTAATGGAGCCTGTACCATGGAGGGTAGTCGTCCCCCTGAATGTGCAGCTCCCTCTGCAGGAAGAACTCGGCTGCCTTCTCGACGGACTCCTTCATCTTCTTCGTCCACTTCGACCTCGGGTAGACCGCGAAGGCGCTCATTGGCTCCCAGGAGTCCAGGTTCCGGCCGCCGCCGAAACACGACCAGCCTCCGTTCTTGTTGGCGTTGGTCACGAACCACTCGAAGGCGCTCCGGACGTTGGGATGGTCCACGTACCCGAACTTGACGAGAGCCCTCGCGGTGTTCCCCACCACGCAAAGGTGGCTGCTCTTTGAGCCGTCCATGCCGAAGCCTCCGTCAGCCTTTGCGAAGCGCCTGATCCACTCTTCGCAGGAAGCCGCGATCCTCGGGTCCCGTCTGCTCATGCCAAGGTCGGAGAGCACGAGCAGCATCCAGTTCGAGGAGAGGTACTTTGGCGTGTAAAACGACTTCTTGGAGGCCCACCAGACCCCTTCCGACTGTTTCGCCATGATGGAGGCGGCCCACCCCCTGACGCCGATTTCATTCCTGGCCCTCCTGACTTCTTCATCTCCTTCCGTCTTCCCCAGCAGACCCGTGAGGGCCATGTAGCGGACGGAGGGCTCATCCTCTGCCAGCAGCCACTCAAGGACTTCCGTCTGCCATCCCTTGTCTGTCCTTGTCGTCATACGCGCCAACTTGCGGCTTCCGGGCTTTAAGGGAATTCGCAGGAATGGCCTTTCAAGAACGCAGAACGAGGCTGGGACCGCGGTCGCCGACACCGCCGACGTGGAGATCTCCCTCGAGAGGTTTGAGCCGAAGATAGGGACGGACCTGGGCTGGGTTTCCGAGCCCAGCGCCACGGTCACGAAGGACGCGGTGGCGGCCCCTGGGACCATGTACAGCGGCTCCTTGACGCTCCCTCCGCTGCGAAAGAACGAACTGGCTCCGAGGTACAGGCTGGTGGTGAGGGAGTACGAGAAGATCCCCGTGGATCGGGAGGCGGAGCCCACCTCCATGGTGGTGGGGCCCATCTCGTTCCTTGAGGGCGGAAGGCGCCTCGTCTACGCCGACCAGGTGGAGATATAGCGAGACCGCGCCCGGCTATTGATTTATATATCCTCGCAATGTATCGCCTGAGAGAAGGCTATTGTCCGAGACGTCCTCAGTCGAAGCGGCACTGAAGAACCTGACGGCCCTCGAAGCCTCCCTCGACGAGCTCAGAAAGAAAGTCGAAGCGAGGAAGGCGGAGCTCATACGCCTCGCGCAGGAGAGCGGAGAGGCCGCTTACAACGCGACCGTCAGGGAGGCCGACCAGGAGAGGACGGACCTCGTCGAATCCGTGAGGAGTTCGGCAGAGAACGAGGCCGCGGGGGTCGTCAAGCAGGGCCACGACGAAGTGGACACCTTCGATTCCAAGGCCGAGGCCAACAAGGACGCAGTGAAGTCGCTCATCCTTCAGATACTGATGGGCGAGGCGTGACCTCTTGTCGGCCGCGTCCAAGCAGGACGACGTTTTCGTCTTCGTGAAGGCGTACGCTTCCAGGGGCACCCTCCTGTCAAGGGCCTTCCTCGAGGAGTTGGCTAACTCCAGGAGCATCGACGAGATGGCCTCGAAGCTCAAGTCGACGGCCTACGGTGAGCAGATAACGACCGGGGCCGGTGGAACGTCGGCCCGGCGGCTCGAATCCATGCTCAGGTCGAGCCTCTCCGTCTTCAATTTCGAGCTTATGAAGTACTACCGCAAGCCGGGCTTCCTCCAGGGTTACTTCGAGCGCAATCTCTCTTGGAACCTGAAGGTGGCCATCAAGGGCAAGGCCATGGGCAGCTCCTACGAAGAGCTCAACGACATGATAGTGCTCAAGGCGGAGGAGCTGGCGGGTCGGAGGGACCTGATCGTCAGGATACTCTCGGCGGCGAACCTCGACCAGGTGGTGGCGCTTCTCAGCGACTCCGACATCAAGCCCTTCATCGTCCAGGCGCTGGCGGCCTTCCGCATCAACAGGGACGTCAGCATCTTCGACCTCTACATCGACAGGTACACCATGGGGAAGCTTGTTCGGCCGTTCACCAGGAAGAAGGGCAGGCTCAGGCGCTTCCTGAACAGGCCCAACCCCGTAGTGAAGTCCATCGTCGCGTCCGACGTCGACTCGTTCGACATCCTGGCGGTACTGAGGAGCAAATGGCTGGACCTCCCGGCTTCAAAGGCGAAGGAGCTGGTTGTCACCCCCGCGTTCTTCCTGGACGAAGAGACCCTCGAGGAGATGATATCCGCGAACGGCGTCCAGGCGGCCGCGGGCAAGCTGAACCACACGATCTACCGCAGGCTCGTCCCCACCGCCGCGGCTCCCGAGGCTCTCATATCGGGCCTTGAGGATGCCTTTTACGAGAAGACCCTGAAGACTGCCCGGAGGACCTTCTCGTCATATCCCATGTCCGAGCCGATACTCCTCGGGGCGCTCAAGGCCAAGGAGGTCGAAGTCAGGAACCTTTCCACGGTGGCGTTCGGACTGGAGGTCGGCCTCCAGCCTTCACAGATAGTCGCTAAACTGATCTCGACCTAGGGCTTCCAGACGATTTCGACCCTTCGCGGCACGGGCATCATGGTCCTGAACGGCATGCCGCTTCCCTCGTAGAACTTCGTGAACCATTCGTAGAGGTGTAGCCTGAGGTCCTGGATGTAGACGATAAGGCCCTCCAGCATCATGACTCCGATGTTGCCGAAGATCAGGATCGGGAGCCCCGCCCATCCGAGGGACGTCCAGGCCATGTTCACTACCCCCATCAGGATGACGTGGACTATGAGCAGGATGCCGAGCCGGGCGTAGCTGACCGTGTTTGCGAGGAACTCGACGATCTTCAGGAGGACCTCCACCAAGCCTTCGATGAGCATGATCGGGAGCGATTCCTCCGAATGCAGTTTGCCCGCGATCTTCGCGACGGGCCTCCCGAGCATTATTATCAGGACCATAGCGAGAATGACCGGCAAGACCACCCCGGTGACCGTCCTTATGGGGACGCCGACCAAGGGCGTCGGCGCCGAGGAGCTGAGCTCCGTGAAGGAGAAGCCCGCCCCGATGAAAGCGAGCCCGAACAGCACCCCGGCCACATAGAAGATCAGCGTCGGCAGCTTGACGATCATGACTTCCAGGACGTGGCCTTCTCGGTACGAGTTCAGGATGTCCAGCAGGAGCCCCGAGGAGATGTGGAAGATGCCGATCACTATGGCTATCTCCATCATCAGGAGCACGCTGCTGAGAGGAAGCTGGCCACTGGCGTCCTTGAGGTGGATGAGGACGACGTGGCTGAGAGCGGGGCCTATCCCAGGGACCTCGCCGATCTCGAATCCGAACACTTCGCCCACGAGGAGGCCGACGGCCGTAGCCGACACGCCGAAGCTCATCAGGGTGAAGCCCCACTTCTTGATGGAGCCGGCCCCCCTCTTGAAGAGCGCCAGCCCCAGGAGGAACATGAGGACCCCCTGGCCGGCGTCGGCGAACATTATGCCGTAGAAGATGGGGAACACGACGGAGATGATCAGCGTCGGGTCGAGCTCGTTGTAGTTGGGCGAGCCCTGAGTAAGGGTGATGGCCTCGAAGGAGTCAGCAAGCCTGGGATTCTCCATAAGGCTCGGGACCTCCTCCCCCTCCTTCGGCTCGGACTCCTCGATCATGACGATGTAGTCGCTGAAGGTCTTCCGGAACTCCTCCACCCTGTCGCTGGGGATGTACCCCTCCAGCTTGATGAAACGCGAATAGGGGTTCGACGATGCATGAGAAAGGACGTCGCTGGCGATCCTGCTGGCCTCGAGGAGGTAAAGGATTCGCTCCCCCTTATCCTCCTTGAACTTGCGAAGCTCCCCGTCGAGCTCCTCCCTCCTCTTCAAGAGGGAATCTAGGTCCTTCACCGTGGCATCGTACGCCCTGATGGGGTCTCGCGACAGCTCCTTCGGAAGGCTGATGGGCCTGGCCTCGAAGGACTTCAGTACGCGATCTATCCTCTGGCCTTCCCCCCTGTCTCCGACGACAAGGACGACGGAGTCCCGTCTGCCGATGACCTGGCTGTAAAGGGAGGTCCTTGGGAGGCTCTTCTTGAGCTCCTTGATGTCCCTGGTCCTGGCTATGGCCAGCTGCGCGTAGAACCTCGTAATCCGCGAGATCGCGCCCACGTCTCCGTGGAAAGTCGAGACGAACTCGAGGAGGCCCTTCTGGGACTCCAGCTCCTCGATTCGGCGAGAGACGGCGCTGATCTCCTCGTTGAGGTTCCCGGCTGTCTCGAGGATGGGCTTGGCCTCAGCCTTGACCTGCGACACGTAGTCCTCCCATCCCTCGGCCACTATCTTCTCCTTCTTCACATGGTAGCCCTTGGTCAGGACTTCTATGACGCCGGGCTCCTCCTTCAACATCAGGGAGTCGGCGAGGATGGAAAGCTGGTCCCGAACCTTCTTGATCTCCTCCGCCAGCTCGTACCTCTGCCTGAACGAGCCCTCCTCCACGACGTCGAAGAAGTTGAAACGAGCCAGCTCCCTGAAGACCTTCTCAGAATCGCTCTTCGGAGCGACGACGACCGCCTTCAGAAGAGACTTGATGGCCATGGCAGAAACCTTGCTTCAGTTGCAGTATCCTCTACCATTCGTGTTAGCGGATTTAACGCTTTCTCCAGGCAATTCCGGCTTCACCAGCGGCCGGGAGGCTGGGGTCAGAACCCGGACGTCTTCAGCTTCCTTATGGGCACCTGCACGTCGACGCTGGCCCAGGCCTTCCTGCTCCTCCAGGGGTCGCCGGGGTAGACCTCCCTGGTGGGGCCGGCCTCTTCGTACTCTCCGAACTTCGTCCTCCACTGCAGCCAGCCCTCCAGCCCGTGATACACCAGCCTGGTGGAGACCTGCTCGGGGTCGAAAATGACGCTGGCCACCAGCACCGCTGGTAGCTCCTTGTATTCGATGCCCTTCGGAGGCTTCGCCTTCGGCTTCCCGAGCACCTCGATGCATGCTTCCCACATGCGGCTTCCTTCGGGGGTCTCAAGTTCATCGAGCTCGTAGAAGAGCCACTTCCCGGTCTCGAGCCCCTGCTCCTTCACCCAGCTGGAGAGCTCATTGAACTCGTCCTTCCCCATGTCGCCCCCAACGTAGGCACCAACGAAGGTCTTGGAGACAACCTTGTAACTCGGCTCCTTCTTGACGACGATGTCTACGGTCAAGGAACATGGGGGCTCCATGGTCTATCTATTTATGTCTGACCTTACAGTCGCACGCTGCGCGTTCCGATCCGCAGGGAGGTCAGCTGCCCTTGCGCTTCTGGGGACATCGCAGGCAGAAGTCCACGTCGCGCAAGGTCGCGGGTCAGGGTTCCTTCGTCTGTCCCTTGCCGATCTTCGACGGCCACCAGTTGAACCTCTCGGCCAGGGCCATGAGGGAGGGGACGAAGAACAGGATGACGACCGAGACGTCGATGAGCACGGCCGCGGAAACGACAAGGCTCACCTCCTGAAGGATGGCTATGCCGGTCACGAAGAGAGAAGCGAAGACGCTGGAGAGCACGAGCCCGAGGCCGAATATGGTCGTCCAGACCTTCGTCGTGGCGGTCTTGATGGCTTCGTCGTCGGTCTTGCCGCCGAGTATCTCCTCCCGGATCCTCGTGACGTAGAAGATGTCGTAGTCTATGCCCACCCCCAGCATGGTCACGATGACGAAGAGGGGTATGAAGTCGAGAATGGGGAGATTCAGCATGTAGTTGAACACTATGGCGAGAAGCGACATGGAGAAGGCCACGCTGCAGAGGATGGTGAAGACGAGTCTCAGCGGCGTGAAAGCCGACCTGAGCTGGATGAACAGGATGATGTAGACCGCCACGCATAGTATGATGGTGACTTCAGGAATGAGCCCTCCGATGAACTGTTGGTTGTCATACGCCGACTGCGGGCTCCCTCCGTAGTGGATGATGGTGCCGGGGATGAGGGAGAGGGAGTGGAGCTCGGAGGCGACCTTCTGGAAGGAGTTGACGGAATCCGTGCTGCCGTAGGATCCGGTGAGTCCCACCGAGATCAGGGCTGTCCTGTTGTCCTTGCCAATGGTGGCCATCATCCCGCTGACGTACTGGGACTGCAGCGGCTCGGACATGCTCGCTACGGACGAGTAGTTGAAGGTCGAGCCGAAGGGCCGGGTGGGGCCGACGAGGCTGGTCACCCCGGAGGTGGCCACCGCCTTCGCGGATATCTGCTCGATCTCGTCCAGGAGGGTCTGGTTGAACTGGTTGTCGCCGCCGACTATGGGCGTCGGCGTCAGGACGACAAGGTAGCCAGGAGAGACCTGGCCGCTTCCCAGGCCCTGGGAGATGACTTGGAGACCCTGGTTGCTCTGGAAGTTGGGTATGAGCTTCAGGACGTCAACGTTGGTGGGCGTGCTGGCCGTGGCAGCTACGGCTCCCCCTGCCAGCAGGGTCATCACCAGCGCCACCAGGAGCTTGTGCTTCAACGTGGAGTCCGAAATCCGAGCGAGGAACCCGGGGCTGGTGGACGCGCCGTTGACCTTGAGCCTCGGCCAGAACATGCGGTCGCCGAAGAGGAGCTCAAGAGAAGGAAGCAACGTTATCGAAGCCAGGAGGAGCACCGAGACCCCTATGGCTATGGCGATTCCTACGTCGTTGAATATGGGGACGTTGGCCAGCGCGAGGATGACGTAGGCGACGATGACCGTGACCCCCGCCGTTATGACGGCCTGGCCAGCCCACCGAACGGACGTGGCCACGCTCTCCTCCTTCGACTTGCCGTTGGTGCGTTCCTCCTTGGTCCTGCGCAGCTGCAGGACCGAATAGTCAACCGCCAGCCCGAGCATCAGAAGGGTAGTGAGGGTGGGAGTGAGGAAGGTGATCTTGCCGTTGGTGGCCACCACCACGCTCAGGTAGATGACCGCGTAGGCCACCGCGATGGAGAGGCCGCCCACAAGCAGCGGAAGGATTGCGGCCAAGGGCGCCGCGAAGAGGATGCCCACGATGATTATCGAGACTATGATGCCGGGCACCAGGGTGTCGCCCAGGGCCGGTATGAAGACGTCCTCCGCCTCCTTCACGATCACCGACTTTCCGGTCACGTAGGTGGAGGCCAGGGTGGAGAGCTGGGAGCCCTTGACGTCGCCCTTGAGGCTGGAGACCGCGGAGTTGTCAAGAGGAGAGGAGAAGCCCAGGGCCACTATCATCGTGTCTCCCTTGGAACCGACGAAGTTCTGGGTCAGCGCTTTGCCCATTATGAAAGGATAGTCGGGGACGCTGGTGTTCGCGATCAGAGAGTCGAGGACTGCGCCTATCTGGGCCTGCGTGCTGGAGGCGCTGAACTGGGTCATGAGTCCGGCCAGTGCGGTCTTGTTGACGGTGAAGAGCGGCGAGCCCGAGAAGGCGCTGGCCGTGCCGGCGACGAAGAAACCCGTCGCATTGGCCCACACGGCCGCGGCGCTCGGCGAAGGCCCCAATGCGGTTGCGTTCCCCACGAGGTCGCTGGCAGAGAACCCGAGACCGGCAGGCAGGGAGCCCGCCGAGAAGCCCTTCAGGATCAGGGGCTCGACGAGAGCGACCAATTCCGAGCTCGGAGGAGAGGGCCCATAGCTGAAAAGCGCGGAGACGAGGTTCTGGACGTCAGACGCCTGCAGCCCCAGCGGCGAAAGGCTGCTCGCGACCTGATTTGAGAAAGCGGTGATTGTCAATCCGTTCACCGCCGACGCCTGGCTCCAGTCCGTGACGTTAAGACCGGTGGCGACCGTGCTGATCAGCAGCTTCGTCGGGCTGTCGAGGTACGGGCTGCTGGTCATCTGGCTGACCGCCCCGTTCACCGCCAGAGCCTCCCTCTGCAAGGGCGTCAGGTTGACCGCCAAGGCGCTCTGGAATGAAGCATCCCAGATCTGGTAGAATGCGGTGTAGTACCCGACGGACTGCTGGTTTCCGCCAAAGGCCCCCGTCTGGGCGTAGAGGGTGGAGTTGGACTGCTGGTCGATGACCGAAAAGTCAGCCATGCCTGGAGGCACCGAAGCGTAGATCGCGCTCCAGACGGCTACGAATGCCGCGGGCACTCCGTATACCAGCTGGGAGGTCTGGTTGACGCCTTGGTAGAGCTGGAAGAGCCCGGAGCTGAGGGTCGACATGTTCTGAACCAGCGTGTAGACGGCCTGGTTGACGGTGGTGACGTTGGACGCCAGCGAGGAGACGCCGGATATGAACTCCGGGAGGCTGGAGTTGAGCGCATCATACTCCGCCGAGTACAGGCCCGACATTCCGGTGTAGTTCTCGAGGGCGGGGTCCGAAGCCAGCGTCTTGTTGAGCCGGAAGACGGCATCCCTCACCTGGTCTGAGTAGACGCTGCCGCCGCTGGTCTGAACCACGAGTATTACGCTGTTGTTGCCTCCGCTGTTCATGTTTGGGAACTGGGTGCTGATTATGTCCTGCGCCACGACGGACTCGGCGTTGTTTGAGCCTCCGAAGCTGGCGAAGGCAGTGACGTCGTAAGAGACTCCGGCGAAGAACCTGGGCACCAGGGCGGCCGAGGCCACAAGCGCGATGACCCACACGACTACGATCACCCTGTAGAAGCGTCGGATGAAGGAATTGAACGGGTCGAACCTTGACTTTGACAACCGCAGAATCACCAAGTCGTTCCTCGGAGCGATGTCAGGCGAGACGCGAAGGCGGAATGAAGTGGCTCCTGGAAGGCCATGATGCCGAACTCCGCCGGGTCGCCATTTAAGGCTTACCCAGCGACGGGTCGTTGCCCTGGGGATCCTGCTTGGCCCGTTCGCGACCTTCGGTCATCTGCAGCTGAGTTGCAACGCGTCACGAACCCTAGAGCTTGGCGAGCGACAGCGAAGGATGCTGCTCGGAGATCCTGATGAGCTCCGCCAGCTTCGTCATCCTCTCCCCGCCGACGACGCCGCACTTGATGAGCTCCGCCCCCGTTCCGACCGCTATCTGCGCAAGGTGCGGCTCCCATGTGTCTCCGCTCCTGTGAGAGGCGGCCACCAGATAGCCCCCGGCGTGGGCCTCGCTGGCGAACGTCATGGCCTCGTAGAGGGGCCCCACCTGGTTCACCTTCAGGATGACGCCGTTGCCAGCCTTCATCGAGATGCCTCTTCTTAGCCTGGGGGTCTGGGTGACGAAGATGTCGTCGCCGACGATCCATGCCCCCTTGGCCTTGGCCGTGAGCTCCATGAAGCCGTCGAAGTCCTCCTCCTCGAGGGGGTCCTCAACGTAGAACAGGGAGTGCTTCCGGATGAGGTCTAGGACGTAGGAGATCTGCTCGGAGGTGGATAGCCTCCGGCCCTTCCTGGAGTAGTCGTAGAGCTTCCTCTTTGCGTCCCACAGCGAAGAGGCCGCCATGTCGAGGCCGAGGCCTATCCTGAAGCCCAGCTCTTTGGAGACCTTCTCCACCGCCCTTCCGGCGACGTCCAGGGCCTCTTCGTCCGTCATCCTCGGCGCCCAAGCGCCCTCGTCCCCCTTCCCTCCGGGGAAGGACGGATCCTTCGCTTCGATGAGCTTCCTGACCTCCTTGTGGACGGCCAGGTTGGCCGCCACCGCGCTGTAGATGTCGGGGGCGCCAAGGGCAGCCACCAGGAACTCCTGGATGTCGGGCGAGCCCGGGCCCGCATGCTTCCCTCCTCCGAGGACGTTACCGATGGGGACGGGGATCATGCCCTCCTCCTTCCCCGAAATCAGCTGGTAGAGGGGCTTCCCCTCTGCGGCCGCCTCGGCTGCCGCGGAGGCAACAGAGAAGGCGAAGGCCGAAGCCCCTCCTATGAACGAAAAGTCCGCCGTCCCGTCCACCTCCCGCAGGCGCCTAGCGACACCCTCGAGGTCGGCGGCGTCGAGCCCGACGAGCCGGTCCCGGACGCCGTAGAGGTTCCTCACAGCCTGGCGCGCCCCTCCCTGAGGGAGGTGTACCGCCTCGTTCCTGCCCGAGCTGGCCCCCTGCGGAGCCACCGCCCGGCCCATCGCCGACCCTAGGAACACGTCGACTTCGACTGTGGGGTCGCCGCGGCTCGTGAACAGCGGTCTGGCTACGAACTGCGTGACCCTGGCCAAGGCCTAGCTGACCCCGGCGTCGGCCTTCCTGCGCCTCTCGGTGGCTTCGTTGTACGGGATCTGGTAGTCGACTATCTCGAAGCCGGACATGAGCATCCTTCGGCAGCAGTACCTCTTGATCCCCATCTCGTCGAGGACCTTCGCGGGCTGTTCCCCCTTGGAGACCTTGTCCTTGAACTCGTAGAACTTGTCCCCCACGAGGGCGCCGCAGGTGAAACATCTCACTGGGATGAGCATGGTGTACAAATGACCCACTGGAAGGGGTGCTTAAAAGTCTTACACGAATCGCCGAGCCAAACGATATTAGTGGGCACGGGGGATGGGGCGCCTATGTCCGCCCCCGTGAGGAGGTGCATCTGGTGCGGGAAGTCGGAGCACGTCAGGGAGGTCAGGTTCAACAGGAAGGACCGCATAACGGTGCCCTTCTGTTCGGACGAGTGCATCGCCAGCGCCAGGAGGTTCCTCGAGTTCGACTCCAAGTACTCGCGGACCTTCTACGTCCTGGAGTTCACCCTCGCCTTCGCCTGCCTCATCCTGGTCATGTCGAAGTTGGTCTTCTACGCCTCGCTCGTCGCGATGGGCATCGGCGCCCTGATGATCCCCTTCCCCTTCCTGGCTGCCGTGCTCGGGGGGAGGACCTACATCAAAAGGGCCATACTGATCACAAGGGTGATCGGGGTCGCGATCGTGGTCGCGGGCGCGGTCGTGGCTTACCTCTTCCGCCCATAGGGGTCGCTAGATACCGTGCAGCGCTGCGCGGTAGATGCCTCCCTGGCCCCCCACGAAGGAGGAGCTTGAAGAGCTCTACCTCAAGGAGACGCTTTCGGCGGATGCTATCGCCTCGCGCTACGGACGGACCGGTAGGTACCGTGGCGCCATCGTCTACCACTACCTGCGCAAGTACGGGATACTCATCAGAGACAGAGCGGGCTGCCAGAGGCAAATGACAGAGGAGGAGACTCTGGAATGTGTCAGACGCCATCAGGGTGGAGAGAGCCTCTGGGATCTCGCCGACGAATACCCATTCAGCGCGGAGACCATCAGGAAGGCCATCATCTCCCACGGCGTCAAGACGAGAGACAAGGTGGAGGCCCAAATACAGAAGGTGACCAAGTATCAGAAGAAGCCCTTCGGCGGGGACCCGCATGAGAAGGCCTACCTCTACGGAATGAAGCAAGGGGACCTGTGGGTGACGAGGCATGGCAGGGCAATTAGAATCAAGACCAGTTCGACACACCCCGCGATGATAGAGCTTATCGCCAGCCTGTTCCTGCCGTACGGAGCGGTTCATATCCTGCCACGGAAGTGCGAGATGACCGGCTATGAATGGAGCATAGATTGCGATGTCGACAGTTCATTCGAATTCCTGACGGGAGAATGCAAAGGGATTCCTCATTGCATTGGTGATGACACCTTCCGCGACTACTTGGCAGGATTCTTTGATGCGGAAGGAAGTGTGATGGTGCACAGGCCTTCCAATGCTCCTAGACTAGACATAGCGAATTCCAACCTCCGTCTCCTCGGCGAATTGAAAGCTAGAATGCCGCCCTCGTATCCTGAATGGAAGATACGACTGACACAGGCCAAAGGTACGGGCAGAGACATAATAGCACAAACTGACCAATGGCGGCTATCCGCTTGGCAAGTCGAGACCTGCCGAGGGTTCCTACACGATGTCCCTTTCAGACACCCGGAGAAGAAAGCCAAAGCCCGCCTTGTTGTGCGCGACCTTCAGGACGAAGCACAACCGCCGCTCGATGTCGCATTCGACGTCCTCAAGGCCTCGATAAAGTCCGACGTAAGGGAGTTCGTCGCTTTGGCAAAGTCAATAGTCGGAAGCAAGATAGGTAGTAACGGTCAACCGACCAAGCTTGGTCAGTGATTGGCCAAGATTAGTCATGTTTGACCGCTACCGGTCTGAACTCACGGGCCAATAATCAAGCGACTGGAAGGTGACCGGGAGATCCGCCAGATGGAGACCCTTGAAGAGCTTCGGCATGATCGCGAGGTTCCTGTTGTCAGGGGTGTCTATCTTGACCCTGTACGGATTGGGGAGCCCGTCGCTGATGATATGGTACGTCATCATCCCCCTCGCCGCCTCCGTCCGGGCGTAGGCCTCGCCCACCCTTCCCCTCATCTGGCCCTTCATCACGAACTTGACGGGGCCCGGCTGCATCTTCTTGAGGACCTGCCTTACGATGTAGCAGGACTGCTCCATCTCGTCCAGGTGGACCAGGACCCTGGCCATGGAGTCCCCCTCCTTCAGGACGGGGACATGGAAGTCGACGGTGTCGTAGAGGGAATAAGGCTCGTCCCTCCTCACATCGGTGTTCACGCCGCTCGCCCGGGCGGTCGGGCCCACCAGGCCATACCTCACCACGTCCTCCTTCGAGATCACCCCCACGTTCTCCATCCTCATCCTCATGAAGGGGTTGTCGTAGAGCATCCTCCTGTAGTCCTTCAGGCGCTGCTCCATGTAGGCGCAGGCCTTGAGCGTCTTCTCCTCGAAGCCGGGGGGCGTGTCGGTGCGGACACCTCCCGGCACCAGATACGAGAAGGTGACCCTGGCCCCGCTGAGCGACGCGGCCAGGTCCATGAATGCCTCCCTATCGCCTGTGCTCCAGATGAACTGGGTGGAGTGACCCAGGAAGATCCCCTCTATGGCCAGGAAGTATTCGTGGCTGATGATCCTGTTGAACTCCGCCATGAGGATGCGGATGTACTTCGCCCTCTCGGGGACCTTGTCGGTCAGGGAGAGGAGGTCCTCCACGGCGAGGGTGTAGGGGAAGAGAATGCCGGTGCTGTCCAGGATGACGGGCCTCTCCAGGTGGGGGATGTTCTGAATGTAGTTCCTCGACTCGGCCATCTTCTCGGCGCCCCTGTGGACGAAGCCCGGGTCCGGGATGGCCTGGCTGATCAGGTCGCCGTTCAGCGTGATGATTATCCTGAAGTGGCCGGAGCCGGGGTGCTGCGGGCCGACGCTCACGGTGAGCTCGCCCTCGCCGCTGTACTCCTCCACGAATACACCCGGTATCTTCTCCATGCTAGTCGCCCCTAACCACCAGGCCGTGGCGCTCCCTCTCGGAGTCCACCCACCTCTTGAGCTTGAAGTCCTTCAGCAGCGGGAAGCCCTCGTCCCAGTCTTCGGGGAGCCAGAGACGCTTCATGTCGGGGTTCCCGGAGAACGCGATCCCGAGGAACTCCCACTCCTCCCGTTCGTGGTAGTAGGCGGCGGGCCAGACCTCCATTATCGACGGCACCGTCGGCGTCGCCTTGGGGATCCTGAAGTTCACCTGGACGACGTGCTCCTTCTTTCCCTCCTCCAGGGAGCCCACCCAGTAGGAGAGCTCGAACTCGTTAGTCTTCGGCTGGTCGGTGGCCGTTATGGTGTGCAGGTAGCTGAAGCCCGACGAGTCCAGGGCCTTCGCGGTGTCGACCAGCTTCTCCGCCGAGCCCGCGACCCTGACCCTGTGGGTTGCGACCTTGGAGGCGGCCAGTCCCAGGGGCCCGAGGGAGGTGGTCAGGAGGGAGGCCAGCTCGTCCTCATTCATGGTGGGCACCCTTGACGGGATCGAGGTCCCATTTCTGCTTCTTCGCGTTGATCAGCTCGGGCTTCCGGTACAGCTCGAGGGGGGTGTAGAACAGCGAGTTCCTCTTCAGCTCGCTCAGCTCCATGTCGTTGGTCATGAAGAGGGCGTAGAAGGGGCAGGCGTCGACGCAGTTCGACGTGGCGAGACCCAAGGGAGAAAACGTGTGGTCTTCCTCCACGGTTACGTCCATTACCCTGTACTCCTTGACGTCTTCGACTTCAATCTTCTTGATTGGAAGATAGGAGTAATTGTCGTCAAGGTGGAACTTGTCGGCGAATTTGGAGGGGACTCTCGCAAACCCAACGCCAAAAAGGGAAGAGAGCTTGAGGACCCACCTCCCGAAGACGTTCACGTGGTAGGACGGGAGCCGACCTCTCTGGTGTTGTCCCTCGATCAATCCGACAACGCCGAGCCTAGCCAAGATTTCCTGTACCTGAAACGCAAGCACCTCTGAGGTGGTCGTGAAGTTGAAGTACTCCTGCCGAGGCCGGTGAATCCTGCAACCATCGCCCAGCCAGATTCCCTTCAGCAGCTGTATCAGCTTCTCGTCCTCAGCGAAGAAGACCCAGTCGGGGAGCTTCTTGTTCTCGGCTCCGTGGCCGAATTGTGAAAAGAAGTCCTCAGCGAGCGCGGAGTCCAGAACGACGTTCACGCCCAGCCCAGTGTTCTTCCTGACCTTGGGCTCCTTGGAGAAGAAAGTCGCGCAGAGCCGCCTAACATCATCGATCAGTTCCTTTTCCTTCACATGGAATGAGAACTTGACCGACCGACCACCGTCACAGAACCCCTCCGCTATGAAATAGCCGATGAGACGGAAGAGCTCGGGGCTTGCGGGCAGCTTGAGATGCCCCGTTGAGACATTTCCTCTGTACATGGGCACGTCCTTCTCGAAGTAATCAGTCCGAACCAACTTCTTGACAACGGGGCTTAGCATGTAATCGCCGGCCTTGAGCTCATTTGGGGTGTAGAATCGAATTGGGGAGGTCACCCTTAGGAGCCGGCCATCCTTGCGGGATGAACGGGGTCTCGAGACCGCCATTATTGGGTGATCTTTTGTGCAGATTAGTGGTTCAGGCCTGCCGTAGACGTAGATGTGGTAGAGAGGCCCCGAATACTCCATATCCCAGACCTTGGTGACCGGGCGATATTCCCCGGTGTGTGTCAAGAGCAAGTCACCCACCGCAACTTGGCTAATGGGTTTCAGCCCGGGGTTAGTGACTACGGGCGTGGAAGGGTCGACGCAAAACCCGCAAAATACGCACCTTCCGTAGTCAACGCTCGGATATATCTCCTTCTTGTTCTGGGGGTACTTGACGTCCACCGGGACCATCTCGATGGCCTCGGCGATGTTCTCGCAGGCGAGGGCGCAAAGCTGGCAGCCGGTGCACTTCTCCATGTCGAGGTAGTGCTTCCCCCTCCAGCCGTTGGATGCCACGCCCTTCTTCGGGTCGTAGCCGTACATCCCCTCGACCGGGTAGGCCACGGCTTCGGGGTAGCGGAGGGTCATCCTCCTCTTGAACAGCTGCCTCCCGCCGGAGTAGAGGGCCGAGAAGAAGCCCTTCACGAAGTCCACGGGGTTCACTTCTGGCGCACCTCGACGAAGTCCCCCATGAGGTTGCTCCTGCGGATCTTCTCCTGTAGCAGGTAGACCCCCTGGATGATCGTCTGGGGGCCGGGAGGGCAGCCGGGGATGTAGACGTCCACGGGGATGTACTGGTCTATCCCCTGGACCACGGAGTAGCTGTCGATGTAGAGGCCGCCTGAGATGGAGCAAGCCCCGATTGCGACGCACCACTTCGGGTCGGGCATCTGCTCCCAGACGACCTTAATCCTGGACATCATCTTCCTCGTGACGGTGCCGAGGATTACGAGGAGGTCGCACTGGCGGAGGGAGCCGAATGCCTCCAGCATTCCGAAGCGCTCAACGTCCCAGCGGGCTCCCGAGGCCGCTCCAAACTCGACCGAGCAGCACGCCGTCTCAAGGTGGACCGGCCAGAGGGAGTAGAGCCTGGCCCAGTTGACGAGGGAACTGAGAGGCCCGTCGGGCGACTTGCGGATGACCTCCTTGACGTTGCCGACGAAGGCCATTCCGCCGATCCCGCCGCCGGCGGTTATCACTGCGTAGGTCTTTGCGTCGTGCTGCTCCGGCATGCACATGCACCTTGTCCCCTGAACTGCAGTTGATGATAGATAAGTTTTTGCGCCGAAACCTGGAGAAGCTCCAGCTTAGCTCCCGGGGCGTCCCGCCTGAAGGCGCGGATTCCCAGGCAAGCTTAACTGCATGACCGATGGAAAGGGCCCTTGTGACGGACCCGATCATCGGCGGCATCTTGAACTGGCTCCACGTCATCTCGGCGATAGGGTGGCTGGGGGCGGCAATGGTCTTCGGCATGATCCTTTCGCCGGCCCTGACTTCGATGACTCCCGGGGGAAGGGGCGAGTTCATGTTGAAGATCGTTCCGAAGTACGCGAAGTACGTCTCGCTGCTGATCGTGAGCACGCTTGTCTTCGGCGCCGCCCTGGCGCTCTACATGGCTTACGGCGGCGGTTCGTTCTACTTCTCCGGCCAGTGGGGCATGAGCATAATGGCGGGCGCAGGGACCGCCCTGCTCGTGGCGATACTCGGGCTGGGGATCATCATCCCTTCGCTGAGGAAGATCGTCAAGCTGGTGACCCAGATGCAGGCGAACCCGGCGGCGTCAGCTCCGCCCGAGCTGGCGAAGCTGCAGGGAAGGGTCAGGGTCGGCTCCATGGTAGGGATGGTCCTGCTCTTTCTGGTGGTCGTCTTCATGGTGGCCGCCGCGTGGTCATGACCCTGGCGGGGCCGTGCAACCGTTAATAGCGCCCTTGTGCATATCCCAGCCGATGCCAGTCTGCGACGTGTGCGGCAAGGTCGTGAAAGATCTGAGGAGGCACAAGGAGAGGGGGCGCTGCGGAGCGAAACGTGAAAAGAGGTCCCTCCCGGCCAGCTTCGTCCCGGGCACGCCGGAGAGCAGGCTTGCCATGGACAGCACCCTGGGCCCCGCCACCCTCATGGGGACCGGGGAGCCGGCGGATTTCGTCAACGAGAAGAAACGTCTGAAGGAAGAGTGAAGGAGGCCGGGCCCCGGCGGGCGACCCGTTTCAAGTCACTTAAGTGAATCTATTTACTCGCATTTATTCAATATGCGGAATACTGAAATATCCCACATGCTGTAAATGTATTCGATTACCTTGAAGTCCCGACGTGCGGTTTCCAAAACCGTGACCATGGTGGTTCTACTTGTCGTTGGCATAGCGATAGGGTTCGCAGGCGGATGGATGCTCCAGGAGCAGACCATAGTCAGCCTGACGAACGCCCGGAACAGCCAAGCCATATACGTCGACTCTGCGAACAAGGAGGTCGACATTCAGGCGACGGCCAATGCCTACGCCTTCGCCAACGGAACGATGCATGGCCTCAACTGGCAGGGCGGCAGCCTGGCCTCCGAGGCTGCCTTCATAACTGTGGTGGCCCCCACGGAGCTCTACAACGCGTTGATGAGCCTGGGCGCGACTCCTTCCAACAACGTCCTGCTAACCTCCGCAGCGGGCACCCTCACCAGTGGCACCCACATCACGATCTACGTGACCTGGACGGGCGCGCCCAAGAAGTACCTGCTGACGGACCTGCTCCTTGGCTACAACCTCACCTCGGGTGCGGGCACCTTCGGCTTCGGCGGGAACCTGGCCACCAACACCAAGCTGGCGACGGGCTGCATGGCCTGCCTCTACTCCTGCGCCGTGGGCATCGTGAGCAGCAACATCAACGGCTGGCAGTCTCCTTTGATGTGGAAGCTGAACCCTGCTCTCGTCCAGCCTGGGCAGAACGTAACCTTCGTCTACCAAATAGCATCTTAGGTACTGAGAATCCGGTTGGATTCACTGATCGCTGGTCTCTCGGGGGCACTTTCACCGGTCGTGCTCCCGAGCCTGCCCCTTTTGATCGTCTTCAACGTCGCAGATGACCTAGGGAGCAAGAGGATACTTTCCAGGCTGCTCTTGTTCCCCGCCGGAGTCGTCTTCATCTGGGGGGTCAGCGTAGAGCTCATCCGCGCCTTCCCGTCAGTATTCCTCCTCAATTCACACTACCTGGACATTCTATGGGGCCTCGTAGTGGTATGGCTCGGCTACGCTGTCGTCAGGAGGAAGGGAGCTTTTGTGATCCGGGCTGCCAGGGAGAACTTCGCGGCCTGGTGCTACGGTACTTTCATGATGGGCGTGCTTTTCGGAGCCCTCTGGATGAACTACCTCTCCACCAGAGACGTGGCGGTTCTGCGGATATACGGGGACCTGTTCTCCGGCACGGCCTCCGCCCTGACCCTCGAGGCCGTTTCCTACGCCACGGGGCTGGGGCTGACCGTCTCGGGAGTCTCCCTCCTCGTCTACCTGCTGGCTACCCCTGCCTCGGGCTTCTTGAGACGCCACAGGGTCCAGGTCAAGTGGCTCGCCGGGTCGGTGATTTCAATCACCGGCGCCTGCCTGATATTCACCGACGTCTGGGCCCTGCTGAAGTCCGCGGGATTGGTGCTGTAGATGGGTGCCACCAGGGAGGAAGTCGTCAAGGAGTTCGAGAGGTGCACCGACTGCTACGCCTGCCTCAGGCACTGCCCTTCGTACCAGGGCTTCGAGAAAGGCTTCCTCAGAAGTCTGACGACATCTCTTGAGTTGGGAACGGTGGACGTGGACGACGCCATCATCGCGTACAGGTGCACCTACTGCGGCTTCTGCGCGACCCAGTGCCCGTACGGCGTGAGCGTGATGGACCTCATGATGGCCGTGAGAGAAGCCTACGTCTCCAGCGGCCAAGGACCGCTCGCCGCCCACACGCCCCTTTACGTGAACAGGAAGGTGAACTTCTTCAGCCTCCTCGACGGTTCCTCCCACATCAAGAAGGAGTACCCCGCCCGGGCCGACAGGATATTCTTTCCTGGATGCTCTCTTAGGGGCTACCGGCCGGAGATGATGGAGAAGGTGGCACACCAGCTGGGCGACCCGTACGTCATGCGATACGAATGTTGCGGAAAACCGCTCAAGGTCATAGGGGCAAGGGCGGAGTACGAGAAGCACCACAGGTCCGTCGTCGAGCTCCTCAAGAGGCTTCAGCCCAGCGAGATCATCACCGCCTGCCCGAACTGCTACGGCAACTTCAAGGAAGACGTGGGATTCGCCAAGCTGACCTTCGCGGCCGAGGCCCTGCTCAACGCCCTGCCCCCTTCGAAGACCGAGGGCCGGGCGGACCTGGGCACCGTGGCCATCCACGACTCCTGCCCCTACAGGGCCACCCCGGAGCTCTTCGACGTCTCCCGGAGCTTCGTGGATCGCTTCTATCATGGGAAGAGGGTAGAGTTGAAGTATTCCCGCGACGCGCTCCTCTGCTGCGGCGCAGGGGGGGCCGTCAGCTACTCCGACGAGGCGCTCGCCAAGGAGGGGGCGAGGGTGAGAACGCGGGACGCCAAGGAGCATTCGGCCGACACCATCGTCACGTTCTGCAACTCCTGCGGCGTCCAGCTTGGTGCGGTCACCAGGGAGTCGGGCGTGCGCGTCGTGCACGCATTCGACCTCCTCGACGGAAGCGGCCTACCCGACTACGAAGCGCTGTACAAGCGCAGCAAGTCCCAGTTCAGCGGCCCTTGTCTCGTGGAGAACCTTGTGAGGCTGTCCGTCCAGATATGACTCCTTCTGCCGCCGTCGAACCCCCCATTCCGTTCAGGCGGCGGGGTGCAAAGGACAGGGCCGCCGTAATGAGGGGCTATGACACCCTGATGAGCAGAGTCTACGACTTCCTGACGTGCTGGTTCATGGCTCCCCTGATCAGGGAGTCTCACGTCACGCTTCTAGAGCACCTCAAGGTTGTGGCGTCGTCGAGGCTCCTCGACGTAGGCTGTGGAACCGGGACCCTCATGGCGCTGGCGGGGGCCTCGGGCTCCCTCGACCTGATGGCGGGTGCGGACATCTCGACAGCGATGCTCGAAAGGGCGCGCCGGAAGCTTAGCAGGGCGGGCCTGTCAGACCGGACCGAGCTCGTCCTGGCTGACGCCGAGGCCCTGCCCTTCAGGGAATCCTCCTTCGGCTCTTGTGCCTGCTCGGGGACCCTGAGGTTCGTCCCCGACCCTGCCACGGCGCTCGGCGAGGCCTGTCGCGTACTCGGCGACGGCGGCGGCCTGGGTCTGAGGGAGATGATCTGTGGCGAGGCTCCCCTGGCCATCAAGCACATACCACTGCCTTTCAAGCCCAGCTTCGTGGTGTGGAGGCTCCTCCCCGATAGGTGGGTCGAGGCCTACCTGCGCCTGGCGGGGTTCGACGGCGTGACGTCCTTCAGGAAGGGGATGGTCCCTCAGTTCATATTCGCGATGGGGCCTCCCGTCAGGAAGTACGCGTTCTTCTTCGCGCGGAAGCCGCTTCAGCGCGCCCGGCTCCCGGCGGCCGAAAGGCCCGTCGCGCCCGCCATAGCTCGCATCGAGAGGTCCACCCGAAACGTCTCATGGGAGGCCTAGCCACAGGATATGGAGCAGCTCCGAGGGGTCGCATCGGATCGGCAGGTGAAGGAGGTCACCTTCAGCGTCTGCCCGGTCTGCCTCGCCCCGGTAGAGGCCAGGATCGTGGAGGAGGCGGGCAAGGTCTACATGGAGAAGGTGTGCGAGGAGCACGGTCACTTCAAGGCCCTCGTCTGGAACGACAGCGAGATGTATTCCTCGTACGCCGGGATGTTTGACCTCGGGGAGCCGTCCGAGCTGAAGAATGCCTGCCCCCTGGAATGCGGCCTCTGCACGGGACATGCCGAAGGGACATGCGTCGCCATCGTCGAGGTGACCAACCGCTGCAACCTTCGCTGTGCCGTCTGCTTCGCGTCTTCGGACGACATAACAAGGGAAGAGCCGACCCTCGGGCAGATCGCCGATGAGTTCGAGACGATCATCGAGAACGGTGGGGCGGGCAGGCCCGTCCAGCTCTCAGGCGGAGAGCCCACGACGAGGGAGGACCTCGCGCAGATAGTCAGGAGGGCAAGGGAAATGGGCCTCAGCCACATCGAGGTGAACACCAACGGCGTCAGGCTGGGGGAGGACCCTGGGCTCGCCCGTCTGCTGTCCGAGGCCGGGGTCAGCGCCATCTACCTCCAGTTCGATGGCCTGGACGACGGCGTCTACCTTACACTCAGGGGCCGGAAGCTCCTCGACGTCAAGATGAAGGCCCTGGACAACTGCCGTGCCAACGGCCTCGCCGTGGTCCTCGTCCCGACGGTGGTCAAGGGTGTCAACGACGGACAGCTGGGCGCCATCATCGACCTTGCCGCCAGGAGGGAGGAGATAAAAGGGGTGAACTTCCAGCCAGCGACCTACTTCGGAAGGTTCCCCGAGGACCGGAGGAGCCCAGAGGACCGCACCACCATCCCAGACGTGGTGGCAGCAATAGAGAGGCAGACAGGAGGGGCCCTGGCGGCGAGAGACTTCTTCCCAATCCCCTCCCTCCACCATTCATGTTCGGCAGTCACGCTGGCGCTCGCCAGGGATGACGGCCTGATGCCCCTCTCCCGTGTGGTGGACCCCATCGAGGTGGTCGGCAAGCTCAAGGACCCGCACTGCACGGTCACCAAGGCCATCCCGAGGCTCTGGGACGTCTCGAATGAGAGGGAGACCTTCGGGAGGCTCCGGGACTACCTCAAGAAGCTGGGGCTGGAGGTGGAGGGAGGCGACTCGACCAAGATCCTTTCGATTTCGATGATGGCCTTCCAGGACGCCTGGACCCTTGACACCGAACGGATGAGAAGGTGCCGTGTGCACGTCATCAGGCCCGGTGGGCAGCTGGTGCCCTTCTGCGCCTACTATCTCACAGGAGCCGACGGCAGGCGCATCTACTGACGGAAGGGGATTGGGAGAGCCGGGGCCCCTCTAGGGTTTCCTGGCGCTGAACGTCATGGAGACGAGCCTGACTTCGGTCCCTTCCTCTTTCCACACGCTCTCCTCTTTCTCCCTGAAGTCCACGAATCCCACCTCTTCTGTGGCCCGACGCAGCTCCTCCCTCGTAAGGCATCCCGCCTCGCACCTGGACCAGAGGTCAAGGTCCTCCCGGACTCGCTGGGGAAGAGGCTTGTCAGCCACGACGTCGGACACCGTGAGAACTCCCCCATGCTTCATGACCCGGAAGGCCTCGCCGAAGGCTTTCTTCTTGTCCGGGACGAGGTTGATGACGCAGTTGCTCAACACCAGGTCCACGCTTTCGTCATCTACCGGGAGCTTCTCCAGTTCGCCGAGGCGGAACTCGACGTTCCTGATGCCCAGCTTGGCGGCCGACTCCTGGGACCTCTGGATCATCTCAGGCGTGGCGTCGACCCCTATCACCTTCCCCTGGCCGAACATGGCCCGCGACGCTGCGAAAACGTCCACGCCGCCACCGCTCCCGAGGTCCAACACGGTCATCCCCGGCTTCAGTCCAGCGTATCGCACCGGTGAGCCGCATCCAAGCGAAAGGTCGGTGTCTCCCTGGGCGGGTTTGACGCCCCCGCAGCATGAGCTTCCCCTGCTGGCCGCGGCATAGTGGGCCTTGACGGCAAGCTTGATCTCGGTTTCGGTGTGCTCGGACATCGAGTTCTTCGGCTATCTGAGGAGGTTCCCCTCTGATATAGCTACCGCAAATGCTTGGGCGTTGGCTTCACTTCACATGGGTCATGCCCTCGCGTCGGCGGACTCAGGCTCCCCTGTCCTCGCATGAGCAGCAAAGCCTCAGGCGCCCTCCGAGCGACCCGCGCCAATGCATCTCCGGGAGGAATCTCACTGGCAGGAGCCCCTCTTCGAGTCCAATATCCTTTTAGGCATTGGTTCCCATCAATGAGGAAAGTGCAACGTAATGTCCTTGTCGAGGCTCAGGAATCTGGAACCGGAGATGCAGAAGTGCTTCAGATGCTCTCTCTGCAAGATGGTGCCACTGCCGACGGTTGTGAACCCTAGATATGCCGATGGATGCCCAGCGAGCCACCTGTACCACTTCCACGGATACTCAGGGTCAGGGAAGAGTATCATGGCGCTCTCACTGGTCAACGGCCGCATCAAGGTCGACAAAGCCCTCGCGGACATAGCGTTCGCCTGCACCGCCTGCGGGCTCTGCGACGTATCCTGCAAGTTCATCATGGATGCGGAGCGTCATAGAGTGAACATGGCGCTCAGGGAGCACATCGTGGACATGGGATTCGCGCCGGCCGCCCATCGGCCCATGATAGAGAACCTCCAAGTGTATGGCAATCCGGAGGGAAGGAAGGGCGACCAGGATCCGAGTTGGTTTGAAGACCTTGGATTGAAGATGCTGCCGGACCAGAAGGCGCCGGTCCTACTGTTCACGGGCTGCTTGAGGTGCGACCCTGGAGCGAAGGAGTTGGCCCGGAAGTGCGCCCTCCTCCTGAAGCAGGCGAACGTGGACTTCGGGGTCCTGCGGGAGGACGGAACGAGCTGCGGGCTCCCAGCCTATTGGACTGGCCACAGGGACGTCTTCGTTGACACGGCGAACCATTTGGTGGACACCCTCGACGGCGCGAACGTCGAGACGGTCGTAGTCCTGTCTGGATCGTGCCTGGGAGCCATCCGTTCCAAGTATCCGGAGTACGCGAGGGCGCCCAAGGCCAAGGTCCTTCACATCACCGAATTTCTAGCGCAGTTGATCGCCGACAACCGACTCCGCCTGAGCAAGACAGTCAGGCGGAAGGTGACCTATCACGACCCATGCTACCTCGGGCGCCAGAGCGAACCGCCCCTCGCCTGGAGAGGCGAACAGAAGGTCACCAGGGGCTGCATGACCTACACGGAGCCCCCGAAGGAGATCAACCGGGGGGTGAACGGAGTTTACGAGCCGCCGCGTCGCATCCTGCGCGCGATCAAGGGGATCGATTTCGTCGAGATGCACCGCATCCGCGAATACTCGTACTGCTGCGGAGGCGGCGGCGGGGTCCCCCAGGCATATCCGGACCTCGCGCGCTCGGCGGCCCTCGACCGGTTGGAGGAAGCAGTGGACGTGGGGGCCGAGTGCTTGGTCACGGCGTGTCATCATTGCAGGGCCAACCTCTCCAAGAGCCAGGAGTCCCTGAAGGAGCCCCTGCTCCCGGTTGTCGATGTCGTCGATCTAGTCTACGAGGCCGCGGAAGTTGAAGGAGGTCAGAGGGCATGATCCCGGGACCTGAACTCGAAGGGCGGCTGCGGTCGGCGATGCCCGAGGGCACCTTCACCGACGATCCCGCGGACATCGGTGCCTTCCGGCAGGCGAACCCCGTCCTGGAACCGGCAGTGGAGCCTTCCTACGTGCTCCGCCCCTCGAAGGTGGACGAACTGCGGAGGCTGGTGCAGCTCGCCAACGAGGTCGACCTGAATCTGACGGTCTCCTCTTCCACGGGCGCCCACGAGAAGGGAGGGTTCGCGGCGAAAGAGGGGAACGTGCTGATAGACCTGTCCAACTGGAGGGGGATACCCTGGATCAACAGGCGGAACCGGGTCTGCCTGATAGAACCTGGCGTCACCTACGGTGAGCTGCTGGAGGCCCTTGAGCCTTACGGGATGACGATCCCGACGCCGCTCTCGCCCCGTGCCGGAAAGAGCGTCGTCGCGTCGGTGATGGACAGGGAGCCCACCATATGGCCGAACAGGCAATGGGACATCAGCGACCCGGTGGCCAGCACGGAGTTCATCTTTGGGAACGGAGACGTCTTCCGCACGGGCGCTGCAGGAGGCCCTGGGACCCTCGAGCAGCAACGTGCCATGGGTGGCGCCCAGAAGTCCTCTCAAGGCCCGTCCCAGACGGACTTCCATCGCGTCGTCCAGGGATCGCAGGGTACAATGGGTGTAGTGACGTGGATCACCTTGCGAACGGAGCTCCGACCGACCCTCGAGCGGCCCTTCCTGCTTGGTGCTGATTCTCTCGATGCGCTGGTCCCGTTCGTCTACGATGTCCAGAGGCAGTGGCTGGGCGAGCATTCGTTCGTTCTCAATCGCACCGCGGCTGCGATGCTGGCCAGCGCGCGAGGAGGGGGGGAGTTCGACGTGATACGGAGCTCGCTTCCGAGCTACGTCTGCCTTCTGAACGTCGCCGGATTCGAGAGGATGCCGGAGCCAAGGGTCAGGTACCAGTGCGAAGACATTGGATCCATCGCGAGCGCGAACAACCTCACCTTGGCGACCTTCCAGGGACTCATCCAGGCCAGGGCCCTGCTGGACATGGCGACGAGCCCGGGCGGCGAAACGGACTGGCGCCACCATCTGAGAGGTAACTGTCTTTCGTTGTTCTTCCTGACGACCCTCGACAGGGCGTCCGGTCTCATAAACGACTTCTTCGATCTCGCCAGCAGCGACGCCATGGAGGAGGGGTCCGTCGGGGTCTACATACAGCCGGTCGTCCAGAACCATGCCTGCCATGTGGAGCTCATGTGCCCCTTCGATCCAGGGAGGCCGGGAGATGTCGAGCTTATGCGCAAGCTCGAGAAGGAGGCGGTGACGATGCTGGCTCAGAAGGGGGCATACTTCAGCAGGCCCTACGGGTCAGCAGGAGAAGTGGTCTTCGGGCAGAACCCGCTAGGCTATGAAGTGCTGAAGAAGACGAAGGCCATCTTCGATCCTCGTGGGGTGTTGAACCGTGGCAAGTGGGGGCTGTAATATGATCTCCGCGCGGAGGTCTAGGCCGAGAGGAGGGCCCCTCCCATGATTACCGAAGAAGAGACGAGGGAGCTCAAGGGCATCGTCGGCGAGGAGTGGGTATCGACCTCCCCCTGCATGCTGGACACGTACTCCCTCTACATGAACCCCGAGACCGTCGTGAAGGACGGGTCGAAGTGGCTCCCTCGCCCGGTCGCCGTCGCCATGCCCAAGAGCACGCGGGAGGTCCAGGAGGTCATGCGGTTCTGCAACAGGAATCACCTGATGGCCAAGCCGCTCTCGACGGGATTCCACGCGGTCTGCGCCGCCTCCAGGGACAGGGTCATAATCCTCGACCTCAAGCGCATGAACAGGATCATCGACATCGACGCCAAGAACCAGATCGCGATCGTAGAACCATATGTCCGCGCCATCGAACTGCAGTCGGAGGCTTTCAAGTCGGGGCTGACCGTCCACACGGTCTCCTCAGGATCCAACCACTCCATCCTGGCGTCCACCACCGCCGCATGGGGATACGGCGCGAGCGGACCCTCGACGAGCTACAGCGGCCGCAATCTCCTGGGTGTGGAGTGGGTGCTGCCCACCGGCGAGGTCCTCACGCTTGGCAGCGGCGGCGTGGGAGCCGGCTGGTTCACTGCAGACGGCCCTGGGCCCTCGCTGCGCGGCATCATGCGCGGTTTTCAGGGGACCTTCGGAGGGCTTGGCGTGTTCACCAAATGCGCGGTGAAGCTCTACAAGTGGAACGGGCCCGCGCAGTGGAAGTTCCATGGAAGATCCCCGGTCTACGTGCTGGACGAGTTTCCCGAAAGGATGGAGATGAACGTGCACGCCTTCCCAACGGCGGAGGCCATGGCGGATGCCGGCTACAAGCTGGGCGAGGCCGAGATCGAGTTCGCGTGCTTCCGGACGCCGGCCTTCCTCTCCGCCCTGGGGATGACCGAGAACAACGAAGAGCTGAAGGTCGCCATGGAGAGCGGCTTCTTCGACAAAGCGATGCACCATGTGCTGGTCAATGCGGTGATCGGTCATTCTGATGGCGAGTTCAAGTGGAAGATGGCCGCGATGAAGGAGATAATGCGGGAGACGGGCGGCGTGAAGGTGCCTCTCAACATCAAGATGACGCCTCGAATGTTCCGCATCATGAAGCCGATGCTGAAGCACGTCGGAGACCCGCTCACGATCCTTCGCCGCTTCCCGCGCCTGCAGGACCTGATCAACGGCGTCCGGCTGGGAAGGCGCCAGAAGCTGCAGCTGGACTCCAGGCTGTTCTGGTTGCTGATCAGGAACGCAGTCAATACGCAGGCGACCTTCCGTCCTTCCCAGGGCATGTCGACCATGCTGGGCTCGTTCGACACATGGGACATGGGGATAAGGCAGGGGGAGTGGGTGGCCCACGCTAAGAGCAAGTACATCCAAAGCGGGACATTCCTGGACGACGGCGGCGATCTGGGGTGCGGGGGCACCTTCGAGAACTCTCACCTCGGATATCTGGAAGGCATATTCATGTACGCCTCCGGAGATCCCGAGGCGCTGAAGGCTTCCGGGGAGATCATCGAGGAAGGGTGCGAAGCGGCGATAAAGGAGGCCATGGGGATCCCGATCGCCGCGTTCGGTTGTGAGATGAACAAGCGCTTCGGCCCAGCCTGCCATGACTATCCAAAGTACATGGGCAAGATAAAGAAGGCACTTGATCCAAACACAGCGTCGGACCCGTTCTTCTACGCCGAGCCCGAGGGTGCATGAGGACATGAGCGTGCCCCAGGTCAGGGAAGGTTGGACGGGACCCGGCAGACGTGATTCGGCCGTGAAACCGCTAGCGCCTGAAGAAGACGGCATCCACATCGACATCCATCGGAAGGGCATGTATGAGTGGTGGTACTTCGACGCGCATTTTGAGACCGGCGAGACGCTGGTCGTGTTCTTCTATGCGGCGAACCCCAACCCTGGGGCAGGGGGGAAGCCCGGCGTCGAGATCGTCCTCCTAAGGCCCGACGGTAGGAGGACCCAGAGGTTCGTGCCGTGCAGCATGTCCGATTTCGCCGCCTCCAGCGTCGGGGCTGACGTCAGGATCGGAGGGGACTATGTAAAGGCCACACAGCTTCCGGGGGAACTGCCCGTCTACGAGGTGCGGGCGGACGAAGGGGACCTGGGTTGCCGCCTGACTTTCAGGGCCGAGGTGAACGGCTGGAAGCCAGGAACAGGCGTTTCCCAGTTCGGGAAGCTGGGCACTTTCGCCTGGGTCGTTCCCTTTGCAAGAGCGTCGGTCGAAGGAACGATCGTCGACGGGGACCGAACCTTGCAGGTGAAGGGGGTGGGCTATCATGACCACAACTGGCTGGATTTCCCCTTCCAGAGCATCATCGACTACTGGATGTGGGGACGGATCTATTCCCAGCACTACACCGTGTCCTACGCTTTCATCCAGTGCAATGAGAAGGTCGGCAACCACGCGGTCAAGGTCCTAATGCTGGCGAACGGGAGAGAGGTGGAGCTAAGCACGGGGGAGTTCGAGTTCGGAAAGGAGAACTTCGAGTACAACCCAAAGGCCAAGCACCGCTACCCAAGGAGGATCACGATCTCCGTGCCCGACAAGCTCGAGATAACCCTCGATGTGAAGAAGGTGCTTGAGGCTCAGGACATGCTTGAGAGCTTCAGTCTGCCGCTCAGGCTCATAGCAAGGCATCTGTTGCGTCTACGGCCTGGTTATTTCAGGCTCGAATCGGCCTTCGAGATAGACGTGACAAGCGACGGGGCCAAGAACAGGGAAAGGGGAACAGCCCTGCACGAGATCGTCCTGTTCCGATCAGGAGGGTGACTCCCATAGTGGACTCGCACATGGGGAGCTCGGTGGGGCCGATGGAGGGAGCTAACCTCGCCGGGGCCCTGGTCCGCTCCGAGCGTTGGAGGCATGCGTCGGCCCTCCCGAGGCGAGCCCGATGCGCGTGTTAGTCACCGGAGCCGCCGGCTTCCTGGGCGCCTATGTGGTGACCGAGCTGACCAATCGAGGCCACAGAGTGACCGGCATGCTCCATGAGAGGAGGGTGAGCCCCGACCTGGAGAAGACCATGGAGACGAGGGTGGCGGACCTCACGGACAGGGCCAGCCTTGTTGAGGCCACAAAGGGGACGGACGCCGTGGTCCACCTTGCGGCCTACTACACCTTCTTCGGGAGGAAGGAGCTCTACGAAAAGGTGACCGTCGGCGGAACCCGTTCGCTGATCGAGGCCTGCCTGGAGAACGGGGTCAGGAGACTCATCTATTGCAGCAGCACCGAGGCCATGGGCCCCGTGGAGTCCCCTCCGGCGGACGAGGGCACACCCCTGAAACCCTCGTACGAATACGGCCGGTCGAAGGTGAAGGCTGAACGCGTGGTCAGGGAGTCGTCGGCGCAGGGGATGGAGTGGACCATCATCCGCCCCTCCGGCCTCTACGGGCCCGGCAACGTGGACGATGTCGCCTACTGGTTCATCGTTTCGATCGCGAAGAACTCCCTGGCGACGAAGTTCCTCGTCGGCGCAGGGAGGAACCTCGTCCAGTTCGTGCACGCAAAGGACGCGGCCAGGGCATTCGGTCTCGCTCTGGACAATCCGAAAGCCTCCGTGGGGCAGACCTACCTGGTTAGCGACGACCATGCTGTCTCCTACAGGGAGCTGTACTCGATCGTAACCGAGCTCTTTGGGAGGAAGCCCCCTGGAGTCTCCGTCCCCAAGGCCATGGCGAAGGCGATGATCGCCCCCGTCGAGGCCTTCAACGCCATCACAGGCAGGTCCTCTTTCATGTGGCACCGAAGCACCGTGGACGCCGTAACCAGCGACAGGTCCTTCTCCTCCGCCAAGGCGGCAAGGGAGTTAGGGTATGCGCCCACCTTTGGGCTTGAAGAAGGGTTGAAGGAGACCGTCGAGTGGTACAGAGCCAAGGGCTACCTGTGATGACACCGTAGCACACCGGCCCCCAGATCCCTCTTCGCTCTGGCGGAGGCCTCCCACGGGCATCACGTCCAGGCCCTTCGCACCGATGCCGTTGCGAGGTTCCCGGCATTCACATGTCATGCGATGTCTTCAAGCAAGATGCAATCCCAGGGAGATTCACCATACTGAGAAGATGTATATGCGCGGAACGCACCATATGGAGCCGTGCTCGCAGACATGGACACCAGGCAGCGCCATGCTCAGCAAGCCCTGACAGTCGTGCTCTTGGCCTGCGTAGTGGTTCTGGGATCGGTCGTTGTCTACCTGCAGATCGAGATCGCCGGACTGAACTCATCTTTGGCCGAC
>DATKKG010000018.1:0-1050 GCA_035543015.1 Conexivisphaerales archaeon | reverse complement strand
CTTCGGACAATACCAGAACTCGGCCATGTTCTGCGGCCGCATGAGGAGCCCGTAGTCGACGGCATAGGGCGGTTTGTCGAAGCCGAAGCTCGGTACCCCGTTCTCCCAGAGGATCTGGGCGGCATAGGTGTCGTAGTAGGGCCCCAGGGCGGCATGGTCACGGCCCCACATGTGGTAGGAGACACCCATGTTCTGCCGTGCCACGGCGTGGAGGAGCGACTCGAGAGGGTTGCCGTACCTCATGTCCCAGAGGAGGATGGTCACCAGGTGCCGCGAGGGCTTCACGTACCCGGCGATGTTCACCATCTCGTGGGCTTCCACGATGGTCTCGTCGGGATAGTCGCCGATCCGCTTAGCGCCGACGATGGCGTTCACGATGATGCCGTCGCAGGGCTTAATGTCACCGATGTAGGCGGCGTTCCGCATGAGGGCCTCGTGTCCCACGTGGGGCACGTTCCTGGTCTGATGGGCGATGACCGTGTTCCATCCTCTCTTCTGGAATTCCGCTCTCGCCTTGGCCGGGGGATACCAGAACCGATCGAAGGGCGAGCGCATCTTCGGCTCGTTGACGATAGTGTACTTGCCGGCGAGGATGCACCGATTGTAGGAAGAGTAGATATTATAGCCTGGGTGCTTGTTGTCGAAGGCGACCTTCACCACCTCGGGGTTCGCCTGCGGGGTGCCGAAAGTCCTGGTGGCCAGATCCTTCGCATCGATCTCGTAGATCTCCTCGATATCGAGGACGGCGAAGGGCTGTCCCTTGAGTCTGAGCAGCAGCCGGTCACCTTCCTGGACCTTCAGCTTCTTGAGGTCCTCCGGGGAGATGTCGAAGAGCATGGGGTAGGGAAATACCCAGTTGCTCAGGAGTCTTCTCTCCTTCAGGATCCGCTCGAGCTCCGCCTTGGTCATGGAGCCTTCACAGGGGCTGAAGAAGCCGTAGCAGATGGACATGATCTCCCGGTACACGTTCCTGACCGGCATGCCGTTATAGAGAGTCGGCTTGATGTCGTAGACGGCGTCGGCGGTAGCAGCCATCTTCTTGCCGGCCCT
>DATKKG010000017.1:0-172517 GCA_035543015.1 Conexivisphaerales archaeon | reverse complement strand
AGGAAGCAGAGTGTGACCCAATGGTCGGGAGCAGACATGTGTATGATCCCCAGAAGGGCGGCCGTGGCTAGAAGCGGGGCTACGGGGACCGACGGGATCTCCTCCGCGGGTGGGCAGGCGAGGCATGCTCAGCTGACAGCGTCAGGACCTCCCCCCATTTCCACCGACCGCAGGAGTGGAAGCGCCTCGTCGAACAAGCGTTTCCCACTTCGCCCGAGGAGCTCCCTGGGTTGCGGGCCATGAGAAACGGTCAGCGCAGCTAGAAGCTGAACGCCTTCTTGTCGTAGGGGTTCGGGGCAGGACCCGGTGGAGACGCGGGGGACCCCCTGTCAAGCATCTGTGCGGGAGTCCTGTAGCCCGTCGGAGGTATCCCCGGCTTGGGAGCGGCCGGGATCCGGGCCTTCCTCATCCTCTGGACAATGGTCGTGACCTTGCCCTCGAAGTCCACCAGTATGGTGTTGTAAACTGCGAAGGTCTCGGCCGGGCTGCTGAATATCCTGTGGTAGGCCGGCGGCAGCTGGTCTCCCATGCACACGAAGTTGTCCAGCTGCTGGAGGATCCTCCATAGGACCTTCACTCTCTCATCGCCTACCTCCTTGATGAAAGGTTTCAGGGCGGAGACCCTGTCGTAGGAGATCCTCTGCATCGGGTTGGCGAGAAAGCGGTTCACATTGCCGCCTGACTCCTCCGTCGCTATGGTCAGTGGCTCCGGTACGGAAAGGCTGCCCGCTGGCGTTGTGTCCGCGACATATTCCGCGGGCGTTACGAAGCTGAAGCCTTGCTCGTGGAGTGTGCCGGCGATGAGCTTGAAGTAGGTCTTGTCCCTCTTGCCCACTTCGTCCACGTCGAGGTAGATGACCCCCAGCCCGTCACCGTTCCTGAGCTTCTCCACCTCCTCCACGGCGCCGCTTATGAGGGCCATGCTCGCCTTGGAGTCCCTCACGAGAAGACGGAGACCGGGCGCGGCCGAGGAGGTGTAGGTGAAGGAGGGGCTCTCCGCGTTGAGGCCCCTGACCCCATCGACAAACATCGCCGTGAAGCCCATGGCCTCCGCGCTCCGCGCGATCTTGTCGTTGAAAAGGAGCTTCGTGTTTGCTATCACTTTCGGCTGGACCGCGAACATCTTGTTGACTATGTTGGCATCCTCCCTGACCTGCTCCTCGAACTCGTCCAGGCCGCCGGAATAGAGCGAGGAGAGGGAGTTGTGGTAGGTAGTCGCGACGAATTCCAGGGCGCCGAGGCCCAGCAGCTTCTTGATGACGCTGAGGAGGAAAGCATCCTCCTTGACCACCTGCTCGATGAAGAGGCCGGTCGCAGCGACCGAGAACTTGAAGGGGTTGGGGCTCTTCGCGGTTGCCTCCGCGACCTCGAGTAGGCCTGTGAACAGAGGAGTGAAGATCTGCTTGGAGTTCTCAAGGTACAGCTTGTGACACAGCCCGTAGTCAAAGTACCGGTCCATCAGGCTGGCTTCGTCAGCTATCCTCCTTGCTCTCTCGTATGGAAAGTTGCGACTGAGGTATATCGGCTGTTGCAGGGATACAATTAGGCAGATCTTCTGCAATTCTGATGCGAAACCCACTCTGACATATTTATGTTTAATCGAACCGCGCAAACTCATTGAGCCAACGGCTCAAATACTGTTAACATTTCGCGCAACGAGAGCCGATGTCGCCCGACCGCCCATAGATTTATCCACCCATCCGCGCAGTACCATTGGCGGACAAGGGACAGATGCCTGAGCTTCGGGTCGATTACGTCTCCAAGTCGATGTCGCTGGTGCCTTCGGAGAAGCGCCGCGGACGCCCGTCCGAGGACGGTTGCAGCTACTGCAAAGGAAAGGAGGAGTCGACTCCTCCAGCGGACCTGGTCCTTCAGGACAGGTTCGGAGGGATAGTTAAGACCAGTGACGGCGAGGACTCCAGGGTGAAGGAATGGGTCGTCAGGGTCTTCAAGCACCCCGAGCCCCTCGTCTTCGACGATTCTCGCTCAAACTACAGCGACGAGCCTCTATTCGGGGAGCCCGCCAGGGGCTCTCACTACGTCGTAGTGTCCTCGCCCAACCACGATGACACATTCAGCAGGATGAGCATAGACCAGCTCTCCGACAACCTGATAGCGCTCCAGGAGCAGCTGAAGTTCCTGTACCAGGGCAGGGGGGTCTCGTACGTCGCAGCCTTCATGGACTCGGAGACGGGAAAGGGCACGGCCTCTCACCCTCACATCGATCTTGTGAGCTTTTCCAGGATCCCTCCGGTGATCGAGCAGGAGTCCAAGATGTCGGACTCCGTCTACGAGGAGCTCGGCCAGTGCCCCTACTGCCGCCTGGTCCAGGTGGAATCCGGCGGCCCCAGGCAGATCCTTTCCTCCGAGAACTTCCTCGCTTTCGTGCCCTGGGCGCCCATGCACGACTACGAGTTCTGGATCGTCCCACGCAAGCACCAGAAGAGCTTCCTGAAGATGACCCAGCACCAGGTGAAGGACATGGCGATGATGCTTCGCTGCACCCTGGGGGGACTTTCCGCGGGGCCGTCCCCGAACTACCACGTGGCCTTCCACTTCGCTCCAGAGAAGAGGCAGCAGTCCCAGTTTCACTGGCATGTCGAGGTCTACCCCGACTTGGCCAAGAGGAGTGCCCTTGCGGAGGGCTTCGGCGTCCACGTCAACTCGTCGCCGCCCGAGATGATGGCGGACGAGCTGGGCTCGGCCTCCCGCAAGGAAGTGGCAAAGCTCCTTGGCGTCAAGTAGGGAGAGCCGGCCGTCAGCAATTCTTAAAGCGCCGACGACTGACCTTTAGCCTATGCCTCGGGGGCGCTACTTGGACGTCGTCAGGGACTACGAAGTCGGCGACGAGACGGCCTCCTCGATCGCCACCAAGCTCGGCGGGTCGGGGGGCTTCACGGGCAGACATTTCGCCGAAGCCGCGGACATACTCGTCTCCATGTGGAACGACAAGCGCTGCTACAAGGTGGTCTCGTTTCCAGCTGACATCATCTCCACGGGCCTGCGCGGGGTCTTCAGACAGCTGGTGCGGGACGGTAGGGCCGACATGCTCATAACCACCTGCGGGATGCTCGACCACGACATCGCGAGGAGCTTCGCCCCGTACATGAAGGGTGACTTCAGGCTTGACGACGAGAAGCTGCTCAAGGAAGGGTACCATCGGCTTGGGAACGTGCTGGTGCCGAAGTCGTCGTACGGCCCGCTGTTGGAGGAAAAGCTACAGCCGCTCTTCGAGCAACTATATTCGGAGGGGATCAGACAGGTGGGGGCCTGCGAACTCTCATGGGCGATAGGCGAGAGGCTTCTGAAGGAGGACTCGATACTGTATTGGGCTGCCAAGAGGAAGGTCCCTGTGATAGTCCCGGGCCTTACAGACGGGGCGGTTGGATCACAGGTCTGGCTGTTCTCGCAGAAGCACAGGGACTTCAGGATCGACGTGCTCAAGGATGAGGAGATCATGTCCGACGCGGTGTTCGAAGCCAAGGAGATGGGAGCTCTCATGCTGGGCGGAGGGATCAGCAAACACCATGCGATCTGGTGGGCTCAGTTCCGCGGCGGGCTCGACTACGCCGTCTACCTCACCACCGCCATGGAGTTCGACGGCAGCCTGAGCGGGGCCCTCGTCAGGGAGGCGATCTCCTGGGGAAAGGTGAAGGCTAAGGCGCAGCAGGTGACCGTGCACGGAGACGTGACGGTGCTCCTTCCCTTCCTCGTCTCGGCCGCGCTCGGCAGAATCAGGCAATAGGGGACCTCGGCTCCCAGGAAGGGAGAAGCCCCGCAGCCCGTCAGGGCAATACTTATAGACGGCACTCGATAATATGATGATTTGTGTTCTCGCCACCCAACCCTTCCGAGACCATTCCTTTGAACAGGGGTCACGCATGAATTGACAGAGCAGGAATCGAGCGGTCCGGTTGGGACCAGGCGGGACGCGGTCATCTACATCGCAGCCGTCTCCTTAACCTTCGCCGTCCTTTGGCTGGTCCTCGGCAACGTCAAGCAAGTTGTCGCGGGAAGCATCTTCATCGCCACAGTCATCGGCACGCTGATGTTCTGGCGCTTCAGGCTCGCCATCGCCTTTGTTGGCATCTCCGCGTTGCTGGCGACCGCGACGCTGGACATCAGCCACATGATTCAGTTCATGAACATGGACGTCATCGTCTTCCTCATCGGGATGATGATCCTGGTGGACATAGCCAAGGAGAGCGGCCTCTTCACCTGGATCCTCGACAAGCTCTTGAAGGGAACGAAGTACAATCCTCGCCTCGTCCTCATAGTCCTTTTGGTGATGTCCACCCTCATGGCGGCCTTGGTGGACGAAGTGACCTCTATCCTCTTCATAATAGCCATCGTCTTCGAGTACTGCACGTATTTCGATATCGATCCCCTCCCCTACGTCATTTCAACCGTGCTCGCGACGAACGTCGGGAGCTCGGCGACGATGCTGGGGAACCCAATAGGCATACTCATCGGCCTGAGGGGGAACCTGACCTTCGAGGACTTCATTCGGTGGGCGACCCCCGTGGCCCTCGTGTCCCTTCTCCTTCTCATCGCCATACTGCCCCTCTACTATCGGAAGGCCCTGTCTGAAGCGAAGGTGAAGGTCTCGGCCAAGATAGGTGAAAACACTTCGGCTGACGTGCTCGGGACGGTCGGCAAAGAGAAGATGAGGGAAGTCAAGATCAGCGCTGCGATCCTGTTCGGTACGATCTTCTTCGTCGCCATACACTATCGTCTGGAGCTGCTCTTCGGCCTTGAGAAGGACACTCTCCTTCTGGTCTTCTCCCTCTTGGGCGCGGCCGTGGGCATGTTCTGGAAGAGGTCCAAGGCTAGGCTAGTGGTCGAAAGGGGCGTTGACTGGTGGTCTCTCGTGTTCTTCATGTTCCTCTTCGCGAAGGCCGGAGCTCTCAAGTACACGGGGCTCACGGACAGGCTGGCAAGCGGCATATCCTCAATCGCCACGACCCAGGTGCAGATCGAGAGCATCGTCCTGTGGCTCGGTTCGTGGGCGTCCTCCGTCCTCGACAACGTCGTGTTGGTCGCAGCCCTCATCCCGGTCGTCCAGAGCCTCGTGGGTCTGGGGTTCCAGGGGGAGCCCCTCTACTTCGCGCTCCTCTTCGGGGGCGTCTACGGCGGCAACATAACGATGATAGGCAGCACCGCGAACATCGTGGCCCTTGGAATGATGGAGAAGAGGTTCAACTATCACATGAAGTTCTCGAAATGGCTCGGAGTGGGGTTGCTTGGGGGCGTCCTGCCAACGGTGATCGCACAGGTCTGGCTGATGGTCTTCTTCCACTGAACTAGTCTTCCATGAGCGTGGCGTCGGTCACGTCGTTGATGTATCGGTCGAGCCAGGTCCGGGACTCCTTCTTCTTCCCGCCCAGGAGCTCGGACACAAGAGACGCGAAAACCCACCTCTCCACAAGGAGCCCGACGGGCTTCCCCTTACCATCGACGACGACGAGCCTCAGGATGCCGTTGTCCCTCATGAGGCGCATGGCCTCCTCCAGGGAGGAGCTCTCCTGGATGGTCACCGCATGCCTTGTGGCCACGTCCCCCAGCTTGACCTTCGAAGGGTCCCCCGAGACCAAAACGACCTTCATGACGATGTCCCGGTCCGTAAGTATGCCCACCGACCCATCCTCGAACTCCACGCCGACGCTCCCGAGGTTGTTCTCCTTCATCGTCCTGACGGCGGATGCCACGGTGTCATTGGCCTTCAGGATGTAGAACTTCCTCCTCATGTACTTCTTCACCGCCCTGCTGAAGAAGAAGGCTTCCGAGATGGACATGTGCGATAGCTAGCTTGGGGGCGAGATATAATAGTAGCTCCCTTCAGCGGGACGCGCTTCCCTCCGCTCCCTCGAGCGGGACCTTGCCGGCCCAGGCCCTTACGTCGAGCGAGGCCTCCTCGGCCGCGATGTCGGAGCCTGTGACGATTATCCTGCGGCCTGTCCCGGAGCGCCTGACCAGGGGGGTCTCAGAGGCGGAGAGGGTCAGGTCCACAAGGGCAGTCCTTTGAGGGACCTCGATGCCGGCCAGGGGGTCCTCGCCGTTCCGGCCCAGAGGGGTGGCGTTCACCATGACGTCATAGGTGGACAGCTCCGCATCGGACGGCTGGATGGGGAACGGGACCGGCACAACGTCAGCTCCCATGACGAAGCCGAGGCCTTTGGCTATGGCCTCCGACCTGGCATGGTTCCTTCCGGCCAGTGTCATCCTCGTGAAACCGAGCTTCCAAAGAGCGTATAGAGAGGCTCGGGCGGCTCCTCCCGTGCCTACTACAAGAGACCTGTTGGTGTCAGGCCTCAGGCCCAGCCTCCTGAGGACGCGGAAGATGGCGAGCCAGTCGGTGTTGAAGCCCGTCGAGCTCCCTTCAACACATGTAATCATGTTGACGGCCCCTATGGTTCGCGCGTCGTTGTCTATGTGGTCCATGAGCATCAGGATCTCGGTCTTGAAAGGCGCGGTCACAACGAAGCCTGACGCTCCCGGGCAGAGGTCCAGGAACGCGGTGCGGAGCTCCCCCCTCTGAAGCTTCCTGGGGATGTATGCCATCTCGATGCCCTCGACCTTTGCGGCAGCGTAGTGAATGTTCGCGACGGCGAAACCCAACGCTCCATCGCCCAGCTCATAGACCCTCCTCTGCTTGCCCGCGAAGGCGGCCGTCCTGCTCAACACATCTGGCTGAATCCGTCCCGTATTTAGGCTCTGCAGGAGTTCTCGTGTAGTCCATGCTTATTAGCGCCCTCATAGGCCGCTTATGTCGTGAAGGACCCGATAGAGATGGCCACCAGGGAGTACCTCCCTTGGGTCAGGGCCGTCGCGGCTCTCAAGCTGAGAGGAGGCGGGCTGAGCCAAGCGAGGATCGCGAAGTACCTTGGCGTGACCCAGCCGTCGGTCGCGCTGTACCTTCGGCGGACGAATGGCTTCTATCTCGCGAAGGCCGCGGACCTGGGGGTGCCGGAGAGCCTCACATCCAGGCATGCGGAAAGGATGGCTGCCCTTAGCTCGGGAGACGACTCCGGCGCGGCCCTCGCCTCACTCGAGATAGCGTCCGAAGTCCTTGGGACGGGCAGCCTTTGCGTCCACCATAGGGCGGAGGCCGGGCTCCCGGAATCCTGCGACGTCTGCCTGAAGTTCTTCTCTGTCGGGGCGGAAAAGGAGAGGTCGGGCGCCCTGCGCGAACTCGAGGAGGCCGTCCGCCTTCTTGAGTCGTCCAGCACATTTCCTCTCCTCATCCCGGGGGTCCTGACGAACTTTGTGTTCGCGCTCCCGGATGCCAAGGACGAACGCGACGTAGCCGGCATCGCAGGTCGCATCGCCTCGGTCAAAGGCAGAGCGAAGGCTGCCTCGTCGCCCGAGTTCGGCGCGTCCCGCTACACCGCGAGGATAGTCCTTACGGTGAGGGACGCCTTCAAGGGAGTCAGCAGCGGCCTCAACGTCAGGTACGATCCGCGAGTCGGGGACACAGCGCGCAGCCTGGGCTGGAGGAGGATCGACGTGGACAGGGACGAGGCCAGGTCGGATCCCCTGAAGTCGATCGCGGGACTGTGCGCCGAGCTCGAGGGCCCCCCGGACCTGGTCGTGGAATCGGGGAGCCTTGGCCTTGAGCCCTCAGCGTACGTTCTCGGCTCAAGCCCGGCGGAGGTGGCCGAGAAGGCGCTCACGCTGGCAGGGTTCCATGCCAGGAAGGCACGCGCTCCTAGATGACGATGGGGACGCTGGCGCCGCAGTAGGGGCACTTGTTCCCCTTCAGGACGTTCTTCTTCACTCCAAAGATGTGCCTGACGACCAGAGGAGCCGAGCATCCGGGGCAGAAGGTGGTCTCGTAGCGGTCGTCCCCAATGTTCCCGATGTACACGTAGTTTATGCCGGCCTTCCTGGCCACTTCGTACATCCTGAAAAGCACTTCCCGCGGCGTGGGTGGGACGTCGAGCATCTTGTAGTCGGGATGGAAGGCAAGGAGATGGAACGAAGCCTCCTCTCCCTGGACATCGCGCACGAACTCGGCCATCCTCCTGAGGTCCCCCTCGTCGCTTCCCTCCTTGACAGGCACGACCAGGTTGGTCACTTCGACGTGAACCTTCAGGGCCTGGAGCTCCCTTATCGCGTCGAAGATGGGGGCGGGCGACGGGACGTAGATGTACTTCCGGTAGAACTGCTCGTTGCCGTTCCCCTTGAAGTCCACTGTGATGGCGTCCAGGTGAGGCGCAAGCTCCTTCACGGCCTCGGGCGTGATGTATCCGTCGGAGACCCAGGTGGTGAAGAGGCCCTTTCGGTGAGCCTCCTTCATCACATCCAAGAGGTACTCTATCTGTGTGGTCGGCTCGTTATATGTCCCCGTGATCCCGTCGGCCCCGAGCCTGAGGGCCATCCGGACGACGTCCTCCGGAGGGGTGTATCCCCCATCGACCTTGCGGCGCTGACTGATCTCGAAATTCTGGCAGAACTGGCAGGCGAAGGTGCAGCCCGCCGTCGAGATGGAAAGCACCCTGCTGCCAGGGTGGAAGTGGAACAAGGGCTTCTTCTCTATCGGGTCCACGGCGGCCGCGGTCAGACGACCGTAGCTGAGGGCGTACATCTTGCCTCCTAGGTTCGCCCTTACGCCGCAGAATCCGATCTTGCCTTCAGGAACAGAGCAGAACCTCGGACACAGCTCGCACTTGACGCGCCCTCCCTCAGCCTTCCTCCAGAAGGACGCTTCGACCCTTACCTGGTCAGGCTCCAAAGCACACCACCTCGAACGGAGGTCCGTCGATTTATCCATGTCGCAGCTTCGGCGTCAGCCAAGGAGGTCCCTCGCCTCCGTCGAAAGCCTCTCAAGACGGCGCGACGGGATGCCCGTCTTCTCGGAGATGTCGCGCCTGTCGAAGCGTAGGAGGTCCCTCACCAGGAGAATCCCACAGCGGGCGAGATCGTTGGCTTCGCCGCCCTCGAGGCCATGCAGTATCGTGATCGGATACAGCCTCCTGCTGTCGATTATCCTTTCCAGGCCGTTCCTCTCGGGGTGGTGCCATCCCAGGAGTTCGATGTCCCTGCAGTTGGCGAACGTGATCGCGTCGTCGGAGAACTTCGTGTTGGTCACCAGCATCGCCTTTTCGATCTTGGCGCCCATGTGGTCCGCGGCGTACCCCTCGCGGATGTCCAGGAGCCTCGCGTAGGTGTACATGGCCTCCTTCACGCCCGTGAACACGCCCTTGTAGTTGTGGTACTTGCATTCGACCATGGTGGCCTTCCCATGCGAGACCGCAATCAGGTCGATCTCATGCCTGACGCACCTTCCGTGGGCGACGTTCCTTACGGAGACCTCGTAGCCCATTCCCGTCAGGACCGCGCCGATGAAGTCCTCGAAGGGGAACCCCGAAGGCCCCAGCCTCATCATGGAGTTCTTGAGGTCATATCTGAGGGAGCCTCTCGTGTCGACACTCGACAGGCGCTCTGAAGCGAGCTGGAAGATCTCCTTCGTCGAGATGCCGTCGTGCAGCCTCGGCTGGACGTAGTCAAGTACCTGCTGCGCCGTCTCCTTGGAGGACCCTCCGCGCATGATCGACCGAAGGAACTTGCGTCGGTCGAACTCCTCCCTGCCGCCCGACGCCTTGAGTACCTCGACCAACGTGGTGTATTGCGCTCCGTTCGTGCTTAAGCGTTGCTGAGGGGACCGCCCGGGCCGGGCCGAGCTCCCTCCCGCAAGTCTTTTCAGTTGGTCGGGTGAAGGGGTCCCCAGCTTTGACGCCCAGCCCGACGTGTCTTTCCGTCACCCCAGGCATCGGGTGGTTCTCCTTCGTTGTCGTGGCGGGCCTCACATGGTGATCCCATGAGGATACTCCACGTGACCATCTTCGGAGAGCAGGGCACGGGCGCGTCCAAGGCCTACGACGCCTGCTGGCGAGGCATATCGGACCTGGCCTACGTCATCGTCGTCAAGCCCGGCGAAGTGGACCGGCTCTCGGGGAAAGGCACGTCCTACGAGGAGTTGAAGCTGGCGACCCCGCGGCCTTCGGACCACTCATCCTTCAGAGAGGTCGTGCGGAGGCTGTTCGGGGCGAGGGCGCCCCAGATGATGGCCGACCTGGACGACATGGTCAGGGGCCTCGTCTTGTCCTTCCGCCTGAGGGGCGTCATGCAGGCTTGCGACAGGATCCACTCGGACAGCATGTGGTTCACGACGTGGGCCTCGCTCCGGCCATCGCTGCGAAGGAAGCTGGTGCATACGGAGCTGGCCGGGGACTGGAAGTTCGTCTCGGACGGGACCGCGGACTCCCTGACCTACCTCAGCTATGGAGTGCTCGCGCGGAGGGTCCTCGACAGGGTTTCGGTCATCGCGCAGAGCGAAGTCCATGCCGAGCTCCTCGTGAGCTGCGGAGTTGACAGGCGGCGCGTCCGCGTCGTCCGGCATGGCAGGGTCGACTCGTCGGTCTTCCACCCGACTTCGCCGAAGGATACGGGGACGTTTTCAGTGCTCTTCGTGGGCAGGATAGTTCCCCAGAAGGGGGTGCACGTTCTCCTTGAAGCGCTGCGGGGCATGGTCTCTGACCTCCCTGGCGCGAACATATCTGTCACCGTCGTCGGTCCCGTAGGCGAGTTCGGAGTGGTCCTTACGACTTCCGACTACCTTGAAAACCTCACCAAGAGCGTCGAGAGGTTCGGGCTCACCGAAGTGGTGCACTTCAGGTATTTCGTGCGTCTGGAGGATCTCGTCGACCTCTACTCTTCCGCGAGCGTCTACGTGCTGCCATCGCTTCAGGACGCCTTTCCCTTCAGCGTGATAGAAGCCATGATGTGTGGTACTCCCGTGATAGGGACCTCCTCGGGCGGGATGAAAGAGCAGATCGAAGACGGGGTCACGGGCTTCGTCGTGCCCCCGGGAGACCCCGATGCCCTCCGCGAGAAACTGGAGGTCCTGTACCGCGACTCCGTGTTGCTCGGCAGGATGAGCCTCGCAGCCCGTTCATCTGCCCTGGCGCGGTTCCCCCTCGAGGGCTTCTCTGCCGAGATGTTCGACGCCGTCGTGTCAGGACACGGTGAAACCGCCGGAGGCTGGATACGCTGAACATATATAATGCAAAGACGCTGAACCTTTCGCGAGCGGGTTGACGACATTCTTCGAGTACGTGGTCCTTGGGTTAGGCATCCTGTTCTCTGTCTATTCGGCCTACCTGGGGACGCTGTTCGTCGTCGGAGGGTACTCCATATGGCGCAGGCGCTCGATGGAGGAGTCAGCGGACGTCTCCTCCAGTCTTCCCACCGTGAGCGTGGTCGTGGCCGTGAAGGACGAGGCGAGCGTCGCCGCCAGGTTGCTGAGAGGTTTGAGAGGCCTGGCCTACGACCAGTCGAAGCTCGAATTCATACTGGTGGAGGACGGTTCGTCCGACGGGACCCTGGAGGGGATGCGTCGTCTCGTTGAAGGGGATCCGCGATTCAGGCTCCTGCACATACAGAACAGGGAGGGGAAGGCTGGAGCCCTCAACCAGGGCCTCGCGGTTTCGACCGGCGAGCTGATCTTCCTTATGGACGCGGACTGCGTCCCGCAGCCTGACCTGCTCCTGAAGGCGGTGGCCCAGTACCGCAGAGGCCGTGACGTTCTCGTAGGATACTTCAAGATCATAAACGCCAGCCAGAACATCCTGACCCGCCTTTCCGTCTTCGAGGAACTCCTTTGGCATGTGATGAACGTGGGGAGGAACGTCCTCAAGCTGTCCGTCCCGGTGTCGGGCTGCTGTACCGTCATAAGCCGGAAGGCGTTCTCGGAAGCTGGGTTCGGCTTCAACCCGCACCTTGCGGAGGACGCCGAGCTGGGCCTCAGGCTACTGAAAGCCGGCCACCCCGGCTACCATATGGCGGCCTACGTATGGCAGGAGGCGCCCAGCGGGCTCCCGTCTCTGGTCTCCCAGAGGCTGAGGTGGTACAGGGGCTACCTGGACGCCATGCTCCGGAACACGGACGTCTTCACTCATACGGACTTCAAGAAGGCCCTGGACTCGATGCTCAACTTCTCCACGCCCTTCTTCGCCCTCTTCACCATGTTCTCCTGGATACTCTCGATCGCCAGCATCCCCCAGACAGCTAGCAGCCTCACCCTCCTCGTCTTCGTCGTCGGGTTCCTGGGCGCCAACTTGGCGTCCGTGCTCCTCCTTGGGATGGGCCTGGCCGTCGTGGCCGGTCAGGACGCGGCCGAGATGGTGAAGCTGTCTCCCCTGGTCTACGTCTACACCACCCTCCTCTCCTTCGCCTCCGTTCTTGCCATCTTCCAGCTTCTGCTCCACAGGAGGGGCGCCTGGACCAAGACACCCCGTTCGGGCTACGTGGACGTCCCCGGCAAAGCGGCCAGGCCTCGCTAGGGTCCCGAGCCAGACGTCCGCCGGCCGCTCCTTCCCTCATAGGTTTATTATCGACCTCGCCCGCCGTCCTTGGGAGCACCGCATGACGGAGATCACCGCGTTACACGCGAACTACGACGAGCTCCTTTCCCAGTTCAAGAGCTACAGCCTGATGGGCACCGTCCAGGCCCTTGTGGAGTGGGACATGGAAACCAAGATGCCACCGAAGGCCGTTGGGCTGAGGAGCGAGCAGCTTTCCCTCATCAGCCAGCTGGCTCACCGCATGGGAGTGGACCCGAGGGCTGGGGAGCTCCTTGAGGCCATCGAGAAGGATCGCTCTATTGCCTCTCTGTCGGACATCGAGAGGCGGAACGTGGAGCTGATCAGGAAGGGCTACGACGAGGAGACCAAGCTTCCCGAGAAGCTCGTGATGGACCTCGCGAGGCAGAGGGCGTTGGCCGTGAATTCATGGAAGAAGGCCAAGGCGGCCAAGGACTTCGGAGCCTTCAAGCCGGACCTAGCCAAGCTCGTCGAGCTCTCTCAGGAGGCCGCGGCGATACTCAAGGACGTCAAGAAGACGAAGACGGCCTACGACGCCCTGATCGACAGGTTCGAGCCCAAGATGACCTCGGCCGAGATCACTCCGATATTCAGCGACCTGAGGGACGGCATCATGAAGATAATGGGAAGGTGCATGTCGGTGAACCGCGGTCCCGACCTGACCCTCCTTCAGAGGGACGTTCCGATCGACGACCAAAGGGAGATAGCCCTGTCGATAGCGAGCTTCCTGCACTACGACGTCGTCTCGAAACATGCAGGTGGCCGAATCGATGAGACGGAGCACCCGTTCACCAACGGGTACTACGACGACGTCAGGATCACGACTCACTACTTCGAGAACCTCCCAACCTCCTCCATCTTCTCCGTCCTGCACGAAGCAGGCCACGCCACCTATGAGCAGAACCTGCGACATGACTGGATGTACCAGCCGGTGGGGGCAGCGTGCTCCTTCGGGTTCCACGAGTCCCAGTCGAGGTTCGTCGAGAACATGGTGGGCCGTTCCAAGGAGTTCTGGGAGTACTTCTTCCCCAAGCTGAAACAGCTTTCGGGGGGAGCCTACGACGGGGTGTCGCGGGACGCTTTCGTCTGGGCGATCAACGCCGTGCGGCCGTCGAAGGTCCGCATCGAGGCTGACGAGGTCACCTACGGGCTCCACATCATCATCCGTTTCGAAATCGAGCGGGACCTCTTCGCTGGCAAGCTCAAGGTCGAAGAGCTCCCGGCCGTGTGGAACGAGAAGTACAGGGAGTACCTGGGGGTGAAGGTGGAGAACGACTCCGAGGGCGTAATGCAGGACACCCACTGGGCCAGCGGCCTCTACGGGTACTTCCCATCATACGCGCTGGGGAACATCTACTCGGGCCAGATAAGGCACAGGCTCGAGACGGAGCTACCCACGTGGCGGGACAGCATAGCCAGGGGAGACTTCCTGCCGGTCAAGGAGTGGCTTACGAAGAACATCTACGTCTACGGCAACCTCTACGACCCCATGGTCCTCCTGAAGAAGGTGACGGGTGAGGGGGTCAACGTGCGCCACTATCTGGACTACCTCGACCGGAAGTGCGCCCAGCTCTACGGCTACTGAGCGCCTCGGGCAAACGTTTAATCACATCGTTCACATGGCAACTCGCGTGCCTCCGCTCGGGCCGGCCATCGGGCTGACTGACACGCTCTCGGGAGAGATAGTCAGGCTGGATTCGACAGCCAAAAAGGACCTCAGGATGTACGTCTGCGGGCTTACGGTCTATTCGTACGCCCACATAGGCCACGCGAAGAGCCTCGTCTTCTTCGACGTCCTGAGGAGGGTCCTCGAGGCGAAGGGCTTCGACGTGACCTTCGTCCAGAACTTCACCGACGTGGATGACAAGATAATCAACAGGGCGAAGCTGATGAACGTCTCCCCCCTGGTCCTGGCCAAGGAGAACATCGACGGATACTTCGACGACTTTGCGCTCATCAACGTTGCCAGGGCCTCCCTCTACCCCCGCGCCACGGAGAACATCGAAGAAATACGCAGGTTCATAGGCGAGCTGGTGAAAGTGGGGGCAGCCTACGTGTCCCAGACGGGCGTCTACTTCGACGTCTCGAAGTTTCCCGGCTATGGGAAGCTTTCCAAGGTGAACCCGGAGCAGCTTAAGGCTGGCGCGAGGATAGAGCCTGACCCGGCAAAGCGAAATCCGGCCGACTTCGCCCTATGGAAGTTCTCCGATTCGGAGCCCTCCTGGGACAGTCCCTGGGGGAGGGGACGGCCGGGCTGGCACATCGAATGCTCGGCCATGGTTCACAGGTACCTGGGCGAGCCGGTCGACATCCACGGGGGCGGGGAGGACCTGCTCTTCCCCCATCACGAGAACGAAATAGCCCAGTCTGAGACCCTCACTGGCAAGCCTCTGGCTCGCATCTGGATACATGTCGGCCTCCTGAACCTGGCCGACGAGAAGATGTCCAAGTCTCTTGGAAACGTCATCGGGGTCAGAGAGGCCGCCGCGAAGTGGGGACCCAACACCCTGCGCTACTTCCTGATCTCCAACAGGTACCGCAACCAGGTGGCCTTCACAGAGGAAGCGATGAAGAACAGCAACTCCAACTGGGCCGTGGTGGAGGGCGCGGCCTACGAGCTGCTCCACCCCGACGGCAGGGACGATGGAGCCAAGGTCGCCGACCTCTCTCCGTTCGTTTCGGCATTCGACGCCGCCCTGAGCGACGACATGGACACTCCAGCGGCCCTCGAACAGCTCGTGGGTGCCTCGAGGGCCATAGGCCGGCTTTCCTCCCAGGGGAGACTGGGGCCTGGCACGGCGGCCGCCATCTCGCCTGCGTTCCACCTCATGTTCGACCTGCTGGGTTTCGCCCTCCCGAAGCCAACCCCGGAAGAGGCCGCGCGCATAGATGAGCTGGTGAAGCGGCGGGCCGACCTTCGTGCCCAAGGGGACTACAAGGAGGCGGACCGAGTCAGGGCGGAGCTGCTGTCGCTCGGGGTCAAGCTGGTGGACCGGAAGGACGGCACCTTCTGGATGCAGGTCGAGTCTCGCTAGCAGACAGTGCAATACTTTTAAAGAGGAGGGAAGGGGTGCTCAAACGGCTACTCCCTATGCTAGTACCTCTCCAGCTGGCCGGGAACGACATCGGCACCTACGCCTACTATGCCATCTTCATCGTCATGTTCGCCCTTTCGTGGATCTACGGGTACAGGGCGTCGACGCTGCTCAGCATGCGGAAGATCGGGAAGGACCTGGCGAGGCTCGAGGGCATGAAGGAAGGCGCGAAGGCGAGGTTGCGGGAGGAGCTTGGCAAGTACGGCGGCGACCCGGCCTCCATCAAGAGCCAGGTGGACCAGCTGGTCAGCTCGGTCATGATCGAACCCGTGTCGATTGACCCCAAGGGCTTCGTCTACAAGCTCGACCGCGTCCTGAAGACGTACGAGGACTACTTCAAGTCTCGCGTCGCCTTTGTCACCCCAAACGCGGACAAGACCACGAGACAGAACCTCTCGAACCTGGTCGAGGTCGGGATGGCGCTGGACTACCTGTACAGGTACGTCCGGCACCTCTACACTTCGGCCAAGAAGGACCACGACATGATGTCGTCGGTCCTCCTTCAGGCCAGCATGCCCCAGCTCATGGAGACGGCCGACGCCTACTACTCCTCGATAGGCGCGTTTTCAAAGGGAGAGGTCATCGGCGACGGGCTGGGACCTCTCGTCGCGTCCAAGATCATCGCCTCCAACCCCGTCAAGGAGGTTGACGAGGAGACGGTCTTCTCCGAGATGACCTTCGACGGAAGGAAGCTGCTGGTGGTCAGGGCCGAGGGGCCGGGAGGGACAGTTGGTCGGCCGGGCGAGGCTGTCGACAAGCTGCTCCACATCTATCCGGACACCTCCATGGTCGTGACCGTGGACGCGGCCCTGAAGCTAGAGGGCGAGAGGTCGGGGGAGATAGCCGAAGGGATAGGAGCCGCCATCGGCGGCCCAGGGGTGGACAGGTACATGATCGAAGAGACGGCCACCAAGAACAAGGTCCCCCTCTACGCCGTCGTCGTGAAGATGTCCGAAAAGGAGGCCATCACCGGCATGAAGGACGACGTGAAGAACGCCGCCGACTCAGTCATCGCCAGGATCAGGAAGCTCATCGAAGACAAGACGAAGCCGGACGCGACGGTCCTCCTCGCGGGGATCGGGAACACGATGGGTGTTAGGTAGGATCACGGGTCCTTCTCACGGATCGTGGTCCTCGGTTTCCATCCTCTAGGGATGATCAGCCATCGCGCTGGCCACATTCAACCAGGCCTCGGCGGCGTTCGCAGGATTGTAGCCGCCCCCGCCCAACGCGAGGAGACGCCCTGAGGAATGCCGATGGCTTATCTGGGCGAGCCTTGTCGTCGCATGCCGGTGAGACTCCGGCGTCAGCTCCAGATGCGTCAGGGGGTCCCCTCCGAGGCTGTCGGCTCCGCACTGAAAAACCACGAGCGCAGGCTTCGCCCTTTCGGCGATCTCTTCCACAGCCCTGTCGAACTCCCTCATGAACACGCCGTCTCCCGCCCCCGGCTGGAGCTCGATGTTGACCTTCGTCCCCACTGCGGCTCCCGAACCGGTCTCTGACGCCTTGCCAGTCCCCGGGTAGAGGAACCTGCCGTCTTCGTGGAGGTCAACGATGAAGACCTCCGGATCGTCCTCGAAAGAGTAGAAGACCCCATCCCCATGGTGGGCGTCCATATCCACGTAGAGGACTGGGGAGAGACCTAGCTTCTTGGCCGTCGCTATCGCCACGCCGATGTCGTTGAACACGCAGAAGCCGGCCGCCGAGCCACGCCTGGCGTGATGAAGACCGCCCATCGGGTTGAGCCCGTGCGCCAGCGAGCCCTCCGCCATCAGCTCGAGCAGGTTCAGCGTGCTGCCGACCACAAATGATGATGCTTCGAACATCCCCTTGAAGGCAGGCGTGTCGCCGGCGTCGAGGCAGCCGGTTCCCCTGACGGAGAGCTCCTTGACGAGCCGCACGTGCTCCGGGGTGTGGAATCGCAGGAGCTCCCCTTCCGTGGCCATCCTGGGCGCCACCCGAAGGCAGCCCCCTCCTTCGAAGAGACCTCCTTCCTGCGCCCGGGACAGGAACTGGCGCACCCGCTCGCTGTTCATTGGATGGCCTCCGGGGAACGAGTAGAGGAGAAGCTCTTCTCCGGCCACAACGCCCGTGCGGCAGGTCAGGGCCCGGGACTACCTCTTGTAGCCGATCTTCCTGAGGAAGTCGCGCCGGTCCTTCGCGTCTCCCGCACCTTCGGTCCCTTTCGGGCTGACGCCGTCTATGACGCCCATTATGCCCCTGCCCTGCTCGGTCGATGCCACGATCACCTGGACGGGGTTGGCGGTGGCGCAGAACACGGTGGTCACCTCTTCGACCGACTTGACCCTGTTGAGGACGTTGATCGGGTACGCATCTCTCAACGTGATGACGAACGAATGGCCCGCCCCGATCCTCGCCGCGACGGAGGCCGCATCGGCCCTCAGGGAATCGTCGTTCCCTTCGACCCTGATGAGGGCGGGGCCGCTGGACTCGCAGAAGGCGATGCCGAACCTGGCGGCGGGCGACGAAGTGACCAGCGTCTCGTAGAGGTCCTCGACCGTCTTTATGAAATGCGCCTGGCCGATGATGACGCTGTGGTCCCTAGGTGTCACATCGACGACTTCGAAGTCCAAGCCAATGTCGGCTCCGGTCGTCCTACCTCCCGTCTTCTATTATCCTTTTCGAGCTCGACCACCCGGGACGTCTACGGTCTCTGGGCGATCATCCTCATCGCCCTTGCGCTCTTCGCCACGTCGACCACGAAGAAGTCCTGGAGCGGGGTCGCTTTGGTCAGCCTCCTCAGCTAGCCCATTCCTTCGCAGGGCCAAGCTCTCGCCAAGAAACTGGCATCTTGACTGGAGGACTCGGAAGGGGTGAGGGTGCGCCTTTGCTCATCCTTATTATGGTCGCGTGGAAAGGCGTCAGTCATGGCGATATTGGTCAGACGCTTGGAGAAAGCCGGAGCGCTTGTCACCCGCTCCGATGGCCGCCAACTGCGGTCAGGTTACGTGATCCTGGAACCCGGCAAGGAGGTGGGAGAGCACACGACCGAAGATGGGGAAGAGTTGATCGCGATATTCGATGGGAAGGCAGATATCATCTCCGATGGGCACGCAGAAATGGTTGAAGCCCCTTCCGTGGTGCTCATACCTCCGCATACGATTCACAATGTCAAGAACAGGTCCGACGCCCTTCTCAGGTATGTGTATGTCGTCGTCGCGTCTCCAGATTTGAGGCCGCAAAGGGCTTCTCCCCAGTGAGTTCCGGGGAAGAAAGGGATCAAGCGAGAGCCGCATCGCCGGTTAGCCTGATGACATTGGTCTCCTTTCCAGCAGGATAGATACCCAATCAAGCTCTTTCGCAGGTCCGAACCCACGTCCTTAGCCCACGTCTTGAAGTCAATGGACCTGCGCCGTCAACCGACAATATACCAGAGCCTTGATCGGCTTGGTTTGGACGACCTTCTTGGCTGCTCCACCATCCTTTGCCTAGAGGCATGGCAGGCCGGGCCGAGTCCCCGCCGGCGGCGTCATCACGAAGCGCGCTAGTTCTTTTTATATCTCGCCCGCCAAAGCGCTCTTCACGGGACGAATTCTCCTTCCGCGCAATCCAATTCCTGAGCTAGCTCGGTCCGTCTTCTGGAGCCTGAAGGGATGGTCTTCGGTGGAATCCGGCCCATGAAGGTCCTCATCGTGGCGGACGAGTTCTTCTCCTGGGGAAGCTACGGCGGCTTCGGGTTCTTCTCGAGGAAGCTCGGTCGCGAGCTCGTCAGGTCGGGCATCGAGGTGGAGGCATGGATAAGGAAGATGTTCCCGGCGCAGAAGCCCGTCGGAGAGACGGAGAGCATCGACGGCGTCGTGGTGAAGACCCTTCCCAACTCCCGGTCCGAAAGGAACGAAAGGAGAGCCTCCTACAGATCGGATGCGGACGTCATACACTCTCAGGGCTGGGCGTGGCTCGACACTTGGTTCACGTTCAAGATGAACCCTCGGACACCCAAGGCCGTCACGTTCCAGGACGCTCGCACAGATGCCGAAAGGCGACTGACGCTGCCATACGACGGCGGCGGCCCTCCAGAGGCGTACTCGACGCCCTGGGGGATCGCGAGCTCCTTCCTGGTCAAGCGGCGCTACAGATCCGCCGTGAGGGCCGCCAACTTGGTGGCCTCCCAAGCCGTCCACAAGATACCCTTCATAGAAAGGGAGTACGGAATCAGGAACGTTCGCTGGCTCCCGAACATGGTGGACGTGCCGGAAGGGCTCCCCAGGAAGGCTGACGTCCCGACGGTCCTCTTCCTGGGCAGGCTTGACCCCATAAAGCGACCGGAGCTGTTCTGCGAGATCGCGAAGCTCATGCCCGACGTGCGCTTCCATGTCCTTGGCACAAGCCACTTCGGCCTCGACGCCGGACTGAGGTCCAAGTACGACCTTCCGAACCTGAAGTTTGAAGGATTTGACGAGGGGCAGAGGAAGGTCGAGCTGCTGTCAAGGGCCTGGACCCTCGTCAACACGTCGGTGTACGAATGTCTGCCTATCTCCTTCCTGGAGGCCGGCGGCTACGGTTGCTCGATAGTGAGCTGCAACGATCCCGACGCATTCGCGTCCCGATTCGGGGAGCACGTCCGATCTGACTCGCCGTCGGCGTTCGCCCTGGCGCTAAGGCGTCAGTTCGAAAGGGACCGCTGGGCGGAAGGCGGAAGGGAGGCGCACAGGTACGTGGAAGAGAACTACGACACTCCCAAGGTGGTCGAGGAACACAGACGACTCTACCAGGAACTGACGGGAGCCTAGGACCGAGGGCGTCGAGGGCTCTTGAGGCCCTCCTACCGCTAGTCCAAGACCCTCTGCTGGGCCGACGCGCGCTTCACATAGCTGAGCAGGAGGTCGGCCCTTTCCCTGAGCTCCCTCTCGTCCAGCTTGATCTTGATGGAGGATGAGGCCAGCTCCAAGCGGGGGTCCTTCGAAGATGACCGTTCCGAAAGGAACCAGTCCAGGTAGAGCATCGCGTCGAAAGGCTTCATTTCCTGGAGAAGGCCGTTCACCTTGAGGTTGAGCACGAAGGCCTCCGACTCGCCCACCCCTGCCACAAGCTTGGCGACCCGTCTCTTCACCGCGGACTCGGTAGACTGGTCGAAGTCGAGGACCGTCGCGACCGGGTTGAGGGAGGCAGCGGTCTTCATCTGCTCGACCAGGTGAGACGGATGTGGGATGATCCTCCTCAGGAGCAGCACGCCCTCTGAATACTTGGCCGCAGCCGCCAGCAGGTTAAGGGTGGCCTGGTACGGCCTGTCGTTGGCCTGGCTGCTGTAGACGATGCCGAGGTGCTTTATGGTCGTGGTCAGCCTCCTCATCGACGTGGCGAGAAGGAGCTTCTCCATCCTGTGGTCGACGAAGCTGGCCTTGAGGCTGGCGAAGGACCACTTGTCGTCGGTGACGACCTCCATCTTCTCGCTCTCCAGATAGAGTTGTGACAGGTTCGTTATCGGAATCACCTCGTAGAACTTCTTCCCCTCGGCGAGCGTCCAAGGCCGACCCACCGCGGGATAGGCCGCCACGTTGACTTCGCAATAGGGCCTCGATACTCCGGCCGCGTGACAGCCGATCACCGCGAGGCTCGCGTCGGGATGCTTGATTCGTATCCTTTCGACGATCTCGAGGGGGAGCGGCGACTGCAAGGTCTCTCGCGTGATGAGTACGATATTCCCCCTTCTCTATTTAAGAACTATCTAGACTGGGTCGGGGCGGAATCGTGCGATGACGAGTGCCCCTTCAGTTCGCAGCATCCAGGTTGGCTCAGACCAGTTTGGCGAAGGCGCTGGTCTCCAGTTCCATGTCGAGCACGTTGACGAGGGCGTCTCCCAGGAACGCAGAGCCCAGGGAGACCAGGGCGACGGTCAGGCCAGGGAAGGAGGAGGTCCACCAGTCGGTTCTAACGTACGGCGGACCCTCTTGCATCAGCAGCCCCCAGCCGGATGCGCTGACTTCTGTCCCGAACCGAAAGCCGACATATGCCAGGAGGAACTCCTGGCATGTTGTTGGCCACAAGGAGGGACCCGGGGGGAGCCACGCTGAACGGCGGGCCGGAAGGCATGTGCCTCAGGGCGATCCTGGTGTCGCTTCCTTATCGACCTGCCGCGATCCCCCTGTGAGGCTGCAGAGATGAACTGACGGATGTGAAGAAGGCCCTTTGGGGGCAGTGTTCGACGTGCTACGGTTTTCGAACGCGACGTTTAAATAGAACCCATTTAAGGGTATAGACTGCTAAAAGCTTTTTGGTGACATGGGATGTCTTCTAGAAGAGAGATGTTTCCCGGAGACCAGAATGCCCAGTCTGAGCGTTGTCCCAGATGCGGCAGAAGGCCGATGGTCATTGATTCGGCCACAGGCGAAATGGTCTGCAGCTACTGCGGATTCGTCGTCAAGGAGCGCATAGAGGAGACCGGGCCCGAATGGAGGGCCTTCTCGAAAGAGGAAAAGGAGGACAGGAGCCGCGTAGGCATACCCACTTCGTTGGCGATGCACGACATGGGCCTGGCGACCGTTATCGGTCCCGAGGACAGGGACGCGTCGGGCAAGACCCTGGCGGGAAGCGTAAGGACAGCTATGGAGAGGTTGCGCACGTGGGACGGAAGGAGCCAGGTGCATGAGCCGGTGGACAGGAACCTCAGGCAGGCCTTCAGCGAGTTGGACAGGCTCGCCGACAAGCTCAACATCTCCGACGTCGTGGTCGAAAGGGCGGCCTACACCTACAGGAAGGCTCTCGAGAAGGGCCTCGTGAGGGGACGCAGCATCAGCGCCCTGATTGCGGCCTCGGTCTACGCTGCTTGCAGGGTCACGGAGACCCCGAGGACCCTCAAGGACGTCGCCGCCGCCAGCAGCGTGAAGAAGAAGGACATCGCCCGTTGCTACAGGCTGCTCCTGAGGGAGCTCGACCTCCGGATGCCCATCATGGACCCCGTCAAGTGCGTCTCACGAATAGCCAGCAAGGCGGGCCTCACCGAAAGGACGAAGAGGCGAGCGGTCGAGATACTGAAGAGGGCCATCGAATCCAGGACGAGCGCTGGAAAGGATCCAATGGGCCTCGCGGCCGCGGCTCTTTACGTCGCCTGCGTCCTCGAAGGGGAGAACAAGACCCAGAAGGACATCGCGGAGGCGGCTGGAGTCACGGAAGTAACCATTAGGAACAGGTACAAGGGCCTCAAGACCGCCCTCAAGATTCAAGAGCCCCCGGTCTCCTGACCGGCCACTTTCTTTCAGGCAGCTGGGCGAGCGGAAGCTACTCGGGCCGCATCTGTGCGCTCATGCCGGGCGTGAGCATGGGGAACACGGCGGTCGTCATGTTCACCAGCGAGAAGTATCCCAGGCCATGTGACGGGTCGGGCCCGATCATGCGAATGGCAACGTAGATCCCCAAGCCCCGGGCGTCAAGCGGGGGAAGGAAGTAGATCGCGAAGCTTTCTCCTCCGTCAACGCTCGATGTGAGGTAGGTGTAGTTCCTCCCTGCCTCCGCTTCTGTGAAGCCAGGATCACGCTGGACGTATGGAAGGAGGTCGTCGGCGCAGCCCAGCAAGCCGTTGCTGTCGCAGTAGCTCACGGGATAGAAGTACTGAAGCGTCTGGTTCTGGAGGAATGACAGCATCGGAAACGAAGCGTTGAGGTCCCCCTGGGCTTTCAGCAGCTCCGACTCAAGGTCGAGCACCTGCAGGTCGAGATCTCTCAGCTGCTTAACCAACTGCGGCTGTTCATCAAGCTGAGAGTTCAGGGAGCTCACCTGCGAGTCGAGCGAGGCGATCTGAGAATTGAGGGAGTCGATCCGCGACTGGAGGGAGGCGTTCAGGCCGCTCAACTCCCTGTTTCGGCTCTGGGACTCCTGGAGTGAGAGGTACAGGCTGGCCGAAGCTAGGAGGAGGGCAACTACGGCTGCCGCCAACGACCTGACGACCAAGCTTCCAGAAGTCAACCTGGGCTCTCGGCAAGTCTCCCAGTCAAGGCGTCATCCTGTTTGATTGTAGCGAACGCGGCGGCCCAGGGAGCCGAAGCCCCCCTCAAACGGGGGTTGGCCGCTAGAACGACACCATAGCGGGGGTGAGCACCCTGGACTCCGCCAGCGCCTTCAGCTTCCTCTGGTCGTAGAGGTCGGGGAACTCCTTCGCGGTGAGGTCCGCGTAGAGCTTCACCTCGTCGTCGGTCATGTACTGGAAGGTGTACCTGCCCATGTAAGGTGCAGGTGCGCCGAGCCTGCTCACCAGCTCAAAATGCATGAAAGGGTCGCTCTTCCTGATGGTGATCGGCCTGCGGGCGTTGTTCAGGTTGACCGCCTCCAGCACCAGCCTGCCGATGTAGCCGCTGTGGACCTTCGCCGCGTTAAGAAATGAGAGACCCATCCTTCCGAAGATGCTCTTCGCTGTCAGGTGGGCGACGAATGTGGGCGGGACGAAGACTACCTCGTTGGACAGGAGGTTGTGGTGCTCAAGATAGTTCATGGTCACGTCCTCCTTGACCGTGAGGACGTAGCCGTCGCCGTCGAGGAGGGCCTCGTTGAAAGGGTGTATCACCCTCAGCCTGGTCTGCAGCTTGAGGAACTCATCTTCGCCTATGACGCACACTCGGGAATCACTCCCGGGAGTCAGCGTTAAGGAGCCTTTATACTTGGTGCCTCGCCGGACTCAAGCTGCCTGAGGGGCGGCCGCTGCGGCCATGGGCGTCCGCCTGCGAGCCCCGGCCGCCTTGGCCAGGACGTAGAGGGCGAGGACGAACAGGGCAACGCCGATCATATAGACCAGTACGTCCGAGTAGAACTCGGCGTACTGAAGCGAATAGAGAGAGGTGAATTCGCTGGTCAGAGGCGGCAGCCCCCGAACCTGGTCGAAGTAGTACAGCGAATATCCAAAGTAGTCGAACCCCCAGTGCATCATCACGGCCAGAGGAAGCCCGTGCGTGTAGTACAGGAGCCCGAAGGCGAGTCCGACCGCGAAGGAGCTGAAGAACTTCCCTATTTCCCACCCTCCGAGGACATGGGCCACGCCGAAGATCGCCGCGCTGCCGAAGATGGCGGCGTAGATACCCGGCTGCTTCCAGGACTCAACCCCCAGCGAGCCCAGCACCCTTGAGGGGTGCCAAAGCGCCAGAAGGCTCCTCCTCCTGCCACCGGCAGAGAGCGCCATCAGGACCGCGACCACGCCGACTATCGTAACCCTGAAGCCGACCTCCTCCACGATGGGGGCGTACGTCGTCTGCCAGAAAACGAACCTCGCGTCGACGCTGGGCAGCGTGCCTATCGGAACCCCGGCGGACGTCAGGAGGGAGTCGATCATCACAGCCATCAGTATGGAGACGGGGAAGGCGAAGGACCAGGTCAGCGCCCCGTTGGAGTAGACGGCGAGCGTCCCCCCCGACCTGATGGACCTCAGCGCCTTCAGGAGGTCGTACCAGGGGCCCTGCAGGAGGAATACGAAGAGGGCGATGTAGGTGGCCCACAGGAGGAAGAACAGGCCACCTAGGCTGACAAGGCCAGCAGGGACGGGGAAGGTTAGCTGAACGCCCACGACGTAGATGTAGAGCTGCCTGAAGGTGGCATCAGGTGAGGTGCCGTTTATCTGGTTGCTGAAGAAGGAGTAGGCCCCCAGCGGGAAGGAGGCGAACGCGACGATCAGCAGCGCGACCCCCAGGGTCGCCGCGGCGAACAATAGTCCCTTCTCTACGGAGTCACTCGCCCGGTTCATCTTCCCGCCTTTCAAGGGCCACGCTTCCTGCGTAGCCACACTTCTCGCAGTAAAAGCTCTCCGGAGTGACCTTGCCGCTCAACTCGGACAAAGGCTTTAGCTCGCCGAGGCAGTTCGGGCACAGCTTCGTGGTGAAGAAACGCCTTCGGAATCGTGGTCTCCCCGCCGCGCCCTTTCGCCCCGACTTCGACTCTACCATGGCTCTCCCTCTTAAGCAGACCTAGGTTGATCGCGTCATGCAGGTTCCTATTGCACTTCTATGCTCTCAGCCCCGAACCCCTGGGTCTCGAGATAGGCCTTCACTTCGTCCCTGTGGTCACCTTGAAGCAGGATGACGCCCTCCTTGGCGCTGCCTCCGCAGGCGAACCTGCGTTTCATGCTGCTGGCCAGCTGGGACAGGTCTATGTGCTTTGGGTCCATCCCTTCGAGTATCGTTGTCGGTTTCCTGAAACGCCTCATCTCAAGGCGGACGACGATTCTGGACTGCTGTTTCTCAAGCTCTTCGCAGACGCACAGATCCTTGGGCAGGCCGCAAACCTGGCAAACTTCGGCCACTGATAAATCCGACCCTACACAAATGGGCGTGCATTATAAATCTATCTGCGGGGTGAGACGCGAAACCCAGCCAAGTCCTCCCAGTGTTTTTATATGGTAATAGGCTACCACCACAAAGGTGCAGGATGGCAGCTATGTCTGCCGTCACCTCGGTCAGCTTCATTGTCCAGCTCGCCACCGCCGTAGCCGCCGGGGCAACTGGGGTGACGGCCTACAAGGGCTACAGGGCTACGGGGAGTCCCAACCTCCTTAGGCTCTGCACCAGCTTCGCCCTGCTGTCCATCGGGCTCGCCCTCGGCGCGGTCGCGTCCGTAGTTGACGATCCGGTGCTCTCGGCCGTCGTCATGATCTCCGGCTCCGCGCTGGATGCAGCCGGCTACTTCCTGCTGGCCCTCTCTCACTTCTTCACCGTCCGCGGCGAGATATCGGGTCTCGGCACCCTGCTCCTCGTTCCCGCACTCTCCGTCTCCACCCTGTCCTGGCTCAACATCGCGATCAACGCCGTCTCTCTGTACCTCCTCATGTACATCAGCGCCGAGACCCTCATCTTCTACTTCCAGTACCGGAGCAGGGCGACGTTGATCTCCGTCACCGGCCTCCTTCTGATTACGGCGAGCGTCCTGCTGGAGATGGTCGTAGTTCCCTCCGGCGATCTAGCCCTCCTCTTCAGCTGCATCAAGCTCCTGGGCTTCGTCATACTTTGCTCTCCCGTCGCGATACTGTTCAGACACCGCCCGGAGGTCAAGGCTTCATGACGACCTACCGGTCCCAGGTCCGGGTGATGGCCGACCTTCTGAGGGCGGTAAGGGACGACGACGAGGAGGGGGCCAAGGTCACCTCTCTCTTGAGGAAGGCCAACCTCTCGTACTCCAGGATGATCGACCTCACAGAGGAGCTGGTGGACAAGGGGCTCATAGTTAAGATACCGGTCGAAAGGGGTTCGCTCTACAGGCTCAGTGACAAGGGGAAGGAGTTCCTGTCGAGCATGGAGACCTTCGAAGAGTACGCCAAGGCCTTCGGGCTCGAGATATAGACTGTTCCTTCTTGGGCGGCGGGCCTTCGGTGCCTTGGTCGCCACCCCTTAAATACGCTGTAACCGCCACCATTGCTATGCCCTCGGCGGGCGTGCTCAAGGCCTTCAGATGGGTCGAGCTCGGGTCTGTCGCGGCCGTCATGATCGTGATCGGCCTTGTCATGCTCAGCGGCTTCGGGACCCTTCTTGCTGCGAGCCTGTCCCAGCCCCAGGTCGCCGTCCAGGGAAAGGTAGTCTCCGTGTCCCTGGGCTATCATGCGATAAACCCCGGGCCCCTGTCCACCGACGACGTGTTCGTCTGGGCGAAGCTCTACGACGCCGACGGCAACCTCCTTGTCGCCTCCCAGCCGCAGAGCTTCAGGGTGGCAGCGTTCGGGTCTGCCAGGGGGAACATGACCTTTTCGCTGGACTTCTCTACCGTGCCGCAGGCGATCTACGATTCCTTCAGGAGCGGCAAGTCCGCGGTCAGGCTGATCGTCGGCCTCGAGTCGGGCGTCTCCGGCCTTGTGAGCGTCGAGGTGGACTCGAACCTGACCCTGGCGGGGGTGGGCTGAATCGCCTCACAGCCGGCTCTTCAATCGGGTCACCGGGGCAGCGCTGGGCCTCGTCGTGGCGTACTCCACGTTCTACCTTCTACCGCAGACCCTCCTGCTGTTCGGGCCTTTCGTGGGGCTCGTCACCTCCTCCGGCACTACGCCGCTTACCTCAAGGATACAGGAGCTGCTCCTTCCCGCGGCGGCGCTGGCCGTCGTCTACTCCATCGCGACGAAGACGAGATGGGAGGGGGCGATGTCGGTGGTGCTGGGCTTCTCGATCATCGGTTTCCTCCTCTACGTCTTCCAGGACGGGAAGGTGGCGATAGCGACCCAGCAGACCACGTCGACGGGGCTCCAGGTGACGGTGGTCACGGCGGCCGGCTTCATGCCTCTGGCATACCTCCTGATGATGCCTGTATGCGTCTTCATCGCGAAGGGCGGCTACCTGAGCTACAGCGCCATGAAAGAGACGCCCCGGTCCCAGCCCAAAGCGGAGCCCGCCCCTCTTCCTTCCACCGAGTCTCCCTGAGCCAGCCGTCGCCGTGAAGAAGCCTTCTGGACACGATGTGTTGAGTGAGTTCCGAGCCTCAATCTCCTATCCTCATGTGCCTGGCGACGCGCCGGCTGTGTCCTCGGAAGGATCGGGTTCCTCCACTCAATGTGGGCCTCCATTCGTCCAAGCTGAAGACGGGCGCGAAGGATGGGATCTCCCCCGGCTGAGGGCCGTCCGCCGATCCTGGTCTAGAGGGAAGGCGGGGGCTCCAACTTCCTCTGCATGCTCAGGGCAGCCTTCTGGCCTGTCCCCATCGCCTGGATCACGGTGGCCTCCCCGAGCACCACGTCCCCGGCGGCATAGAGGCCCTTGATCGAGGATTCGTACGTCCCGTCGACCTTGATGAGCCCCTCTTCTCCAGCGGTCGCTAGGCCGGGGGTAGTCATCTGGATCAGGGGGTTGACCCTGTTCCCGATGGCCATTACAACCGTGTCCGCGTCCTTGAGGAACTCCGAGCCTGAGACGGGCCTCGGCCTCCTCCTCCCAGACTGGTCGGGCTCACCTAGCTCCATCGCCTGCAGCTCCAGGCCCTTCACGCTGCCCTTTTCGTCGCCGAGGAACCTCACTGGAGAGGACAGCATGAGGAACTGAACTCCCTCCTCCTCCGCGTTGAGGACCTCTTCGCGCCTCGCGGGCATTTCAGCCCTCGTCCGCCTGTACACTATGTATACCTCCTTGGCCCCCATCCTGAGAGCCGTCCTGCCTGAATCCATGGCGGTGTTGCCCGCGCCGATGACCACGACCTTCTGGCCCACCTTGACGGGCGTCCCGTAGGTAGGGAAGGAGTAGGCCTTGAGGAGGTTTATCCTTGTGAGGAACTCGTTCGAGCTGTAGACGTAGTTGAGGTTCTCGCCAGGGAGCCCCATGAACTTGGGGGAGCCCGCTCCCGTCCCCACGAACACCGAGTCGAAGCCGTCGTCGAAGAGGTCCCTGACCTTCACAGTCCTGCCGACTATGACCCCGTATTCGAAGCCCACGCCCTGCCTCCTCAGCGTGTCCACCTCCTGCTCGACTATCTTCTTCGGCAGCCTGAACTCCGGTATGCCGTAGACGACGACCCCGCCGGGCTTGTGGAGCGCCTCGAAGACCTTGACTTCGTGCCCCCTTGCGACCATCTCCGCCGCGACCGTCAGGCCCGCGGGACCGCTGCCAACGACCGCGATCTTCCTCCGCCCTTCCTCTCCCGGCCTGATCTCCCTGCTGAGACCGTTCTTCAGGGCGTAGTCGGCGATGTACCTCTCCACCGCGCCGATGGCCACCGGCTGGCCGATCCTGGCGAGGGTGCACTCCTCTTCGCACAGGCTCTCCTGAGGGCAGACCCTCCCTGAGATGGCGGGTATGCGGTTCTTCTCCCGGACGATCTCGTATGCCTTGCCCATCTCCTTCTCCTTCACTGCCTTCATGAAGGACGGGATCAGCGCCCCGACCGGGCATGCCGCGATGCACGGCTGCTTCGGGCACTGCAGGCAGCGGCTCGCTTCGTACTCGGCCTCCTCGTCGGTGAGCCCCAGGGCCACCTCGTCGAAGTCCTTGGCCCTGTCTTCGGGCTCCCTCTTGGCCATCCGGACCCTGGGTTGCACTTTGCCCATCTAGCTCGCCAACCTCTGCTGGAGCAGCTGAAGGGCCGTCGCCTCTTCGGTCCTGTACTGTGAAAGCCTGGCCATGAGCTCCCTGAAGTCCACCTGGTTGGCGTCGAAGTCGGGGCCGTCCACGCAGGCGAACTTCACAGCCCCGCCGACCCTCACCCTGCAGCCGCCGCACATCCCCATGCCGCAGAGCATTATCGGGTTAAGGCTGGCCACCGTCTTCACGCCGAACGGCAGGGTCGTGTCGGCGACAACCTTCATCATCACAGTCGGCCCCACGGTGAAGACCCTGTCGACCTTCGTCCCGGACTGGAGCAGCTCCCTGAGCACGTCGCTGACGAAGCCTTTCCGCCCTTCGCTGCCGTCGTCGGTGGCCACCCTGAAGTCGTCGGACGCCGACCTGATCTCGTCCTTGAAGATCAGCTTGTCAGACGACCTGGCGCCTATTATGGAGGTGACATGGTTGCCAGCCTCCCTCATTGCCCTCGCGACAGGGTACGCCGTTGCTATCCCGACTCCGCCTCCCACTATGACGACGTTCCCAAAGTTCTCCACTTCGGTGGGGTTGCCGAGCGGGCCTGCAAGATGGTAGAGCTCCTCCCCCTCCGCCAGCAGCCCGAGCTTCCGTGTGGAGGCGCCCACTTCGAGGAAGACGATGGAGACCGTCCCTCTGGAGGGGTCCCAGTCTGCAGCTGTCAGAGGCACCCTTTCGCCAGTCTCGTCGCTCATGACCATCATGAACTGGCCGGGTCTGACCCTGGAAGCGACCGCTGGGTTTTCAACCTGAATCAAACGGGTCGACTGAGCCAGGTCCCTTTTCAGGACGATTCTGTTCAAGGCCAGCCTCTCGTAGGGTCATGCGAAATCAACCTAAAAGCTTGCCGAATGTCGAAATTATTAGTTCCGGTCCCCAATCTCGTAATAAAGGTGAACATGAAAGAGACAAACCCTCCTTAGGACGACCCAAGGCGACAGCGAAGGTGATTATTCCGCATCAGTTTCATATAGTTTATGTATTTAGCGATTATGACCGGGGCTCCGTCCGATAGGCTAATAGCGCTTCGCCTCCATACGCCAGCCCGCAATGGTCATCGCTTGCAAGCTCTTCCGCCTCGGCCTGCCTCTGACGCTGGACGGGGCCTTTCAGAAGCTGGAGGGATTCAGGGTCGAGAGGGAGGACGAGGAGACGAAGCTTCAGTTGGTGACCGAGGTGCGCGATCTGAGGTACGAGGGAGGCATGCTCAGGGGGCGCATCCTCAAGGACATGGTCATCAGGATAAACCAGAGGGACGAGTGGAGGCCCGCCCTGCGCACGATGGTTGCCCCCTTCTTCTTCAAGGAGGTCGGTGGGAACGTGCACCTCCTGATATTCGAGAAGAAGCCCAGGGCCAACGAGCTGGCGAACGACTTTAGCAGGATCCTGTTCATGAGGCCGGCTGCGGTCGTGGAGGACAGGATCACCCCGGAGACCATGGAGAAGTACTATGAGTCCAGCTTCGAGGATGCGAGGGTGGTCTACTTCGACCAGGTCGACATCCCCAACATAACGAAGCTCGCGCTCTACGGTTCCGGGCTGTCGGACACCAACACCTACCGTGACTATCTAACGCACGGTCGCCTGTGGTACGTTGTGGTGGCCTCGAAGAGCAAGAGGTTCATCATCGGGCTGACCAGGAGCTGCGTGGTGACGGTCTTCACCCAGGTGGACCCCAGCGAGGTCGTCTCTTACGTCTTCGAGGAGATCGCACCGCTCGCCTCCGAATCGAGGTAGGTCCTGGAGGAGGTCCTCCTTCTGCCTCTGAGGCTCGTGACAGGCCAGCCGGCGCTCCTGGTGGACGATGGCACCCTGGCCATCTCCGACCTCCATCTCGGATTCGAGAGGGCGCTCGAGGCCAGGGGCGTCCACGTCCCCGAACAGACCCAGCTCCTCCTGGACAGGGTTAAGGCGATCGGGGAGGGCAACTCCGCCAGGAGGCTGGTCATCCTGGGGGATGTCAAGCACGACATCAGAGGGGCTTCGCTCTACACCTCGATGTCCGTGGCCTCGTTCTTCCGCGGGCTGGAGGACGCCTTCGACGAACTCTACGTCATCCCAGGCAACCACGACGGAGGCCTCGCGCCGCTGCTCCCAGCCAAGGTCAGGCTGGCGGGCCCGGGGGGGATGGCCCTCCAGACGACCGAAGGGCGCGTTGGCTTCTTCCACGGCCACGCACATCCGGCCGCGTCCGTCGGGAGGTCCAAGGTGCTGGTGACGGGCCACCACCACCTCATCCTCTCAAGACAGGGCACGCGCCAGGGGATCTGGGTGAGGCTCACGTTCGGCGAGGCCCCGGCCGTTCAGACGCTGATAGTCATGCCTGCCTTCAACCCGCTCCTTTCCGGGATGCCGGCCTCCGAGTTCACGCCCAAGAAGTGGGAGCCGGTGGTGGAACGGTTCCTCAAGGGCTCCTACGAGGCCGAGGCGTTCCTGCTCGACGGCTCCAAGCTGGGCAACCTCGAGGAGCTGGCGGACAGGCTTCTCATCGAATCCGACTGAGGCGGGGACCTGGCACCTGCAGAACGGATATTAGCCCACCATTCGAAGGTCTGGGAGAAGACCGCTGAAATTGCCTGCCCCAGCTGCCTCGCGCGTCGGGTTCTCCGGGAGATCTGTCAGGGTCGCGGCAGGCGCACTTCTGGTCTTGCTAGTCATCATCTCGGTCCTTGGGGGAGCCCCTCCCCCTTCCCGCGGACCCAGCACATACGTCGTCGTCTTCAGCGGGCCTCAAGGATCGAGGACCTACGACGACTCGGTCGCCTTCTTCGGCGGCCTGGCAAGGTCGGGGCTGGACGTCAAGGTCCTCCGCTACTTCTCAAGCATAGGCGTGGGGGGCGCCTTCGCCGCTTCCGATGCGACCGCGGAAGCCATTCGACAGCGCCTCCATCCCATCCTGCTCCTGAACTCAACGGTGGTCACCCTGGGCCCAGAATCCATCGGCTCGAGCCAGGCGGTCACCGGCTTCGACTACTTCCTGGGCGGCAACGTGACGGGCGCAGGCGTCAAGGTGGCGGTCGTGGATACCGGCGTGGATGTCAACCACCCCGCGCTCGGCGGCGCCATGGGAGCAAAGGTCGTGGGGGGCTACAACTTCGTTGACGACAACAACGACCTCTCGGATGACGACGGCCACGGCACCGCCGTGAGCGGCATCATAGCCGGGAATTCGTCCGCATTCAAGGGCGTCGCCCCGGGCGCCGAGCTCCTCGTATACAAGGTCTTCAACAAGGGCGAGACGTCGACGACGCTCATAGTCGAGGCCCTTGACCAGGCCTCAACGGACGGGGCGAAGGTCGTGAACCTCAGCCTGGGCGGCGGGTTCACGTCAAGCTCCCTGAACTCCCTTGGCCAGCTCCTCTATTCGAAGGGGATGGAGCTGGTGGCCGCCATCGGAAACGACGGGCCGGACCCCGCCAGCGCCGAGGCTCCCGGCGACCTCCAGTACTACTTCGGGGTGGGCTCGTCTGTCAGCCTCGCCACGACTGATCCTCAGGCCGAGGTCTCCATAGGAGGCAAGGTCCTCCTGACCGCAATGCCCATGAACGACACCCCCCTTACGTCCGGCGTCATCGGGGGGCAGACGGTCTTCATCGGCAACGGCAAGCCGAGCCAAGTCGCTGGCTTGAACCTCACGGGCCGCATAGCGGTTTCTGTCCGGGACCACCAGACGCTGTTCTCAGCGATGGAGCAGGATGCTGCGAACGCGGGGGCCATCGCCCTGGTGGTGGTCAACGATTCGCCGCTCAGCTTCACGGCCAACGGAACCACCGGGGGTCCGGCCTTGGCCTCCAACGACACCTCATATGCGCCCCGCATACCCGTCGTCGCGGTCTCCGGCGCGGAAGGTTCGGCCATCGGAAAGCCTTCGGGAGACGGCACCAACGTCACCTTGGTCGTCTTCAAGCCGGGCAGCATTCTTTACCCGGCGGTCTTCACCTCCCTGGGACCGTCCGACGAGTTCTCGGTGAAGCCCGAGGTCCTGGCCCCCGGGGACAGCGTCGTGGCCCCGCTGACGGGGACGTCCGCCTACGTGGAAGGCTCCGGGACCAGCTTCTCCACGCCGCAGGTGAGCGGGACTCTCGCCCTCCTCGCGCAGCTCCGCCCCAACATAACCGCCGAGGAGGCCTTTTCGATGGTCTCCCTTGGGGCGACGGTCGCCGGAGGTTACTTCGGTCAGTTCCCGCTTCAGGTCCAGGGGGCGGGCGTCCTGAACATCACCCGCACTCTGTCCCTGCCCTTCGCCCTCGACGTCCACTACGTCATGCTCTACCCTTCCACAGCGCAGGCGTACTCGGAGTCCGTAGCCGTGACGTCGTTCGACGGAGGCAGCCTGGGCTCCGTTTCATACTCCGGCTCATACCCGCTCGCCATTTCGTCCGTGGGCTCCTCAGGCTTCACTGTCACCGCCTCGGCGGCGTCCTCCCTATCCCAGGGAGAGGACCGGCTCAAGCTGGGCTGGGGCGGGTACACTTACTCCCTTCCAGTGCGCGTGGTGCCGGGGGCCATATGGGTGGGCTACGACGCCGCCTCAGGCCAGATCTATTCGTCGTACAGAGGGACGGCTGACGCCTTGGTGACCATCGTCAGGCCGGACGGCACCGTACTCGAGGGCACCATCTCCGCTTCGCACAACTTCTCTCTCCTGCCTGAGATGACTGGCTTCTACAGGGTCGTCGTCTCCCTGCCCGGCTCGCCCGGGTCTCAGACGGGCCGTCTGATCGTGATGTCGGGCCTCAGCTCGCAGTCGGGAGGCGCGTCGGGGACGGACTCTTTCCCGGACTTCGTGCCCTTTGGGGTGATAGCCTTCTCCGGGATGGTCGTCTTCCTGGCGATGATCTACTACCACACGGAGGCCGGCGCCGTCAGAACCGAAGCTCCACCGTCGGCTCGTGCTCCCTGACCGAAGCCAGCCTTTCCGCCTGCCGTTCTCTCAGCTCATCGATCGAGAGGAACCTCCTGACGACCCTCCCGTCCCTGATCAGGGGGCTGAGCAAGGAGATCCTCCCCTTCGGCAGCGGCTTCCCGCTCCTCACCAGGAAGTCCTCCATCGTGGCGGGGTCCCTCTGCACGTCCTTGGCCCCCGACAGGTCCCCCCTCTTGGCCCTCGGGACCATCTTGCCGCCCTTTCCTTCGATCTCCACCATCTTCATGTTGAAGTCTATGGTGGGGGCGCAGGCCACGCTTGTTCCGACGCCGAACCCGTCGACCACGTCGCGGAGGTCGGCGACCTCCTTTTCGTCTATCCCGCCTGACACGAAGATCTTCACCTTGTCGGCGCCCCTTAGGTTCAGCTCCCAGCGGACCTCCTCGATGATCTTCCTCCACTCCCCCCTTCTGGTGGAAGGGGTGTCCAGCCTGACCGCCCCAAGCCTCTTGCCGAGCGTCTGCCAGGCGAGGATGGACTCGGTCTTCTCGTCGTAGAGGGTGTCCGTCAGCGCCGTCCGGGGTGCGCCCTCCGGGAGGGCTTCGTCGAACGCCTTCCAGGCCTCCTCCTGGGTGTCAAAGCAGAGCACGAACGAGTGCGGCATGGTCCCCGAAGCCTCGATCCCCAGGAGCCTGGCCCCTATGACGTTCGAGACTCCGTCGAACCCTTCGATGTAGGCTGCCCTCTCGATCAGGGGCGCCAGCGCCGGGTGGGCCCTCCGCGTCCCGAAGCTGAGCAGGCGCTTGTCGCCGGCCACCAGCTTTATCCTGGCGGCCTTGGTTGAGAACCCGCTGCTGCTGCAGAGGAATCCGAGGATGGGCGTCTCGAACCGGGCGAAGTACCTGTACCTGCCGGTTATCCTCAGGATGGGCTCGTAGGCCGCCGTTCCCCTGGAGGTCACGAAGACCTCCCCCTCTTCCATCGCATCGGCGTCCAGCGGAAGGCCCTCCAAGAGCTTGGCGACTTCGTAGATCCCCGTAACTATGCCCCACTCGCTGGGGTAGGGCACGTGCCTGGTGTAGACCTCCATGGTGACCATGGGGTTCATCTCCTTGAGCTTCAGCGCCTGTTCGGTGGTGAGGAAGTACTGGTCCGTGACTGCCCCGCCCTTGATCTCCTCGTCCTTGGCTATCCAGAATATCCTGTCAGAGAGGTCGTTCATCTTCTCCTTTGCCTGCCGCGTTCGCCGATGAGGCGTCGCGCGTCTTTAAATCTTCTTCCGGCGGCGAGCAAACGTTTATGATGAGCCTTCAGCAGAAAAGGGGTCATGCTGCGCTCCCCGGTGAGGGAAGTCGACCTTCTGCGCAAGTACGAAGGGGTCAAGGACTTCATAAGGAAGGAGACCCAGCTCGCCGGCTCCCGCGGCCTGGTCCTGGGCCTCAGTGGCGGCCTCGATTCATCGATGGCCCTCAGGGCCTGCGTCGACTCGTTGGGTCCGGGCAGGGTCCTGGGCCTCCTGCTGCCCGAGAAGGGGCTCACGTCCGAAAAGGACATGGCGGACGCCAGGCTGCAGGCGGAGGGCCTCGGGGTCCCGGTCCGGGAGGTGGACATCGCGCCCATTCTGATGTCGTACCCGTTCAAGGGCGGGGACAGGGTGACCGAAGGGAACCTCAAGGCCAGGACGAGGATGACTGTCCTTTACTACTTCGCGAACTCGGAGTCGAGGCTTGTGGTCGGCACGGGCGACAGGAGCGAGATCCTCTGCGGGTACTTCACCAAGTACGGGGACGGGGGAGTGGACCTGCTGCCGCTGGGTGGCCTGTACAAGACGGAGCTTCGGGTGCTGGGCGGGCACCTCGGCATGGCGGCTTCGATCCTTCGGAAGCCGAGCAGCCCCGGGCTCTGGGCCGGCCAGACCGCCGAGGGCGAGATTGGGCTGACCTACGAGACCATCGACCGGGTGCTTGTGGCCCTGACCGAGGACGGCCTCAGCGCCGACCAGGCGAAGGCGAAGCTCTCCTTGGGGAAGGAAGTGGACGAGGTCGCGGCTCGCTTCGAGGCGTCGGCGCACAAGAGGGAAATGCCACACATCTGTCGATAGGGTTAGTAAATTGGTAAAGTGGTCTGGGAAAGGTTAAAATAACGCTGTAGTCCCATGTGCAAGATGGGCCGAAGACTAAGAGGTACAATTCATGCCACTACCAGAGGACGACCCAGCGGCTAAGATAGTGCGAGCTATCATCCAGGTGGGACCGGGCAACTATTCCCTAATCTCCCGTCTTACGGGGATCCCGCCGGAGACGGTACGCTACAAGATCAAGAACCAGCTGTACAGGAGAGGCGTGGCCATCCACGCCCTCGTCGACGCCGAGAAGTTCGACTTGCAGAGGTACATCGTCATGGTGAGCTTCTCGGACGCCTACCAGGCCATATCCAAGTACATACTCCAGTCGCTTCACGAGCTGGCCTACCTTACGTACTACTCGGGGCAGCTCATGTCGAAGGAGTACTACTGCATCTTCCAGACCCCCAAGCAGTACAAGGGTCAGATGATGGAGTTCCTGGACGAGATGGTGAACCTGGGGATCCTGACCAGCTACTCGATGAAGCCGATCGTCTGGGTGAACTACCTCTCGCTCAGGCCCGAGTACTACGACTTCCAGGAAGGGCGCTGGGACATCGACTGGCAGGCGCTCGGATCGGTGCCCGAAGTGCCCAAGATCGGCCCCACCCTCGAGTACTCCAAGAACGAATACGACAAGATGGACATCCTCCTGGCCAAGGAGCTCGCCATAAACTCTCTCAGCACAGTCGCCGAGATGTCCAAGAAGCTGAACATCAACGTGAAGACCCTGCAGTATCACTACAACAGCCACGTGCTCGAGAGGAAGATGATCACAAAGTACATCGTTAGATGGATGGGCGACCTCGAGAGCATCAAGAAGCACAGGATCATATACGGAAGGGTCTTCGCGAAGGACCTCAGCCAGAGCCAGCTCCAGGACATCAGGAAGGCGTTCTACTCCATACCGTTCACCTGGTCCGAGGCCGCAGCCGGCAACAGGGACCTGTACCTCGTCGAGCTCGCCGTCCCCGTAGAGCACTACCTCTACGTCCAGTACTACCTGAACAACGCCCTCGGCTCGCTGGCCGAGCGGCTGGACTTCAAGACCATAGACGTGGGCAACTCTCTCGCCTTCACGATCCCGCACTCGCTCTTCGACTCCGTCTCAGGAGCCTGGTCCTTCCCGCTGGACGAGAACGTGAAGAAGCTGCAGAACCTGAGGGAAGCGCTGAAGCAGAACCCCGGTTGAACGGAACTTCTTAGACCATCTGGGCCAGCGCACGCCAGGCGTCAGTCACCATGCCCGCGTACTGAAGTAGCGAATAGGCCACGGTGGCGGCTACGTAGTAGACAAGTTGGATGAGCAGGGACCTCTCCAGCCTCATCCCGAAGGTGGTAGACATGTAGGTGGCCCCCAGGACGACCGAGATCCCCTGGATCAAGATCGCGAGGAGAAGGTACAGGAGCCCGAGGGCTCCTCCCCCGGTGGACCCGAAGGCGATGGTGGCCAGCGGGAAGGCAAGGTAGGGGGCGTAGACGACGCCGGAGGCGAGGAGTCCAGAAGGCTCCGTCCCCCTGCCAAGGAGGGCTTCGGAGATTGCCCAACAGAAGACCATGTAGACCGCCATGCTGACGGGGAAGAGCGCCGCGTCCACCCAGTCGGGGAAGGTCGACACCCCGAAGTGCATGAGTATCAGCGCCTGCCCGCTCAGATGAGAAAGCATGCCGCCCAGAGCCGCCACGCCAAGCCAGACTGCCGCCGCGGCCGGGAGGGAGCGTTCCAGGCGGGAGAACGCCCAGCCGGGGAGGATCCTGAGGGCCCTGGACGGCCTCTGGTGGGGGATCCCCTCCTTTTCCGCGAGCGTCTCGAAGAGCCGCTGACCCTCGCGGCTGAGGCGGTACCTCCTGGAAGCGTCCTGGGTGACGAGCCCTCTCAGGACGTCAAGGTGGTAGTACAAAGTCCCCACCGGGAGGCCCGTTTCCCCCCTGAGCTCCGAGAACCCCATGGAGGGGTGGGTCCCCAGGAGTTCCACGATCCTCCGGCGGGCGGGGTGGTCGAGGGCCCTGTACTCGTCCCCTGGGACATTCTCGCTGGGCACAGAAGCGGGTCGGTCCACCGACGATATAATCGTTTTTTCGGGGTTCCGCCGCTTCATGGGGGAGGGAGCCGCGTCTCATCATGCCAGTTTGCTAAAACCCTAAAGGTGCGACACCGGGGAGGGCGGACCGTATGCTGATTGTCTGAACGGTATATATCGCCGGTTCGTCATCGGCCAACTTACCCCCGCCCGGCTTTGGGAAAATGCTAATCGACTTGGGCAATTGGTTTCCTAATAACAACAAGACTATATACCATCAGGTAAAAGGTTATAAGGATAGGGTATCTATGGGGGTATTGGTAAGAGGATGTCCGCCGACGCTACCGGAAAGCCAGTATATTGGGTTCAGGAACCGCAGAAAGGTGCGCAGATCTACGAGATGTACATAACGCTTAGGAACGCGCCTGGGGCGCTGAACCACATAACCACCATACTGGCCGAACATGGGGTCAACGTGCTGAAGGGCCAAATCTTCACGGAGGGCGACAAAGGCTACTTCGCCGTCTTTGTCGCCTGCACCTCTAGTGCCTTGGTCGATGAGATAACATCGAAGATCAAGGCCCTAGAGGACGTCTTCGACGTCAAGCACGAGAACAGCTATGTTGACGTCTTCATGTATCCTCTGTCCTCTGGAAGCCAGAGGGCTCTCATCTTCTCCGCCAACGCGGTCTATTCGTCCTACGCCACCCTCGAGAAGGTCCTCGGCCTGGGCCCGGCGAGGGTGATCGTGTACAACTCGGGTTACCAGCTGGGATACGAACTTGCCAGCTTTCTGAGGAAGACGACGGGGGTCACGAACTGGGGCGAGTCCGTCGACCTCTTCGTGAAGGCCTTCAAGGCATCCGGTCTTGGGGTGATTTCCACCAGTCACTTCAGGGAGGAGCCCTTCGAAGCCGAGATCAAGGTCAGGAACTTCCTGATCCTTGACAACCCGACGCTTCCATGCAGCCCGGTCCTATGCGACCTGGCGAAGGGGATAGTGTCGGGGGCTTTGGCCTTCATCACCGGACGGCCCGTCATGGCAGAAGAGGTCGCCTGCCAGCTCAAGGGCAACGAAAGCGACACCTACTGGGTGAGGGAAGCAAACCAACATCCACATCCGATATAAAAAAGTAAACAAAATGCACATAATGACGATGATTTCGTGCAGGGCGAGTTGACGCTTTACCAAAAAGGAAAAACTTATCTACGAGTACATCATGTATACTGCCGGTGGAATGTTCGTTGGAGAAGAATGAGAAGATGTTGGCCATTGCTGTAGCAGGATCTGCCGTTGCCGCGGTAGCCGTCGCGGCCGCTCTGGGCGTACCGGTCCAGAAGATCCTCCAGGACGCCGTCGGTGGCGTTCTCAGCATCGGTTAAAGTAGAGAAGACATCCTTTCACAGCAACCTCGCTTAGAGGATGCTGTATAGGCTTCTGCGGAGCCTATTCCTATCCAGCGAACTACCGTTTTCATCAGCATTTCTTCAGGTTTCTAAGTTTCTCCATCTATCTTGACGTCGCAGAAGCGGAGCCAACGCTGGGCGCCAAATGAAGCGAAGAAAGAAGGAGTTGGTGGAGGGGCTTCAGAACTGAAGCTTAGGCTCCACCATTCTCTTTCGTGCGAGCAGTGTCATCGCTGCGGCTCCCAGGACCACCACGGCCGTCGCTACCATGAAGTAGAGCCCCGGCAGCGCACTGGAGGCTGCTGAGGTTGACGTGGACGGAGCAAGGGAGGGGACATCCTGCAGGGTCCCTGAGCCGACCCCTATGATCGGGTCATGGGAGATGTCGGTTCCGTGAGGATAGTTCAGCTCGACGAGGTGCAGGGCGTTCGTGTTGTTCTGGAAGGCGACGACGTTGACCGAGTTGCCGTCCACCGTGGCGGTGCTGCTCCAGGTGAAGTAGGCGAACGCATTATTGTAGGCCACGGCGTACGTCTCGCTGTCGGTGCGTGTGACCTGCTTGGAACCGGAGACTCCGCCGAAGGCTGAGATCAGAGCGAGCCTACTGGAAGTGCTGTTCCACGGGAAGTTGTTGAAGATGAAGTCGACCTTGACTTCGGAAGGTGAGACCGGTATGCCGTTGCTGAGGGTCACCCCGGTGTTGTACACCTGGGCTATGACTTCGAATGTCGCTCCCTTGTAGTTGGCTGTCAGGGTGATGTTGTAGCCGCTGGATCCAGAAGTGGATGTGATGGATTGGTATCCCAGGGCCCAAGTCAGAGAGCTCAGGTTGACCACCTGAAGGGCTGTGTCATTGCTGGGATTGTACATGCCGTCGCCGTTGCTGTCCGTGTATTCGACCAGCTGTCTTAGGCTCAGGAGCCCGCCAACCCAATCGGTGGTCCTGTTGGTGTAGTCGACGTTGGGGTCGACTGTCGAGTTAAGCTGTGCGGTCAGGATGGTGGGGAACCCGCTGTTCTTTATCTGAAGGTAGAACACTGCCTTGCTGTTGTTGGTCTGCACTGACTGCACCGTCGCGAAGCCAGTGTTGAAGACCGAGTTCCAGAAAGAGTACCTCATACCGAAGTTCTTCAGCTGATTCATCCTGTTCTGCATCGAGTTGTTGCCCTTTGCCTGTGCTGTGCTGCCGTATACCGCGAACGCTGACACTGAAATGAGGGCGACGATCGCGATCGCCGCCGTTGCGCGTTTGAGGTCCGTTTGCCTTTACCTCCTTGCCGAGTCCTCTGCCAAGAGGGTATTTAATGGGGGTCGCTCTAGAGCGGGACTAGAACTTCCGCAGGCTCAGTTCTAGTCCACTAGAACTTGATGAGGTGAGCGGCCTCGGGAGGGCGCCACGCTTTAATCGTCCCTTCTTCCATCCATCTGCGCCTTTGATCCTTTCGGACGCCCAGATCGCGAAACGAGTCGGAGATGGCTCGCTGAAGGTGGAGCCCTTCGACGGGGGATGCCTCACCCCCAACGGCCTCGACCTTCGCATCGGGGGGGAGGCCGTCTTCATCCTTCCGGGCCCGGAGTACGCTTCCAAGAAGGTGGAGTTCTCCCGTTCGCTAGAGCTTCCGGCCAGCTCCGTCGTGCTCCTTCTGACCCTCGAAAGGCTGGGAATGCCGAAGGATATGGTCGCCCACGTCAACCTTAGGAGCACCTACGCCCGCCGGGGCTTCCTCATCCCCGGGACGGTGGTGGACGCGGGCTACACCGGGAGGTTGACGCTTCAGGTCCATTCTCCGCCCTACCCCACGTCGCTCGCCAAGGGCGAGAGGTTCTGGCACATCCTCTTTCATGAGTCGTACCCCGCGTCCAGGGGCTACGAAGGGCGGTACCAGAACAGCGAGGGGGTCGTGGAGGGAAACCCCCCACGAAGGCCGGGCCCCGGGCTGGGGGCTCCATAGAGAAACAAAGACGGCAGTTCGGCCTAGATCTCCTTCAGTGTGAAAACGAACCTGGCGCCCTGGAACTCCTCCTCACCCACGCGCTTCCAGTCCACCGAGTACTTCTTCGACTCCCTAGTTCCGATGACCTCGACGGCCTTGGGGAGCTTCTCCCACAGGACCTCGACCTTTGAGGGGTCCCTGGTCGACAGGAGGGAGCGCCTCCTCTTCATGAGGTACCGGACAGCCACCTTCTGGTAGTCGTATCCTTCGATTTCGACCTTCTCAGCGCCCGTATCTATCGTGAACTTCCTCTTGACCAAGGGTCGGCTTCACCGTTCCCTTCCTATCTTTTCTTCGCGTTAAAAGACTTTTGCACTTCTCGATTGTGCCCACGGTAGAGGTCGCGGACCTCTCTCATGCGGCGCACCAGCGCCGACGGCAGCGCCTCGGAGTCCAAGGCAATGTGGCAGAAGGCCGAGTACTCCCTGACGCTGATTCCGGCTCGCTTCGAGAGCTCCGCGAATGCCTCCTCCGGCGTGCCGGCCGCCCCCTTTTCGAGTATCAGGCGTATTGATTCGTAGAGCTCCCAGGGATATATGATCCAGGCGTCTGTCTCAAGGACGAAGAAGTCGGGGCGCAGCTTCGACCAGGGCTTGAAGTGCACCGTGGCGGTGCGTATGCCGGAGGCCCCGTAGCGTCTGATGACCTCCACGAGGGCCTTCAGGGAGTCCCCCTGGTCCGAGACGTCGTCGACGACGAGCACCTTCCTCCCCTCGACATCCTCTCGTCTAAGACGGGTGATGCGGATGGCGCCCGTCGAGTCTATCCCGCGGTACCTCTCGACCGCCGGCACGACGTAGGGGATCTTGACCCCTCCGGCCGCGTAGAAATCCTGGAGGCATCTGAGCACGAAGAGCCCGCCCCTCCCGACCCCTATGTTGAGGTCGGGCGACCAGCCGCTTTCCCTTATCGAGTTGAAGAGCTTCAGGGAGTCCTCCCTTATTTCGTCGTAGGAAGGCCTGATGAACTTCAAGAAGAGCCTACAGGAATTGTCTGTGGAACTAATAAAGGCTAGCTCTCCGCTCCGCGGCGGCCAACCGAGGAAACTCGCACTAAGGATATAGGAAGCCGTGGGGGGTTCGTAGTCGAACAAGTCGTGCGAGCTACCGATCTCTACGGTAAGATGGCCGAACTGTCGGCCAGGGGAGAATACTTCGCCACCATCACGGTCATCGCCTGCAGGGGCTCAAGCCCGAGAGGGCTGGGCGCCAAGATGGCGGTCCTCGAAGATGGCTCCAGGATAGGGACCATCGGCGGCGACTGCCTCGAGAACGACGCCGTCGACATGGCGCTTCAGATGCTCGCCAAGGAGAGGGAGAAGGGCGCCGGAGAGAGGGGAGGGTCGGATGGCTCGGTCGCGGTGCGCTCGATGCTTCTTGAAGAGCAGGAGGCGGGGGGAGTCGGGATGCTCTGCGGGGGCAAGGTGGACGTGCTGGTCGAGATATCGAAGCCAGGGATAAGGCTGGTGGTGCTAGGCTCGGGGGCGGTGGCCACCTCCATAGTGGAGCTCGCCCACTTCCTCGAGATGGGCACCACGCTTGTGGACCCGATACCACCGGCCACCGAGCTGCCGTCCTCGGCCACCTTCGTGAAAGCGCGCCACGACGAGGGTCTCGACAACGTGAAGGTGGACGAGCTCACGGGCATCGTTATAGTGACGAGGCACAAGAACGACGCTCCCGCGCTGACGGCCGCCCTGAAGACGAGGGCCGGGTACGTCGGCATGATAGGCAGCAGGCACAGGGTCCAGACGATCCTGTCCAGGGTATCGAAGGAGGTCGGCCTTGACGAGGGTCAGATCGCCGCCAGGGTGCACGCCCCGGTGGGCCTCGACATCGGAGCATCCACTCCTCAGGAGATAGCGGTAAGCGTCCTCGCCGAGGTCATGGCGTGCTTCAGACGGGGGAACGGCCAGCCCATGGCCATGATCGGCTCCCGCAGGCAGGTGGACGCCGCCAGCTTGAGCTGAAGCCTTCCCTGAAGCGAGCGGGTCATCATTAAGTTAAAAGATGCCGACGGTACAGAGTGGGCTGTATTGCCGGCAACGGTCATCGTTGGGCTGCAGTGGGGCGACGAGGGTAAGGGCAAGGTCATCGACAGCCTTGCCGGGAACTTCGACGCGGTCGCTCGTTTCAACGGCGGCTCGAACGCGGGGCACACCGTCGTCGTGACGGGCACCACGCTCGCCTTCCATCTCCTTCCTTCCGGTGTATTGCAGAGGAAGAAGCTCCTGATAGGTAACGGCGTGGTGGTGGACCCGGAGGTCCTCCTGAAGGAGCTGGAGGAGGTCGCCGCGCTCAACGTCCCAGTCGACCTGATGATCAGCGACAGGGCCCACCTCACCCTGGGGCCACACAAGTTCCGCGACAGGCTCGAGGAGGGAAGGAGGGGGTCGTCTGCCATCGGCAGCACCCTCCGGGGCATCTCGCCCACCTATGCGGACAGGGCGGCCCGGACGGGGATCCGAGTGGGGGACCTAGCTGACGACGACTCCCTGAAGCTGGCCTTCGAGACCTTCGGAGCCTGGAACCGCGCCCTCCTCACTCGCGTCTACGGAGAGGACGGCGAGACCATAGCGAAGGACTCCTTCGACCGACTGAAGGAGGTGGCCGGGAGGATCAGGCCCTACATCGCCGACGTCTCCAAGGTCGCCAACGACATCCTGGCCAGGCGGGGGAAGCTGCTCCTCGAAGGAGCCCAGGGGTTCTACCTGGACGTGGACTTCGGAACGTACCCGTACGTCACGGCGACTCACACACTCGCGCAGTACGCTCCAGCGGGGATCGGCGTACCCAGCCAGAGCATCGAGGCGGTCCTGGGAGTCGCGAAGGCGTACTGCACCCGCGTCGGGGCCGGGCCGTTCGTCACCGAGATAAGCGGCCAGATGGCCGAGTCCCTGAGGAAGAAGGGTGCGGAATACGGGGCGACGACCGGCAGGCCGCGGCGCATCGGCTGGTTCGACGCGGTGGCTGCGAAGTATGCTGCAAGGGCCAGCGGGGTCACCGAGCTCGTGTTGACCAAAGTGGACGTCCTCGGGGGCCTTGACAGGGTCCTCGTATGCGACGGCTACCTCGACGGGGATAGGACGCTGACCGAACCGCCGTCGTCTATCGTTGCGCTCAGGCGCTGCCGGCCGCACTACAGGGAGTTCGAAGGCTGGCCTGACCTGACCGCGGAATCCTGGAGGAAGCTCGGGAAGGAGGGGGCCTACGCGCTGCCGGCGAAGCTGCTGACCTTCGTCGAAGCGATGAGGGACGTCGTGGACTGCCCGGTCGGATACGTCTCCTACGGGCCCGACAGAAGCGACATTGTGAGGCTGAGCTAGGGTGCCGGCCCCAAGCCCTCTGTCCGAGATCTCCCCGATCGACGGTCGCTATCGCAAGGAAGTGTCCGGGCTGTTTCAGTACTGCTCCGAGTTCGCTCTGTTCCGTTACAGGCTGCTGGTCGAGGTTTCGTACCTCGAGGCTTTCGCCTCCGAGCTGGGGGACAGGGTCGAAGTGACGGATGGCGACATCAGGTTCCTGAGGAAGGTCCTGAAAGGATTCGACGAACAGGCCGCGCAGGAGGTCAAAGCGTACGAAGAGAAGGTCAACCATGACGTGGTCGCCGTGGTCGAATACCTGAAGTACCTCTGCAGGAGGGGTGGGCACGGCAAGCTGGGCAGGTACATACATTTCGGGCTGACCAGCGACGACGTCAACAACATTTCCTACTCGCTCATGCTGAAGGACGCCGTGCTAAAGGGGTACCTGCCGGCCCTGACCGATCTATGCCGCACCCTTTCGGAGATGGCCGTCGAGCTGAAGCTTGAGCCGATGCTGGGCCACACCCACGGGCAGCCGGCGTCCCCCACCACCCTCGGCAAGGAGCTGGCGAACTACCTGGTCAGGCTGTCCAGGCTGGCCAGGAGCCTTTCAGCTTTCGAGTACCCCGGGAAGCTGACCGGGGCCGTGGGCAACTTCAGCGCCCTGCACGTGAACTTCCCGGACGTCGACTGGGTGCGGTTCAGCGAGTCCTTCGTTTCGTCACTCGGCCTGCGGCCCGTCCTCCTCACGACCCAGGTCCTCCCTCACGACGACATCTCCTCTCTGCTGGACGGGATCTCCATCGCGGACAGGGTGGTCCAGAACCTCGACGTCGACATGTGGCTGTACTGCTCCCTGGGCTACCTGAGGCTGAAAAGGGCCGACGGCGAGGTGGGCTCTTCGACGATGCCTCACAAGGTGAACCCCATAGATTTCGAGAACAGCGAAGGGAACGCCAAGCTGGGCGCTTCGCTCCTGGAGTCGCTCAGCTCGGAGCTCGAGATGTCGAGGATGCAGCGCGATCTGTCGGACACGACCCTGAAGCGCAACTACGGCGTCGCCCTGGCGCACTCCATGCTGAGCGCGAAGAAGACGGCCAAGGGGCTGAGACGGGTGGACGCCGACGGCGAGGCCATGAAGGCGGACCTCGACGCCCATGCAGAGGTCCTCGGCGAGGCGCTCCAGCTCCTTCTGAGGAAGGCGGGTAGGGAGGGCGCGTTCGAAGACGTCATGGGCATGCTCAAGGGCAAGACCATGAGCCTGAAGGAGTTCCGTGAAGCCGTCAGAAGCTCCCCTCTAAAGGGCGACGCCGGGCCGCTGCTGGCCCTGAAGCCGGAGGAGTACCTCGGGCTGGCCCCACGGCTCGTGGACCTGGCGGTCAGGCAGGCCGCGGCGGACATAGCCGAAGCGGAGAACGCTTCGAGGAAACACGTCCCGTCATTCTGACCCTGGCTTGGCAGCCCCTTCCGCCGGCTCGATGAGGCCTCGTATCTCCCTGAGAACGTTCTCGTCCTGATGAAGGTCCGGGGTCTGGACGTGGACCACGTCCACGAAGTCCGAGCTGAGGATCTCCTCAACCTTCTTCGTGAAGGCCGCCGCCCCCATCGTCATCCTCTCCGTGTAGGCTTCCAGGGAGCCCTCAACCTTGAGTGCCTCTCCGCAGACGGGATCGTGGACCAGCTTCACGGGGCCGCCTAGCTCGTACTCGGTGTTCGAGTTGTACACTACGGCACGCATGCTCGGCCATTCAGGCAAGCCGGCCTTTTTTCGTTTCGTGACCAGTTCCGTCAAGGCTTAAGGGCGACCTCTCTCCAGATGCATCTTCGCTTGGACGAGCTCATTCCGGAACCGTACAGGGTCCATTTGAAGGAGGTCCTCGGCTCCAAGCTCGAGCTGCCGGTGAGCCTCGCCGTCGAGACCTGCGCAGGCTGCGAGAACTGCGATCGGGCCGTCAAGCTCGCGAAGGAGCTGTCGGGCCTAGAGCCACGCATCACCATGACCGTCCGCAGGTCGGGCCGGGCCCAAACGGAGGGCCGCTCCGCGGAGGGCCCAAAGCTTCCCGCCATCGTAATTGGCGGAAGGCGACCTTCCTCTGTGACCTTCTTCGGGGCCCCCATAGGATCGGAGCTGGACGTCCTTGTGGACGCGATCTTCGCGGCTTCTCGCAGCAGGAGCAGGCTTCCGGCGGGTCTGGCCACTAGGCTCAGGGAGCTGCCGGATGAGGTCAGGGCGGAGGTCTTCGTGTCCCCTGCATGCCGGCGGTGCCCTCCCGTGGCGCGTTTCCTTATGGAGGCCTCAATGGAGTCCCCGAAGGTGCGGGTCGACATCGTAGAGGCCTTCGAGTTCCCGGAGCTCGCCAGGAGGTACGACGTTCGGAACGTCCCCACGGTCGTGCTGGGCTCGGGGGCCGTGAAGCTCCGAGACGCCACCGTGGCCGGGGTCGCTTCCCTCCTCCTGTCGACAGCGAGGGCCTGACGGACTGAGAAGCTTCGAGGAGTAGCCTTATATCGGGCTTTCTGTCTCACGAGTCCGAATTGGAGACCAAGAAGAACAAGTTGGTCATGGTGGCAAGCAGGGGGACGACCGACGGCCTTTACCCGGCCCTCATCCTGGCCACGACCTCCGCCATGGAGGGGATGGAGACTCACATCTACTTCACGTTCGGTGGAATGAAGCTCCTGACGAAGGAGGCGTCGGGCGACATCAAGCCGTCCGTAGACCTCGGAGTTTCAAAGGAGGAGCTCGTTCAGCTGCTCTCAAAGGGAGGGATGCCATCGGTCACCGACATGCTCAAGCAGGCCAAGGAAAGCGGCGTCAAGATACATGCCTGCTCTCCGACCATGGGTCTGTTCGGACTGAAGAGCCAGGACCTGGTAGGGGTGGTCGACGACGTGATAGGCGCGGCTGGGTTCCTCGAGCTGGCGTCGGACCCTGCAGCGATAACGCTGTTCATTTAGCGGACTTTACACGTCGCCTGAAGTCCGCGTACTTCTCCGAGAGGCTCTTTATCCGCTCGAGGTCCAGCTCCCCGTCTTCGCAAACGACGTGCTGCACGTAGCCGTACGGCGTGATGTCGAACCTCGGCAGGTACCCCCCCTGGCCGGCGTCGGTGTCGAGTTCGAGGGTCACCTCTTCGCCGGCGGGATGGACCTTCATGGCCTCCGCCAGGAAGAAGACCTGCTTCCCCTCAACGTAGGCGATCTTTGCGGCGGTGTTGCTCCCGAGCTTGTTTACGACCGAGCCGTCGGAGAGGACGGCGTCGGCCCCGAGGAGCACCACGTCGACCTTGGGCATGATGCTTCCCACGACCATGTCGGGGACGAGTATGTTCCGGATGCCGCCCGACGAGAGCTTCTCGGAAAGCGCCCTTCCCTCGCCTCCCGGGTCGGAGACCGTCACGAACACCTGGGCGAGCATCTCCTTCGACCTTCGCAGGGTCTCGAGGACGGTCTGGCTGTCGCTCACCGTGAGGACCACGACGGGCCTGCTCAGGTACTGAGCGAACGCGTTGGCTATCGCTATTCTTGACAGCACCATCTTCCTCTGAAGCTTCTCGGCCTCTGCTGAGGCAAACTTGCCAGCGTCGCCCTCGCCCAGCTTGTCTATGACGCGGCAGCAGAGCTCAGACGAAGCGTTGCCGACGCACACCATGGTGGGCCGCGCCTTGAGAAGCTGTCTTGACACGCCCCTGACCATCTTGATGTCGGACCCGGGCGTCTCCCCGAGAGGTTTGAAGGCGTCAAGTGCCTTGATGGCCAGGCCGATGGCCCCCGTCGACCGGTCGGCCTTGACCTCCTTGATGACCTTCAAGGTCTCCTTGGGGTACTTCAACCGCATTCACTTATGGCCCGGGAGCGTATTTATCGCTTTGGCCTAGATGATCGAGAGGGCCCTGCCCACCTTCTCGAACTTCGCCAGGGCGAAGTCGAGGTCCCCCTTTGTGTGCGCGGCGGTCACGATGGTCCTGACCCTGGCCCCGTCCTTGGAGACCATGGGATAGACTATGGGCGTCACGAAGACCCCTTCTTCGAAGAGCGAGGAGGCGAGGGCCTGAGCCCGGCCGCTGTCGCCTACGATGACCGGCGTGATCGGGGTCTGGCTTCTCCCTGTATCGAAGCCGAGCTGCTTAAGGCCCTTCTTGAAGTAATCAGTGTTCCCCCAGAGTGAGCTGAAGAGCTCAGGATGCCTCTGCACGTACTTTACGGCGGCGAGGTTCGCCGCTGCGACGGCCGGAGGGTGCGATCCCGAGAGCAGGAAGGGCCTCACCTTGTTGAAGAGATAGTCGCAGAGGTAGTTCCCCCCGGCCACGTACCCGCCAACGCAGCCGAAGGCCTTGGAGAAGGTGCCCATCTCCACGTCTACCCTTCCTTGAAGCTTGAAATGGTTGACCACTCCCCTGCCGAGCTCGCCGAGGACCCCCTCGCCGTGGGCGTCGTCGACGTAGGTCAATGCCGAGCTCCCTTCAGCCAGCCTGACGATGTCGGGCAGGGGGGCGATGTCGCCGTCCATGCTGAACACCGCGTCGGTGACGACGAGGACGCGCCGGAACGAGGAAGACCCCTCGAGCGCCTCCTGGAGCGATTCCATGTCGCAGTGCCTGTAGACCCTCCTCTCGGCCTTGCTCAGACGTATGCCGTCGATGATGCTCCCATGGTTGAGCTCGTCGCTTACGGCCACGTCGCCCTCCCCGATCAGGGCCGGGATGACTCCCAGGTTAGTGGCGAACCCGCTCTGGAAGGTTATCGCGGCGGCGGTCTCCTTGAACCTTGCCAGCTCCTCCTCCAGTTGCACGTGAAGCCGCATGGTCCCGGAGATCACCCTCACCGCTCCGGAGCCCACCCCGAACTCGGCCACGGCCTTTATGGCCTCGAGCTTCAGCTCCGGGTTGTTCGCCAGCCCAAGGTAGTTGTTGCTGCAAAGCATGAGCTCCTTCCTTCCGTCGACCGAGACCCATGTGTCGGAGGCTGACTCGAGGATGCGCTTCCTCCAGAGGAGGTTTCCCGCCGCCATCCTGTCCAGCTCTTCCTTGGCGATCTCTTCGACGTCGTCCTGGTGAGCGCCTGACATGAGGGAAGGCAAGTGAGGACGGTTATTTATCGTTAGTCCGAGTCGCGCGGGCCCGGCGAGCCTCCGGGGGCCGAAGGGGAGGTCTCGTCCTACGAGAACAACCTATAAATGACATCCCTAGGCAGTGTCGGACGGCATGAAGGCCGTCGTGAAGGCCAGGCCTGCGTACGGCGCCGATTTCTTGGACATGCCTGAGCCAGTCATCAAGAAGAACGAGCTCCTCGTGAAGGTCAGAGCCACCAGCATCTGCGGCACCGACGTCCACATCTACGATTGGAACGAGTGGGCGGCGGCGAGGGTCAAGCCCCCGCTGGTGATGGGGCACGAGTTCGCGGGCGAAGTGGTGGAGGTCGGGAGGGATGTCAAGGGGTTCGCAGTCGGAGACAGCGTCTCCGGTGAGACCCACATCCCGTGCCACAGGTGCGAGCAGTGCAGGACCGGCAACGAGCACATATGCGAGAACGTCCAGCTCAGGGGAGTCGACACCCAGGGCTGCTTTGCGGAGTTCGTGGCGTTGGACGAAAGCACCGCCTGGCGCAACGACAAGTCGATTCCCTATGAAGTTGCGTCGGCGCAGGAGCCGCTGGGCAACGCGGTTCACACCGTCTTCGCAGGAGGAGGAGTCGAGGGGAAGACGGTCGCCATTTTCGGCTGCGGCCCGATAGGGATACTCTCCGCGACGCTTTGCCGCCAATCGGGGGCGGAGAAGGTCTTCGCCGTGGACATCTCAGACTACAGGCTCAAGCTGGCGCAGGAGTTCGGGGCCACCTCCGTCGTGAATTCGAAGCTGGCGGATCCGGTGAAGGAGATCATGTCCCAGACGAACGGGCGCGGCGTAGACGTGTTCCTTGAGATGGCCGGCGTCCCCGAGACGATCAGGCAGGGGCTGAAGGTGATTCGTTCGGGCGGAAGGGCCTGTCTGTTGGGTCTGCCCTCGAAGCCCGTCGAGATCGACGTTTCGAACGACATCGTCCTGAAGATGGTCGAGCTGCACGGGATATACGGGAGGCGCATCTTCGGCACCTGGTACACGGTGGCGTCGTACCTTAGGTCCGGCAAGGTGGACCTGGCAAGGCTCATCACCCACAGGTACAGGATGAGCGAATACCAGGAGGCGTTCAACCTCATGAAGTCGGGCCAGAGCGGCAAGATCGTGATGACCCCCTAGCCGCGCGTGTGAATCGGGCCCGCGGCGGGTCAACTGGAGGCGACACTTTTGCGCCCAGCCCTAGAGCTCATGGCATAAAGCCCGAGCTCAACGTCCTGGTATCCGGACTCGGACCGGCCGTCTTGAATTGCGCCCGCGATGCCTCTCGGCTGGCCCGAGCTCATCTAGCTCCATTCGGAGCGCGGTGGCGGCCACGGTCAGCCCGGCAGCTCGTATCCTTCATAGAGGGCAGAGCTGTCATCGACGAAGACGTCCTTCAGGCAGTCCCGCGCCAGAGCCTTCATCTCTTCGTCGAAGAACTTCATGTGTTTCACGAGGGTCACGAACGCGTTGAGCTTCTCCTTTTCGCTCAGGCCGCTGAAGTACTCCCCGACCTTCCTGTCGTCCATGTCTAGGATCTCCTTAATGCCGACCAACTGAGAACTGCCTCACCCAAGGATGACCACCCACAGCTATAAAAACGGTGGCGAGCCCGGGGGATCCTTCGGGCACGAGCCATGCGGGCGCTCCACGCAAGCCTCATTAACCCGTGAAGCGAACACCATCTGAATAGACTTGTCAGAGATAACCGAGTTGCTGAACAAGGCAGCCGCGGGCGAGCTGCAGGCTACCATCCAGTACATGTGGCAGCACGTGATGGTGCATGGCCTCGAAAGCCCTCAGCTGGCCGACATCCTGAGAGACACCGCGATAGAGGAGATGAAGCACTATGAGAAGATCGCCGAGAGGCTGGACTACCTGGGGGTGGCGCCGACGACGCAGCCGGACCCGATAGCCCACAGCAAGTCCACCGCCCAAGTTCTCAAGGACGACATCAAGGCCGAAACGGACGCCATAAAGCTGTACAAGCACATAATTGAGGTCGCAGCAAGGGAGAAGGACTACGCCACCGTCGATCTGTTCGAAGACATCGAAGCCGACGAAGAAGATCACCATCACGCCTTCCTGACCATCCAGAAGTAGCCTGCCTGCATTTCTTTCACTCACGCACCCAGCGGAAGCTGGGGCATGCTCTGGTTTGAAGGGTCAGCCTTATGTGCTGGAGGCACCAGCCGTCGAACCATGGTGACGCCATACGCCGACGCGTCGGCACTGGCATCGACCGCCTGGGTTGCGGACCACATCGGGGACCCAGCGGTGAGGGTGGTCGAGGTTGATTTCGACCCGGTCTCCAACTATTTCCTGGGCCACCTGCGGGGCGCCTCCTTGATGGACTGGCGCAGGGACCTCAACGACCCGCTGACGCGCGACGTCGCACAGCCGAGGGCCTTCGAGAAGGTGCTGGGTGACATGGGGGTGGGCAACGAAACGACCCTGGTCCTCTACGGAGATCTCAACAACTGGTTCGCCGCCTTCGCCTTCTGGGTCTGCGAATACTACGGTTTCAAGAGGCTCAAGCTCATGGACGGCGGCAGGAGGCGGTGGCTCATGGAGGACAGGGAGATGACGAAGGAGGTGCCGAAGTACGAGCCCAGGCTGTTCCGGGCGGCTCAGCCGGACGAGTCCTTGCGGGCCTACATGCCGCAGGTCAAGGAGGATCTGGGCGCAGACTGGAGGGTCCTCGTCGACGTAAGGAGCCCCAAGGAGTACAGGGGGGAGATCCTGGCCCCTCCCGAGTATCCCACCGAGATGGCCCAGAGGGGTGGCCACATCCCCGGGGCAGTGAACGTCCCCTGGAGCTCCGTGCTCAAGGGCGACGGCACTTTCAAGCCGGTCCACGAACTTGTGGCCATGTTCTCCTTGCTGGGGGTCACGGCCGACAAGGAGGTGATAACATACTGCAGGATAGGAGAGAGGTCATCCCACATGTGGTTCGTGCTCAAACACCTCCTCGGGTTCCCGCGGGTGAAGAACTACGACGGATCCTGGGCGGAGTGGGGGAACGCAGTGAAGAACCCGGTCGAGCGCTAGGGAGCTAGAACCACCGTATGTAGCTGACGTCGCGAGCAGCTATTATCGCGGAGAGCACGGTCATCGCGGCCAAGAGCAGCAGCGAGATGAGCGTGCCCGGGTTAAGGGAGATCACCACGACCGCGGTGACGAAGTTCAGGGAAACGAAGAGCATCAGGAAGTACTTCAGGAATCTCAAGGCCCTCCTCTTGTTCATCTTCCTTTCACCGCAGCTTCCGATGCCATCGCATGCGCTTCAAGGCATTTAGAGCTTTCCTTCTTGAAGGCGGCCTCCCTGTCTCTCACATGGTGCCGAGCGGGAAGGTGCTTAAAGCGACCCTGCGATTAGGAGATGGATGAACCCGACCGCGTTGGAGTGCCTGTCCCGGATGTGGAAGGAACTGTCGCCCTACCTTGGCGAATGGGTTGCCATAGTGGATTTCGAGATCGTTTCGCACGGGGAGGATCAGGAGACCGTGATGAAGGCGGCCGTGGCGGCCCGGCCAGGGTCGGAGCCCTTCCTGATGAGGGTCCCGACGGTGACCACGATCCCGTACAGGGAGCCCAGCAGCCCGTTCCGAAGGGGATAGCCGGGGCTCCTATTGTCTGACGGCCTTGCAATAGCAGTGCTTGTTCTTGTGCGTCCGCCCGTCCTTCCTGTGGCGGAACTCCCAGTAGAAGTAGGGGCCCCCCTCCGGGTTCTTGCCCGTCCTTGAGGTCAGGTACGGCCGCCAGGACGCCTTGCCGCACTTGGGGCATTTCACCAGTTCACCCTTCTCCTCCAGCTCAATCCTGAAGCCGTCCTTCTGCAGCGCGATGACCAAACAGTCCACGCTCAACACATCCCTGTCGTACCTCCGCCCATAGTGTTGCTGCACTAGAGCAGTTGACAATCGTGCCTAACAGAGCTGACGGGAAAAGGCGCTCGACCTGCCGCGTCGCGCTCAACACCCAACCAATCTTTCCATGCCTTGACCGACCAACGCGTATGTCGCGATTGAGCGTTGCGCAGCGACACGTCCCCGTCGTTAGAAAGGGATTTTAGGAGAGCGGGGGTGACCAAAGCCACAAATGCCGGCAAAGGTCCTGAGGATCCCCTTCGAAGAGGCCGTTGAAAGGCTCAAAGCGAACCTCGGCGTCAGGAGCCCGTCGGAGGTCCCCGTCCAAGACTGCCTCGGGCGAAGGCTTGCGACGGACCTGGTGTCTCGGTGGGCGCTTCCCAGATACGACGTAAGCCACCTTGACGGGTACGCAGTGCGGGCGCAGGACCTGGCTGCGGCCTCCGCCGGCTCGCCCGTGCTGCTCAAAGTCGCGGGCGTCTCTAGGCCTGACGGCCAGGGCCCCGCCGACATGAAGGCGGGCGTTTGCGTAAGGGTGCTCACAGGAGGGCGCATGCCCGAAGGGGCGGACGCGGTCGTACCTCAGGAGGCGACGGAGAAACTGGATGACCACGTCGCGTTCAGGGAGGCCGTCGCTCCGTTGAGCAACATCCACAGGGCAGGCTCCGATGTCCAGGTCGGGATGGTCCTCTTCAAGAAGGGTCATGTCATCAACGCAAGGGACCTGAGCTTCATCCTGTCGTACGGGCTTGCGACCCTGATGGTCGACCCGGTCATCAGGGTGGGGATCCTGGCGACGGGAAACGAGCTGGTGGAGAAGGACCGGGGGCCCGTTCCGGGCAAGGTGATCGAGTCGAACAGGATGGTGCTGGGCGAGATACTCCGTTCGTCCGCCTTCGAAGTGCAGGACCTCGGTCTGGCTCAGGACGACGTGGCCGACATAGCCTCGCGCCTGAGGAGCGCCCAAGGCCGCTGTGACGCGGTCCTTACGACGGGTGGTTCATCCGTAAGCGAAGCTGACCTCGTCCCCGAGGCGCTGAGCGTCCTCGGAGCTGTCAAGGTCTTTCACGGCCTCCTTCTCCGCCCGTCGCGGACGCTGGGTGCCTATATGCTCGAGGGCATGCCGGTGTTCCTCCTCTCAGGTCTGATCCAGGGAGGGGTGAGCGCCTTCTGCAACGCGGTCTACCCATCGTTGAGGTACATGGCGGGCGACGGATGGCAGGAGCTCCCGGCAGTACGGGGCACCATCACGAAGCCGCTCCAGTCCATCGAAGGCGACAAGTTCAGGCTCGTTACCTGGGTGAGGTTGAAGTCGGAAGGCGGCAGGCTCTTCGCTGAACCGATGTCCGCCCCCAGCACAACTCGTTTCGTCCTTACCAAGGTGAACGGGTTCCTGGTTAGGGAGCCTGGAAAGGGGATCGAGGAAGGCGAGCTGGTTGACATCCGACTGCCGTACGGGTTCGATCTTGAGGACGCGCTGGGCGGGCTTTGACCCCCGTCTACCGCCTTCACGAGGTACCATGTCGAGACCTAGGAGGGCATGGTGTCGCGAGGCCGAGAAGGCATCCGTAGGAGGCCCCGGGGGCCCCGCCCATGCCCAGAAAGCCTTTTATCGGGTAACCCGGAAGGAAACCAGAGAACTCGTATGACGTTCTGCACGAAGTGCGGAAGACAGCTGAGCGATGGCGACGCCTTCTGTCCAGCATGCGGCACGCCGGTCGCCAGGGTAGGCGCGCCTTCGGCCGGGGCTCCGCCGCCCCCTCAAGGCCATAACCTGAGCGGCATCGACGCCCTCATCAAGGAGCCCTCCGCGCAGTCATATTGGATAGAGCGGCTGGTTGCCTTTGTGATCGACTGGGTCGTGGTTACAGTCGCGGTCGGCATCATCGCCGGCCTCATGGCCATCCCCTGGGTGCTCAACGGATTAGTCAACGGCAACACGTTCAACGTCGGGGAGATATTCGGGGCCAGCGCATACTCCTTCCTCAACAGCATCATCGTCGTGCTCTACTTCGCTTTCGCCGAGAGCATCTACGGGACCACGCTAGGCAAGAGCGTGATGGGGCTGAAGGTCGAGACTCTGGACGGCAGAAGGCCGACCCTGGAGCAGACCTTCATCAGGGACATCACCAAGATCAACTGGGTCCTGCTGCTCCTCGACGTCGTCTTCGGGCTGGCCACTTCGACCGAGTACAGGCAGAAGTTCAGCGACAGATACGCCAAGACTCTCGTCGTGAAGAGACGCTAGGAAGGTCTTGAGAGAAACCGGCGCCTACTGCGGGTCATAGCATTCGTAGGGCTTCCCGCCGTTGATGTGCTCCACGGCCTTCTCGATTATGGCGTCGGACACCTCGATCCACTTGTGGTTCCAGTCCAGATCGGAGACGGACATAACAGGCCGACCCATCTCGTTGAGGGCGATGAACCAGAGGGGCCTTCCGTAGAACGGCTTGACTATCTTCACGTCCCACCTGGCGCACCTGAAGCGTTCGCCTTTGCTTACCAGGTAGCGGCAGCTCCTGCAGAAACGGGAGAGCCAGATGATGTCCCTCTGAGGGCGATGTACCTTCGCGACCTCCTCGAGGATCCTTTCGTTCTCCTTCTTGGCAAGGTCGAGGAGCCGCTGCTTCCCCTCCTCGGTCTTGAGGTAGTAATCGAGGTTCTTGGTGACCTCTTCGACCCACTCCGGCTTCTTCTCAACGGGCTCTTCAGAGGACTCCAAGCCAAGTTCCCATAAGTCGTCGGCCCATAATTAAGGATATCAGGGAGGTGCCGCCTCTCATCTCTCTGCCGCCCTCTGACATCCTGGCCGTGGGCTCGATCCTGGCTCACCGCCGTTGAAACAGTTATTAAGGAAACCACGAAACAACTCATCACGTGGAGATGGGTGACGCCAGAGCCCCTGCCAGGGTCCTCAGAGTTGACCCCCTGAACCCGGAAGTCGGGCCCATCCGCATCGCAGCCGAATACATACGGGGAGGCGACATCGTAGCATTCCCCACGGAGACGGTGTACGGGCTCGGCGCCGACGCCACAAACGGAGCCGCGGTTCGCAAGGTGTTCGAAGCCAAGGGGCGCCCCGGTGACAACCCTGTAATCGTGCACATAGCCTCCATGGAACAGCTCCCCGCGGTGGCCAGGCACGTGGACGAGAGGGCGTTCGCTCTAGCGGACGTCTATTGGCCCGGGCCGCTTACGATCATCTTCCCCAAGTCCGACCTCGTCTCCTATGAGGCGACCGGGCACCGGGAGACGGTGGCGGTGCGGATGCCGGCGCATCCCGTCGCCCTTTCGCTCATAATGATGTCGAGGAGGCCCATCGCAGCCCCCAGCGCCAACGTCTCAGGCCGTCCCAGTCCCACCTCGGCGGCCCACGTTCTGGCTGACCTCGGCGGCAAGGTCGATTTGATCCTGGACGGCGGCGAGACCGCCTTCGGTGTCGAATCCACAGTCGTCAACCTGGCGACGGATCCCCCGACCATCCTCAGGCCCGGCCCCATCACGCCCGAGGAGCTGGCTGGAGTCATTGGCGAGGTCAGCGTCGCCGAGGTGAAGCCCGGGGACGAAGAGCTTGTGGCCGAAGCGCCGGGCATGAAGTACCCACACTACGCGCCCAAGGCGCCCCTCGTCCTGGTGCTGGGCTCGTTGAACGGCATGGTTGACAGGATCTCCGCCCTCGGAAGGACCGAGGCAGCCAGAGGCCAGAAGGTCGGCGTCCTCGCGACTGAGGAGACGAAGGGGATGTACCCGAAGGACTGGGTGGTCGTTTCGGTCGGGACCAGGTTCAACCCCTACTCCATAGCCCACAACCTCTACGGAGCGCTAAGGGAATTCGACCTTTCGAAGGTGGACAGGATATATGCGGAGGGCTTCGACGAGAGGGGCATCCTCCTGACCGTGATGAACCGCCTCAGGAAGGCGGCCGTCGAGACCCTCGGCGACTGAAGCAGCCGGCTTTGAGAAGGCTCCTGAACGGAGCCCGGAGGCGAACCGCCTACCTTATAATCACGCCGAGCGTGGTAGGCATCCGACCTTGGACTCACTGTCCAGCCTGAAGAAGAACACCGTCGAGCTCCTGAACCTCTTCAATTCGCGCGTGGACAGGATGAGGGACAAGGAGGGGTACTCGGTCCTGGTCAAAAGGCTTGACGAAAAGAGGGCCAGGGAGACTCTGGTCCGCGTCCTGGGGGAAGGCAACTTCAGGGCGATCGGGATAGACGGCTCGATGGACCAGGTGGAGTCGCTCGAGATGCTCCTCTTCTACGTCAACGCAGCGGCGTACAGCTGCGACCTGACCGTGGGGAAGGACGGCGTCTCATTCGGGCTCCGTCGGGCCCGCAGGGAGATCAAGCTCGGCACGACGAGCGCCGTTCCCCTCTGGCTAGAGGACTGCGCCACCGTCGCGGCCACCACGGGCACGCAAGAGAGCGAGTTCGAGCACATGGCCGCCCTCATGAACATCTCCTTCTCTCTGATGCTTATGGCAGAGCTCACCTCCGCCCTGACCTCTCTCCAGACGCCAGGGCTGAAGGTCCTCTTCCTCGACAGGCCCATCTCAGGCTCGTTCTACACGCTCGGGAGGGACGTAAGGAAGCTGCTTCTGAATGAGAGGTCGCCGCTGGAGCGCCTCTACGGAGACGGCCTCAAGCGCGATCTCTTCCTCTTGACGGCGGTCCCCGAAGGGGAGCCCCCGGTCGCCCGCCACGGGCCGTACTCGCTCCACGCCCTTCTGCAGCAGATGCTCGGCGGTTCGACGGTCGAAGGGGCCCTCGAAGGTTCGGGTCTGGACGCGGACAAGTCGGCCAGCCTCCTCGAAGCCCTCCTCAGGCTCGGCAAGAAGTACGGCTTTCTCGACAGGAGCTCGAAGGACGTGAGGCTCTCGAAGGACTGCGAAGGGTTCCGGCAGCGGCTTGAGGCCCTTGGCGAGAGGGTCTCCGGCCGGCTCTTCTCCTCGGAGGAACACCCGCTGAGGGTCGAGGGCGAATGGCTCACGACCGTGGAGCTGAACGCCGTGAACTACATCCTCCTTGGGAGCCTCGTCGAAAAGGCGAGGAGGAAGGGCGTCCTCCTACTCGGGATAACCAAGGATACGGGCTCGTCCGACGTCTCGCGTTCGGTGCTGGGCATGTGCGGCATCCCGGACTCGATGAAGCCCGGGATGAGACATGACCGCGTCATGTTCTCGATCATCAGCGCCACCAACCCGAAGGTGTGCGTCACTCCCTGGCGGAGCGTCGGCTACGACTCCTGCTTCTCGACCCTCACGGAGAACTCCCAGTCGGTGGGAGGATCCACCCCCAGGCTCCGCGCAGCCAGGAAGGTGGCCTCGCGTGAGTGCCTGTTCGTGAGGTCGTACTTCCAGACGCGGGCGTCGGCCAAGACCGCCTACAGGTCGCCCGTCTTCCTGCTGGACCGGCCGTTCGACGGCAGGTTCGACCAGGCGATGAGGGTCGAAGTGGACTACCTCGAAAGGGAGGGCCTCCAGAGGATGAAGCCGTATCTCGAAGGGGGAGGCTTCAACGAGCTCGACAACGCCATCCTCCTGCTCCTGTCCTGCTCCGACAACCCGGAGGTCTTCGAAGCGTACGGCCACAACGAGCTCCTCTATCTCGCGGACAAGGCCGTGAAGGCCGACGTGAAGCTCATGCACGGCACTCTCGAAGGGCTGGTCAACCTTGAGCTCACGCCGCTGGCCAGGAAGGAGAACCTGTTCGCCATAATCAGGAGGTACCGGGACTCGAGGTCTCAGATGGAGTCCAATAGGGAGTCGGCCTCTTCGTAAGGCCTGACAAGGCTCCAAAGCTAAATAAGCCTGCTGGGGCAGAGTGCTCAAGAATGGCAAGCGCGAAGCTGAGGCTAAGGCTGAACGGGAAGGACGTGACGCTCGTCGTCCCTCCGGCCAAGACCCTGCTTCGTGTGCTGAGGGAGGACCTCGGGCTCACGGGAACGAAGCCGGGTTGCGAGGCCGGCGAATGCGGATCGTGCACCGTCCTGCTGGACGGCTTGCCCGTGACCTCCTGCATGGTCTTGGCATGCCAGGCGGACGGACGGGAGGTCACGACCATCGAAGGGCTGCATGAATCGGGGAAGCTCGCGAAACTGTCTCATTCCTTCGTGAGCGAGGGCGCAGTGCAGTGTGGGTACTGCATCCCCGGCTTCGTCGTCGCGGCGTACGCGCTCCTGAGTTCAGGCGACCTCGGCTCCCTTGATGACCTGAAGAAGCAGCTCGAGGGCAACATATGCCGCTGCGGCGGCTATCCCAAGATACTCGATGCGGTCCGTCAGGCTGCGTCGTCCACGGGTGAGGAACAATGATGTACACCCAGGTGGAAGTCCGCTCGCCCAAGACGCTCGCCCAGGCACTCAACCTTCTAGCCCAAGACGACGGCCTTCGCATAGTCTCCGGAGGCACCGACGTCGCGGTCTACCTGAAAGACGGCAACCTGAAGGAGGGGAACCTCCTGGATATCAGCCATGTCGAGGGGCTGAGCTACGTACGAGACAGAGGGAGGACGGTGTCGGTGGGTGCCAGGACCACATTCTCGCAGATTGTGGAGAGCGGCCTGATCAGGAGGTCGTCTCCTCTGCTGGCCGAAGCTTCGGCCGTGGTCGGATCCTTGCAGATCAGGAACCTAGCCACGCTGGCCGGCAACATATGCAACGCTTCGCCCGCCGCAGACTCTCTCCCTCCTCTCTACGTCCACGAGGCCGCGGTCGTGCTCTCGAGCCGGCAGGGTTCGAGGAAGCTGCCCATCAGGGATTTCATCCTGGGGCCCCGAAAGACAGCCAGACGGCCCGATGAGATGCTCACGGAGGTGCTGATCCCGAAGCTCCCCTCTTCGCACCGCCACTTCTTCAGGAAGCTCGGCCTCAGGAGCTCTCAGGCCATCACGGTGGCGAGCGTGGCGGCGTCCTGGAAGGGCAGGGATGCGAGGATCTCCCTCGGAGCGGTCGCTCCGACGGTCGTACGTGCCACGAGAGCTGAAGAGTTCATCCTGGAGCATGGCCTTGACAGGGAGAACCTGAACGAAGTGTGCCTCCTAGTGTCCGAGGCGGCCAGTCCCATAACCGACCTGAGGGCTTCTAAGCAGTACAGGCTGGCCGCGCTGAGAGCGCTGGCCTACCAGGGGTTCTACGAAGCCATGGAGGGCGATCCCAGCTGAAGGTCACGATGGAGCTCGGAGGACCCTACCGAGAAGAGAAAGGACAGTGGCATCGGCTCAGGCTCAGGGAAGGGGCCACGGTCAAGGACGCCCTCCTGAAGCTGGGCATCGAAGAGGAGCTCTACATCCTCGTCTTCAGAGATTCGCGCAAGGTCGAGTTGACGGAGCGCCTTGCCGAGGGCGACGTGCTCGTCGCCTTTCCGCCGGTCGGAGGTGGGGGCCCGTGAGCTCTGAGGGAAGCTGGCTTCAGAGGTCCGTGCCTCGCCTGGACGGCGAAGCGAAGACGGACGGTTCTCTCAAGTTCTTCTCCGACCTCTATCCCGAAGGCTGCCTCTTCGCCAAGACGGTCAGGTCCCCGTTCCCCCGTGCCGCAATCGAGTCGATCGACGTAGGCGAGGCCGAGAGGGCGTCTGGCGTGCGTTGCGTCGCGACGCACAGGGACGTCAAGGGGGTCAACGGCTATGGCGTGTTCTACCCCGACGCCCCGGTCCTGTGCTCGACCCATGTCAACTACAAGGGCGACCCCGTGGCGCTCGTGGCCGCCGAGACCGAGGAACAGGCAATCCTCGGCGCAGAGCTCGTAAGGGTGAAGTACAGGGAGCTCCCGCCCGTCACGTCGATCGAGGAGGCGCTTCGGTCCGGCTCTCCCCTCCTCCATCCTGAGGGGAACATCGCGAGGAAGGCGCTGATACGCAGAGGCGACATCGGCCGGGCCCTGGAGGGTGCTAAGCATGTAGTCAAGGCGACCTACCTGACCCAGAAGCAGAAGCACATGTTCATCGAGCCGGAAGCGGGCATCGGCTTTGTCGATGAAAAAGGGGTGGTCAATCTGCTCGTCGGCGGACAGAGCCCCTTTCGTGACGTGCTTCAGGTGTCGAGGAGCCTCGCCATACCCAAGGAGAAGGTCAGGGTCGTGAGCTTCCCCGTGGGCGGGGCCTTCGGAGGAAAGGACGAAGTCACGGTCCAGATCCACCTTGCCCTTCTGACCATCAAGTCCGGGAGGCCGGTGAAGCTGATGTGGAGCCGCGAGGAGTCGGGCGAAGCAGGCTTCATGCGCCATGCCTTCCGGATCGAACTTGAGACCGGCTTCGACGCGGACGGGCGCATCCTGGCCAACCGCGCCGAGCTCCTCGCCGACACCGGACCCTACCGCTCCTTCGGTCCGGCCGTCTTGGACGTGGCCATGGAGACGGTGAATGGTCCCTACGTCGTCCCCAACTATCTGATCGACGCCAAGCTGGTCCGCACCAACAATGGGCTGTCTGGCGCCTTCAGGGGCTTCGGCGCTCCCCAGTCGAACTTCGCCATCGAAAGCCAGCTCAACTCCGCCGCGGTCGAGCTCGGCTCCGACAGGGTCGAGATCAGGCGTCTCAACCTCTGGCGGACGGGGGAGGAAGGGAACTTCGGCAAGAAGCTCGAAGACTGCTCGGGTCTGAAGGCTGCCCTGGACCGCGCATCCTCGTCGGAGCTGTGGAAGTCGCGAGGCAGCCACTCGGGACCGCGGCCTTGGATCAAGCGGGGGATCGGACTGTCGCTGGCCGTGAAGGGCATCGGGTTCGGCACGCTCCCGGACTTTCCCTCCGCCGCAATAGAGATCGTCCCAGCGGGGCAGGTCAAGGTCGAATTCTCCAACCCCGACTACGGCCAGGGGCTAGTCACCACGAACCTTCAATTGGTAGCCGAGAAGCTTGATATCAAGTCGGATGTCCTGTCCGCAGTCGACGCGGACTCGGGGCTGGCGCCCGACACCGGTAGCAGCAGCGCCTCCCGAAGCACCTACACCTCCGGCAATGCGCTCCTCAAGGCTTGCGAGAACGCCCTCCTCGCGCTGAAGCTGGAAGCGGCGACCGAGCTGGGAGCGAAGCCTGACCAGGTCACCTACCGCAAGGGCGTGTTCTCAGCCCACGGCCAGGAAAGGAGCCTGTTCCAACTCGCTGGCTCCGTCATGTCCAGAGGGGGGAGCGCCAGGTTCGTGGGCTCCTTCGAAGTCCCCAGGCATGGCTCGACCGTGGAGGGGTCTCTCGAGATTCCGCACCTCATCTACAGCTTCGCCGCCCTGGTAGGCGAAGTTGAGGTGGATACCCTGACCGGCAAGGTGGCCGCCAAGCGCTTCATGTTCTATCCGGACATCGGCGAGGTGTTGAATCCCGTCCTGGCATCGGCCCAGTGCGACGGAGGCATCCTCCAGGGAGTGGGCTACGCCCTGACGGAGGAGCATGTCTATTCGAGAGGGTTCCCGAAGACCACCAACTTCACCACCTACCTGGTGCCTTGCCCGACGGACGCTCCTCAGGAAGTATACACCGAATTCGTCGCGTCCAAGCTCTCTTCCGGGCCCTTCGGCGCAAAGGGGGCAGGGGAGATACCTCTGATTCCTGTCGCGAGCTGCCTTGCCGACGCGGTGTCGGATGCGACAGGCATCCGGATAAGAGAGCTCCCAATGAAGCCGGAGAAGGTCTGGGAAGCACTTGGGAAAGGCAACACTCCAAGTCATGGCTTCGCCCAGGCCGCGGGCTGGAGAGAAGGTGCGCATAGCGCAACCGCCTGAGGATAGTCAAGCCCGTCAGAGCAGTTCTGTGACGGAAAACGTGCCGACCGCCCTAACCAAAGATTCTTACCTCTCGGGGTGGTGGTTTTCGAGCTCCAGCTCCCTGGCGGCCCTTTCGAAGTCGGCTTGGTAATCGATGTCCAGAAGGGCCCTGGGCGTCGCGGTCTCGACATAGGTCGTCGTATCTTTGAACTTCTGGACGACCTCCTTCATGCCCCGCTTCTCTTCGCTTATCTTCAGTAGGTCGTTGTAGGTGGTCCGGTCGAAGAGTATGGGATGGCCGTTCCTGCCTTTGAAAGAGGCGACCACGATATCGTTCCTGGACCTTGCGAATTCGGCCAGAACCATCCGATAGAGTCGAGGTGTAGTGAACGCCATGTCCCCAGGCGATATCACGATCGCCCTGGCCTTGTCCTTGAGGTGGGCCACCCCAGCCCGGATGGAGGTGCTCATTCCCTGCGCGTAGTCCGGGTTGAACACCTCTTCGAACTGCATCGAGGAGAGCGCCTTGATGACCTTATCGCGTTCGTGCCCTGTGACGACGGCGGTGGATTTGAGGCCAGCAGCCTGGCCGGCGCCCACGACTCTAGCAACAATCGGCACACCTTCTACTTCTTCGACAAGCTTGTTGCGACCGAAGCGAATGCTCAGGCCGGCCGCCAATACCATCAGATAGATTGGCTTCAACGGCAAGGCGAACTCCGAATCAAGACGTATATTAACGTGCGCGGCGTGTTCGCGTTCTGTGGTCCACCTCCCTCATTGACTTTCTCTCCACCATCTACAGGAAGGGTTACGCTGTGGTGGTGGGGAGGCCCTCGAATTTCTCATGGCTGATCCCCGGCGTCCTGGCCGGAAGCGGGTTCCCCGGGAGCCATAGGGCCTTGAAGTGGCTCAAGAGCGAGGGTGTGACTTCGATAGTCAGCCTGACCGACGAAGACGTAGGCTCGTCGTACGCGGAGAAGATCGGCATCAAGGTCTACAGGCTGCCCATGGTCAACCTCGAGGGGGCGAACCCCGAGGCCTTGGATCGAGCCGTGGACCTGGTGAAGGCCCAGTCGGACGGGAAGGTCCTTGTCCACTGCCTGGCGGGGATGGGAAGGACAGGGATGGTCCTGGGCGCCTACTTGATCCGCGAGAAGGGCCTGGGCGCGGAAGAGGCAATCCAGGAAGTGAGAAGGCTGAGGCCTGGTTCGCTGAGGAGGAGGGTGCAGCAGCGCGCCGTAAGAGAATACGCGGCCTACCTAACCAAAGTCCGAGGCGACAAGGCGTCCGCGTAGCTGTACCAGCCCCTGTCGTCTCATCTCTTCAAGCATCATGAGGGCGTTCGCGTAGCGCACACCGGTCTTCGCAGAGGCCAGCTTCGCGGCTTCGTGGAGGTCCTTTCCCTTGAGCCCGACGCAGGCTTCCTCAAGGAACCTGTGGTCCCGGCTCCTCCTGGCGACGGCTTCACTGCGCGGCCACTTCGTCTGTTCCAGGTCGCCGGCGGGGGAGACGAAGAGCCTCCGTGCGCTGTCCCCGTCGCCCACGGAACCGACGTAGACTGCATAGCTGAGCTTCGCGACGTCCCAAACGACATCGAAGTCGCGGGTCGCGTAAGACGAGAGGATGTCGCCCACGAACATGTCATGGTCACCCATCTCCTGAACGGAAGCGACCTTGCACTCGATCACCGCGTCCGCCTCCTTGATCACCCTGACTCCGCGGGTCTTCCCGATCCCGATGTGGAGGCCACTCAGGTCCAGCTTGTTCTTCTGGTACCTCTTCGACACATCGCCGATGAAGGCCATCTGCTTCGTCAGGTGGAACGGCAGCTTGTTGATCGCGAAGAACCCGCTCTTCCTTATTAGTGAATACACGTACCTCTCCGGCGATATCGCCACCCCCACCCTCGCAGGCTTCTGTGAGACGGGGGTCACCCAAACGGCCGAGAGGGCGTCCTCGTCCTCGCCCGCGGCGGCCGAGATCACGTAAACGGGTGCCGGATAGAGCAGCCTGTACGCCATGTCCTCTGAGACCTCCTTGTATCGCGACATTCCCTTTCCGGAGTGCATCCGTTCGCAGTCGTCATAAGGGTTTCCTCGCAAGGCGGGGAGACAAGGTTATCTCTTGGCGGCGACACCTTGGGTTAGCAATGAGCCGAGTGTACCAGGCTTCCGGGACGAGGTCGGGCATAGACGCGAGCATAGTCGCGGTCGTAATGAAAGGAGGGGTGGTCGCTTCGCTCTCGGGCGGAGATCTACCGCATGTCGGGGCCGTTGCCCTCGCCGAGCCCCGGCCCAGCCGCAAGGACAGCTCCAAGACGAGCAGCTCGGTCTCGGTGCTCGTGCGCCTGGGCCACAAGGAGGACGAGCTCGCCAGGAGGCTGTCTGGCGAGATGGCCGCCTCTCTCGATCTTCCGGTCGTCCTATCGGTGGGGATTCACGTAGACGGCGCGACTGAAGCCCAGATCAGGGAGGCCGAGCTTCTGGCTGGCTCCCTGGTGTCGGAAGCTGTCCCAGGAATGAGAAGGCTCCTTGAAGGGATGCCTAGTACGGAGAATCGGTCTCTGTAGCCTTCTTGAATTCGAACGTGCCGTTCTTCAGGGTCAGCTCGTACATGTCGTTCACTTCGAACCTGATGCCGAGTAGGTCGTACTCGTCCTCCGAGAGGATGACGGTGAGCTTCGGCAGGACCATGTCCCTCATCTGTGGCATCATGACCCCCATGCTCTGCATCTGGCTTAGGATCCCCTGCACCATCTGCGCCTCCTCACCTATCTGCATCCCGGGCCGCTGACTCTGACGTCGCCTGACCTCGACCAATTCGATCTGCTTGCCAGGCTTCCCAGTCTCAACGTCAGTGTGGCTGCTGACCCTGTTCACCTTGACAAGTACCATTTCGGACCAGCTCCGAGCCTTCGGTGCCTTAAGTCTTTCCTACATAGGCTCCGTCGCGTTGTAGGTTGGTGGCCGATCGTAGTGTCTGTGTCGCATTTGCAGATGAAACGTGACTACGTCCCACGAGGTCCGTCATCCAAGACCATCAAGGCGTCGTTCTGATTCATGCTCTTCAGTGATGCTTTGCACTCACCTGCAATGGGATCGAGTTCGCTGGGACGAACCATGTCGACAGCGGGAAAGGGATGAAGGGCTTCCATCGTTAGCTCAGGCGTGTGGGCATCCCTTCTTGCCGGCAGGTCGCCTCGCCGTTGAGTCAACCGACGACGCAACAGAGCCCCTACATGCGCCTGGAGAGGGCGCGCCGGAAGCTCTCGAGGTCTCCCCTGTAGACGATCTTCGCGTACGGGTCCAGGCCGGCCCCGGAGAAGCCGACCGCGATGGCCTGGGTGTTCGCGTAGAGCCCCGCGTTCCCCGTCTTGTCCAGGGTTATGATGCCGCCGGTGTCGTCGCCATAAAGCCTGCCCATGTCGATGACGGCCATCTTCGCCGCGGCCGAGGCGGTCTCCTTCGCCGCCATGAGCTCGACGGCCTTCATGGAGAGCGAGTGCTTGATGATGACCTCGCCCGTCCCGGTGGCCGACGCCGCCCCGACGCTCCCCATGGCGTAGAACCCCGCCCCGGCAAGGGGCGAATCACCGACCCTGCCCGGGAGCTTGAAGGGGGTTCCGCCGGTGCTGGTGGCCGCCGCCAACCTGCCGTCCTGGTCGAGCGCAACTGCGCCGACCGTGTCCCCCGGCTCCGCCGCCCTGAGGTAGTTCCGGTCCAGCCTCCTGAGCCACTCCGTCTGGGGCGAATGGACGTAGCTCCTCCAGCCCTTGTCGAACGCCTCCAGCCTCTCCTTGGTGGGAGCGAGCTTCTCCCTGAGCCCGTAGGCCTCCGCCAGCTTCTCGGCGCCTCCTGCGACGAGGAGGACGTGTGCGGTCCTCTCCATGACGATCCTCGCCAATTCCACCGGGTGCGGCACGTCGCGGACGGCCCCGACCCCGCCGGCCAGCAGCCTCTCCCCGTCCATTATTCCAGCGTCCAGCTCGAGGATACCCTCGTAGTTGGGATAAGCCCCCCTTCCGGCGTTCAGGACGCCCGACTCCTCCATGACTCTGACGGCCGCGACCACCCCGTCCACTGCGCTCCCGGTGCGGAGCGCCGACGAGCCAGCCTCCGCCGCCTCCTTAAGGACCTTGACGGCCTTCAGCCCTGCCGATTCTTCGACGGTCCACTTGCCGGCTCCGCCCTGCACTACAATTCTACCGTTCAATGGTGTTCGGGCCTCGGCTCAGGCGGGAATGCGATGCCCCTTAAGAACATTGCCGGGGGAGGGGATCATCGTCGTTTGACCGACTGCAGAAGGAGGTCCTCTATGACCTGGCTCCGGTTGGCGGTCACCAGCTGCCCCGCCTTCACCTGTTCGGCCTGGCGCCGCCTGACCAGCCTATCCAGGTCGGACAGCAGGTCCTCCGACAGGGTTATGGTGACCTTGGACTTCTTCATACCATCATACCATAGGATGGTAAGATATAGCCTTTTCGCGAATGGACCATGATGTCCAGGGCCACCAACATACCTGACGAGGCCTCCTGGGCACAGGTGACGTCTCCATGTCGATGCAGGACCAGTAGCCCGGGTCCCGGTGGGGGGACCGGATGACGAGCTCGATATCGAGTACGATATTGGTGGAATCCAGCTAGGCGTTGTCCTGCTGGAAGGAGTGCTCGTCGCCGCATCCGCAACCGCATCCGCAGGACCCACCTGCTTCCGCTCCGCAGCCGCAGTCGCTCGTGAGGCCGCCGGTCAGGACGAAGTGCTCGTCCTCGCCCTCTCTGACCAGGTCCACCTCGGCGCCGTCCAGGACCTCCGCGGTGGTCTTATCCATCAGGACGGCGATGCCCTTGTCGTTGTAGATCGTGTCCCCCTCGGGGACTTCGTCGACCAGAAACATGCTGGGGGACACTTGTCCCCTATCGTTCTGCTGCATGGCGAAACGAATGGCCTTGTACTTGCCCTCTGAGATTATGCTCTTGAGTCGGTCTGCCGCGTTCTGGCTCAGCAGCACGGGAATGGTGCTCACGAACGCCGAACTCGGTTTGGTCTACTATTAAGCTTGCTAGACATTCGTCTCGTGACCTGGGTGCTTCCTAGTGGGAGATACCCAGAAAAGGGGCAACGCCCTTCGTAGGGCGGCAAGCGATGGGAAAGAAGGTCAGGGAATACGAGAGGGAGCTCTGGTCCCTCTTCTGGGAGTATTCGAGGGGAGGGGACTTCTCAACGATCAGGGCCTACCTGCTGCAGAGGAGCGGCCTCCCCGGCCCCCGGGGGAACCTGGAGCTCGCGACCGCCTTTGCCAACGTCATCCAGAGCGGCTGCTCTTCCGGCGCGTTCGACCGAAAGGCCTTGCTGTCCCTCTGCCAGAGCCTATGCGGCATCCCGGCCGAGCTTGCGCCGACGAACGATCCCAATGAGTACCTCGTGTTCTGCGGGGTCTGCGGCCTTGGAGCCGTTGGGACGGAGGAGGAGGGGTTCCCGGCCGCCGTGTCAACGCTCCGGGAGATGGCGAGGGACCCCAGGTGGAGGACGAGGGAGGGGGTCGCGATGGCCCTCCAGAGGCTCATCGAGAGCCGCCCGAAGCAGACCTTGGCACTGCTCTCAGACTGGGCCGAGGAGGGAGATCCGCTGGTCCTGAGAGCTGTGGCAGCCGGTGTGGCCGAACCGAGGCTTCTTCATGAGGGCTTCGTGGCCAGGGCGGCCATCAGGCTCCACGAGGCCATCTTCGAAAGACTGAAAGGGATGGACCGGAAGGGTGACGACTTCAAGGTCCTCAAGAAAGGGCTCTCATATTCGCTCTCCGTCGTCGTGGCGGCATCTCCCAAGGAGGGGTTTGCCCTGATGGCGCGTCTTGTTTCCTGGCACGATTCAGACGTCTATTCGGTCATCAACGAGAACCTGACAAAGAAGAGGCTTCTGAAGTACCCGAACGAAATCAGGCAGTTACGCAGGGTTTTGTCGGTGGGTGGGGCGTAGGTTGTGTGCTTCCTAGTTTTTTTCTTGCGCCAGTGTTCCCCTCTCCGTACGGATCTGCCCGCGATCCGCACCCGCGCGGCCCACGAGGGAAGGCGTTGGGCGACCGTGGACAACACCCTTGCCCCACCGCGCGCAACGGAGGGAAACCAATTGTCCGGCAGGCAATGGGGATTGGTTAGGTGTTGAGCGCGATTCTTGACATGCCGCCGGTTTTCCGTTTATCCTGACGACCTTGGCGGACGGCATTTGGAGCGCTCAACACCAACGGCGCAGCTTTGCAGGTGGAAGATCCGTGCCTGATTCCGCGCCTTGAATGGACAACACCCGGGAGAACTTGAGGGTGTGGCAAGAAACGCAAGAAACCCCCTCAACAGATGAGCACCTTAAGTACGCATAGGACGAGCATGCATGTATGCCGCGGCAGGAGCTGATCAAGTGCCCGAAGTGCGGCCGCCCTTGCTGGAAGCCCGACATCGTAGTCCGCACCGGCAATAACCCTGAGAGGAAGTACAGCTACTACAGGTACCGGCATCCGTTGGACAGGAGGACCGGACGCAACAAGACCTGCTACGTCCCAGTGGAGGCTTCGGCTGAAAACCACTAGGACGCACGAAACTCCCCTGTTTCCATAAACAACGAACACTTTCCTAGTTCCATATAGCTTGATAATTCAATTGCAAAAACTAGGAAGCACACAAACGCTTCAAGTATACCTATCAATCCCAACTGAAAGAGTCTTACGAAACTTGTCCGCCCTACTAAGAAGAAGCTTCACGTTGTCATACGAAGTAATCGTAAGAGCTTCATCAAGGGTCGCCCACACGAACCCCTTGTGCTCCTCTGATACAGTCACGTCCAGACGAGAGGTCTCCCCTAGGTAGTACCGCACCGACTTGTGGACCTTGACCCCGCCAGGCCTTAAGTAGAAGTAGGTGATCCTCTCCGAAAAACCGTCAACGAGCCGTATGTCAGGGAGCCCGGTTTCCTCCCTCGCCTCCCTGACGGCGGCGTTCAGCTCGGACTCGCCGCTTTCGATGTTGCCCTTTGGCAGGTCGTACTTTGACTTGTCGTTTTTCAGCAGTAGGTACTTGGTCACCCCGTCCTCTGAATGGAATACGACGATGCCTGCGGAGTGCTCCTCGAGCAAGCCCTACCACTGGGAATGCTCCCTAGTCCGAAAGGCGACGCTTTAAGCTTAGTGCAAACGCCGAGCTTCCTCTAGCCGGATGACGTTGCCGGAAAAACTAGGAAGCACCCAACCATGCTAGCGCCTGCGTTTCTTCTCTTTCTTCACGATGGTCCTGTCTTCGCCCTCCCTGGGTTTCACCTCTATCCTGATGCCCAAGGAGTCCTCCAATCCCGTGATGTTCTCCCCCTTCCTTCCTATCAGCCTAGGGATGGCTTCCCTGCTGACCCTCACGACCGCCTTGTTGCCGGAGAGCAGCTCAACCTCGGCGAAGGGGTCGTACTCCTTCATCTTGGAGGCGATCTTCTCGAGGGCCAGCTTCTCCACGCCGGTGACCATCTTCCTCTCGCCAGCCCCCTCCGGGATCGGCACGATGACGTTCTCTTCGCCGAAGGTGTAGATCTCATGCGTCAGCCTCCCCGTTTCGAAGTCCCTGACCTCCACGAGGGGCCGCGCCAGGTCCTCCTCCATCATCCCGGTCGGGGTCCTGACCACCAGCTTGAGGTCCAACACGGCCTGGATCTTGCCGGCCTTGACGAAGACTATGGTGTCGATGATGTGGGGGATCATGCCGAGCTCCACCCTCCCGACGAACCTCTGGACGGCGTCGACCGGCCCGCTAGCATGCACCACGCCGACCATCCCGACGCCGGCCAGCCGCATGTCAGCGAACACCTGGAAGTCTGAGGTCTTCCTCACCTCGTCATACACGGTAAAGTCGGGCCTCACCAGGAGGAGGATCTCCGCCGTCTTCTCGAACTCCCCCTCGAGGGGCCCGTACTGCGTTATCGCGGGGGGAACCTGAAGGTCCCGCGGCATCTCGAGCGTCTTCACGATCCTGCCCTGCCTCATGTAATACTCGGCGATGCTGGAGGCGAGGGTGCTCTTTCCGGAGCCCGGGGGGCCCGCGATGATCACGCCCTCAGCCTTGTTCGCCAGCCTGTCCATGAGCTTCTCCGAGAGGTTGTAGTCTTCGAGGGTCAGCTTGACTATGGGCCTGACTATCGTGATCTCGAGGCCGTCGCTGAAGGGCGGCCTCGCGACGGCTATCCTGAAGTTGCCCAGCTGGGTCACGCTGGCCCCGCTCATCTTCAACTCCTGGAAGGCGTCCCGGCTGACCCTGGACGCCTCGTGTATCTCCGTCTCGATCTCCTCGAGCTCTTCGCGGGTCAGCAGCTTGTCGCCGACCTTCACGAGCTCGAAGGCACCCGGCCCTCCCCTTTTCGCCATGGGGACGACGCCCTCCTTTAGGTGGACGCTGAGGGTCCTGGGGTCGAAGTAGCTTTCGAACTTCAGCCCCTTGGTCTTGATCTGGGGCCTGAGATGCTTCACCTTCACCCCCTCAGCCTCTGCCGTGAGGTAGAGGACGTAGTCGGCGGTGTAGAGCGTGCCGTTCACCTCTCTCGCGACGTCCCTGATCATCCCGTCGATCCTCCCCTTCTTGGCGAGCCTTATGTCGTCGAAGGACGGCTTCGGGCCGTAGAAGTACAGCCGGTAGCCCTTGGATTCGCAGAACAGGCGGATCTTCTTCAGCTCGGCCAGTCCGATGAAACCAACGTCGACGTTCCTTGAAGCCTGCGCTTGTAGCTCATCGAGCGCGGCGTAAGGGATGCAGACTTCGACGTCCTTTATCTCTCCGCTCTCGAGCGAGCGCCAGAAAATTCCATCTATGATGGCGCTCGTGTCCAAAACTGCGGTATCAGTCATGTGTTTTCTTCATTAACAACGCCAGAATGCTGTGTATAATACCTTTCTGTCCGTCCACAGACCCCGCGCGTCACCTCGGCGGCTCCGGGGGCCCCCTTTTCCCTCTCTTCCGCCTGGGTGGAGGCCGGGGACGCTGCTCAAGTCCTCGAAACGGTGGCCCTCCTGGCAGAGGAGAGGGGCCTGACCGTCCTTCCCGTGTAACGGGGCGCAGGGAAGGCGCTCGAGGTGGGGGACATGGTCCGCCTCCCGGTCTCATGGAGGAAGGCGTTCGAAGGCACCCTGAGGGGACTACTCGAACAGGAGGAGCTTGCCAGGCTGCAGCCGGGTATCGGGAGCGCCTGGGAAGCGGCGTCTACATCCCCATTATTACATCCAAGGCCAGCACGCTGAACAGGAGGGCCAAATACGGGCTCGTGAACTTGAAGAGGTCCCACGCCTTCTTCTCGGTGGGCTCCTTGATGAGCCAAAGGCTCATCGCCGCCAGGACCACGCTGAGGACCGTCCCGACGATCGCGGCCCCGATGCCGAAGGGGGAGCCGGGAAGGATCGGCAGTATCGCCGTGAAAACGGCCAGGAGCACGGAGGTGTAGGCAATGCAGCGTATGCCGGTCTTCACCCCCAGCGACACGGGGAGCATCGGAATGTCGGCCCTTCCGTAGTCGTCCTTGAACCTGATCGCCAGACTCCATATGTGGACGGGCGTCCAGAGCACCACCAGTGCGGCGAGCGCGACCGCCGTCCAGTCGACGTAGCCCTTGATCGCCACGTAACCGACGAACGCTGGGATGCCTCCACTGGGCGCCCCCAGTATGATGTTCCAGGCGGTCTTCCTCTTTGTCAGGAGGTTGTAGACGACCACGTTGTCGACGAGCCCCAGCCCGAGGTAGACGGGAAGGAGGGCACCCATTGGAAACGCGAGAAGGAGGCCCGCACCGATGAGGCAGCCTCCGTACACCAGGGCGTTTCCGGGAGGGATGGCGTTCCTGGGAAGGGGCCTGCGCCTGGTCCTACGCATCACGGCATCGATGTCCCTGTCGATGTAGTTGGTGACGCTTCTGGCTCCCGCGGAGCATAGGCCCGTTGCAAGCGTAATGGCGAGGACCTGGAGCGGCCTGTCGAAGCCTCCCGCTATCAGTGCGGAAGTGGCTGCCGTAAAGGCCAACAGGTAGACGATATTGGGGTTCGTCAGTTGGATGTAATCCTTGATCAAGCGCTGGCCCCCAAAGAGCAGATTCCAGCGAGATTGAGCTTGCTATATAACGGTTGTGAACGACGCACGGGCTCCGCAAGACGGGTAGGGGGGAAGGCCTTGACCCGGCATCTTGCAGGTCGGGGCAGCATGGTGTCCTGGACCAGACATGCCCCGACGGGGTCGGATCAAGGCCCCGACAGGCGGTCGGGGCGACGGCGGGCACCGAGTGGCCAAGCAAAGACTATATGGCGAGCAGGTCCGCAGACTGCTCGGCGATGAAGCAAGCTGGTATTTCTGATCCATGATGAATGACATCAGTGCTGAGCCAAGACCCGCGCTGCGGGAAGGCTGACGGGGCCCTCCTTCTCGCCTATGGTGGCCGGTTCGCCAACCTGGCGCTGTCTTCAGGCCGTTGTTCACAGGGTTTTTCTAGGGCGTGCTCGCCCGAAATGGAGAGGAGCTGTGCTCAGCTGAAGGCCGATCTCCTTTGGCGTACCCGAGAACCCGAGCGTCTCATCGGGCTTGCGATGCGAAGGTGCTACACGACAAAGCTGTGGGAGGAGCTTGAGAAGGACATGGAGACGGCCGGGTACCCACAGTACCTGACAGAGAGCGCCTTCAACCGCCTCGAATTCGACGTCTATGAGCATGCGCGTAGCATGCTCCGCGTGGAGGGAGAGCCCGGCGACCTCATGGCCCTCGTCCAGGCGCACCCGCAGGTCTCCTTCACGAGGCTGGAGAGCGGGTCCTTCCTTCTCAGCTTGAACCTCCGCACGATGACGGAGATGGCCCGTCACATCAACTGCACGGGAAGGGAATGCGCCTTTATCGCAGAGCACGTCCCCAGGGTTTCGGAGACGGTCGCCCACTGCATCGAGTCCGGGGCGAGGGACAGACGCTTCTCAGGCGAGAGACCGGGGAGTTCAGGGGCATCGGAGACCGATTTCAGGCTGATGGTGGTCCAGCATCTGACCACGGGCCAGGTCCGCGAGATGGCAGGGACCGACCTTAGCGCACGGGAGCTGCTGAAGCACTCCTTCGCGACGATCGAAGTCGAGGGCATATCCCGCGCCGCCTCCCACCAGCTGGTACGCCACCGTCTCTTCTCATTTTCACAGGAAAGCCAGAGGTTCTCCGACGCCGTCAACGAGTCAGGGGTCGTTCCTCCGAGCATCACGGCCGACGACGCCACTTCGAGGTTGTTCTCCGAAACCATGCGCGCCACCAAGGAGGCATACTCGAAGCTGAGAGACCACGGGATAAAGAAGGAGGACGCCCGGTTCGTGTTGCCGACGGCGCTGAAGACGAAGATACTGATGACCGGCTCGATGTACCAGATAGAGCACGCGTCGTTCTACCGCAGCAGCTTCAGCGAGGTCGGAAACAAAGCCCAATGGGAGATCAACAGGCTCTTCACGACCCTCTACGGCGAGATGAGAAAGGGGGACCCGAGCCTGCCCGAGCGCATCGAAGAGATCTAGGCTGAAGAGCGCGGGGAGATCCCCGGGCGGAGTAATGACGTGCTCGATATCGAGCAAGATAGAACCAGTCTGCGGCCACCTAGGATCCGCTGGAGGCCAACGCGGTGACCTGACCGTCCATGAGACCCGGGTGTATCGAGCAGTAGTACTTGTACGAGCTCGCCGAGGTCATGGTGAACGTCACGGTCTTCGATTCCCCGGGGTTGATGGTCCCCGTGTGGATGTTCAGTTCGTCGATGTCGAAGGTGTGCGCCATCCCGTCGTTGTTCACAATGGTCAGGGTCACCTTCTGGCCGACGGGCACGTAGATGGTCGGGTTGGTGCTGTTGTACTTGATGTTGGCCGCGACCAGCTCCCATGTGGTGCTCACGGTCACAACCGTCGAGGGAGCGTGAGGCGGGACTAGGAAGAGGGTCGAATACGTGGCGGCCGTTATGCCGACGAGGACGACCAGGAAAGCGCCTATGATGACCTTGGTGTCAGCCCAGCTGAGACCCTTGTCCTCCTGCCCCAAGGTTCCTTCGGGGAGGCGAATTCGAACTGGGCTTAAATTTATTTGCCCAAATCCTAGCGCAAAAAGGAGACATAGATGCAAAAAGAAACGCTTCCTTGATAAGACTTAAATCAAGAAAATCTGTCTCGAGTGGCGAGCTGAGAATGGCCCAGCCCCCCGCTTCTCCGACGGCTCCACCGAAGGAAGACCAGAAGAAGGGTAGGACGAGGAGGCTCTTCCTCAAGGGGACGCTCGCGATGATGGCGATAGGCTTCCTCGCCCCCGCCGTCACGCTCGTCAACTACCTCTACAGGGACGCGCTCCCGAACCCGCTGCCGAAGACGAAGATCGCGAACGTGAGCCAGCTCAACGTCGGGGAGACGACGATCTTCTTCTATCCCACGGACGACGCCGAGTTCAGGAGCATCCTCTTCAGGCTGGGCACGGACTCCTGGACCGCCTACAATTATCAGTGCACCCATCTGGGCTGCCCCCTGAGGCTCCTGCCGGACGAGCAGCCGCTCGGCTTCATCGGCCCCTGCCCCTGCCACGGAAGCATGTTCGACATCAAGGACGGCACGGTGCACAGGGGCCCCGCCCTCAACCCGCTCCCGGTGATCGACCTCGAGATACACCAAGGAAGCGGGGACATCTATGCAGTGGACCTCGTTGGAACGCCCACGATCCATGGACCCGGGAGAGGCTCCATCGTGAAGACCGTCCAGGGTGACTAGGGTGAAGTCAGGCCTCAAGAAGAAGCTGGACGTCAGAGGGTTCTTCAGGAACTTCGACAAGAACGTCGACTCGACTGTCGACTTCGTGAACAAGCGCCTCGCGCGGACTTCGCTGATGGCGCTGAAGTTCATGCTCCCTTCGAGGATATCCAACCCCTTCGAGTGGTCGGGGGTCCTGACCTTCGTCAGCTTCTTCGTCCTGGCCTTCACCGGGGGCCTCCTCACCCTGTACTACGTTCCCACGTTCGTCGCCTCGAGTTCGGCTTCCGGGGGCTACTACACCGCCTTCGATTCGGTCTCCAGGATAACGTGGGACATACCCTTCGGCTACGCGATGAGAAGCATCCACTACTGGGCTTCCAACGTGATGATCATAGCCGCTTTCATCCACCTGGCCTACTACTACGTCAGAGGCCGCTACAAGAACCCGAACGAGATAATCTGGATCACCGGCATGACGCTTGGCGTTCTCACCGTCCTCGAAGCCTACACGGGCTACGACCTGATAATGAATGCCAGGGCGGTCCAGGCCATCAACATAGGGAGGAAGCTTCTCGCGTCTCTCCAGGACTACAGCCCGCTCCTGCCGGCCTTCAACTGGCTCATAGAGGGCCAGGGGATCTACGACATCGTCACTCGATTCTATGGCTTCCACCTGATACTGGTCCCGTTCGTGATGCTGGCGGGCTTCCTGGTCCACTTCCCCAAGAACCTCAAGCTCGACGTCTCGTCCATCGCCTTCACCCTCGGCACGATAACCGTAGCCGCGGGCCTGATGCCCGTCGACCTCGGCACGAAGTACCTGCCGGCGCAGCCCATACAGGCGACGGTGCCCGAGTGGTATCTGTCGGGGCTGTACGCCCTCCTGCGCACAGGAGGCTACCTGCCACACGTCTTCACTGGCTTCGTCGCGGGCGTGGCGATCCCAGGAGTCATCATCACCCTCTTCGTTCTGGTGCCCTTCCTGGACAGGAAGCTGAAGCGCAACTGGTTCGACAGGACGTTCTGGCCAAACCTCCTCGCGGGAACGATGGCCGCCTTCCTCTACATCACCATAATGGGATACCTGCTCCCCAGCATACCGATCAGACCGGACCTGTTCTACGGGTCGATATTCCTCATCGGATTCGCCGCTTTCGCAGTGACCTATGGGCTCAGGAACTACTATATGACGAAGGCCGGCATCGCACCCAATCCGAACGACAAGCCCTCTCTGCCGGAGCGCTTCCTGGCGAACGCCCACATTTCCTCATACAAGATCCTGTTCCCGCTCTCCATACTCTCCCTCTTCATCGCAGGAGGCCTCACATGGGTGGCGTACACGGTGATGATCAACTACGGGACCACTGTCGGCCTCATCTCGCCGTCCCAGTTCACCCAGGACATGCACGACGCGATACTGTACGGGATACCGTTCGCGATGCTCGTGCCCACGGGGATCACGGCTGTCAGCATCTGGCTAGGGACGAGGCTCAACCCGAGGCCGAAGCTGCCCAGGACGAGCTACGTCCTGGGCGAGGTGACCTCCACGCAGATAATGAGCGTGATGTTCGTCATGGGCCTCGCCCTTACGGCCCTGACGGTCTACTCCATCATAGTGGGGAACCAATACTCGATGCTCGTCGAAGCCGGAGCCCTCCTGGTTGTGTTCGGAGGAGCCTACCACGTCTACAGGCTCTCGATGCCCGTGAAGAGCCTCCTGGAAGAATAGGTCAGCTCAGCCCTCCGGCATCCTGAAGGCGATGCCCTCCACCCAGAGGTGGCTGTGGAGCGTCTTGGCCACTTCGGAGGGGACCAGCCCCGTCCTGGCCATTTCTCGCTTGAGCATCTCCGCGTCCGACGTGACCACCACCGCCCTGCCGCCCGGCCTGAGGATGTTAGGCAGGTTCTGGAGGAACCTGGAGCTGAGGGCCTCCATCCTGGTCAGCTTCGATCCCCTCACGCCGTACGGAGGATTGGTGACGATCACGTCGGCTCTCCTCTCAAGGACGGTCTTCGTGCAGTCGCCCAAGGAGACCCTCAGATCCCCCAGGCCAGCCGCCGAAAGGTTCTTCCTGCACCCCTTCAAGTGCACGGAGTTTATCTCCGTCCCGACTTCGTACTCGAAAGGCCTGATGACGGGGTGGTTGAGACTCGCCGACCTCTCCTCCTCCGCCGTGTATTCGGCGAAGCTACGGAAGCGGTACGTCCTCCTGGCATGCGTGGGCCTCGCTAGGGACATCAAGGCTGCCTCTATCAGGATGGTACCCCCTCCGCAGAACGGATCGTAGAGGACACCCCCGTCGGCGTTCGCCATGAAGACGAGAGAAGCGGCCAGGGAGGGCCTGATGCTCGAAGGGTGGTTGTACACCCTATACTCCCTGAAGTTCAGCGAGTCGCCAGTGGTATCGGCGTAGAGCGAGGCCGAGCTCCCGTCCACGCCGAGGTAGAGATAGGCGTCTGACCTTCCCCTCTGCACTCTCACGCCGCCCCTCGAGCCGAAGGCTCTGGGCAGCAGGGAGGAGAGGTGCGTCATCCATCTCGATCGGAGCCGCGTTACGGATTCGTCGGCGTCCAAGGTGACCCCCGTGACCCTGCCGAGAAGGCCGAAGTCGCACCTTGAGATCAGGCTGTCGACCACGTCGTCTTCATCCAGCCTGGCCGCAGCCATCTCGACGAGGACCCTCTCGGCCGTCCTGGCGTAGCGGTTCAGCACGTAGACTAGCCTGGGGTGGCCTTCGAGGAAGACGAACCCCTGGCCCGATCCCAGAGGGCTTCCGCCGAGCAAGGCCATCTCCCTTGCGCAGTATCTCTCGAAACCAGCCTGGCAGGAAACCCTGTAGCGCAACTTCTGAATAGGTTCGGCGTTCCGGGCTTATAACCTGCACTCGAGCAAGCTCGCCGGTCCAAACGTCGCAGCGAAGGGACGGTAAGAGCATCAGGCTTAAATATGGAAATTACCACTTCCCGCGCAGGTATTTGTAAATGGCTCGCGCAGTCGATTACAAGCCGAAGCCCATCGACCAGGACTTTCTCAAGAAACCAGATGAATATCCGGTGACCGGTGAGCATGCAGGTCACAAGGTCAGGGCCGAGGGCAAGGAAAGGACGGACAACGAAGGCAAGCCCTACCCGACCAAGCTGGGGGTCCACGGCACCCTGGTGGGAGTCGACTGGGAATCCTGCGTGGCGGACGGTGCCTGCATGGACGTCTGCCCCGTCAACGTGTTCGAATGGTTCCTCGCGCCAGGCAAGTCGGGCACGGGCAACGACAAGCCCGTCGAGCAAGGGTCGGAAGAGTACAACAAGTACAGGACAGACAAGTGCGACCCCATAAGGGAGGCGGACTGCATCTTCTGTCACGCCTGCGAGACGGCCTGCCCTACGGCCGCCATCAAGATCACCGAAGCGTCGTAAGGGACTTCTTTTCAATAATCCTGAATAGCGTCAGCTTCAGCTCCGGTGTCAAAGCTTAAAGCCGAGGCAGGCCGGAAGGAGGGAAAGTGGTTGCCATGGACGCATATCAAGCCGTCGTCTCAAGGATCGAAGTTAGGGAGTTCGCCACCAAGCGTGTCCCGAGGAGCCTTCAAGTCAAGGTCGTCAACGCGGCCAGGATGGCCCCCAGCGCCTACAACAAACAGCTCTGGAACTTCGTCTTGGTGAACGACAAGGAGCTGCTCGCTGAGCTTGGCGCTCTCTCACCGACAGGGCGATACATCAAGGACGCCCCGTTCGCCGTCGCCACCTTCGTCGACAAGTCATATCCGCAGTACTCGTTGGACGCCATGAGAGCGGTCCAGGGGATGATGATTGCGGCATGGGGGATGGGCCTGGGATCGTGCTTTGTGGGCGGAATCGACCGAGAGAAGGCGGCTGCCGCCCTGGGTGCCCCCGCGGAGCTCTACCTCTTCACCATAACGCCTTTCGGCTACCCCAAGAAGAAGTTGAAGGGTAGGAAGGACAGGAAGCCCCTGGAGGAAGTTGCCTCACTGAACAAGTTCGGCAACAAGCTGAAGCCCTAGGACGGACGTTCGTCCGCGCAAGCTATCATCCGGACGCTCCGTCCTTGGATGCAAGTGCCTTCCGAGCGCCGAGCAAGCCAGCCGCAGGACCGCCCGACCGGCCAGATCGCGCTCAACACCCAAAGAATCCCCATTGGCAGCCTAACAGGAGGCGACCCACTGTCGCCCGACCGGGCGGTGCTTTAAGGTGTTGTCCATAACGCAGCAACACCCGAGCTCCCGGGTCGAATTCTTAATTACTAGTCGAGACTGAATCTGCCCGTGCCCATAGTCGAGTTCGAAAGGAAGAAGCCTATCCTCAGCAGGGACTGCTGGGTGGCGCCGTCCGCGCTACTAATAGGGGACGTCTCGCTTGCTTCCGGCAGCAGCGTGTGGTTCAACGCGGTCCTTCGCGCTGACAACGCCTCGATCAAGGTCGGCAACGACAGCAACGTGCAGGAGGGCGTCGTTATCCATCCGGACAGGAGCTCGACCTTCATCGGCCAGCGCGTAACCATCGGCCACGGAGCCATGCTCGAGGGCGTTTACATCGACGACGAGGTGCTCATCGGCATCGGCGCCCTGGTGCTGGAGGACACACGCGTCGGCAGGGGCAGCCTCATCGCAGCGGGCAGCGTCGTTCCTTCAGGGCTTTCGATCCCGCCTGGAGCCCTGGTGATGGGGAACCCCGGGAGGATAGTGGGCGAAGTCGAGCCAAAGCACCAGAAGCTGATACAGGAGGGCTGGCACCACTATTCGGAGCTGAAGGAGGAGTACCGTTCCCTCCCGTCCTTTGACATCAAGCGCATCTAGGTCGATGCGGAGATCCGTCTCCGGAGGAACCCTCAGTCGAGCGGGTAGTCCAGCATCCCCTTGCGTGTCAAGAGGTACGCTGCCAGGAGGACGGCCCCGCCCGCCAACGCGGCGAACGGGCCAGGGCCGAGGCTGAATATGTATCCCGGAGTGCATGGCCTGTTCATGCCGGTGTAGCCGTACCAGCTGCAGAGGAGCGACGCCAGGGGCGGGACGGAAAGGACGCCCCACACCCAGGAGAGGGCACCTGCAATGTTGATGAGGCCCGCGAGCCAAAGGCACTTCCACTTGACGACGGAGAATAGGGCCACGAGGAAGCCCGCTGGGAAGAGCACGGCCCCGAGGGTGAGCTGCCAGGTCGAGTTCAGGTACGGAATGTAGATATTGCGTGCGAAGCCGTCGTACGTAACGTTCGAGAAGGTCTCCCCTCCCTGCATCCAGACCTCCTGCCAGTTCATCATGCCGTAGCTGTCCTGCCCCTGGATCCAATCCATTCCCAGGGCTCCGACAAGCAACGCAACCCCGACTATGGTGACCGCCCTGGTGCCTGCCACAAGAGAATGCGGCGCGTCGCCCGGTTTATGTCTTTACGCACGCGGGAAGCCCCCTCCCATACCGACAAATACGGCCGGATGTGTATCGCGAGCCGGAGGGCGCGGGGTATGGCGGAGCTCGAGGGCGTGTTCAGGGGTTTCAGCCCAGCCATATGCTCCATTCTCGCTGAAAGCGGGATGACTCGACCCACCCCGCCTCAGGAGAAGGCCATCCCTCTCATCGAGCAGGGCAGGAACACGCTGGTGGTGTCGCCGACCGGCTCGGGAAAGACCGAAGCGGTGCTCCTGCCCATCCTCGACAGAATGGTGAGGGAAGGAGTGCGATCCAAGGCCGGGGTCCTGCTCCTGTACATCACCCCCCTGAGAGCCCTCAACAGGGATCTCCTCGATAGGGCCACCTTCTGGTGCAAGAGCCTCGACATCAGGCTGGCAGTGCGCCACGGAGACACGGAGACCGCCGACAGGAGGGCGCAGACCATGGTGCCGCCGCAGGTGCTCATCACTACGCCGGAGACTCTCGAGGTCCTCCTGGTGGCGAAGGTCTTCAGGGAGCACCTTAGGTCGCTACGGTGGGTGGTGGTCGACGAGATTCATGAGCTGGCCACGGACAAGAGAGGCACGCAGCTGGCCGTCTCCCTCGAGCGGCTGAGGAGGCTGACCGACGCCGACTTCCAGAGGGTGGGCCTGTCGGCTACGGTGGGGAACCCGGAGATGATATCCGGGTTCCTGGTTGGCCCGGGAAGGGACTGCGAGATAGTTAAGACACCCGTGGCCAAGCTCTTCAAGTTCGAAGTCCTCTACCCCTCCGCCGAGCTGCAGGACGAGGCCCGGGCGGACAGGATGATGAGCCACCCCGAGGTCGCCGCCCGGCTCCGGACCATACTCCGCCTCATCGACGAAGGACCTCTCCTCATCTTCACGAACACGCGGACCGAAGCCGAGATACTCACTAGCAGGCTCAGGCAGTGGAGCCCCCGCATAGCGGTGGCGGCACACCACGGCAGTCTGTCCAGGGAGTCGAGATCGAAAGCCGAGGAGGACCTGAAGACGGGGAGGTTGAAGGCGGTGGTCTGCACCAGCAGCCTGGAACTCGGGATCGATGTGGGCCTTCTGAACCTGGTGATCCAGTACAACTCTCCGAGGCAGGTGGTGCGCCTCATCCAGAGGGCAGGAAGGAGTGGCCATACCCTTGAGCGGACGAGCCGGTGCGTCATCATATGTCAGGACGCCGACGATGCCCTCGAGTCTGCGGTGATCGGGAGGAGGGCCAAGGAGGAGCTCCTCGAGGAGCCTTTGATTCATACGGGTTGCGGCGACGTTCTCGTGCAGCAGCTTGCAGGGCTGCTCATCGAGTCGGGCAGGATGGAGACGAGCGAGGCCCTGGCAGTCTTCAGGCGTAGCTTCCCCTTCGCCTCATTGGAGGAGAGGGGCATAAGGGAGGCGGTGGACTACATGGCGACGCTCAAGCCGAAGCTGGCCCGGGCGGCCGGGGACGACCTGGCGAGGCCGTCCGACAAAAGGGGCCTCTTCAGGTACTACTTCGACAACCTGACCATGATACCGGAACAGCGCCAGTACCCGGTGGTGACGGAGGAGAAGGAGGCGGTCGGCCTTTTGGACGAAGAGTTCGTCGCGGAGCATGGAGAGATCGGGAAGAAGTTCATCCTGAGAGGTAGCGTCTGGAAGATCAACCAGGTCTACAACTCTCGGGTGTACGTCGAAGAGGACGACGATCCCCTCGGGGCCATACCCAGCTGGGTCGGCGAGGAGATCCCCGTCCCGACCGAAGTCGCTATGGAGGTGGGCCACATCAGGGGGCTGGCCGCCCGTTCCGGCCCTTCGGGGATACGCGACCTCTGCATGGAGCTTTCCAAGAGGTACCCGATGGAGGTGGAGGGCCTTCAGAGGTCCCTAGTCTCCGCCGCTCAGCAGTCTTCGATGGGGATGGCCGTCCCTTCGGACGAAGTGATCACGATCGAGCGGTGGAGGGACGTCGTCACGCTGGTCACGCACAGAGGGCTCAAGGCCAACCGCACGCTGGGCCGACTCCTCTCCCATCGCTGCTCGGCGGTGCTCGGCAAGCCCGTGAGCGTCAACCAGGACGCCTACAGGATCTTCCTGGAAGGCAAGGAGCTCACCTGCGAAGCAGTGAGGGACGCCATCGCGACCCTCTCGGGCAGCGACGTGCAGAGTTACGTCACAGTGGCATGTGAGGACACAGGCCTCTTCAGGAGGAGGTTCGTGCATGTGGCGCGCAAGATGGGGGTCCTCTCGAGGGACGCCGAGCTCACCAGCGCGCTGGTCAAGCAGCTCGTCGAGACCTACAAGGATTCGCTTCCCTACAAGGAGGCCTGGAGGACCTTCCTGTTGGAGGACCTGGACGTCAGAGAGACCAGTAACATCCTCGCAGGCTGCGCCGCCGGGAGGGTCGCCGTAGAGATCCTGGGGAGCCTCTCGGAGCCAAGCCCTATCTCGATGATCGGCCTCGAAGAGATGTCCCGGAAAGGCGAAGTCATGGACCCGGCCCGCATGAAACGGCTCCTGATCGAGTCCGCGAGGTCCAGGGTACTGAATGGGAGGACGACCCTCGTCTGCATGAGCTGCTGGGACTTCGTCGAAGAGAGGTACATCGTCGACCTCCCTGAGAAGATCCTCTGCCCACGATGCGGCTCCGAGAAGGTTGCGGCCACCTTCCGCCCTACGGAAGAGGCTCAGGAGCTGGCAAGGAAGTCTCGCAGCCACGGCGCCCTCTCAAGGGGGGCCTTGAGGTTCAGGAGGGAGTTGGAGGGGAGTTCAAAGCTGATGTCGGCCTACGGAACCCTCGCCGTCAAGGCCCAGGTCTTCAACATCGCCCTCCCCCGCCTGGCCGAGATGCTCTCCAGATCGCCGGGCAACGAGGACGACTTCCTCCTCACTCTGATGGAGGAGGAGAGGAAGACCTACCTGAAACGGTTCGCCGGCACTAGGTAGCTTCCCTGGACGGCTCCGCCTGCTTCGACAGGATAGAGGTCAACAGCTCGTCCCTGTCTATCTCGACCTTGCTGCGCCAGCCCACCTTGATGAAGTCGCCGTCCTCCTCGAGGTAGCCGAGGCGCACCAGCTTGTTCATTATCTGCTGGACCCGCCAGGCCGGCAGCTTCTCCTTGATGGAGTCCTCCAGCGGCTTCCTCGGAGCCGAGCCCGCTCGCAGGAACAGCTGGCTCAGCATGATCGCCAGGCTCGCCGCCTCCTCCATCCTGAGCCAACCTCCCATCTCCCTGTCCCTGAGAGGCGCCTTCGTGACCAGGACATACCTGGCCTTGTCGGGATCCTTCTCGTCGTCCTCGTCGGGCACCGCGACAAGCTTGAGGCCCAGGTCCGACGCCAGCGCGTCGGTGAGCCTGAGGACGTCGACGTAGTTCCTCCCCAGCAGCCTCTTCAGCTCCCAGCCCTTGAGCCCCGGCTGGAAGTGCCGCTGGTACAGCAGAGTCGTGAGGCCCTTCAGGGCCTTCTCCTTCAGCTCGCGCGCTGCCTTGTCCTCTTCCTGTGTCATACCATCACCCAAGAGCCACCGCCACAGAATGGTCCACGCTTCCCTCCGCCCCCGTGATCAGGTAGTCCGAAGACGACGGGTCGTACCTGAGGGCGAAGGCGCCACGCATGCAGAGGTGGGCCAGCGAATAGGTCTCCCTCAGCCTTTCCGGACCCTTGAAGCCCTCCGCGAACTCCCTGAAGGGAAGCGGACCCTCGAGCAGGCGCCGGCTCAGCCTCGCGTACGTCGCCTGGAGGAGGTTTTCGAGCTCCTTGGGATCCATCCTCAGCGACTCGTAGACCTGGCCTTCGTCCAGGGCGAGGGGCCCCAGCCGTGGGAGCGACCCCCAGCCGTAGAGCTGCACCCAGTAGTCCGCAGCTTCAAGGAGCCGGGCAGTGGGCATGAGCTTCACCGAGGCCGGAGGATGATGCGAGAGCCCCAGGGCGTCCGCAATGGAGGAGATGCTAAGGGAGGCCATCTTCGACATGAGGAGCCCTGGGTCGACCTGAAACGTCGTCAACTGGAAGCTGAGCCACTCATCCTGAAGCCCGACGACCTTGCTCACCGCGTTCACGGCCTGGGCGTCGGCCAGGAGCTCCCGGCGGTCCAGGTCCCTAAGCCCCTGCCTCAGCCTCCTGAGGATGGGCTTGACCTCGACCCCGAAGGGATCGCCGCCCTGGTCCCTAAGGTCGTCCGGGAGGGACTTCACCCTCAGCCTGTACTCCTTCGCTTCACTCGCCTTGCCCGACACCCTTGGCCACCTTGATCTGAGAGGCAGCGGCCACCTTCTGAACCATGATATAGTGGGCCGACTCGTCGTAGAAGGCCGGCGTGCCCGGCGTTATCACCAGGTACTGGACGGACCTGTCCTTCCTGAAGTAGTCATGGAGGGCCTTGATGAAGGTCTCCCGGCTGGACGGGTCCATGTGGACATCGAACTCATCCACCGCCCTGAAGGGCGACAGGATGTGTTGCTGGAGGGCCAGCAGGAAGGCCGTCACGGCAGAGCTCCTCTCGCCTCCGCTCTGAGTGTAGGAATCGAGTGGCACCAGATCCTGCCCCCGGAAGGCCACCTGGAGCTCGATGCCCGCCTTAAGCGGGTCGTCCTCCCCAGTGATCCTGACCCTGCCGGCGGCTCCGATGAGCGAGAGCATCCGCCCGTAGCTCTCGTTGACGTCCGTGGCGAGTTCATCAAGCTGCTTCCTCCAGACCTTGAACCTGTCCGACACCTCCTTCATCGTCGCCTCCTTGTTGTCCTTCAGCTTCTCCAGCTTGCCGGACAGCTCGCCTATCCTGTTCTGGAAGTCGCGATAGATCTCTTCGGCCTCCTGCGGTATGTCGCCCAGCTGTACGAGCTGCGCCTCATCTACCTTGATCGCCAGCTGCACGTCTGAAAGGACCCTCGGCGTGGGCACCCTCCTCCCGACCATCTCAGCCGAGGACTTCGCCTCCGCCAGCTCGCCCTGCGAGGCCGCCTTCTGCCCTTCGAGGGACTTCAGCTCCTTCTTCTTCTCCTTGAGACGATAGTCGAGGACGGCAGCCTTCTCCCTCGCGACGGCGAACCCTTCCACCTTCTCCAACAGCTTCGGGGTTTCGGCTCCCAGGTTCCGCTCGATGGACGACGCCTCCTCCTCGAGGGTCCTCCCCCTTCCCTCATCTCCGAGAAGAGAACCTTCCACGGCCTTGGCCACCCCTTCGGGGGAGTCCTGCAGCGCAGCCTTCAGGGCGCCATAGGTCGACGAATCATGCCGGATGACCGCCAGCTCTGCGCGCAACCTCGACAGGTTCTTCTCCCCTTTCAGGAGGTTCCCAAGCGAGACCTCGATGTCCTTCGACCTGTCCGCCGCGTCCCGCTGCCCATCCGCCAGCTTGAGGGTCATGTCTTCTATGTTCGCGACCGCCTCCTTGATCCTCTCTTCAAGCGAAGCGATCTTCTCCTCCTCCTTCGAGACCCGACACCACGCCTCTTCGATCCTGAGGCGCGTCAGCTCCTCGCGAAGACCCCTGATTTTCACGCTCTTTTCATAGTTGTCCTGCCATCGGGCCAAGGTCGTCTTCGCGGACTCGAGCTCCTTCTTCTTCTCGTCCTCCTCCGTCGCAATGGACTCCAGCCTGGCCCTCGCTTCGAGGAGAGAAGCCCGGTAGGACGCGATCCCCGCGGCGTCTTCGACCAGAGACAGCTTCTCCTCCGGCCGTATCACGCTGAAGATGTCGCCGAGCCCCTGATGCATCATTATGAGCATGTTGTCAGGGTTCAGCCCCAGCCTGCCCAGAGTCTCTACTACCGCCTGCTTGTCCGCCTCCTTGAAGTCTATCTCGAACCAGTAGGTGCCGTCCTTGCGTATGTACCTTGAAAGATGTATGACGTCTGCCCGATAGGGCAGGGGCCTCTTCCCTCCGACGGGCGAGTTGTCGAGGAGCAGGGTCACCCTGGCTATGTCCTTGCCTCTTTTCACGAGGTCGCTCAGCCTGCGAGAACGCTCGGTCGAGGCCTGACCCAGCGCCACCGAGATGGCGAGCAGGATGCTGGACTTGCCCGCGCCGTTGGGCCCCATCACGACATTGAGGCCGGGTTTCAGCAACACCCTGCCGTAGTCGTAGCTCAGGAAGTTCTCCAAGATCACCTCTTTGACGAAGGCCCTGCCCCCGGTCTGCGACTCCAACGTCCCCTATCCACTAAAGGCGACCGTAATAAATCGTTCACCATCCTCCCTCATTGACAAAAGGCTAGTTTGGCATGACCAACACTAGGAAGCACACGGAAGCCGCTTTCGACGATTTCTCCACAAGGGGTAAATGTCACGAAGCAGCTCGACAGAGAACTATGTGTTGCGGAGAAAGCGCCGAGCTCTATGAAGAGATGCTTAATTGGGAACGCGAAAGGGAGAAGCAGGAGAAGCTAGCCAAACGGAAGAAGGAGGCTCCAGTCCTCACCGTAAGGGCAGTTCCCCCCACAAACTGACGGACCCTCCCTGCGGGCCCTTCACCCTGATGGGCTTTCAACCCTGCTGGCGAAGGATGCCAGCTCGTCGGCTGTGGGGGACCCCCTCGTGTCCAGCCTCGTCGCCTTGAAGCTCCCGGCGTAGTTCGCCATCTTCAGGGCCTCCTCCAGCGGGCGGCCGAGGACCATCTGAGCGGCGAAGCATCCGATGAAGGCGTCCCCGCAACCGACCGTGTTCACGACCTTCAGGCCGGCCCTCCCCAGGTCGACCCCGGTGACCTCCTCCTCGATCCTCGGGCCCAGCATAAATGCCCCTTCCCTGCCCCGCGTGACGATGAGCTTGAGGTCCTCATGGTGCTTCCTCAGTTCCGCATACGCCTTCCTGAGGCTCGTGGAGCCTGTCAGGTTCAGGGACTCGGACTCGTTCAGGACGAGGTAGTCGACGTATTTCAGCAGCCTCGTGACAGCGCTCCTTCCCTGCAGGGTCCGGACCCCGGGCGCCCACAGGCAGGGGACCGGCCTCCTATTGGCGGTCCACAGGAGGGCATGGGTGAAGTCGAGAGGCGTGTCCATCACCACCAGGAAGTGGATGGCCGACAGCACCTGCTTGACCTCCCTCTTCTCCAGGAGCACGGGCTTGAGCGTGGCGTTGGCGCCGAAGTAGGTGTTGATGGCGTTCTGCCCTCCTTCGTCTATGAGGATGTAGGCCTGCCCCGACTCGACGCCCTTGACCCTCACCAGGCCCCTGGAGTCGACTCCCTCCCTGCGGAAGGCGTCGAGCTGCCAGTCGCCCACGGGATCCTCCCCGAGCGCGCCGATTATGCCGCTGGTGGCGGGCTTCAAGAGCCTCGCCATGGCCACCGCGACGTTGGCCGCCTTGCCCCCCGGAACCCTCGTGATGCGCTCCACCGGGACTTCCTCACCGCCCTGCGGCATCCTCCTGACGAAGAGGCTCACGTCGGCGTTCACAGCCCCGGCAGCTGCGGCGACAGGGCCGTAGTCCTTCATTTCCTTGAGGTTTCAGGGAGGTTGGAGATTTAAGGAGTGCGACCGCGTCGTCCCCGTTTCCACTTGGGACGGTTCCTCGGACTCTCCAGGGGAGCGGCGGAGACCCCTCGGGAACAGCGGCGCCGGACTGCGCCCTGGTCGAAGGGGCCCGGCTGAACGACTGGGAGACAGACTTCCCCGCGGCCGTCCCAGCGGCAGATGGGGGCGGGCCTTCGCCTGGCCCGCCTAGGAACCGGCCCCTACTTCTTCAGGAGTTCCGCCGTCGACTCCTTCTTGATCCATCTGATGCTTCCGCTGATGTTGATCTGGACGGGGCAGATCTCGTTGCAGGCGTCGCATTCGAGGCAGAAGTAGGACAGGGGGTCGGCCGCCTTCCTTCCTTCGGTGATGGCGGTCCAGAGCAGGCCGACGGCGGCGGTGTACGTCGGGCCTCCCCAGGTTGGGCCATCCACGGAGTACGTCGGGCAGACCAGCTGGCAGGCGCCGCATCTGATGCACCTCAGCGCGTCCCACATGGGGGTCTTCAGGGCCTCCAGTCGCCCGTTGTTCACCAGGACCACATGCATCTCCTTGGAGCCTTGCGCGGGCCTCACGAGGGTCTTCTCGATGTCCCTGGTGCCGCTTGGCCCGGCGGAGAGGTTGACGTAGGTGGGGACTGGCGAGCCGCCGTAGTAGCCCTGGAGCAGGGCCGTCTTGACCGCATCGAGGGTGGTGGGCACGACCTTCTCTATCCCTCCTACCACTATGTTCATCGGCGGGATGGAGCTAGTGAGACGGATGTTCGCCTCGTTCTCGACCGTCACGATGGTCCCGTCGGCGGCGGAGATCGCGTTGATGCCCGTGATCCCGACCTGGGCGCTCAGAAGCTTCGTCCTGAGGAACTCCCTCGCAGCCGCGACCATGGTTGGGAGGTCGTTGGGGTCGAAGGTCCTTCCGAACTTCTCCTTGAATACCTCCGCGACCGCCTCTCTTGGGACGTGCAGTGCCGGCGATATCATGTGGGCCGGCTTCTCGTTGCGGAACTGGATGATGAGCTCGCCGAGGTCCGTCTCCCAGACTTCGTTCCCCTTCTCCTGCAGGTGGTGACGGAGCCCGATCTCCTCGGTCACCATGCTCTTCGACTTGACCACTATCTTGCCGGTCCCGACCAGCTTGGAGACCAGGTCGAGGGCGTCCTGCTTGGTGTTGGCGTAGTAGGCCGCCACCCCGTTCGCCTTGAGGGCTTCCATTGCCTGCCTGTAGAGCTCTTCGGTCCGCTTGACGTCGGCGTCCTTGATGGCCTTGACTTCGGTGCGCAGCTGGACGACGTCGGCCCTCTCCTTGACCTTGTCGTAGTTGGTCAGGTAGCTGTCCATTCCCCTGGCGACGCCGGTCCGCATAGCCTTGTCGCCGAGCGCGTCGTACATCTCCTTCTTGACTTCCAGGAATGTCTTCTCCAAGTCGATCACCTTATGACCTCCAGGAGGTCCACTGCCTGAAGCCCTGTCTTGGCCTCCACCCTGGTGAAATTGGCCAGGCAGATCGGGCAGGCGAGCACTGCCTTGTCCGCCGCCTTCTTCAGCTCCGCGGCCCTCTTGATCGTGATTTCGTTCGAGACCTTGGGGGCTATGTTCTCGATGGGGCCCCCGCAGCAGAAGGTGAAGTTCCTGGTCCTGACGGGCTCGGCTATCTCTGCCCCAGCTTGAGCGAGGAGGGCCCTGGAGTTCTTCCAGAGGCCCAGGCGCCTCGCGAGGAGGCACGGGTCGTGGATGGTGAACTTCTGGCCCTTGAGCGAGTCCTTCGCGACCGAAAGGCTCGGGTCCAGGACCTCGAGATAATGCTTCACGTCCAGGTCGTACCCCTCGATGACCTCCGGATAGAGCATCTTCAGGGCCACCGTGGAGTGGGGATCCATGGTTATCACCTTCTTCACGCCATGCTTCTTGAAGCACCCGTAGACCGCTTTGGCCTGCTCCTCGAATATCCAGTCTATCCCCATGTCGTGAAATAGGACGCCGGAGTAGAGCTCGTCGGCGCCAAGGTAGCTGACCTCCACCCCGCTCTTCTTCAGGAGGGACACGACGTTCACGATTATCTGGCCGAAACGCTTCTTGTCTCCCGCCGTGAGGGCGGCGTAGGCGGAGCTGACGTCGAGGCCGATGCTGCTCAGCGCCCTGAAGACCTTGAAGCCTGCGCCTCCCACGCTGCTGGACTCGAGCCTGTCCAGCCCAGCGACGAACGCGTTGATGAAAGGAACCATCTGATAGAGACCCCCGGTGTAGATTATCGTCCCGGTGTCGGTGGGAAGGTTGAGACCCTCTGACCAGGCCGTGAGCTCCGAGGACTTCAGTCCCACGGGGTTCGTGGTCTTCTTCCAGTTGTCGATGAGCGTGCTGAAAACGTCTTTCCTGTCGAGCAAGACGTGTTTAACAGGCTTGAGCACGATTTAAGAGTATTGGGGAAGGCCGCCAGTCGGCGCTCAGGTCTCCCTCTTCCTTTCGCGCTCGTAGAGGAAGAGCTCGCTGAAGCTTTCGTCCAACTTGACATGGTCCAGCTTCTCGTAGGTCTCGATGCTGCCGACGTCCAGCCAGTAGGCCTTGGTCTGAAAGACCCTGACCTTACGTCCCTCGGCTATCATCTTGGGGATGAGCTGTCCCATTATGTCGAGCTCGCTGGAGCCCTCCGACATGGAATCGAGTGCGATGAGAGAATCTCCTTTCAGAGCAAGGATGCCGATGCCCACCCGAATGTCGACGGTGGGCTTCTCCTCCATCCTGATCAGCCTGTCGCCCCTCACGTTTGCGACGCCGACGGGCAGCCTATAGCCCCGGGCGACCGCCAGCGTGGCCTCCGAACCCGACGACGTGTGCCGCTTCATCATTCCCTTCAGGTCCATCGTGGTGAGGATGTCCCCGTAGTAGACAAGGATCTGGTCGTCTTCGTTGAGGACGCCCTTCCGGTAGGCGTTCAGCAGGGCACCTCCGTTCCCCTTGAGGGAAGGGTCGTCAGCCACGTACGAGAGCTCCATCGACAGGGAAGCCCCCGACTTGAAGTAATTCTGTATCTGCTCGGCCTTGTAGCTCGCGAGGAGGACCGCCTTGTCGATGCCGTTGTACTTCAGGGTGCGGAGTATGTACTCAAGTATCGGCTTCTGCCTCTCGCCCACGGGCAGCATCGTCTTCTGGAAGTAGTAGGTAAGCGGTCTTAGACGGCTTCCAAGACCACCGCAAAGGACGGCCGCCTTGAGGCTTCCCATGGCTCAGCTCTAAACTGCGAAGGCGATAAAAGAGTTGTGCCAGCCCAAGGCTAGCCGCCGATGTAAGAGAAAACAGACGGAGGGCATCCGGTCTAGACTATGGGAGGGCCGACTTTGAAGTCCTGGGACTTGGCGAGTAGCTCCGGAGGCACATCCTGGCTGCCAATGTAGGCGGCGAACTTCTTCTTGATGAAGTTCTCCCACAGGTCCCTGTCCAGGTAGAAGACCCTCGCGCCCCCGAGCTCTGTCTGGAACTCGGGATAGGGCTTCGCCTTGTGCGCCCACTGGAGGCCGATGACTCGGTAGCCATTGTAGCTTTCGAAACAGGCCTCCCACATGTCGGCCCCCAGGTAGTCGAAGGCGTATTCCGCCTTCGCGAAATAGAGCGCGGGACCGGAATCCGTGCCGCGCATGAAGCTCATGGTGTGGAGGGAGTAGGCGACCTTTTCGTTGAACATCCTCGCGTTCGCGAGGCCCGCCAGCTGGCCATCGATGACGCCTATCAGGGTGTAGGCGTCCTTGATCCTGTGGACCTTCTGAGAGAGGACCTCGCCATACGTCCTCACCCCGACGATGTCGTAGAAGTCCTTCGGGATGAACATGTAGGGCTTGATCGCTTCCAGGACCTTATCGTACTCGTCGTCCCTGAGAGATCTGACGACCATCTGCTGGCCGCCCCTGAGGGTGACCACCTTCGGCTTCCAAGGCCTCTCGGACAAGGCCTTCATTTCCGGGACGCCGCACCTGAGGACCGGCTCCATGTCCTCCACCTTCATCTTGTGCTCGAGGTATGTGACGGGCTCAGGAGGCTGGTAGTATGACGAACTCATTCAGACCGACCAAGATGTGCGCTTATAGCGACTTGATATAAATATTTCCATGTAGAAACTGCAGAATTGCCTGCAGTTTCGACCTAGCGACCTAGATTTAATAACTGGAGCCTACCTGCGACATGTCGGTCATTTGAAAGCCAAGGCGAAGAAGGGGGAAGCACGGAAGGTCAAGGTCCTGGTGACCAAGGTGGGGCTGGACGGCCACGACAGGGGATTGAAGGTCGTGGCCAAGGGCCTGGCGGACGCCGGGTTCGAGGTCGTCTACCTTGGCGTACATCAGACGGTAGCCAACGTTGTGGCGACCGCCATCCAGGAGGACGTGGACGTGATAGCGGTGAGCATCCTTTCCGGCTCTCACCTGGAGCTCGGGGCGGACCTGCTGAAGGCGCTGAAGGAGAAGGGCCTCTCGTTCCCCGTGATCTTCGGCGGCGTGATCCCCGCGGAGGACGCCAGGAAGCTCAAGGAGATGGGAGTCTCAGCCGTTTATGGACCGGGCACTCCTCTGGCCACGGTGGCAGACGCCGCAAGGAACGCGGCAGGGGCGAAGAGCTAGTTGCCCATATCTCCCAGGAAGATCGACCACGTGGGGATCGCCGTCAGGAGCGTCGACGAGGCCTCCAGGTTCTACGAGGGGACCATGGGGCTGAAGCTGGTCAAGAAGGAGACGGTGGAAGAGGAGAAGGTGCGCATAGCCATGTTCAAGGTCGGGGAAAGCTACATCGAACTCCTGGAGCCCACGTCGCCGGAGAGCAGCATAGCCAAGTTCATCGAAAGACGCGGGGAGGGGGTTCACCACATAGCCTTGGAGTACGACGACGTCAAGGAGGCCCAGGAGTACTGCAAGATGAAGGGGGCCATACTCGTCCATCCGGAGCCCGAGGACCTCAAGGGGGACAGGGTCATCAACTTCATCAATCCAAAGTCCACTCACGGCGTGCTCCTCGAAATCGTGAAAAGGTACGGGGATTGAGTTGGCGAGGAAAGCCGCCCCGAAACGCAGGAAAGGCGAAGGTCCCGACGAAGAAGCTCTCAAGAAGTGGGAGTCGGAGGTGCTGGCGAACTATGTGGCCGCGTCACCCGAAAGGCAGGGGACCTTCCTCTCCGAGGATGGCCCACCCGTGCCCCGCCTCGCTACGCCGATGGGCCTAGAAAGGGAAGGCTGGGACTACCTCGCGCGCCTGGGCTTCCCCGGGAGCTATCCCTTCACGCGCGGAGTCTACCCGACGATGTACCGAGGGCGCCAGTGGACCATCAGGCAGTACGCCGGGTTCGGCTCGGCAGAGGACACCAACAGCCGCTACAGGTACCTGTTGAAGGCGGGACAGACCGGGCTGAGCGTCGCTTTCGACCTGCCAACCCAGCTGGGGCTCGACCCCGACGACGAGCTGGCGTACTACGAGGTCGGGAAGGTGGGGGTCTCCCTTTCGAACATCAGAGAGATGGAGATGGTCTTCGACTCCATCCCGCTGGCCAAGGTCTCGACCTCTATGACGATCAACGCCACCGCCATGGAGCTGCTGGCGCTCTACGCCACTGCGGCGGAGGCCCAGGCGGTGGAGCCCTCAGGCCTCAGGGGGACCGTGCAGAACGACATCCTGAAGGAATACATAGCCAGGAACAACTTCATCTATCCTCCCGTGCCGTCGATGAGGTACTCGGCAGACATCATCGCGCACTGCGCCAAGGCCATGCCTCAGTGGAATTCGATAAGCATAAGCGGCTACCACTTCGAGGAGGCTGGGGCCACCCCGTCCCAGGAGGTCGGATTCACGTTGGCCGACGGCATCGAGTACATCAGGGAGGTCGCTCGGAGGGGTATTGAAGTGGACGACTTCGCCCAGCGGCTCTCGTTCTTCTTCGCCTCGCGGACGGGACTCGTGGAGCAGGTGGCGAAGTTCAGGGCGGCCAGGAGGATGTGGGCCAAGATAATGAAGGAGAGGTTCGGGGCGCGGGACCCGAAGTCCATGGCCCTCAGGTTCCATGCGCAGACGGCAGGCGTGACGATGACCGCCCAGCAGCCCCAGGTCAACATCATCAGGATCACGCTGCAGGCGCTCGCCGCCGCGCTGGGGGGAGCGCAGTCCCTACACGTGAACTCGTACGACGAAGCCATTTCCCTGCCCACCGAGGAGGCCGTCAAGCTCTCCGTGAGGGTCCAGCAGGCGCTCATGCTCGAATCGGGGATCGCCGACTCGGTCGACCCCCTGGGCGGCTCGTACCTGCTCGAGGAGCTCACCGATTCGATAGAGGACAGGGCCTGGAGGATAGTCGACGACGTCGAGAAGATGGGAGGCATGGTGAAGGCGATAGAGAGAGGCTATCCCCAGAAGGAGATCGCCAGGAGCGCCTACGACTACCAGCTCAAGGTCGAGAGCGGGGAGATTCCGGTCATCGGGGTCAACGTCCTGAGAGAGGAGGAGAAAGGGTCGCCGGAACCCCTGAGGATCGACCCCGCTTCGCGAAGCAGGGTCATACGGCGGGTGAAGGAATTCAGGGAGTCCCGGGACGCGTCGGCCGTGAAGGCGGCACTCGCGAGGCTCGAAAAGGCGGCCTCCGCGGAGGACAACCTCTTCCCGGTCGTGACGAACTGCGTAAGGTCGAAGTGCACGGTCGGAGAGATAAGCGGCACCCTCAGGGAGACCTGGGGGGAGTGGACGCAGTAGGCTCAGAAGCCCATCGCGCGAGCGGCCCGGGCGGCAAGAGAGCCTCGCCCGACGAGGTCGAGGAAGGTGGCGGCTCCCATCACCATCCCAACGGCCATGTCGAGACCCGACGAATGCCCTCGCCCGAGGACGTCTTCGAGCCCGTCCAGGAAGGCCTCCCCTTCGCCCTCGTACAGCGAGGAGACCACCCTTTCGACCTCCTCGTCCACAAGTCCCTGCTGCATGTAGCTGAGGAGCCTGGAGCTCGCCCAGCTGGTCCGCTTCTCCGCCCTGCCGACATCCACGAGGAGCATCTTCTCCCCAACGAGGGCCGCCCCAGGGTCGTAGAGGCACAGGAACCCGGCCAGGAAGTCGTCGAAGGAAGGGGTGAAACCGAATCCGAGGCCGAGCATCTCATACGACTTCTCGAGGAAACCGTTGCCGTCGAACGGACGGCCCGAGAGGAAGCATGAACGGAAGAAGGCCGCGTATTCCGGGAAGGCCCTTCCCCGTCCGTCCAAGATGCTTTCCCTGAGATTCATGACCCCTACCATGGAGCAGGCCGCGGGGATCCTGGACGCCACGGGCAGAGCGCTTCGCGGATCCAGCCCGTCTGCCGTGAAGGAGCCGTGGAAGGTGGGGCACGCCAGGCCCAGCTCCAGCCCGCCGAGGTGGAGCGCGTCTCCCTCGTCTAGGGCTTCGTCTCCTATGCGCAGCGTCGATTCGAAGGAAGGTCCCCGGCCTGCCAGGTTCACGGTCACCGGGCTCCTGACGCCCTTCCTCGTGACCGTCACGAGCTCCGACGAAGACGTCCTAAGGTAGACCGAGTTGGGGAAGAGGTGGGCCACGGTCGACCCTCCGGCGAGCCATAGCCGTGCCTTGTCCCCGACGCTGAAGGCGTTGAGTTTCGTGGGCAAGAGGCGGTTACAGCGAATAAGTCTCGGCGTAGCCCTTTAGGGCTTTCTTGAACATCTCCATCGGGAAGACCACCAGGCCGGCTCCAACCTGCCCGACTCCGGCCTCCTTGCTCGCGACGCCGGTGTTGATGTTGGGCGTGATGCCGGTCTTCACAACCTTCCTGACGTCCACCCCGGTGGGGGTACCCGCGAAGTCGAGGTTGGGGATGAGGAAGTACCTGTGTTTCGTATAGGTGATCTCGTACATCTTCCTCGTGATCTCGAACGCCTGGGCCACGCTGCCTCCGACCCAGGAGACGATGGCAGGCGCCGTCGCCATCGCAAAGCCTCCGAAGCCCGCCGTCTCCGTGATCGCGCTGTCGCCCAGGTCGGGGTTGGCGTCCTTGGCCGTGAAGCCAGGGAACCAAAGGCCGTTCACCATCGGGGCCGGAGCCGTGAACCAGTCTTCTCCGAGGCCGCTGACCCTGATTCCGATCTCGGTGCCGTTCCGAGCCATTGTGGTGACGATCGTACTGTACTTCACGCCGTGCGCTGCCATCGTCATGGACTTGGCGGCGGCCATGCCGAGGTTGAGGGTCGTGAAGTTGTTGGCGTTCATGAACTGGAACCCCTTCCTCAGCTCCTCCCTGTCGCTGCCCGACGCCACGAGGTACGACGACAGCTCCCTGACGAAGAGGCCGGTGGTGGCGACGTACCTGTTGTGACAGTCGTCCCCCATGGTGAGACCCTGGGCGATGAGGGGTTTCATGGCGAACCCGGGTTTCTCCTTCTTCAGCTCGTTGAGGCCTGCCAGCAGGAGCGGCGCGAACTTCTCTTCGATGTACGCGAGCCTCCTGAGGACCTCCTCGTTGTACGCTCCGTACCTGAGGACCTTCCCTATTCCTTCGTTGAAGTTGCTGAACGACCTGTGGCCATACTTCCGGTCGGTGACGACGAAGACCGGCATCCTCGGAGAGATGATTCCGGCCATCGGCCCCACCGAGTCGTGGTGATGGCAGGGCTCGAAGTGGACGGCGCCGCCCTTGACCAGCCTTTCCGCTCCAGCGGCATCCCCTGCCCATCCCTCGTAGATGCAGGCCCCGATGACGGCCCCTCTGACGGGACCGGACATCCTCTCCCAGTCTATGGGCGGACCCGCGTGGAGGATCAGATGGTCCTTCATGCCGGGGATGACCTTCAGGGCGGGGGCGACGTCCGTCCAGTTGGGATCGGACTCCATCATCCTGTCTACGGCGAGCTGATTCGCCTTCTCGACTTCGTCTTTGAGACTGGGAGGAGAACTCGTTCGAAACACCGGACTTGAAAACGAGCCCTCTCGCTATAAAAGCGTTGCTGGGGCGACGGGATAATGTGAACGAATCACCCACAAACTGACCGATTCTTTGCAGTTTATTCAGGGGTCCGCCAAGACGCATGCCGCTGAGACGACCGCGCCGCTCGTCCGAACGGTTTAAGTGAGAGTTTCATTCGTATAGAATCTGCAGGATTGTGCCATGGCTTTCGTTAAGAACGTCGTCAAGGCGAACTTCTACAAGGACTCCCTCCAGCTCATGCAGCTGTCGGAGGAAGCGAAGAAGCTTCCCGGCGTCAAGGACGCTGCCGTGGTGATGGGGACCTCTACGAACAAGGAGCTCCTCGAGCGCCTGGGCCTACTCACTAAGGAGGGAAGGGAGGCCGCCGAGAGCGACATGCTCATAGCGGTCATGACGGACGACCAGAGCAGGCTCGACCCCCTGATCACGGAGGTTGAGGCGCTCCTGACTAGGCCCGCCCCCGCCAAGGCCGAGGCTTTCACGAGCGTCGACGAGGCCCTCAAGGCCCTCCCGGATGCGGACCTGGCCGTGGTATCCATCCCCGGGGAGTACGCGAGAGACGTCGTCAAGAGGCTCCTGGACTCGGGCGTCCACGTGCACCTCTTCAGCGACCACGTTCCGCATGAAGACGAGGTCTTCCTCAAGAAGTACGCCAGCGAGCGGGGTCTCTTCGTCCTCGGCCCCGGCGCCGGCACTTCGATCATAGGCGGCAAGGCCATAGCCTTCGCCAACGTCGTCAACAGGGGGAGGGTGGGAATCGCGGCCGCCGCCGGCACGGGCCTCCAGGAGGTGAGCGTGCTCGTCAGCAGGGCGGGCTCCGGCGTGTCCGAAGGCCTGGGCATAGGGGGCGGTGACGTGAAGGCATACGTCGGGGGGATCATGGCCATTGATGCCATAAAGGCGCTGGAGAACGATGACCGGACCGACGTGGTATGCTTCGTCAGCAAGCCTCCCAGCCCCGAAACGCTCGACAAGATCATGGGCTACATCGAGGGCCAGACGAAGAAGAAGTACGTGATCTGTTTCCTCGGGAAGAAGAAGTACGAGGTGAAGAGTTCCCTCAAGGACAGGATGTTCTCGACGAAGTCGCTTCACGTTGCCTCGGAGGAGGCGGTCCGCTTCGCCGAAGGGAGCAAGGCCCAGGCCATGATCTCCAAGATTACCATGCCCCTCACCGAAATCGAGAGGGTGGCAGCGGAGGTCTCCAGGCCCCTGAAGCCGGAGCAGCAGTTCATCCGAGGGCTCTACACGGGAGGGACGCTGACGTACGAGACGATGCTCCTCCTCACCGAGCTCTTCGGCGGCGTTCATTCGAACGCTCCGCTGGACGAGGAGTTCAAGCTCGCGGACAGCTACAAGAGCGAGGGACACACGCTCGTCGACCTGGGCGAAGAGGAGTTCACCGCCGGTCGTGCGCACCCCATGATAGATCCGACTGTCAGGAAGCTGCGTCTGGTTGACGAGGCCAAGGACCCGTCGGTGGCTGTCGTGATCATGGACGTCGTGCTCGGGTACGGATCGAACAGGGACCCCGCGGGGGCGATGGTTCCCGCGATAAGGGAGGCCAAGGCCATCGCCAAGGCCGGCGGCAGGGAGCTGCCCATCCTGGCGCACGTCTGCGGCACCGATGAAGACCCGCAGCCTCTCACGGAGCAGGTTGAGAAGTTGAAGAGGGAGGGCGTGGTGGTCCTGCCGACCAACGCCCTGATGGCCGTGGTGGCCGCCCTCGTCGCGACAAGGGGCATGCTTGCGGAAGACGTCAAGAAGGAAGTCTTCAAGGAGTTCTTGGGGGTATAGGTGATAGGGTTGTCAGAGGAAGCAGAGAAGCTCTTCTCATCTGAGCTCAAGGTCATCAACGTCGGCCTAGAGATCTTCCGCGACGACCTGGCCTCCCAGAACGTCAAGGTGGTGCAGGTGAGCTTCACGCCCCCTGCGAAGATCGAGAAGGAATACGAGGACATCCTCTCCAAGCTCATGTGAAGGACCCGGGCGGGACGACCCGGCAGCGAAGCGTACGCGCTAGGGATCCGATGGAAGAAAACTGGGGGGCGCGCGCGGGCACCCCGCGCGCCTCGGCATGGCTACTTCTTGTAGTGCTTCCTGGCGTCCTTGATCGCTTCGACGATCTGGAAGTACGTGCCGCAGCGGCAGATGCACCCGCTGAGGTACTCCCTGATCTCCTCGTCTGTGGCGTCCGGGTGCGTCTGAAGCAGGTGGTGGGCCGTCAAGACGAAGGCCGGAGTGCAGAAGCCGCACTGCAGGGCTCCGTGGTCCACGAACGCCTTCTGCAGAGGCGAGAGCAGCTCCTCTCCCGCGAGGCCTTCCGCCGTGACGATGTCGCTGCCGTCGGCGTCGACCCCCAGCACGAGGCATGTCTTGACCGGCCTGTCGTTCAGGAGAGCCGTGCACAGGCCGCATTCACCCCTCCAGCAGGCCGCCTTCACGCTCTTCACGCCCATCCGGTCTCTCAGGACGTCCAGGAGGAGCTCGTTGTCCTCGATCACTGCCGTCCTCTTGGTCCCGTTGACGGTGTAGGTAACCTTGTGAGTCAACTCTATCAGGCCTCCATTATCTCCTTCAGCACGGCAGCCGTCTGCACCTTGACGAGGTGCTTGCGATATTCCGCCGTCCCGAGGACGTCCGTGAGGGTCTCGACGGTGCTGTCGACCACCTTCAGCGCCTCGGCGATGAGCTCTTTGACCGGCTTGTCCTGGGTGAAGACCTTTTCAGCGTCAAACGCTTCGATCGGCATGACGTTAATCGCCCCGTAGGCCAGCCTCACCGAACGCTTGGCGGGATCGTCTCTGTTCGCGACCAGGGCCCCGACGCTCGCTATGCTGAACTCCGTCCCCTTGGAGAACTTCAGGTAGCGGCTCACGGTGCCCGGAGCGGGCTCGGGTACGTGTATGTATTCCGCCAGCTCGTCGTGCTGGAGCGCGGTCTCCGCGGTCCCGACGATGAAGTCCTTGACCTTGACGTTGCGTACGCCCCTGACCGAGCCGATGACGACTTCGGCGTCGAACAGGATCAGAGGAGGAGGGCTGTCTATCCATGGAATCGCTTCGCAAAGGTCGCCGAGGAGGGTTGCCCTGTTCCTTATGTTGGGGTCGCTGAGGTTCCTGACCGCGTCGTAGAGGGCGGTGTACTTCTCCTTCAGCACCGGGAGCTCGAGCAGCTCCGACAGGGTGACCGCGGCGCCGATGCCGAGGCCCATCCCCTTCCGGAACCCGAGCTGGTGCAGCTCCGGTATGCCCTTGATGTCCAGGACGTACTTGCAGTCGATGAGCCTCTCCTTCATGAAGGCCAGCAGCCCCACCCCTCCCGCGAGGACCTTGGTGTCCTCGCCCTTCTCCGCGAGGAACTGGAGGGCCTCGTCGAGGGTCTTGGGCTTCACATACTCGAACTTCGGGACGGTGAAGTAGGGTGACCCGAAGCTCATCAGGAAGCCCTCCCTGCTTTCGAGTCGAGGAACTTGTCCGTCGCCTGGGCTATGAGGTCAGGCCGCTGCGTCTTGATCGCCTGCCACACGTTTTCTGGGTTCATGGGGAGGTTCACGAGCCTGACCCCGATGGAATTGAAGACGGCGTTGGCGATGGCCGGGGCCGTGGCGATCATGACCATCTCGCCGATCCCCCTCGCTCCGAGCGGGCCGTCTGCCTGGGGCGTCTCGACCGGGTACTTGTCGACGACGTCGGCGATGTCCTTGCAGCGAGGCACGTAGTAGTTCGTGAAGTTGGGGTTCATCACCCAGCCCTGCTCGTCGAACTTGATGCCCTCGTAGAGGGCGGCGCCCTGGCCCATGATGAATCCTCCGTCCATCTGCTCTTCGATCATCAGCTTGTTCACGACCTTCCCGACGTCGTATACCTGGACGGCCTTGAGGACGTGGATGTCGCCCGTGAGTAGGTCCAGCTCGATGTCCACACCTGTCCCGCCGAAGGTGTGGAAGATCGTGGGGACGCCCTGGCCGGTGTCGGGGTCGAGGTACGAATTGAGGATCGACATGAACGTGCCCTTGCCGATGATCGGGCCCCCTATGGCGTTTCCGTTTGGGTAGGTGTAGCCGAGGACGAAGTCGCTGAGGGGGGCGTTGATCCAGGGCCTTCCGCGGACGAACACCTTCCCGTCTCCGAACATGACGTCGTCCTCAGGGACCCTGAAGACCTGCAGCGCGACGCTCGCGATCTGCCTCTTGGCGTCCTTGATGGCGTTGAGGAGGGCGTTGGCGTCCGTGAACAGGCCCCTGCTTCCGACCGTCTGCCAGGTGTAGGCGACGCTGTCGGTGCTCCGGAGGTTTGAGACCCTGACCTTTTCGAGCGGAAGGCCGAACTCTTCTGCGGCTATCATGCAGAGGGAGGTGGTGGTCCCCTGGCCGAAGCTGCCCGTGCCCACCATGATGTCGACGGAGGTGTCCTCGTTGAACTTGAGGATGGCCGAGGCCGCGGCGTTGGGCGGCTGAGATGGGCCCTTGAGGCTCAGGGCAAAGCCCTTGGCCCTGACCTTCCACGGGTCCTTCGGCTGCTCGGTCTTCTCGAAGAACTTCAGGCCGTCTACGACCGTCCTGAGGACCTTCTCGGGGTCGCCGGCATCCATCCTGATCTTCTCCCCTGTGGCCGTCGTGGAGACACCGGGCTTGGCCAGGTTGTGCAGCCTCATCTCGAACGGGTCGATGCCCAGCTTCTTCGCGGCATGGTCGATGATCTGCTCGAGGGCCCAGTGACTTTCGGGGTAGCCGAAGCCCCTCATGGCCGTGGTGCAGACTTTGTTGGTGTAGACCGCAAGGGAGAGGATGTGGACGTTGTGGATCGCATATGACCCCTCTCCCGAATAGCCTGCCGTCCTTGAGACGTTGACGGTGTAGTCCGCATAGCCGCCGGCGTCCATGACGAACTTGGCGTCGTACGCCACTATCGTCCCGTCCTTCTTGAAGCCGGCCTTTACGTGGGCCTGGAAGCCTTCGCGAACCGGCGCCGAGACAAACTGGTCGCGCCTGGAAAGGATGAGCTTGACCGGCCTGTTGCCAGCCTTCCTGGAGAGCATGGCAACCAGCGCCTCCCATCCCAGTCCGGCCTTGCCCCCGAAACCGCCCCCGACGAAGGGGACGTGTATGATGATGTTGTTGACGGGGATGCCGAGGGAAAGGGCCATCAGGTACCTTGTCGCGAAGGGCGACTGGGCGCTGGTCCATACTTCGATGGTTCCGTCCTTGTGATAGTTGGCGATCACGGTCTGGGTCTCCATGAAGCCATGACTGACGAAAGGCATCTTGAAGTCCTCTTCGAGGACCAGCTCGGCCCCCTTGAAGCCCTCGGCGACGTCGCCATGCTTCAGCTCGAAGCTGTTGGCGATGTTGGTGCCCGGAATGGGCTTGAACGCCGGAGATATCCTGTACTCGCCGAGCTTCTCATGGAGCAGGACCGCGTCAGGCTTGAGGGCTTCCTCGACGGTGAACAGGGTGGGCAGGGGCTCGTACTCGACTTCGACCTTCTCAGCTGCCTCCTCGGCCGCCTGCATCGTCTCCGCTATCACGGCTGCCACGGGATGGCCGACCCAGCGCACCTTGTCTATCGCGAGGATGTCCCTGTCTCCCACGTAGATGCCAAGCCTGAACGGGAAGTCCTGGCCGGTGGCTATCGCCACGACACCTGGGACCTTCGCAGCGGCAGATGTGTCTATCTTCGCTATCTTCGCATGTGCGACGTTGCTAACGACGAGCTTCGCATAGAGCATCCCCTGGACCTCCATGTCGAAGGTGTAGATCGCCGTCCCGGTCACCTTCAGATGGGAGTCAAGCTGAGGGATGGACTTGCCTATGTATCTCGATGTCAAAATCTCGCCTTGACAAAAATCGTAACACCATCACATGAGATAAAAACATATCGTCAGGTCAAAAACTGCGGTCATAATGTAGCTGGAAAAGAAACAGGGAAAGGCCCTCCGGCCGCGATCCTCTGCAGTGTGCCTTTGAAGCCTAGGAGAGCTTGCTCTGCACGCACGTGAAGATCTGGTCGACCATCTTCTTCGCCGCGCCCTCCACCATCGGGGCGGCGAGGCTTCCGAGGGGGCCGCTCACCTTGGCTTCCGCATTGTAAGCTATCTCCGAGCCGCTGGTCGTCGCAGGGTTCATGTCTATGAGGACGTCAGCGTTGAACGAGCTGGCGGCGCCCGACCCAGATATGAGCAGCTTGGCGTGGTGGTTCACTTTGTCGTTCTCCGCGATGACGCACACCACGGCGAATGTCCCCTTGATGAACCCCACTCCGGCCTTGATCCTAGCCTTGATCGTATTCCCTTCTATGGAGCTCTCCTGAAGGCCCGGTAGGCATGTCACGATCTTCTCCGGCGTCGAGATGAAGTCCCAGGTGACGTCTTTGTTGGACGGGACAACGAAGCTACCCTTGATCTGCATCACAATCAGCTTCCGGTTGGTTGGGCATCTCTATTTAACCTTGCCGACCGCCCCTGCCGGGAGAGGTCCCCCTGGGCGCAGGCATAGGATGTGAAAAAAGCGTCTACTTGCTGTAGTCGAAGGCGACGACCCTGGCGAAAGCGGCCTCTCCGCCCTTGAACAGGAACGGGAAGCAGCCTATGGTCGTGCGCACGGCCTTCCTTCCGCCGAGGACTTCCTCGATCTCCCCGCCGAGGTTCTCCATGTGTATGCAGTCCTTCGGGAACAGTACGTTGTGAGTGACTTGGTAGTCCTCAGGTGGGAAGAGCTTGTTCAGGTTCTCCTCGCCGAACTTGGCCGCGGCCGCGGCCCTAACCTTGTCGCACACCCTGGGGAGGAACCTTCCGATTGGGAGGTTCATCGGGTGATCGGTGGACACCGCGTCGAGGCCCCATATATGGACCTTCTTCCTGAGTAGGTAGTCGCAAAATGCCCTCGTGGGGCCAGGGTGCATGTGGATGTATCTTTCCTCGTCAGCCGTGCCTTCGGGCTTCGGCTTCTGGTACCAGGCGTACTTGCTCCAGCCTGTGTAGAGGACGAGTATGTCTCCGTCCTTCACCCCACCCGCTGCCTTGGCGTTCCGTTCGACGATCTCCTCGGTGTATATGCCGAGGTCGCCGACTTCACTGACGTCGACTATGATGCCAGGGCCGTACAGCCATTCCATGGGTATCTTGTCGATGCTCTTGCCGTTGGTGACAAAGTGAAGCGGAGCGTCGAGGTGTGTGCCTATGTGCATCGCGGTCTGTATGTACTGCGCGTTGACTCCGTGCTCCGGCTTTCGTTTGATGAACTTGACTTCAAAGGGAGGATAGAGAGGCCAGAAAGGCGTTTCCTGGTTCAGAGGTTGAGACAGGTCATAGACTTTGGTCATGCCCTTTTCTCCGTAGGGGTCGTAGATGGTCTAAAGATATAAGCATTGCTTACTTATGTTGCCTGCACTTAATGCAGCATCGCCGCAACATGATGCAGATATGGCAGTTCCTGCGTCACCAAGCCGCCATCCGCAGGAGCGCCGGGCCCCGCCGGAGAACCCTAGATCTCCTTCACCTGCACTTCAAGCTTCCTTTTGGAGAGCTTGCCGAGCAGGGACCGCGTGAATGCGTCCCTCCTCGACCGAAGGACCACGATCTGCTCGCCGTCCTTGAGGAACTCTTCGAGTTCGTCCGCCATCACGGTCAGCAGGTAGTCCGCGGTCCCCTTGCCGGCAGCGGACAGGTCGGGGACAGCCATGACCCCGAAGCCTTCGTGCATGTAGCCCTTGACCAGGTCGTCGTCAAGGTGGCGCTCCTCCGCAACTATGATCTGCCTGGATCTCATGTCTTTCAACTTTCAGGCCTCCAGGAAACCTTTGAGCTCCTTCCAGGCGTCGGCCTCTGTGGCCGGGTACTCCGGGACCCTGGGGACCCTCCCGGGCGGGTAGAGCAGCACGGGCGGCACATCCAAGACCCTGTACCTGATCCCTTCCTTCGTCAGGGCCTTTTCAAGCTCCTGCATCCAGACCCCTCGCCCCTCCTCGACCGAAGCGATGTCGTCCACTGCGAATGGCCTCCCCCTCCATGCCTTGTTCGTCTGCCGCATCCTGACGCCGCACGAGGGGCTGATGCCCAGGCCCACGACGACGACCTCGTAGCCCTTGGACGAATAGGGCTTCACAAGCTCCATGGTGGCCTTGGCAAGCTTGGCGCAGTGCCTCCTGTAGTTCACCGAATCGTACTGTTCGTACACGAACCACCACCTTGCAAGCCCCGTGAACGACGTCTCGGGGCAGGGCAGCTGCATCAGCTTGTAGTCGGCAGCCTGCAGGATCTCTATCAGTGGGGTAATGGCTCCCCTGTGCAGGGCTATGCCGGGAGCCCTCGCGTTCTGGTTCAAGATGCAATGGCCAAGAAGGGCCAGCCTCCGCTTCCCCGAGGAAGGCATGTTCATCGGACGGACGCTCTCGCGGCCGGTTATTAATCTTCGCCAACAAAAGGCCTGGAGTACTGCCTATCTGGCAGAATCTTGAGCAGAAAACTGAAATCAATGTCAAGATACTAACGGGCGCCGCCAAGTTGACAGAACGGCGACACGGGGGCGCCAAGATATTTATACTACGTCTTCCTTGAAATGCGCGAACGACCATGACACGAAGAGCGATCAGCACGACTGTAATCGTTCTGGTGGTTATTGCGGTCGTCGTCATCGCCGGAGTAGGCTACTACCTTCTCTCACAGCCGGCGTCCAACCCCGGTCCCACTCTCAAGGTGGCCGCGGTTCTGCCGGGCCTGGCGAACGACGGTGACTACAACACCCTTGGCTACCTGGCCATGAGCAAGCTCGCCAACGACACCGGCGCTGTGACCGCGTATTCCGAGAACGTCGCGGTCGCCGACGTCGGGACCAAGATGGAGCAGTACATCGGCAACGGCTACTCGGTGATCTGGGCGCACGGAGCCCAGTTCAACACGGCCATCGGCCTTACCACCAACGACACGGGCCTCGCAGCGAAGTATCCGAACGTTACCTTCATCGCTGAGACGGACGCCCCGGTCGCCAACCAGCGCGCCAATGTGTGGATCCTCGACAGGAACTTCGCGATAGGCTATTACGCTATCGGGTACGCCGCGGCCCTAGCCACCCAGACCAACAAGATAGCTTACATAGGCGGTGTGCAACTCCCGTTCTCCAACGCCGAGGCCAACGCCGCCATCATGGCGGCCAAGGCCGTGAATCCGAACATCCAGGTATACAGGTTCTGGTCGAGCAACTTCAACGACCCGGTGGGCGCCAAGACCCAGGCGCAGTCGATGATAGCCCTTGGGGTTGACGTCATCATGTCTTCGACCAACTTGGGAGTCTTCGGGATCATGCAGGCGGTGAACGGCACCAACGTCCTCGTGACCACGAAGTACACCGACAAGCTGTCCTATGCGCCCAGCAACTACATCACTTCGTACATCTATGACTTCAGCGCTGCCCTGGAGCACGTCTACAAGGCCATCCAGGGAGGGACCACCACAGGCTACTACAAGATCACGTTCACGTCAAACTCGACCTCCAACTGCTACATCCAGCTGCCGCTGCACAACGTAGCGTCGACCGTCAACAGCAAGGTAAGCGACGTCGTCAATGCTCTGCTGAACGGCACGATCGTAGTCCCGTTCAACTCCACGGCACCTGGCCCGGGACCGTAGGAACCCCAAACCCCATGTTTTTTCATCGAGCCCTTCAGCCCTAGGGCCGGGTGTCCCGCCCATGGCTAGCCTAAGCGCTAGTCTTCAACCGACTCCCTGTCGTAGGACTTGCCCAGCGCCTGGGGGAGCTCCGCCCTGCGGTAGCTTATGACGAGGATGACGAGAGTGAGTATGAACGGGACCATCAGGAGGAACTGGTCCGGGATGGGCAAGTTCAGGATGAGCGAGTACGTCGCGAAGACCTCAGCACTGGCAAACACAAGGGCACCGAGCATCACGGTCAACGGGCTCCAGCGGCCGAAGAGGGTCAGCGCGATGACGATCCAGCCCCTTCCGTTTACAAGGGAAGGAGTGTAGGTCGCCGTGAAATAGAGGGGCAGGTAGGCTCCGCCGAGGCCCATGATCATGGAGCCGATGATGGTGGCGGCGTATCTCGTCCTCGTCACGCTGATGCCCAGGGAGTCGGAGACGCGAGGGTTCTCCCCCACGGACCTGAGGTTGAGCCCATACCTCGTGCGATAGAGGAAGTACCACAGCGCCACCGACAGCGCGGTGGCGAAGTAGAACATGAGGTTCTGGCCGAAGAGCACCCGGCCGAAGAAGGGTATGTCCGAGAGCAGGGGGATCTCCACGGGCTTCAGCACGGGGATCAGAGGCGGGGAGGTCGTGATGCCGATGACGACGGAGTAGAGGAAGTTGGCCACACCCACCGCGGCCACGAAGAGGGAGAGACCGACGATGAACTGGTCCTGCTTGAGGGTGATCGAGAAGAAGCCCATGATCAGGCCGAACAGGCCTGCCATCAGCGCGCCGGCGGCCAGGCCCACCAGGATGTTCCCGCCTGTGTAGTAGGTCGCCAGGAACGTGGCGGAGGCCGCGGAGAGCATCACGCCCTCGTTGAACACCAGGAAGATCCCTGTCCTTCCCGCGAGGGTCATCCCCTGCCCTCCCAGGATGTACGGGACGCTGACGGCGACTGCAAGCACGAAGAAGTCGGTGATCGACTTGCCCAGGGACGAGCCGCCGTACAGGTAGGACACGAGAACGACGGCTACCGCCGCAACCAGCAGCGCCGCTGCCGTGATCGAGGTCCTCGTCCTGCCCAGCTCTGCGGGGAGCTTCAACGCCTCCTCCTCCTGTAGACGTTTGCCATGAGTATGAACAGGAGCAGCAGAGCTTCGATCACGTAGACCATCTCGACGGGGACCCCCATTATCGCGTTCATCGCGCTCCCCCCGACGTCTATCACGGAGATGAAAAGGGTGGAGACGATGACGCCCAGGGGGTTGCCGCCTGCTATGAGGGCGATGATCGTGCTCAGGGCGCCATAGTTGGACTGCATCCCGTCGACGAGCCTGAGCTGCAGCCCCGCCACCTGGAGTCCGCCGCCGAGCCCCGCCAGGCCCCCTCCGATGACCAGCGCGAAGGGCGCGAGGAAGCTGGAGTTGACTCCGAAGACGTACGAGGCGCGCGCGTTGGCTCCGGCAGACCTCAGTTCGAAGCCCTGGACGCTCTTGTAGATGTAGTAGTAGGCCAGGAACGGAATGATCGCCGCGATGACGAGCCCGACGGAGACCTCGGGGTTGCTGGATAACAGGGGGAGGAAGTAGGCGCCAGGAATCTGCCGGGTTTCGGGGTGGCCGGCGAACTGGTCTCTCCATGGGCCCGTGGCGACCCACAGAACGAGGTAGAAAGAGATGAAGTTCATCAGGATCGTCGAGACGATCTCATTGACCTTGAACCTGTAGAGGAGGATGGCCGGGATGAACGCCCAGAACATGCCGAAGGCTATCGAGGCGAGCAGCAGGACCGGGACCGAAGCTATCCCCAGGCCGTTGCTGAACGTCAGGCCCACCGCCACCGCCCCCACGGCTCCCAAGAGGAACTGCCCCTCCACGCCGACGTTGAACTTGCGCACTATGAGGGGAATAGAGAAGCCCAGCGACATGAGGAGCAGGGGTATGAACTTTAGAATGAGGAGGCCGAAATTGGTGGCCGAGCCGAAAGACGCCGTGAGGAGGATCGCGAACCCCTGAGGCACGTTCTTCCCAAGGAGCGCCAGCATGAGGCCGGCAGCCGCCAGAGCCGCCCCCACCCCTATTAGGTAGGGCACCAGCTCATCGGCGAACCTGTCCACGCCGCTCTGCTCCTTCACGGCGGTCTTCATTCAGCTCCCTCCCTGTAGGGCTCGCCAGCCATCATGGCCCCGATCCTGTACTTGTCGAAGAGGGAAGGCTCCACTATCCCCATGACCTTGCCTCCGAAGAGGGTGAGGATCCGGTCGCTGATGAGCATGAGCTCGTCGAGGTCCTCCGAGATGAGCACCACCGCGGCGCCGGACTTCTTCTGCTCCACGAGGTTTTTCATCACGAAGTTCGTCGTAGCGATGTCCAGGCCCCTGGTGGGGTTGTGGGCCACGATGGCCTTGGATGGGGTGAGCATTGCCCTGGCGATCAGGATCTTCTGTATGTTGCCGCCGCTTAGCCTCCCGGCATGGGTCTGGATGCTGGGGGTCTTGACGTTGTACTGATGCACTGCCTGCTCGGCCTTCTCGGAGACGACTTCGTAGTTCACTGCGATGCCTTTTGCGTAGGGCGGGACGTCGTGGTGGCTGAGCAGGAGGTTCTCGGCCACTGTCATGGTCGGGAGGAGGCCGTCCCCCATCCTGTCTTCCGGTATGTAGCTCACGCCCAACCCTATCACCTTGTGCGGGTTCAGACTGGTCAATTCGACACCCCTGAGTTTCACGCTCCCGGACTTGGGGCGTCGCACGGCCATGATCGCCTCGGCCAGCTCCCTTTGGCCGTTCCCTGACACCCCGGCCACCCCCAGGATTTCGCCGGCTCCGACGTCGAAGTTGGCGCCGTCCACGGCTATCACGCCCTTCGCGCCCTCGACGACGAGGTCGGCCACCTGGAGGACCTTCTCGGATGTCCCGGTCGCGACCTTTGGCCTCGCCTCCCCGGCGCTCAGGAGAGGAGACGCGAACTCCTTACCTCCCATCATGAGCTCCACAAGCTTCTCCTCCGATGCCCCCGAAACCGCCACCGTGCCCATGAGCCTGCCCCCCTTGAGCACGGTGATCACGTCGGCTATGGCCATGACCTCGCGAACCTTGTGTGTGATGAAGACCACCGACAGGCCGTTCTTTGAGAGCTTCTTGATGGCCGACAGGAGCACGTCGGCCTCCTGGGGGGTCAAAGAGCTGGTGGGCTCGTCGAGAATGAGAACCTTGGGATCACGCATGAGCACCTTGAGTATCTCAACCCTCTGCTGGGCACCGACCGGCATGGCTTTGATCTTCGAACCCAGATCGACCGAAAGCCCGTATTCCTTCTCTATCTTCGCCACCTTGTCGCTCTGCCCCGCCACGTCGAACTTGAGCCCCTTTCCTGTGCCGAGGAGTATGTTCTCCATGGCGGTGAAGTTCGATATCAGCTTGAAATGCTGGTGGACCATCCCTATCCCGTTGGCCAGGGCGTCACGAGGATCGGAGATGGTGACCTCCCTCCCTTCGACGTATATCTCACCTTCGTTCGCCCGGTACAGCCCGAAGAGGACGTTCATCAGGGTGGTCTTGCCGGCGCCGTTCTCGCCTAGGAGAGCGTGGACCTCCCCCCTCTTCAGCGTCAGAGAGACGTGGTCTAAAGCCAAGACATCGCCGAATCTCTTGACTATCCCCTTCATTGACACAGAATCAATGGAGGCCAACTGCAACTCGCTATAAACGGACCCTGAAGTTAATATCCCTTTCCGGGCGAAGTTCGGCCGACATTGGACTTATCGAGACTTGGGGTTGCCAGAATTGCAGCACACCTTCCGCCTTGCGTTTGCAGATTCTGTCAATCGGACGCGACAAATGGGGCGGAATTTGCACAATGTCTTAATCTATGTGTTATATCAAGTTTCGTTCAGAAAACTGTGTACTGAGCAGAATGACAGCCCCAAAACGTAATATATACAGGCGTTTAGGAGGGTTTATGCATTGTTATCTGAGCTCCAAAAGCTTATATAAGCCCAGCCTTCAAATGAGAAAAGGCGAATTCTATTGGCTACGGAAACAGAAGTCAAACCCGAAGGTTACGTAGAGAATACAGCGCTACTCCCCGTGAAGATGAGCGATAGGACGTACGGCCTAAGGACATGGTCATTCCTAATGTTCGGACTCAACACATGCATCCCCATGTTCTTCCTCGGGTCCATCTCGTATGGACTCGGGTTGAGCCCGACTGAAATGATACTGGCCGCGCTCCTAGGCAACTTCTTCGCCGTCATTGCCATGCTCCTCAACGCAGCCCCAGGCGTGAAGTACGGAATCCCCTACCCCGTCCAGGCCCGTGAAGCTTTCGGCTTCCTAGGGTCCTACATCCCGACACTGTTCAGGGGCATCGTTGGAGCTGGCTGGTTCGGCATCGAAGTGTTCGCCGGCTCGCTGGCCCTGACCGACATCGTTCTCTATGCCCTAGGCGTCTCCAACCCCGCCCAGACGGCGTTCACGTACGTGACGATCTTCGTCGTCATCTACTTGGCCGCGGTCTACCTCGTCATGGGGGCCGGGCTGAAAGGCATCGGAATGGTGGCCGACTACGGCGGTCCCCTGATGCTGCTCTACTTCGTCTGGCTGGTCTGGTTCATCTCGACCAAGACGTCGAGCTTCAACATACCGGCTGGAGTGGGTCTGGGCAGCGGGGCGTTCGCCGTCATGCTGGGCATCCAGACGAACTGGTGGGCCACGATGGCCATCAACATCTCGGACCTGTCGAGAGGTGCGAAGAGCTACACGGCTGTCATAGTTGGCGCGATGGTGGGCATCGTCGTCGGGCAGATCGTGGGAACGTCCTGCGGCTACTACCTCTCCGCTTTCACCACATACATCCTTCCTCAGGACATCATCCTCAACTTTGCTCCTGGCGCCATCGCCATCATCCTCGGCCTCTTCTTCGCGTTCCTGGCTCCGTTCTCCACTGATGTGACCGCAAACACGCCGGCGCTCGTCAACATCTTTACTTCCATCTTCAAGCTGAAGTGGAAATACGCTGTTGCGGCGGCCTGCATACTTGCGTTCTTCATCACCCCGTGGTGGAACGCCGCCAACGCAACGGCCTATCTCAACTACGTTCAGAGCTTCGCCGGGAACTATGGTCTCATCCTTGGTCCAATCGCGGGAGTTCTCATCTGCAGCTACTGGGTCCTTCGGAAGCAGAACCTTGACATGAAGCGCCTTTACACTCGCGGCCCTGGAGGGTACTGGTATCATGGAGGAATCAGGTACAGCGGACTCGGCGCTTTCCTCCTCGCTATCGTGCTCTGCTACGTGACCGCCTATGCGCTGCCTAACACCGCCGGAATCGCAATCCAGCAGTGGAACCTGTACGGCTCGGTTAACATACCGATCCCCGGGCAGCTGGCATGGTACACGGGTGTAATCTACGGCTTCGTGCTGATGTGGATACTCACCAAGCTAACCAAAGAATACTGAGCCTATCACCCTTCAACCCCATTCGTTTTTCTTATTCCCCCTCCCCCAGCCAGAGCCATCCTCCAAAGGGTCCCCTGCCTCTCGTACGGACAAGAGTTAATAGTCCGGCGCTATGCCGTTGGCGTCAACTTGCAGGAGACCCTGTTCAGGTGCAGCTTCAAGTGCTGGAAGAACGGCGAGTTCAGGACGATTAGGCCCACCTACGTCGCCCTGTACTATGACACCGATCTCAACTGGATCGTAGCGAAGCAGGGGAAGTCCGCGAAGAGCTCCTACAAGCTATCGAACATCACCGACGTCCGCATCTCGACGTGGGGAGCATTCGTGCGCCACATCTCGGTGGTCGTGTGGGTGACAGACGACGACGGCAACAAGTTCAAGTTCGACTATGACGGCTCCGAAGCGATCAAGGTCTACGAAAGGATCAAGGGCTTGGCGGAGACGTCCTCGCCCTACTTCAAGGCCCTTCCGGGGATCGTCGTCCTGTTGAACCGGAACGAGAGGGTGCTTCTGGACGAGGTCCTGGGCCTGCTTCCCAAGCAAGGGAGGCAGTGGAGCAGGGAGGAAGCGAAGGAGCTCGTCGAGCATCTCGTGGAGGTCGGCGACGTCTCGGGCTCGGTGGAAGGGGGGTTCTTCGTAAGGGGGGTCCCCCCGGACGAGAACGCGCCCGGGGAGAAGGCCTAGGCGGCCCGTCGAGCTCGGCAGACTTAAGAACTCGTCGCCTCTCAGGAGGCAAGTGATGTCAGACTCCATCGGGAACGACCCGATGTCCGATCTCGCCAGCATACGCTCCAGGCAGGACGGCCTCTCCAGGAAGGAGAGGGCAGCCGCCCAGCACTCCAAGGGGAAGCTCACCGCCCAGGAGAGGATCGAGCTCCTGGCCGACTCCGGCTCCTTCGTCGAACTGGAGCGTTTCAAGATGCCCTTCGGGGAGGAGTTCTCCAAGGAGAAGGTCAACATGTTTGGTGACGGCCTCCTCATGGGCTACTGCACGGTGGGCGGGCGGACCGTGGTGGTCTTCGCAGAGGACTTCACGTTCATGGGAGGCTCCATGGGCAGGACGCACCTGGAGAAGATCGCCAAGGCCATCGCCCTCGCCCTCGAGATGAACGTCCCGGTCGTAGGCCTCTACGACTCCGGCGGCGCCCGGATCCAGGAGGGGGTCATGTCCCTGGCCGAGATGGGGGCAATGTTCTTCAACAACGTGATGGCCTCCGGCGTCGTCCCCCAGATCGCGGTGATCATGGGGCCGTCCGCAGGAGGCGCCTGCTACAGCCCCGCTCTCAACGACTTCATAATAATGGTCGAGAAGACCTCCTACATGTTCATCACCGGTCCCAAGGTCGTCAAGAGCGTCACGGGGGAGGACATCGATTCGGAAGGCCTGGGAGGGGCGAAGGTCCACTCGACGAGCAGCGGGGTCGCCACGTTCTCAGCAGCGACCGACGCCGACGCCCTGAAGCTCGTGAAGGCCATCCTCTCATACCTGCCCTCGAGCCACCTGGACCAGCCGCCTGTCACCACCCCGGCTCCCAGCCTGGGCGATGACGACCCTGCGGTCAACACCCTCGTTCCCCTGGACCCAAAGAAGGCCTACGACATCAGGCGCCTGGTACGCGCGGTCTTCGACACGGACACCCTCTTCGAGGTCGCTCCCGGCTTCGCGCGCAACGGGGTCGTCGGGTTCGCCAGGCTCCTGGGGGCTCCCGTCGGGATTGTGGCGACGCAGCCGATGGTGCTCGGAGGAGTCCTCGACATCGACGTCTCAGACAAGATATCGAAGTTCGTGAGGTTCTGCGACTCCTTCAACTTCCCGCTGGTCACCTTCGTGGACACGCCCGGATACATGCCCGGGAAGTCCCAGGAGCACGGGGGGATCATCCGCCATGGCGCCAAGGTCATCTACGCCTACAGCGAGGCGACCGTACCGAAGGTCACCATCGTCGTGAGGAAGGCATACGGCGGCGCCTACATCGCGCTGTGCAGCAGGAAGCTGGGGGCGGACCTCGTGCTGGCGTACCCCACGGCCGAGATCGCGGTCATGGGGGCGGAGGGAGGGATCGAAATCATCCGCAAGAAGGAGCTGGAGGCCGTTCCCCAGGACAAGAGGGAGGAGGTCTTCGCGAAGATGGTGGAGGAATACCGAAGGGAATACATGAACCCGTACATCTCGGCGGCCAGGGGCTACGTAGACGCCGTGATAGAACCCGCGTCCACAAGGAGGACGCTGGCTTCGGCCCTGGGAAAGCTCACGGCCAGGAAGCGGAGGCGCAACGCCAAGCCGAAGGGCGTCCACGGCGACATGCCGGTCTAGGCGCCCAGACAGGAGAAGCCGTTTTCAGGCCTGTGAGGGGGCGACAGTGAGGTTCAGGACGACCTCCGCTATGTCTGCGGAGTACTCGGCCCACCTGCGCAGGTCCTCGGCGATGAGCCTCGAGGCGGTTTCGTCGATGCCCTTCCTCTCGGAGATGCGCGCCAGGACCTTGGCATCCAGCTTCCTGCACCTGCTCACCACCTCGAAGACGCCGTCCGCCATGGAGTAGTCCCGCTTGAACAGCGCTGCCAGGCTGTCCTCCAGGGCCTGGCTGTCCATGGACTTGAACTCGGCGAGGTCGGAAAGGGTAGGGGCGTCGAGCTTCTTCTCCATAGAGAGCACCGTGCTGGCTATGTTGGACGCGTGGTCGGCCATCCGCTCGACCGACTTGACCACCACCCTGTAGCCCAGACACTCGACGGGGTTGGAGAGCCTTATCTCCTTCATCACCAGCTGGTTCCTCACCGCGCTGACGAGCTGCCTGATGACGTAGAGGCTGAACCTGTCCACTTCGTCGTCGGCCTTGATCACGGACGTCGCCAGGTTCCTGTCCAGAGTCTCCACCGCCCTGAAGGCGTCCCTGAGCATGAATCCGGCGATGATGGACATGCGCCTGAGGGCGTCCTCCACCGGCAGCTCGGGCAGGCTCATCAGGACCTGGAGCGTCATGCTGTCCGATGACTCGGAGACTATCTCCGTCCCAACAAACCGAGTCCGGATGAGCTGCTTTATCACCTCTCGTTGGACGAGGGTGACCCCACCAGCCGCAACCAGCCTGACTGTGTTGTATCCGCTAAGGTAGAGCGAGACGAGCCTCCTGATCAGGGAGTCGTTGTCCAAGTCCGGGGCGACCTTCATCACGACCTCCTGGGCGTTTTCGCCGGCGCTCAGGGCCTTCGGAGAGATCCTGAGGGAGCCGTCGGGCTGGGGAAGCACGACAAGGGGGTCCCCCTGTTGGATCTTCTGCTTGACGATCCACCTCTTCGGCAGGTTGATGATGTACGAAGCCCTGCCCGTGAACTGCACCTTTCTGATTTCCTCTTCAGGGTCCACGCGCGTACATACTCCAAATGGGTATAAAGCCTTCACTGGCGCAAATCTATATTCTTCATCATCCGCGTATAGTCAATATTCGCCTGCTCTATATATCACTCGGCGGAGGTAGGTGCAGAGGATAATTTGAATCGAATGCAAAGACGAAAGGCCATCAGCCAGGTCATGGTTGTTGGCATCGTAATTGTTCTCCTCATTGCGGCACTAGGTGCATATGAAGTCTTCTTCGTTGGTGGAGGATCCAACAAGACGACCACAGTCACAACCACTCTTCCTACGACAGTCACAACTACTCTTCCTACCACAGTCACTTCCACCACCGGAACCACTTCGACCGTCACGACCTCGACCATAACCACCGTGACCACCTCCCAATCGAGACTGCCGTCTGCAAGCATCAGCGGCGCAGGCGGGTCTCTCATCAATCCCCTGATGCAGCTATGGACCTACGCTTTCGGCCAGGCCAACCCCGGAGTTGCGATCAGCTACGCCAGCGTCGGCAGCGGAGCCGGAATCTCCCAGATCACGGCCAGGACCGTTGACTTCGGAGGTAGCGACGCTCCCCTGAGCGCCGCCCAGTACGCAGCTCTTCCCTCCGGCAGCACACTGCTGACTATCCCAGAATCCGCGAGCGCGGTCGTGCCAGCATACAACATCCCCGGCATCGGAAACGGAATCAACTTCACCGGATCCATCCTGGCACAGATATTCTTGGGCAACATCACCATGTGGAACGACCCCGCACTTCAGGCGATCAACACCAACGTAACGCTTCCCAACCACGCCATCGTCGTGGTGCACAGGTCCGACTCGAGCGGCACAATGTTCGCCTTCACCGACTACCTTTCCCAGGTCAGCTCCCAGTGGGCTACCCTAGTGGGCAAGGGGACGGCCGTTAACTGGCCCGTCGGTCTCGGAGGCAAGGGCAACGAAGGTGTCGCCGGCGTCATCCAGGGCAACCAGTACTCCATAGGTCCGCTCGAAATCGCCTACGAGATACTGAACTCAGGTCTAATCTCATATGGCGCCGTCCAGAACGCTGCGGGAAACTACATCCTGGCTAACCTCACCAACATCAACTCGGCCCTCGCGGCAGCTGGCTCAGCCGCCCTTCCGCCAGGCAACGGTGTGTGGACGAGCGTCTCGGTCATAGACTCCGTAGTGAACAACTCAACGGCGACGAACGCCTATCCAATCACGACCCTGACCTACCTTCTGGCCTACCAGGCCCAGACCGACCAAGTCAAGGGAACTGACATCGTCTACTTCCTTTGGTGGGTCGTCCACGACGGCCAATCCGCCGGCGGCAAGTACGGATACGCGGCCCTCCCAGCGAACATCGTCGCCTTGGACGAAGCGACCATCAGGTCGATCACATACAACGGCCAGCCGCTCTACCAAGGGTAGACTTCATATCCAACCGCACCCTGAGTGAACAATTTGGGGATGCAAAAGCAATCGCGGGGCTTCCGCATTACCTCGGACGCCCTGCTCAAGGGGGCCGTGGCTTCGGCCGCGGCCTTCGTTTTCTTTCTTCTTGTCCTTCTAGCCTATGAGCTGATCTCAGGGTCGCGTCTGTCGCTGAACGCCTTCGGCCTTCGTTTCCTAATCACGACGACCTGGGATCCAGTGCACGACATCTACGGCTGCCTGCCGTTCGTCTATGGGACGCTCCTGACTTCCGCCATCGCCCTGCTCATCGGGATCCCGATTAGCCTCGGCGTGGCCATCTGTCTGGTCGAAAAGATGAGGGGGAGGAGGGGCCTTGCGTACGCGCTGGGGACCATCGTCGAACTCCTGGCCGCGGTGCCCAGCGTCATCTTCGGCCTCTGGGGGCTCTTCATACTTGCGCCGGAGATGAGGGACTACGTGGAGAAGCCCCTGAGCAGGTCGCTGGGTTTCCTGCCCGTCTTTTCGGGGACGCCCTTCGGTCTGGACTTCCTGACGGCCGGGGTGATCCTGGCGATAATGATAATCCCAACTGTGTCGGCGGTGTCGAGGAACGTGCTGAACGCGGTCCCCAACAGCCAAAGGGAGGCGCTCTACTCTCTGGGTGGCACGGACCTGGAGGTCGTCCGCCACAGCATCCTCCCATACGCCAGGTCCGGCCTCTTCGGAGCCATCATATTGGGCCTGGGCAGGGCCGTGGGGGAGACCATGGCCGTCACGATGGTCATCGGGAACGCCGTCAGCATGTCTCCCTCTCTCTTTTCGGCGGGGTACACACTCGCCAGCGTCATAGCGAACCAGTTCACGGAGGCATCGACCCCCTTGTTCACCGCGGCCCTGGTTGAGCTTGGCCTAGTGCTGTTCGCCGTCGCCCTCCTGATCAACGTCTTCGCAAGGTTCCTGCTCTGGAGGATGTCGAGGTTCTCCCGTGTGAGGGTATAGGTGTGCCAATGTGAGCGACAAGGGGCTTTCCGCTGGCGCAAAGGGACGTCGCAGGGTGTTCAACAGGATCTTCACAGGGCTGGTGTACGTCGCCTTGGTGCTCGCCATGGTACCCCTGGGCCTTATTCTGATAGACGTTCTGCAGAAGGGCCTGCCCGTCATGTCATGGTCATTCTTCACGGACCTTCCCACCCCGCCGAGCATACCTGGGGGAGGCATCGCCAACGCCCTTGTGGGTACCCTCATAATGGTCGGGATCGCGACCCTGATCTCGGTCCCCCTTGGGGTTGGCGCTGGCATCTTCTTTTCGGAATGGCCCGAGTCGAGGTTCTCCTTCTTCGCAAGCTTCCTGAACGACGTGCTGGCCGAGTTCCCCTCCATAGTCATTGGCATATTCGTCTACGTCGTGGTCGTGCTGACCACCGGCGGCTTCTCCGGCCTCGCAGGAGCGGTGGCGCTGGCCATAATCATGCTCCCCATTGTGGCCAGGACGACCGAGGAGTCGTTGAAGATGGTGCCGACGAGCCTCAGGGAGGGCTCACAGGCCCTCGGGGTGACCAGGGCCCGGACCGTGATGGGGGTCGTCATCAGCACCGGAAGGGCGGGGCTGATAACCGGGGTCCTCCTGGCCATAGCCAGGGCCGCCGGAGAGACGGCGCCATTGCTCCTGACAGCCCTGGGGAGCAGCTACATGCCTCAGTCCCTCATGCAGCCGACCGCGGCGCTGCCGCTGCTGATCTACACCTACGCCGTCTCGCCGTTCAAGGCCTGGCAGGCGGACGCGTGGGGCGCGGCGCTGGTGCTCGTCGTAGCTATGCTCGCTCTGAACTTGCTGACGAGGTTTACGGTCGGAAGGAAGTTCGCCGGAGTCAGGGCGGAGATATAGGTGGAGCTAATGGAAATGCAAAAAGAGAGGGAGGAGCCACGGGTCAATGAGGAGCTCGGAATGGGAGTTTCGCCCGTGGACGATATCGGCCCGGTGAAGCTTAGGACGAAGGACCTCAAGGCCGGCTTCGGCACATTCAGCGTGCTGAAGGGCATCACCCTCGGCTTCAGGGAGAAGAGCATCACGGCGATAATGGGTCCTTCCGGCTGCGGGAAGACGACCTTCATCAGATGTCTCAACCGCATCCATGAGCTCACTCCCGGGGCCACCGTGAGCGGAGAGGTGCTGCTGGACGACGAGAACATCTACGGGAGGAACGTGGACCCTGTGGCCGTCAGGAGGCGGATCGGTATGATCTTCCAGAAGCCGAACCCGTTCCCCATGATGTCGATATACGACAACGTCGCGGCGGGGCTCAAGCTGAACGGGGTCAGGGACAGGAAGGTGCTTGATGAGACGGTCGAAAGGAGCCTCCGGATGGCGTTCCTTTGGGACGAACTGAAGGGGGAGCTGAAGAAGTCGGGGGCGGCCCTTTCCGGAGGACAGCAGCAGCGCCTCTGCATAGCGAGGGCGCTCGCCGTGCAGCCCGAGGTGCTGCTCATGGACGAGCCGGCGTCTGCCCTGGACCCAACCGCCACCGCGAAGATAGAGGAGGCCATGGAGGTCCTGAAGAAGGACTACACGATAGTGATCGTGACACACAACCTCCAGCAGGCGGCCAGGGTGTCGGACTATACGGCGTTCCTCTACCTCGGGGAGCTCATCGAGTACGACGACACGGAGAAGCTTTTTGAGAACCCCAAGGAGCAGCTCACGGAGAGGTACATAACCGGGAAGTTCGGGTGAAAGCAGATGACAAGGCTCATCGATCCAGGATTGGAGCGGCTGAAGGGCATACTGAGGGACATGGCAATCCTTTCCGAGAAGTCAGTCGAGACTTCCATCAAGGCCTACACCCTGAACGAGAGGGTGACGGAGGAGATATACGGTTGGTCGGAGCAGATCAACATCCTCCATAGACAGGCCAGCGACCTGGCCGTGGACCTGATCGCGCGCTACCAGCCTCTAGCGAGCGACCTCAGGTACATCGAGTCCTGCTTCGAGATATCGTACGGCTTCTCCAGGCTGGGCAGGTACGCGTATGATGTGGCCCAGCTGCTTGACGCCTTCGGGGACCTCTCCGAGTGCAACAGCGAGGAGGTGGCCAAGATGGGAGACCTCGTGAAGAAGATGATTCACGATGGCGTGGAGGCGTTCTTCGAGCAGGACGTCAACGTCGCGAAGTCCCTCGGAGAGATGGACGACGAGGTGGACAGGCGCTACAGGGAACACATCAAGAGGATAGCCTCCAGGTCCGCGGCCAACAGGAAGGCGGATCCCAGGTGCACGGTGGCCGTCACGCTGGCCATCCGCTACCTCGAAAGGATGGCGGACCACGCATGCTACATAGGCGACTCCGTCCTCTACGTGGCCACGGGATCCAAGGTTGAGCTCCGCTAGACCCCTCTAGGAAGTCTACCTGACCCTAGTGGAAGAGAACTGGCACCAGCGTGAGGTAAGCGGCGCTCACTATGGCTGTCGTGATGACCCCCGCGACGTTCGGTCCCATGGCGAACAGCACGATGTAGTTCTTCTTGTTCAGCTTGCTCGCGTTCAGCTGCGCGATCTTCGCGCTGGTCGGGACGCACGAAACCGCGGCGGAGCCCAGCAGCGGGTTGACCTTCCCTTTCGTGTAGTAGTATGCCAGGATGCCGCCGATGTTGCCGCCTATGGCCGAAAGCATGAGGGCGGTGATGCCGAGTATCAGGATGAGGTAGATCCTCGAATCGAGGACGGTCGTGGGGGTCAGCAGCATCCCCAGGACGAAGCCGAGGAACAGCGTGGAGATGGAGAGGATGACCTCGTCAGCCAGCTTCTTGAAACGGTCGACACCGCTCTCCTTGACGGCGTTCCCCAGGAAGAACGCGGCGAACAGAGGCGAGGCGACCGGGAAGAGGAGGCTCAGGACGGTGCCCACGATCACGGCGAACAGGAACTTCTCCTGCTGAGATATCTTCGGGAGCTGCCTTGAGTCCATGAATGTGGCCCTCAGCTTCTCAGGGATGGTCAGCTCGTTCAGCCTTCCCTGGAACAGGTAGAGTATCGAGAGGTAGATGTAGGCCACCACCGTGATGGGCACGAAGATGTCCCTCGCCAGAGCCAGCGACGTGAACAGGACCATGGGACCATCCGCGCCTCCAACCATGGCCACGGAGGCCGCCTGGCCGGGGTTGAGGCCCGCGGCTATGGCGATCGGGAAGGTGACCACCGTCCCCAGCTCGGCGAAGGCCGCGAGTATCATCGAAGTGAAGGGCCTGGCGATGAGGAAGTCGAGGTCCGTGATGGCGCCTATGCCAAGGAAGACCAGGCAGGCGATCATGCCGTTGGTGAAGGTCAGGGAGTATATCGGCTGAAGCCAGAAGATCGAGTTGGCCTGGCTCGTCTCGAAGGTCGCGTTCATGTAGTCCGTCGCGTTGGCGCCCGCCAGCGGGTTAACGTGCGGGTTGGAGATGCCAGCAACAAGGGGTGGAAGGGGGTTGATGAAGAAGATGGCGGTGTTGACGAAGAGCAGGCCAATGCCCATGGGGATCATGATCAGCGGCTCGGTGATCCTCTTGTAGCCGCTCCAGACCATGAAAGCCCCAACGGCGATCAGAGCTATCCTGACCAGCGAGTACTGGATTGAGGTCTGGAAGAACGACAGGATGCCCGGGAAGAACTGCGAAGGGTCGATCGCCACCAATGGGTCTCACTTCCCCGCCGGCCGCTTCCCTCCGACCAGCCTGTGTATGATCTGGATGAGGAGGGCGACGGCAGCCGACATCGTGAACAGTATGATGAATATCAATCCGGACGTGTAGATGGCCGTTCCCAGGTTGTCCAGGGAGAGTCACCTATTCGAGCTTCGCCAGCACCATGCCCTGCTCGGCGAACTCGCCTTCCTTGACAAGTATCTCCTTCACGACGCCTGCGGAGTCCGGGTAGACCTCGATCTCCATCTTCATGGATTCGAGGGTGATCACAGAGGTGTCGGCCGTGACCTTGTCTCCGACCTTGCAGTTTATGCGTATTACCTTGCCGGGTATGGGCGCGACCACGTCAAGAGCCATAACGTTTGTGGGTGGAATTGCAGACGTATATAAGGCTAGCCGCCTCGGGTCACCGTTTCATCTTCCAGGTGACGGCGAACACTAGGATGACGAGCAGCCCGAAGGAAGCGAAGTAGAGGTACTGTGAGTCCAGCCCGGTGTAGACCAACAGGGCCCAGCTGATCGCCACGGGCGCGAAGAGGGCGGCCGACTCCTTCCACCCCAGCCTCGCCAGGTAGAAGCCGAGCATCACGCCCGCGACCCCCACGAAGAGCTGGGCGGCCAACCTGGTCGCGTAGCTCATGGGCAGGTACTGGATGACGAAGATGTAGATGAATAGGAGGGCGGCGAGGACGCTGTTGTTCAACGCCCCGACCGGCGCAGGCATCTCCTCATAAGGTTTGCCCGGCGCTTGCGCTTGAGGTATGACGAAAGAAAAAGGGGGGAGGCGGAGCTCCTCCGTCCCTCTGACCGCCTAACTGATTTCGACCTTCTCCGGGACCTTCACGTTCATCGAGGCGGCCAGGACGTCGGGGGGCACCGGTCGAACGCCGAGCCTCTCCTCGAATGAGGGCTTCACGAAGCGCTCCCAGTCGTCCTTGGTGTTGAAGTAGATCCGAGAGCCGCCCAGCTCGTGCTGCATCTGCGGGAAGGGCTTCTCGTGCTGCGCGAGCCTCAGGCCCCAGTAGCGGAAGCCTGTGTAGCTCTCGTAGCAGGCGTACCATTCGTTTACCCCCATCACGTCGAAGGCGTACTCCATCTTGGCCACGTACATCAGCGACCCGATCCCCGCGCCCCTCTTGAAGGCGAGGGTGTGCAGGCTGATGGCCGTCTTGTCGTCCCAAAGCCTGAAGTTCGCGATGGCGGCCAGTTCGCCGTTGAGGATCCCCAGAAGGGCGACATGGTCCTTGACCCGGCTCCTGTACCACCCGACGAACTCGGCGTAGACCCTGGGGGCCACGACGTCATAGAAGTCCGTCGCCTTGTCGAAGAGCTTGAGGCAGGTCTGCATCACAAGAGGCGCCTCCTCCTTCGCGGCCCTCCTGACCACCAGCTTGTCGCCGGTGGGCAGCGTCAGGTACCTTGGAGGGTAGTTCAGCTGAAGCAGAGGAGACTCGAGCCCCCTTAGGATGGGCTCGAGGTCTTCGACGTTGATCTCCACCTTGTTGAGCGTGACGTTCTCCGGAGGTGACCATTTTGATGGCATTACAGCGGAACCAGCCTCGCCCAGGCTATAAAACCTTCTCGGCCTGGATGAAGCCTCAGCCGCCGCCCTCGGTCTCCATTATGTCTATGTTGTCGATGACTATGTCGCTGTTGCCGTACAGCTTGGTCTTGAGCCCCTGGAGGAGCCTGATGCTGTGGCCGTTGACCAGCATGACGAAAGACGGCCTTATCTCCCGCGTGCCTGGGTCGAAGAAGAACTCCGACAGCTTGTTCCCGCTCCTCGCGTTGAGGATGTCCACGAGGTCCTCAACGGTCCTCACGTCCTCCTCGATGACTATCTCGGGTGCGTTCAGGTAGTCCCTGATCCTTCCATAGAGCTTCACGGATATGGCCAATTGACGTCTCGCCCACTGATGGGACGAACTAATAAACCCAGCAGCGAAGTCAGCCCCCGGCCGAGACCCTGAGGTGGGTGACGTCTCCGCTGTGGACCTTCGTGAGCCTCCCTCCCGAGCGGACCTCGAGGGCGCCTGTCTCGTCGATGCCGACGGCGAGCCCCTCCATCGAGCCGTCGCCATAGGCCACGCGCACCTTCTTGCCGATCGTCGAACAGCTCCGCCTGTACGCCCCTATGACCGCTGCCGGGCCATCCCTTTCACACTGCTCGTACCGCGTGTTCATCCGCGACAGCACCGACGCGAGGAGATCGTTCCTGTCGACGAACCTTCCGGCCGCCTCCTTCACGGAGGTCGCAGAATAAGCCTCACCTACCGAGCCGACTGGGTTGTTCACGTTAAGGCCGACCCCGACGAGCACGTACCTGACTTCGTCGGTGGAGGCGGCCACCTCGGTGAGGACACCGGAGAGCTTCCTTCCGCCGATGAAGACGTCGTTGGGCCATTTGAGCCAGGGCCGCTCGGGAACCAGCTCCGCGACCGCCTCGCGCACGCTGAGCGAGGCCATGTAGCTGTAGACCTGGACGACGCTGGGGGGACCCCGGGGGCGAATCACGACCGTGAACCACAGGCCTCCCCTGTCCGAGTCCCACCTCCTCCCCAGGCGCCCTCTTCCTGAAGTCTGGGTCTCGGCCACGACTAGGGTGCCGTCTTCGCATCCGCCTTCGGCCGCCTTGCGCGCCATGTCCTGAGTGGAGTCCGCCTGCTCCCTGTACAGGACGCGGTGCCCGATCCGCGCTCCAGCGAACAGCCGCTCGAGGTCGTCCGGGAACAGGAGGTCGGCCGGCTCCTCCAGAAGGTAGCCGTCCCTTCCTGCCGCGATCTTCACGCCGCGCTTCCTGAGGCTCTCCATGGCCTTCCAGACCGCGACCCTCGACACGCCCATGTCCGCGGCGATCTTGGCTCCTGAGACGGGCTCGCCGATGTGCAGGTGGCGCAGGAAGGCGCGGTAGGACCCTGACATCGTTAACCGTCTCCTTGCTGGCCGGTTAACTATAATAAAGGAACCGCTCCGCCCCTGCCTATGGCTTCGCGGGCGCTGCGAGTGACCTATTCCGCGGCGTTCGCATGTCTGCCCGCCCTCGGGGCCTACCTGGTCGTGCCTCTGGGACCTGTCCCCTTCACGCTGCAGACCTTCTTCGTGTATCTCGCGGGCGCGGTTCTGGACCCCTGGGCCGCGGCCGGGAGCCAAATGCTCTACCTCCTGCTCGGGATTGCCGGGCTGCCCGTTTTCGCCGGCGGCGCGGCCGGACCCGCGGTCATCTTCAGCCCGGTCGGAGGGTTCCTCCTCTCCTTCCCCGTCGCCGCGTTGGTCGAGTCCTTGGTCGCTCGAAGAGGGGGGAGAGCCAGAGCCGCCGCCGCGCTGACGCTGGGGGTGGCGACCGTGTTCGGAATGGGGATCTCCTACTACTTCCTCTATGTGATGCCCAGTGACGTTGTCGGCCAGCTGGCTTTCTTCGCTCCCTTCGTCGTCTGGGACGGAATCAAGGCCTCCCTGGCGTACTTTGTGGGGCGCCGGCTGTCCACGGTGACCCGGGGCGGAATCACTTCTGCGCCACGGTGACGAGGCTGACTACGTCCCTGTCCTTCAGGTGGTAGTCGTTGGGCAGCCTGAGCTTGGTGCGCGCGTCGACGGCGTACAGCAGGCCCTTGGCGAGCTGAGAGTGCACCACCTGGGCCAGGTCCGCAACCGTGGAGCCGTCCTTCTGGAGATACGCGTCGGGGAGCACGTGGCCGTGCTTGTCGGACAGCTTCTCAGGGTCATACACGGGGTAGACCACGTTCATGCGGAGGAGCTTGAACACGGCGGTGTTGATGGCGAACTGGACACCGGTCCTCATGAACTCCCTGAAGACGAGGTTCTGTATGTGCTGGAGGGCCCACTTCTGGCTGTCGCTCATGGCCTTCTCGTTGAGCACCACGAAGCTCTCGTCTCCCGGGTTGTACTTGATCAGCTTGGCCTGTTCGGCCTTCCTGAGCGCGAGCTCGGCCTCCGCGCTGGCCGGGACGGTTATCAGGTCGGGGTTGGCGTCCCTGAGCCTGCGATAGTTCTTGACGGCACCGGGGAGGTCCATCTTGTTCGCCACCACGATGGTGGGCTTCGAGACCTCCCTGAGGAAGCCGGTGAACCTCCAGAGCTGCTCGCCGTTCCAGGAGGCGAAGTCCGAGCCGTTGAGCTTGGCCATCTCGAGGGCCCTCTCGACGTCGCCCTCGGTCACCCTCATGCCCTTCAGGGGCTCGGAGATGGCGAGGGGCGCCCTGTGCTTCTCGAGGCGCTTGACGATGCGGTCCCGGTTGTTCTCTATGATCTTCTGGTACCAGGAGACGAGCTCCCCTTCAATCTCTTCGAAATCCTTCTGGGGGTCGCCCGTGCCCGGGTCGGCTATCTTCCCCTCTTCGTCGATGCTGCCGGAGGAATCCACGACGTGGATCAGGGCGTCGGACTGGGACGCGACGGAAAGGAACTGGTTGCCCAGACCCTTGCCTTCGCTGGCGCCCTTGATCAGCCCAGGCAGGTCCACCAGCTCGATGGGCTCGTACCTCCAGCCCTCGACGCACTTGGAGTTGACCGGCGAGTCCTGCACGCCCAGCTCCCTGCAAACGCAGAGCGAGACGGAATAGGCCGTACCGATGTTGGGCACTTTTGTCGTGAAGGAGTAGTTCGAGACCTCCGCCTGCTGAAGAGTGGCGGAGTTGAAGAACGTAGTCTTCCCGGTGTTCGTCTTCCCTATTAGCCCGACCCTTATGTTCATCTATGCAACCTCCCCGCAAGACCCGTTTTTAAGTTAAGCCCTGCATGGAGGACGTCACCCCGTTTCGATGCTCCCTCCGAAGGGTTAATCTAGAGATGGCGCTGACGGTCAAGAACGTCCGTGGTGGCCTGACTCTGTCCAGCGAATCGGTTGGGAAGGTGCGCCTGACCCCGCAAGGAATCGTCGTCGAGGAGTCGGGCATCAGGGTCGCCCTCGACCCGAGGGGTCCCGTGAAGGCCGACTACGTCTTCATCTCCCATGCCCACAGCGACCACGTCCCCTCCTCCGTCCAGTCCACGAAGGTGATCACTTCGAAGGAGACGGCGAGGCTCGTCCGAGAGAAGGGCCTCCAGCTGTCCGAGTTCGTCGAAGAGACGCCCCTCCTCAAGCTGGTGGACACCGGCCACATCCTGGGCTCGAGGGGGCTGCTCATCGACGGCCGGATATTCTACACGGGCGACATGGCCGGAAGGCCCAGAGGCTTCCTTCCGAAGGGACGCCAGGTCAGCTGCGAGGAGCTCGTCATGGAGACCACCTACGGCTCTCCCGAGTACGTCTTCCCAGCCATGGCCGAGATCCTCAACTCTGCGAACAGGACGATAGCCACGGCCTTCGCGCAGAATCGGCCCGTCGCCCTCATGGGCTACTCCCTAGGGAAGTCCCAGATCCTTTCGTATCTGTTCCAGTCCTGGGACGTGCTGTACGCGTGCGGAAGCGTGCAGCAGTACAACCTGGCCTACAGGGAGCTGGGCGTGGAGATGCCGCCCTCCAACTGGCTGAAGACCCCCAAGGAAGTCATCGAGCTTGGCCGGAAGGCCGCCCTGCTCGTCTGCCCGACGTTCTCCTCGAAGGGCCCGATGGGAGAGGCCCTCAAGAAGATCGACGCGGTGACCATGGGCTTCAGCGGATGGGCCACCGGGTCGGGATGGGCGCACTCGAGCAGGGTGAACAGGGCTCTCCCCCTGAGCGACCATGCGGACTTCAAGGAGCTGCTCTCGTTCGTCGAAGCGGCGAGGCCGGCGAAGGTCCACACGGTGCACGGGTTCACAGAAGAGTTCGCCCTCCTCCTCCGTACCAAGGGATACGACGCGAAGCCTCTGGGCAGGCGGCAGCAGGCCCTTACGGAATTCATGACCTGAAGCTGTGCGCGCGACTAAGGTTTAAATCCGAACCAGCCTGAATCATAGCTTGAAGATCGATGGTCAAGGTCGCGGTCAACGGCTACGGTGTCATAGGGAGGCGTGTGGCCGACGCGGTCAGGCTGCAGAAGGACATGGAGCTGCTGGGCATAGTGAAGCGGACCCCGGACTACAGGGCCTTCGTGGCTCGCGGGAAGGGGATACCGGTCTATGCCACGGACTCCGCCGGGATGAAGAAGCTGGAGGACGCGGGCATCAAGGTGGCGGGGCTCCTCGACGACCTCATGAGACACGCCGACGTGATGGTGGACGCGTCCCCGGAGGGCAAAGGCGAGGAGAACAAGAAGCTCTACGAAGCCGCGGGGGTCAAGGCCATCTTCCAGGGAGGGGAGGAGCATTCTCTGTGCGGCGTCAGCTTCGTGGCTCAGTGCAACTTCGAGCAGGCCCTTGGGAGGCGGTTCGTCAGGGTGGTCTCCTGCAACACCACGGGGCTCTGCCGCACCCTCAAGACGCTGGACGATGCGCTTGGCGTCGAAGAGGCGCTTGCGACCTTGGTCCGTAGGGCGACGGACCCGGACGACTCGTCCAAGGGCCCCATAGACTCCATCGTGCCGGACCCGCTGGAGCTTCCCTCTCACCACGCGGAGGACGTAAAGAGCGTCCTCCCCGCAATCAACCTCGTGACCCTCGCCGTCAAGGTCCCGGCCACTCACATGCACCTCCACGCGCTGGCCCTGAGGGTCAGGAAGAGGGAGCCGGAGGCTGCGCTGGCTGCGATCTCCAAGGAGAAACGCCTCCTCGTCGTCGAGGGGAAGAAGGGATTCAAGTCCACCTCCAACGTCATTGACTACGCCCGTGAGATAGGGAGGACCAGGAACGACCTCTACGAGACCGCCATATGGAAGGAGTCGGTCAAGGAGCAGAACGGCTGGCTCTTCCTGTTCCAGGGAGTCCACCAGGAAGCCATAGTCGTCCCCGAGAACATCGACGCCATAAGGGCGGTCACGGAGACGGGGACCAAGGAGTCCTCGACCGAGGCCACCAACCTGAGCCTGGGCATCGGCAGATGAGCCGGCCCCAGCCGGAGAATAGTTTAAAACCTCCACAGCCCAAGTATTTATGGACATAAAAATGAGGAACGGTAGCGAAAGCGTCAACAGCAACGACTTCCTGACGCTGGAGGACCTCTCCCCGGAGGGGAAGACTATCCTCATTAGGGCCGACATCAACACGCCCGTGGACCCGAAGACGGGCGCCCTCATCGAGAGGATGAGGATCGAGGAAGCGGCCATAACGCTGAGAGACCTCGGCAAGTCCAAGCTGGTCCTCTGTTCTCATCAGGGGAGGGTCGGAAGGGACGACTACATACCCCTGGAGCAGCATGCCGTGGCCCTCACCGAAACCCTGGGGAAGAAGGTCGAATTCATCGACGACATCTACGGGCCGTACGCCAGGAAGAGGATCGCCGAGCTGAACCCGGGCGAGATACTCCTCCTCGACAACCTGAGGTTCTCCGCGGAGGAGGCAAACGAGTATCAGCCCGAAGCGGCCGCGAAGACTCAGATCGTCCATAAGCTCAGCACGAGCTTCGACGCGTTCGTCCTCGACGCCTTCCCGACGGCCCACAGGGCCCATCCTTCGGTTGTCGGGTTCCCCCAGTTCCTGCCGACCGCCGGCGGGAGGCTCGTCATCAAGGAGCTCAAGGCCGTCAACCGGATACAGCAGATAGCGAAGGGGCCGTTCACGGCCGTCCTCGGGGGGTCGAAAGTCAGCGACAGGATCGAGGCCATGGGGGCGCTCATCGAGAACAAGCGGGCGGACAGCGTCCTGCTCACCGGGGTGGCTGGGCTGGCGTTCCTCAAGGCGGCTGGCAAGCTGAAGACCAACCTCGGGTTGGAGAAGGAGGAGGCCGTCGTGGAGAAGGCCGCCAGACTCATGAGGACCTACCCCGAAGTCTTCCTGCTCCCCGACGACCTGGCCATCGAAAAGGACGGTGAGAGGTACGAAGTCCCGGTCGACTCCGTAACGCCCACTGACAAGACGTACGACATCGGTGGCAGGACGATATCTAAGTACGAGAAGATAATCCGCAGCAGCGGGACCGTGTTCATGAGCGGGCCGGCGGGCGCTTTCGAAAGGAAGGGCTTCGGGGTCGGAACGGAGGAGCTCCTGAGGATCATGGCCACGTCGTATGGCACGACGATAGTGAGCGGAGGGCATCTGAGCACGGCACTCAAGCTTTTCAACATCCACTCCTGGATCGACCACGTCAGCTCCGCGGGCGGCGCCCTCATACTCTACCTTGCCGGCAAGAAGCTCCCCCTGATAGAGTCCCTGAACTATTCGGCGAAACGCTACAGGGAGGGCGGCTACCAGGTGTCTCAGAGGAACTAGGGGCGCGTCGTCGGCAGCTCGATTCGCTCCTCGACTGCTCCAGCCTTCGACCTGCCAGGGCCGGCCGCGGCCCGAACGCCTGCCGTCCATACTCAGGCGTATCTAGCGTACGCACCAGAAGCCTCACGACGCGATAAATAGATATACGCGGTGAAGCGCACAACAATCGTGGAGTTATACATACTCAGACATGGAGAGGCAGGCGACGCCCTGCCGATGGGGGGCGCAGACGCGGAAAGGGCCCTCACGATGGAAGGGAAGAAGGAAGTCGCCGACGTCTGCAAGAGGTTGAGCAAGGTGGGACTGAAGTTCGACAGGATAGCCACCAGCCCCTTGAAGCGGGCGAAGGAGACCGCCGAGATAGCGGGAAGGGAGTTCGGCATCGAAGTGGAGGAATGGGCCGAGCTCAAGCCGGAGGCGAAGGCCGAGGACCTGGGCAGGAGGCTTTCCAGGCAGAAGAGGGATTCCTCCGTGCTGCTCGTCGGCCACGAACCCTTCCTGACGGCGTTCATCGGGGAGGTGGTCGGAGCTGGACCCGAAGCCAAGTTCATACTGAAGAAGGCGGGCCTGGCGAGGGTCTCCATCACCGGCTTCGTCCCCAGGATGACGGGGGAGCTAAGGTGGCTCCTCAGCCCGAAGACAATCAGGAGGCTGCGGTGAGCCAGGCACCCGTGGTGAGGCGAATCGAAAGTCGCTGTTATCGACCTGGGCTATAACTCGCTCAAGATGGCGAGCTACAGGGTCACCGATGGCGGTGAGTTCGAGGCATACGACCAGCGCGGGGCCTTGGCGAAGCTGGGTGACGGTCTCGTCACTGGAGGTATGCTCGGCGAGGTGCCGATGCACCGCACCCTGGAGGCGCTGCAGGTCTTCAGGGAGGTGGCCAACACTGAGAGGCTCGACAGGGTCCTGCCGATAGCAACGAGCCCCGTTCGCGAGGCCCGTAACGGCCCGGAATTCATAAGGAGAGTGAAGGCCGAGACCGGCTTCGACTTCAGGGTGCTATCAGGCAGTGAAGAGGGGCTCCTTTCGTACCTGGGTGGTGCGAAGTCGCTGGACCTTTCGAACTCGGTCTTCTTCGACCTCGGAGGAGGCAGCCTCGAGATCATGGCGACAAGGGATGGCAAGATCGAGAAGGTCCTGAGCCTGCCGCTGGGAGCCCTGCGGCTGGCGCAGCTGTTCTCCGACAGCGACGGTTCCTACTCTGCGCGAGGCCTCCGCGCCATGGAGAAGGAGGCGATGAAAAGCCTTCCCGCGAAGCGGGAGATGGGCGTGAGGAACGGGGTCACCCTCGCCGGGGTGGGAGGTTCGGTCCGCGCTCTGGCGAGGTACGACCAGGAGCTCAGGCGATACCCCCTCGCAAAGGTCCACAACTACGTAATGACAAGGGGGGCGATCCAGTCGATGTTCGAAGGGCTGGCCGAGCGGTCGGTGAAGGAGATCGCCCGCTTCCCCGCCATCGGAGGCGGAAGGGCGGAAACCGTCGTGGCGGGGGCAATGGTGATCAGATGCCTGATGGAGAAGCTCTCCATGAATGAGCTCCATTGCAGCACCCACGGCCTGAGGGACGGCGCGCTCGCCATCTTCCTGGAGGACCAGTCGCGGTTCTACCGGAGGCCCATTCGCGAAGCCTACGTCGTCAGGTCCGCGGGGACGCAGAGGCCCGCCGCCTCGTTTTCACGTTCCGGGCCCCTCGTCAGGGCGATGGCTGGAGCCCGCCGCGTCAGCGGCGGGCAGGTGGCCGCCCTCGCCCACGCGCTGAGGCTGGCCACGGGGGAGTGCTCCTCCTTTGATCCGCCGACTCTCTTCTACTCCTCGGTCTACGAGGACAGCCCTCTCAGCCACTCGAGCCAGCTGGCCGCGTCGATATCCCTCGTGAAGACGAGGAAGCCCAGGACCGCCGACTGGCTCCTGGAGAGATACAAGTGGATAATGGAGCCTGAATACAGGGAGTCGATCAGGAAGCTGACCGCTCTGATCTCCATGGTGGAGCTCCTGGAGCGTTCGGCCTTGAAGACTTCGGCAGACTTCGCCGACGGGACCATGGCGTTGACGGTCACGCCGGCCGGAGGAGGTTTCCCCGAAAGGCTGTTTGACGAAGCGGCCATGGCTCTTCAGAAGGAGTTCGACATCGTGGTGAACGCCCGTGTGAGGAAGCCTCGCCGCGAGGATATGGCGGGGGCAGGCGGCCGGCCCCCGAACCGCGCCGAGGTGTCGGCATGACGAATCCGGCAGACGGCCCGCCGCCCTCGAGGGGGCGGCTGATAGTGGGCGAGGGGATCGACGGTTCGGGTAAGACCACGCAGATGAACCTCCTGGAGAAGTGGCTGGGGAGCCTTGGGCTCAGGGTGTTCCTGACCGAGTGGAACTCCTCCGACGTCGTGAAGGAGATAACGTCTCGGGGCAAGAAGAAGGGGCTCCTCACCCCCACGACGTTCAGCCTGCTTCACGCCACGGACTTCGCAGACAGGTACGAAAGGTACATCGAGCCACTCCTCAAGGCCGGCTGCTTCGTCGTCGCCGACAGATACGTCTACACGGCGTACGTCAGGGACGTGGTGCGCGGCTGCTCCCCGGCCTGGGTCAGGAAGGTCTACAGCTTCGCCGTGAAGCCAGACATCGCGTTCTACTTCAGGGTACCCGTCGACACGGCCGTGGACCGCATCTTGGAGGGAAGGCCCAAGCTGAAACACTACGAAGCCGGCATGGACCTCAACCTGAGCAACGACCCCTACGAGAGCTACAGGATCTTCCAGGGGAGGATCACCGACCAGTACGAAGGGATGGCTCAGCGGGAGGGGTTCACCCTGGTCGACGGGACCCTGGACATAGAATCGCAGCAGAACTTCATCCGGGAGAAGGTCAGGGAGGTCCTGCCGAGAGGAGGTACGGCCAGGGAGGGAGAGCAGAGTGCTACGTGAGCCCGCCCGAAACATACGGCCGAAGCGCGTCGAGTTCTACGGAGAGGGCCTGCCCGGCTACACGAAGAGGGAGTCCAAGGGACGTCTTATCGTCGTCGAGGGCCCCGACGCCGCGGGCAGGACGGTCCAGGTCAACTTGATTCAGGCGCATCTCGAGACCGCCGGTCACGCGGTGGCATCGACCGGGCTGAGAAGGTCGGAGCTCATCAGCCCGGGGATCCTGTCGGCAAAGCAGACGCTCCCCATGGGCAAGAAGACGCTGGCGCTGTTCTATGCGGCTGACTTCGCGGATCAGCTGGAGCACAAGATACTCCCGTCGCTGCACGCAGGCTTCGTTGTGCTGGCCGACCGCTACATCTACACGCTGCTGGCCCGAAGCGCTGTCAGAGGCATCAGCAGGAGATGGTCTCGTGACCTCTTCGGATTCGCCCTGAAGCCGGACCTGGCCTTCTGCCTCGACGTCGAGCCCCTGGAGCTCTTCCATAGGGCGTTCCAGAAGGGCGCGGCGCTCGACTACTACGAGTCCGGGGGGGACATGGGGGTTTCGGACGATCTGTACGAATCCTTCATCAGGTACCAGAGGCTCATGGCTAGGGAGTTCGCATCGATGGAGAAGAGGTACAACCTCATCAAGGTCGACGGAAACCGGCCGATCAGCGATGTGAATGCCGACCTCAGGAGGATGATCGACGAGTACCTTGACAGCCAGCAGTAGGACCGCCAGGAGACTGGCCTCTGCTTTCGACGAGAGAATCGGCCAGCTCGCCGGGAGGCTTGATACGTTCGGCCAGGTGGCCACGGTGGAGAATGTCCACGACCTAAGGACCGCCCTTCGGAGATACCAGGCGACGGAACGCCTCCTCCCGAAGAAGCTGAGGAATTCCCACGTCCACCGTGACTTCATGAGGACGAGCAAGGAGGTCTTCAGGTCGACGACCCCGGTAAGGGACCTGGACGTCATAGCGCGAAGGCTCGAGGGCGCCACCGATCCCGGCGTGGTGGCCTTGGCAAGCAGCCTGAAGCAGGGAAGGATCGCGCTCGTCAGGACCGCACGAGCCGCGGCGAAGTCCCTTCTGGGGAGGGAGCCGCCGTCGGTCCACCGCTCCGACCTCTCAGAGAAGAGATGCAGGAGACGTGGGGGGAAGGTGGAGGCGGGGCTAAAGGCGCTCGCCCGGAAGGAACTCGAAGAGACCCTCGCAAGCGAGAGGAACCAGGCGGCGCACCACAGGCTCAGGAAGACCTGCAAGGAGCTCAGGTACACTCTTGAAGTGACCAACCCCGACGGCGGCGCGGGAGAGATAGACCGTCTCGAGAGGTTCCAGGAGTTGTTGGGCGCCATACACGACCTTGACATATCCGATGCCTTCTTCAGAGGGAGGAGGCTGCCCGGGATCGCCACCCTTCTGGCCGAAAACGCCAAGAAGAGGCACCGGCTCTACGTCGCGTTCTGCGATTTCGCAAGAGCCGGCGGCATTTACCCTTCGGAGGAGCGGCGGGAGACGCAGGACGCCTAGGACCGGCGTGGCCGCACGCCGTCCGCTGGCCAGTGGACCCGAGGAGAACGGGAGGGGGCCGATGAAACTTCCTTGTTCATTGATGCATATAGTCTAGATTGCGAACGCTGAAAAGGAGCTTCGGCTGAACCCACAAGAGGTCGGAGAAGTATGGCTCCACATGGCTCCGATGGAGGAGGGCGTCCGAAACCCCGCGACCCGGGGGTGGCCGAACTCGTCCGCGAACTCAAGGGGATACGAAAGGAGATGCTCGGCCTGGAGTCGCGGGTCGACCTCGAGCAGTTCGGAGAGCGGAAGAAGAGCGCCTGCAACCTCCTTCACTATATCGCTCTGAGGGGGGAGGACCTGCGCGACCTCCAGGACAGGCTCGCAGTCATGGGCCTGTCCTCATTGGGGCGTTCCGAGAGCCATGTCCTTTACAATCTGGACGCCGTGCTCGGCATCCTCGAAGACCTGGCAGGGGAGGGCACATCCGCCCCTCCCGGGAACAACGAAGTGACCCCCCTTCAGGGCAAGCAGCTCCTGGAGACCAACGCGGAGGAGCTCTTCGGACCCATGGGAGAGGGGAGGTCCACTAGGATCATGGTGACGATGCCCAGCGAAGCCGCTGCGGACTACTCGCTCGTAAGGGACCTCGTCGAGGCGGGTATGGACTGCATGAGGATCAACTGCGCTCACGACGACGCTGCGGCCTGGCTTTCGATGATCGAAAACCTCAGGAATGCTGAGAAGGAGGTGGGGAGGAAGTGCAAGGTCCTGATGGACATAGCTGGGCCCAAGGTTAGGACCGGACCGCTGGAGCCGGGGCCGCAGGTCCTCAGGCTCAGGCCGCAGAGAGACTCCTTCGGGCGCATGGTCGCTCCGGCGAGGGTTACGCTTGCAGGGAAGGGGGCGACCAAGCATGCCGACGGCGGCGACCTTCCCACCCTGATAGTGCAGGACGAATGGCTCCAGGAGCTGGAGGACGGCTGCAAGATAGGGCTCACCGACTCCCGGGGGAAGAAGCGCACGATGACGGCGACGGTTCGGAGGGGAAGGCCCGTCACGGCCGAAGCGAGGAAGACCACCTACATCGATCCGACCGTTGAGCTGACCGTGGAGAAGGACTCGTTGAGATACTCGTCCTACGTGCTTAACGTCCCCTACACCGAGGCGCCGATCGTGCTCAAGAAGGGGGACACTCTGGTCATAACGGCGGACGAGGAGCCAGGCAGGCCAGCGTCAAAGGACGAGCCGGCCCGAATCTCATGCACCCTCCCCAGCGCCCTGGGCGCCGTCAAGGCAGGCCAGACCGTCTGGCTGGACGACGGGAAGATCGGCGGTGTGGTGAGGGGGGCTTCCGAATCGGAGCTGCTTGTTGAGATCACCGACGCCGCCGAAGGGGGGGCAAAGCTCAGGGCCGACAAGGGCATAAACCTCCCCCTGACGAAGCTGGACCTCCCTCCCCTGACACCGAAGGACCTCGAAGACCTTCAGTTCATAGTGGACCATGCAGACATAGTGGGGTACTCCTTCGTGCACGACCCGAAGGACGTCCAGATCCTTCGCGCCGAGCTGGAGAGGCTCGGGAAGGAGGAGATGGGTGTAATCCTGAAGATCGAGACAAGGAACGCGTTTGAGTCCCTGCCGAGCCTGCTCCTCGAATCCCTGCGGGGGCCCGGTTCCGGCGTGATGATAGCCCGAGGCGACCTGGCCGTGGAATGCGGGTACGAGCGCCTTGCGGAAGTCCAGGAGGAGATGCTGTGGATGTGCGAGGCCGCGCATATGCCCACAGTCTGGGCCACGCAGGTCCTCGAAGGCCTGGCCAAGAGCGGAATACCGTCGCGCGCCGAAGTGACGGACGCGGCGATGGGGGAGAGGTCGGAGTGCGTCATGCTGAACAAGGGGCCCCACATCCTGGAGGCCCTCAGGGCTCTCGACAACATACTGAGGAGGATGCAGGCGCACCAGGTGAAGAAGACCTCCATGATGAGGAAGCTGGACATAGCGGCGAGCTTCTCGCAGAACATCAAGGCTGAACGCGATAGAAGGGCAGGGCCTGCCAGACGCTCTCGTGGGGCGCCATGAAGAGGGTCGGACGCAGGCCAAAGGAGAGGTCAGCGAAGTAGCTTCTCTGTCATCTGCCCGTCTGCCGCCCTGGTAGCCTTCTGGTGGACTTGGTCTGGAACGGTTTCGGCTTTCGTGTTGCTCACTTTGAGGGGTTGGCGGCCTTGGCAAGCTTGCCCTTCAGGTAGAGCTCGTACCCAACCGTGAAAAGGAAGGTGCCCACCAGGAGCTCGTTACCCAGCGTGAAAGGTAGCATCATGGGAGATCCCTTGCGCTGTGCCATATTTAGAATGTGGAACCATAAATATGGGTTATGTCAACATATGACCATATTCTCGCTCAATTCTACCTGACCAAGGCTTATCAAAGGCCGAACGCCTCGTGGCTCGGCTGGAACTGAACTTGGCCTCCGTTACAAACAGCGTCGTGAACCCCGCCGTCCGCTCGATCCTCAGGTCTCCTCTTCATTCCCTCCTAGACAGGAAGCTCGTCCTGATCAGCTATCGTGGTCAGAGGTCCGGTCGCGGCGTGTCCCTTGTCGCAAGGTACGTCCAGTTCGGGAATCAGCTGGTGGTCATCGCGGAGGAACCCTCAAAGAAGAGATGGTGGAGGAACTTCCAGCAACCGATCGAAGTGGAGGTCCTACTGAGGGGTCGGAGGTTGAGATGCACGGCCCAGACCTTCTCGGCCGACGTCGGGAGGGTCGTCCCGAGGTTGGCGGCCTATCGCCACAAGTTCCCCGGGTCAATGCGGTTTCTCGGCTCTGGGTCGACAAAAGGAGGCACGCTCGCCGATGAAGAAGTCGCGATTGCAGCCCGGAGCACCGTAATGGTGGTCTTCAGGCTGCCCTCAAGGAACGGCCGCGGGAGCAGGGTCCCCAGGCCCGTTTCTTCTTCCCCTTTATACTAGTCGTTCGACCCGGGACGGGCAGCAGTGACCGAGTGACCCGCTAGTGGAGGGTGGCTTCGGCCTCGATGGTCCTTCTCAGCCCGTCCCTCAGGCCGACCTTCGCCCTCCAGCCCAGCGCCTCAGCGGTCTTCGATACCGAAGCCCTGCTAAAACGAATCTCGCCGGGCCTCGCCTCCACCCTCTTCACGCGAAGCCTCGGCTTCGCCTTGACGAACAGCCGGGCGATCTCGTCGACCGAGGTGGACCTCCCCGTGCCTACGTTGAACGCCCCCGTGGCGTCCGACTCAAGGGCTGCCGCGACCGCGTCTGCCACGTCCCCGACGTACACAAAATCGAAGCTCTGCCTTCCGTCGCCGGTCACCCTGATCTCCCCCTTCTTCGAGTCGGTGATGAAGTGCCTGATGACTCCGCCCTCATCCCTATTCTGTCGCGGACCATAGACGTTGAAGGCCCTGAGGGCGACGGTCGACAGGTCGTACGTCGTGCCGAACGCGTGGGTCAGGGCCTCCCCGGCCAGTTTGGACGCCCCGTATACGCCCACGGGAGATGTGGCGGCCCCTTCCCGGAGCGGAAGCGACTTCGGCACACCGTAGACGGCGGCGCTTGACATGAAGACGAACCTCGAATGACCGTTCCACCGGGCCTCCTCAAGGACGTTCAGTGTCCCGGTGATGTTCACGGCGCACGCGAACTCCGGGTTCTCGGTCGCCTGGCCGACGCTCGCCACGGCAGCCAGGTGAACGGTGGCCTCTGCGCCACCGGCGGCCTGCTCCACCAGGGCCCTGTCCCTTATGTCCCCCTCGTAGAGGCTGAGCGAGGGGCTCTCCATGGCCTCCTTCAGGTTGCGTCTGTCACCGGTCGAGAAGTTGTCCAGGACGACCACTTCGTGGCCGTCCGCCAGGAGCCTGTCCACGACCCAGGAGCCGATGAAACCAGCGCCGCCGGTCACAAGGACCTTCATGACGAATGCGCGCGACCTTGGAGTAATGCGCCACGACCGAAGTTAATAAGCGCGACGTCGAGGGGGATCCGTTTCAGCTTCAGGCAGACTTATAGCCGTGAACGATTCTGAAGTCGCAATGGTGGTCAGGCCGATGAAGGCCAGGGTCGGCGATCTCTCGGATGCAGAGTCCAACAGGTATGCAAGGCAGGTCGTCCTCGCGGACATAGGGTGGGACGGCCAGAGGAAGCTCAAGGGCTCCACCATCCTGGTGGTGGGGGCTGGCGGTCTCGGCTGTCCGATGCTCATACAGCTGGCATCGATGGGCGTGGGCAGGCTGAGGATAGTGGACAGAGACATCGTCAGCAGGACCGACCTCCACAGGCAGTACCTGTACAGGGAGGAGGACGCGGGGAGGCCGAAGGCTGAAGCGGCGGCGAAGAGGATCAACGAGATCAACCCGAACGTGGTCGTGGAGTCCTTCGCAGAGACGGTCACCTATGATGGGCTCCTGAAGAGGATGAAGGGAGCCGACGTGGTGATGGACGGGCTGGACGGGATGCAGGCGAGGTACGCTGTGAACAGGGCTTCGCAGAAGCTCGGGGTTCCCTACGTATTCTCCTCCGCCGTCGAGATGTTCGGGAACGTGTCGACCATCCTTCCGGGGAAGACGCCATGCCTGGAGTGCTTCTTCGGAGGGCTGACCGAGGATTCGGTGCCTAAGTGCGCGGTCGTCGGTGTCCACCCTTCTGTCCTCGGCATCGTCGCCAGCGTCGCCGTCTCAGAGGCGGTGAAGATGCTCACTGGCCAGGCGCCCGCCCTGGCCTCCAAGCTGCTCTTCGTCGACCTGCGGCACTTCAGCTTCGACACGATTTCCCTTGCGAAGAACCCCTCATGCCCCACTTCGGGGCAGGGAGGGCGCCCCGCGAGGCTGGTCCCACGGCTCATCGAGAGAGGATGCGCGAGGGACGGCACAGGCACCTACTTCATCAATCCCCCGTCAAGCCTGAGGATAGACCTGCGGAAGCTCGACGCGTACGCGAGGAGGGAAGGCCATCCCGTCAGGGCCTCGGGGGCGCTCTTCAGGACCCTGGAGCTTGACGAGCTCTTCGACGTCAGCGTTCTGAAGAGCGGCACGGCGATGTTCACGGTCAAGAAGCCCGTGATGGACATCGACGAGACCGAGAAGCGCATGCTGAGGGCCTTCAGGGAGCTGGTGGAGGAAGGCCTGGGCGTGGGCTGGAGGACGTACGCACCCGCGAACGCGGGCGGGGAATGACGCTCATGGGACCGCCCAGTCGCGACTTTGGCGTAATTCCCGCCCGAGGAGGCTCCGACTTGACAGGTCGAACCCGCCGACATCGCAGACCTAGCTTTGCCGCAAGATATGACGGCGTTTTTTGCGAGGCTCAAACGCTAATAACCGCGAAACACCTCTGCGGCATGCGACGTTACGCAAATGGCTGACTCTGCGAGGGACACGGCACTTATCGACGCCGTCCTGAAGATGGACAGGAGCATCAGATACGTGGCTCTCCTCTCGGAGGGCCTCGGAATAGTCGCGCAGAGGATGCAGGACGGAACCGCGACCTACTCGCCCGAATTCATAGACGAAGTGGTCGTCCCCATCATCGCCGGCATGATGAAACGGCTAACAGAGTACGCCGGCGAGTTCGAGCTCGCGCGGATGGACTACTCAAAGGTCAGCCTGATCCTGAAGAGGGCCCATGGGGGCTACCTCGTGATCTCGGCCGAGCCCTCTTTGGACCTCGACCCCATTTGTGAGAAGTTGTCAAGGCTAGCCTAGGTCGTGCGGGGGCTTCTGACCGTCCGAGCAAAGGCTATTAGTGGTGACGACCCCGCAGCCCAGCTATGGTCGATCCTACGTCCGTGAACGTGAGGTGGGTCGAGGGATACACTTTCATCGCCAGCAACGAGGACGGCTACTCGCTCCTCATGGACGCCAAGACGGACGACGCAGACACCCAGGTCGCCATGTCGCCGGCTCAGACCCTGCTGGCTTCCGTTGGAGGCTGCACGGGCATCGACATCGTCTCGATCCTCAAGAAGATGCGGCAGGACGTCAGAGGGCTGAGCATCCAAGTGACTGGAGACCGGACTCCCGGCTACCCGAAGTACTTCCAGGAGGTCCACGTCAAATACATTGTGGAAGGGAAGGGCCTGGAGAAGTCGGCCGTCGAAAGGGCCATCGCCCTGTCCACCGAGAAGTACTGCACGGTCTCGAACACCATCAACGGAAAGGCGAAGGTCGGACACAGCTACGAGATAGTGGAAGTCAAGTAGCCTGCCGCCTGGCGAAGGTAATTGAACATATGGTCAACCCCTGTTGTCATTGACGATTAAGGAGGGAGGGCGGCCACTGAGCCCCTGATGCGCAGGCTAGCCAAGAGCGTGCACCAAGAGGCCCGCTACGCCAAGGAGAAGTCTTCCTTCCTGAGAGAAGTCAAGCGTGGGACAGACCTGGGAGCAACCAGAGGGCCGATCCTCGATCTGAGAGAGAAGCCTAAGGTCGGTAGCAAGCTGATCAGGGCCGGCGCCGCCCTCGTCCTTTCGCCGGAACCCTTCGGCGACATCCCCGGCGGGATCATGATAGCCTCCGGGCTGGCGATGAAGAAGTATGGAGATGCGACTGCGATAGCGGACATCAAGCCCAACATCAGGAAGCTCCTTGAGGGCTTCGAAAGGGGCTGCCTATAGGGAAGCCGACAGCTTTTTCTCTCCGTGCGCGCTACCGACACATCGCTTTGAAGATAGGAGACCTCTCCGTCGAATACCTCCAGCACGATTGCTTCAGGCTTGAAGCAGGAGGAACCGTCCTCTACACCGATCCGTTTCACATCAAGGAACAGGAAAGGAAGGCAGACTACATCACCATATCCCACGACCACTTCGACCACCTCAGCCCGCAGGACCTGGAGAAGGTCCTCAAGCCTTCGACGGTCATCATTGCTTCGCTTTGCTGCCGCGGCAAGCTTGAGGGGCTCGGCAGGGAGGTGCACTTCCTGGCCCCGGGCGAGACCTACCGCGGCGGCCCTGTGTCGGTCACGGCTGTCGCGGCGTACAACACGAACAAGTTCAGGTCGCCCGGCCACGTCTTTCACGAGAAGTCCTACAATGGCGCCGGCTTCATAATCGACCTCGGAGGGGCTCGGATCTACCATGCCGGAGACACGGACTTCATCGAGGAGATGGGGTCCCTCGGCAAGGTCGACGTAGCCCTGCTGCCGGTCAGCGGCACGTACGTCATGACCGCGGATGAAGCCATCGGGGCGGCGCGCAAGATCTCTCCCGCCTTTGCGGTGCCCATGCACTGGGGAGACATAGTAGGTGGAAGGTCCGAAGCCGAGAAGTTCGTCAGGGGAGTCTCCACCTTCGGACATGCGCAGCTTCTCGAGAAGGAGCGTTAGGGCTGCGCGCGGCTCCGCCCGGGTTCAGTCCTGCGTTCCCTCCCATCGGAGAGGCAGAAGCGTCATTCCTTGCGAACGCCGCGACGGACTGACGGCCTACGCCTCCTGGCTTCTGCCTTGAACTCTGAAAGGAGCTTGTCGTAGGTCGCGGCCAGGTATTCGGGGATGACCTTGGCCTCCCCCAGGATCGGCATGAAGTTCGTGTCTCCCTCCCACCTTGGGACGATGTGGAAGTGCAGGTGTTCGAACCCCGCTCCCGAGGCCCTTCCGATGTTGGCGCCGAGGTTGAACCCGGCCGGGTTGACGCTGTCCTTCAGCACGTCGATGCACAGGCTCAGCTTGTCCATGACCTCCGTCCTTTCCTCCCCCGTCAGATCCCCCGGCTCCACGACATGCCGGAACGGAGCCACCATCAGGTGACCGTTGTTGTACGGAAAACGGTTCATGATGACGAACGTGCGCTTCCCCCTGTCGAGGATGAGCGAGCCTGCGTCATCCCTCTCCTTCGGCAGCTCGCAGAAGACGCAGGAGCGCCCGCCCTTCCCGATGAACTCCATCCGCCACGGAGCCCAGAGCCTCTTCATCGCGTCTCGGATAGGGCCCTGGGGTAGAAAAGCGTACCAAACGAAAGAAGGGGACCTTGGGAGCCGGCTCGGTCCGGTCAGTCGAACTCCGTTCCCTGCTTCCTCGCGATGAGGAGGGCAGACGAGGCGTCCCTCCTTCCATGCCTGTGAATGGGCGACCGCATCCTCTTCGAAGTCCCCCTTTCGTCGACGATCTCGATTCGAGCGGGCTGGGGGCAGCGTCGCCTGATCTCGCGGGCGAGGTAGAAGGCCATTGAGCGGTCACCCTTCCCTATCCTGACGAGCCTGTCCCTTGACTCCACCTGAAGGACCCCGCACACGAGGTCCACGACCCTTTCGAGAGAGTCGCAAGAAGTGGCGAAAAGGTTGTGTCCCCGGTATAGGCAGGCTATCCCGGTGTTCTTCCCGGGATCTAGGCCGACCACCAGCGAGTCCCTCCTTGATTTCAGCAGGAACGATAGGACCTTGGCGGAGTCCAGCAGTCGGCTTCCCGTGAGCTCCTCGTGAAGCAGGTGGTCGGCCGCGAAGTCCGCTGGAACCTCGTCTCGGGTGGTGAGGAGGAGCCTGGTCTCGACTCCCTCGACCTGCCAGGGCAGCTCCGAGGAATATGGAAGGCCCAGTCCCCCGAGGAGCTGGACGAAGTCAAAATACGCCCTGCCGTTCACCGTTGCGACGACGACGCGCGGCTCTCCCCGTTCGGCATCCCCGGGACGGGGGCGTTCAGGCGACCTGTCCCTCACCCTGTCCTGTGCCGGGGCTACTTCCCTTTGGGCTCTCCCTTGGCTTCTTCCACGTACTGGACCTCGAACTCAAAGGCGTCCGTCTGGTTGGCCAGGTTTGAAAGGAGCTCCCCCAGCATGTTGCCAAGGTAGATGTTGTCGACCCAGGTGGCCTTGGGCTTGAAGGTCACGATGTACTTGTACGTATCAGTCAAGACGCTATTCTATGGTGACCTCAAGTTGAAAAGGGTTTGCCGGGCAGGCCACGGCACGCCTACTTGGAGGGTTTGTAATAGGTCGGCGGCTCAAGGCCGGCGCAGTGAACCATCCCTTTGACCCTCCTCAGGAACGAAGGGCAGGTGAAGCAGACAAGGAACGTGACCTCGTCGTTAACGACCGGGCATTTCACCGCCTCCTTCTTCATCTTCCCCATCATCTTGCCGCTGACCACGCCCTTCAGCTGGGCCGTGACTTCCTTCGGCACCTTCGCTGGCTTCTCGACTGAGATGATCTGCACTTCGTACTTGGTCGGAGGGACCGACAAGGCCTATCCTATCAGCCATAGAGGAAGGAGGTTATATCGGATTCGGTTCAGCCCTTCGAGTCGAGCCCGGGAGACAGGCCGGGCGCTTCCCGCCAGTCCGTTTCCACCGTTAGGCGTTAAAGGCCGGCCGCTGAAGGAGGTCAGGGTTGCTTACCCCCTCTGCCCGCGTCAAGGTGTCGCCTTCCGCTCTGGGCTACCTCTTGGTGGGCCTGGGGTCGGTGATGGCGAGCATGCTTCCGTCGACGCTGGTCGGAGTGCCCGGACCTGGAGGTTACGTCCTCACCAACTACCAGGTGATTCGCGACGTCCCGGTCGCGCCTCTCCTGGGCGTGGCCGTGGGATGCCTCACGATATGGTCAGTCAGGCGCAGATCCTCCGCTCAGGAGGCGCTCATGCTCCTCTCCGCGGGGTTCATCTTCACGGCGGGGCTCTTCTGGGTATCCGCTAGCGTCCCCGGCACTTACGTGAAAGGCTTCGGCTTCCCCCTCAGCTGGATGCTGCTGCTCGAACTCCCTTTGCGGCCGGCCCAGCTTTTGGGGACATCTGTGATCGCCTTCATCCTAGATTGGGTCATGTGGACGCTCTTCGTAGACAGCTCGCGATTCGCCCTGGAGAGGAGAAGGATGAGAAGGGACCTGGACCGCACGAAGAGGCCCAACTGAAATCCCATCATGTCAACGACAATTGATTAAAGGTATTACAAAATGGGTGCGATACGTTAAAGTAAGGCGGTCAAGAAAAAGGGAAACGTCCGCGCGCTGTCTGGTGGCGATGTGACACAGGCCGTCCAAGGGCGCTTGTGCACAATTCGGCCTCCTGATCAGAGGTCGAAGGATAATCCGCCTCGAAAAGCGGGCTGTGAACCAGGACCACCGACCTTGGCGCGAGAGCCCGAAGGGCCCTAGGAAGGACGAGGAACGGCGGATGTGTGCGCCGCGGCGGGGCTCTGCCCCAAAGAGTCGCATGCAGAAGTCGGGAATCGTCTGGACGAAAGCCCCGAAGGCGATCAAGCCCGGGTTTTGCGCGCGGGCCGGAAATGCTCCCAGCGAAGAGCCTGGTCCTCCAACTATGCCAAACAGGGAGGCTGAGCTCTAGCTTAGTTGCACTTCGAATTCGCAGGCCTTCGAACCCACGCCGACCCCGGTGGTGAGGCCCTTGACCTTAACGGTCTTGCCCGTCTTCTTGTGGATGGCTGCCTCGAGGATGCCCTCCCTCAGCGGACACCTCACCGTGCCCTCCTCGAGATCCGGATCCATCTCGCATCCCAGGCAGTTCGAGACCTCCAGCACCAGCGGCTTCCAGCTCTTCACCCTGGACTGGCCAAGGTCCTCGACCTCCAGCATCCTGTTGAGGGACTCGACGACCTCAGGGACCTTCTGCGAATCGATCTTGTCGGCCAGGAGCTCGCCGAACTCCATGCCTATCAGCCTCATCACCTTGGAGGAAGGGAGCCCCGTGACTCCCTGCAGGTTACGGAGGGCGACCGCATAGAGGTCTATCTCCCTGTCCATCTTGGCGTTGGTCATGCCGCTATCCTTGTGACCCCGAGCGCCGAAGGGACTAAAATGCTTAGCGCATCATGCTGACGGGAGGTCGACGTAGTCCACCCGGCCCGCCCTCTCCATCTCCGCGAGCATCCTTTTCAGGGACGTGACGTCGATGCCGCGGTATTCGTCGCCGCCGTAGGCTTCCAGCCCGGCCCTGGACCTTCCGATGATCGAAAGCGCCACGCCTTCCTCCCCCTTCTGCTTGTGGACGTACGCCGCGGCCAGGAGGATGAGCCCGTGCAGCGCCTCCTTCTCCGGCTCACCCCGCCTGAGCTTCTTCCACTGGTACTCGAGCTCTTCGTGGAACTCCCAGAAGCGCTCCTCCACGTACATCGCGCGCGCGAGGGCCATGCTCCGATCCACGCTCCGGGGCGTTTCCGGGGCGCTGAGGTTCCTGACGCTGAGGGCCGGGCCGAGCGCGGCTTCGACCTTGGACAGGTCATCGACGAGGTCCGCCTGGGAGGCCTCGTAGAGGTCGAGCTCCAGCGCCACCCTGGAGACCCTGATGTTCTCATGCTTCGGAAGGCCCAAGGCGGAAAGCCGCCTTTTCAGGGAGCTGATGGAGGCTGGCGATGCGCCAAGGCCTGCGTTGTCGATCCGGACAAGGTATCTCAGCACTTGGGTCATTCCTTTGCCGTCACGGAGCCGCGGGATTCGAGCATCGACATCATCTTGCCGATCTCGGTCGTTGGCTGCTGGCAGGCCAGGTCCTCGCAGACGTAGGCCGTGGCCTCACCCATTCGCGCTTCCATGGATGCCAGGAAGGGTGCTGCGGCCATGAGGGATGTGTCGTCGGCGTCACGCAACAGGACGACCACGTTCGGCAGGTAGGCTTCGTCCAATGCCCGCAGCATCCTGAGGGTGTCGGAACCACCCTTCCTTCCCGCCACCACCACTTCATGAGAGGGACCGAGCCTGTAGTCCAGGGCGCAGAGCAGCATCGTGTGGCCCGAAGGTGCGCTGATGACGTCCCCCCAGGCCGCCCTGATCGCATCGTACCCGGACCTGTCCATGACCCCGTCGCCAGAGACCCTTCCCAACCTCAGAAGGACGTATGCTGCGACCGAGTTGCCTGATGGGACGGCGCCGTCGTAGTAGGCCTTCTGTCGGGCCAGCGGCGCATCGGCGTCCTCGGCCGTGAAATAGAAGCCGCCGGACGTTCCATCGGAGAAGCGGGCCGCCATCTCCTTCCCCATCGAGATGGCACGACCGAGATGCTCCGTCCGGAAGTCGCACTGATAGAGCTCGAGGAGCCCCCATATGACGAAGGCGTAGTCGTCAAGTGTGGCCGCAACGGGCTTCTCCCCGCGCCATGTGTGAACCAGCCTTCCCTCGCTGTCGGTCATCTCCTTCATGAGGAAGGAAGCCACCTCCTCCGCTTCGCGTTCGAAGTCCTTGCGACCCAGCGCCCTCGAGGCCTTCGCAAGGGCCGCCACTGCCAGGCCATTCCAGTCAGCCAGGATCTTCTCGTCTCGTTTGGGCCGCTCCCGAAGCTCTCGGGCCGCGTAGAGCTTGGACTTCGCCGCTTCGAGGCGACCGATGAACTCCTCCTTCGGCACTCCAAGCTCTGCCGCCCACTCCTCCTCCGAGCGGCGCAGGTGAAGCACCATCCCGCCGGCGCTCTCAGGGCCGCCGGCTACGGCACCGCCTTCATCCCCTGTGATGCAGAAGACCCGAGAGAAGAGGTCGGCGTCGGCCCCCAGGCACCGGCGGAGCTCCTCCGGGCCCCAGAGGTAGAACGTCCCCTCGTGGCCCTCGCTGTCGGCGTCCTCTGAAGAGCAGAAGCCGCCGCCTTCCTCGCGCAGCCTCCGGCTCATGTACCCCACGGTGCGGTCGACGACCTCGGCGAACTCCCGGCTTCCGGTGGCCTGGAACGCCTCCGAGTAGGCCATCACCAACATCGCTTGGTCGTATAGCATCTTCTCGAAATGTGGGACGACCCACCTCCTGTCGGTGGAGTACCTATGGAAGCCTCCCCCCAGCTGGTCGAATATGCCGCCGAGGCGCATGGCCTCCAGGGACTTCACGACCATTCGGAGAGCGCGCGCGTCCCCGGTGTCCTTCCAGTACCTCAGTAGGAAGAGGTGATTGTGGGGCAAAGGGAACTTGGGTGCGTCGCCGAACCCCCCTTCCTCCCTGTCGAACCTCTCGGAGAGCTCCCCAAAGGCCAGCTTGAGGGACTCGGGGGTGGGGTCGCCGGGCACGGATCCAGACGCGGAGCTCAGGAGGGTCTCGACCATCTGATCGCCGTAGGCGAGCAGCTCCTGCCTCTCCTTGGCCCACAGCTGCCTGACCCTTGGGACGAGCTGGAGCATCCCCATCCTCCCGAAAGCGTTATCCTTTGGGACATACGTGGCGGCAAGGAAGGGCTTCTTGTCGGGGGTCATCAAGATCGTCAAGGGCCACCCCCCGCTCCCCGTCATCATCTGGCACACCGACATGTAAACCATGTCTACGTCGGGCCTCTCCTCCCTGTCCACCTTGATGTTCACGAACGTCTCGTTCATCAGCCGGGCGACCTTCGGGTCTTCGAAGGACTCCTCCCTCATCACATGGCACCAGTGGCAGCTGGAATATCCTATGGAAAGGAAGACCGGCTTGTCCTCCGCCTTGGCCTTCCTGAAGGCGGCCTCTCCCCATGGCCACCAGTCCACAGGGTTGGTCGCGTGCTCCTGCAGATAGGGGCTTTTCTCGCCCGACAGGTGGTTCGGCCTTGGTCTCCTCTGGGCTCTTTCGCCGGCCATCTTCGTCTAGGCAGGCAGGCGCAGACCACATAATGGTATCGCCGGAACCGCCCAGCTTCCAGCGGCAAGAGGGGGCCGAGAGAGGAAGTACGTAACAATTAAATAACGAACCACCGACCTGAACCATAGCTTGGTCTTGGCTGCGAACAAGGAGGAGATCATGTTTCAGATTGAGATCCTCTATGACTTCGCCGACAGCACGCAGAACCTTGACGAGTTTGTGGCGGAGAAGATCTCGAGCAACTTCGGCATCTCGATGGATGAAGCCAGGAAGTACGTGCAGGAATACAAGTTGAACGGAAAGTGAGCCTACTTCATCTGGCCCAGAGCCTTTGACACCTGGGCGGCATCGGCCTTCAGCGCGCGTTTGACCACCTCCATCCTCTCCGAGCTCGCAGGCTCCACCATGGAGACGAGCAGGGCCAGCAGGGTCACTTCGCGCTGCAGGGAGCCCATGAGCCCCCGCGAGGCCCTGGCCAGCTCCGCCCTCCCCTCTTCTGAAGCGATGTAGGCTTTTCGGCCCCGACCCGCGCCCTTCACCGGAACGATCAGACCCTTCCCCTTCAGTTCGTTCATCAAGTAATAGACGGAGCCCGGGCTGGGATCCCACTGGCCTGACGTCTTCTCCCTGATGTCGTCGGCCATTTCGGACCCGGAGACGGGATACTTCGAGGAATACGCCAGGACGATATACTTCAGCAGTCCCTGGGGCGCCTTGAACGCAGAAGCCTCCTTCAATTCGACTCCTGGTATCCACCTCCGCGAGGATATATAGGGTTGTCCGCCGCGAGGGGCGCAGCCCTCTCCTTGAGGCATGTGACAAACAACGCTTATAGAGTCAGTTCTGAGAGGTCCTGCTAATATTGGAATCCGCAGGCTGGTCCTCATTCGTCACGGGCGAAGGCGAGGTCATCTACAGGCCCGAGCTTCTGCAGGCGCTCAGAGACGCCAACGCCGCTGTCTTGGACTGCGACGGGACCCTGGTGGAGATATCCTCCTCCTATGACGAGGCGATCTACACCACAGTGGAGCTGCTCTTCCAGTCCATCACCGGGAAGAGGCCAGAAAGGGCTCACCTCATGAACGCGGCCTTCGAGCTGCGAAAGTCGGGAGGTTTCAACAACGACTGGGACACCGTCTACTCGGTCTTCATGGGGCTCCTATCCGGGCTGTCCGATCAATCCCTCGAGCTGCTGGTCAACCGCCTCGGCCAGAGGTCCGACAAGCCGCTCAGCCTCGTGACGCTGCTGGGGACGTGCCGCGGCGGGGACGCGTACGACGAGGTGGAGGTCCTGGAGGGCCTGCAGGACGTCGTATCGTATGCCGACGAAGCTGGGGCGAGGTCCGTCGACGACGGGCTCGAGAAGCTCTACAAAGGGAAGGACAAGCTCGAGCTGCTCAAGCAGGTCAAGGGCTACCTAAGGTACCCCGGGATGCCGGGTGACTGCCTTATCTCCAGCATCTTCGACGAGCTCTACCTCGGCTCCAACCTCTTCAGGACCGTGTATGGCCTCCAGCCGACCCTCTGCGTGAGCCGGGGCCTGATCGAGAACGAGTCCCTAATAGTAAGGAAGGATACGCTCAGCTACATGAAGAGGAGGTTCAGCCGGGGCCTGGGAATGGCCACCGGGAGGACGCGACCAGCCGCCGACAAGACCATCGGCCCCCTGCTGAAGGAGTTCTTCGGAAGGGGGCATGCCTTGACCTTCAGCGATGACCTGTTCGAGGAGTACGAGCGGAGGAAGGCCAACGGCATGGACGTCTGGCCTGGCAAGCCGGACCCCTTCGCCCTTCAGAGGGCAATCGGAGGACTCCCCGGCTACCGGAAGCTCCTCTTCGTTGGGGACTCGATGGAGGACCTCAAGATGTGCTCCAGGATCGAAGGGTTCGGCGACAGCCTGCTGTTCGTCGGGGTGTACAAGCACACGATCAACCCGGCCGCTACGGCGAAGGCTTTCATGGAGAGCGACGCGGCCGCTGTGCTCCCGACCGTCAACGAGCTGAAAGAGCTCCTGGGCGACTGAAAGGAGCCCTGGAGAGAAACGCTTTAATCATATGGAGAGGAACTTGCCGCAGTGCCCGAGACAGAGCAGTCGGCAGGGGGCGTCGTATTCTACAGGACCGCCAAAGGCGAGCCCCTGTTCCTCCTGATGATAAACAGGAAAGGCTACTGGGAGTTCCCAAAGGGCCACCTTCAGAAGGGGGAGACCGACCTGGTGGCTGCAAAGCGGGAGGTGAAGGAGGAGACGGGCCTCTCGGAGGTCAAGGTCCTCAGAGGCTTCAAGACCATGATCAAATACAGGTACCAGAGGATGGGAAGGCAGTCGGAAAAGGAGGTCGTCTTCTTCCTCATGGAGACGAGGCCTCAGAGCGTCGTCATTTCGGAGGAACACCAGGGGTTCATCTGGCTGCCGTACGAAGAGGCCCTTTCAAAGCTCAGCTACAACAACGCAAGGCGCGTCCTTTCTGAAGGATACGCCTTCCTCAGCGGACTCAGGGGGCTCTGGCGGCAGTGAACCTGCAGGAGATCGTGGAGGGCCTCCCTCCCACGGCCTTGGCGTATCTGAAGGACCCCTACGCGGCAGAGGCCCCGGGCGTGGTCGTGAAGGTGGCCAAGGAGCAGGGGAGCTCGTACTACCTCGTTCTCGCTTCGACGATATTCCACCCGAAAGGCGGCGGCCAGCCCAGCGATACCGGGACCGTGTCAGGAGGTGGCTACACGCTTCAGGTGAAGAAGGCGCTGAAGTCGGGAGACCATGTGGTCCTGTACGGAAAGGCCAGCGGGGTACCGGTCGAAGGCCCGTGTACCCAGGAGATAGACTGGGGCCAGAGGTTCCTCTACATGCGGAGGCACGCGGCCGCGCACCTCTTCGACGGGGTCCTGGCCAAAACCAGCGGGAGGGTGTACGAGCCGCTCGATTCGTGGCTTGGCGACGATGCCTACGTGGCATACTTGGGCGAGCCCCCGGCCGACTCGGTGGTCTCCCTCGCGGAGACCGAGGCCAACAACGCGATAAGAGAAGCCCGAGACCTCACGGCCCAGGTCGTGAGCGCTCAGGAGCTGTCCGGGCTGCGCAACTTCTGGTCGAGCGTCCTTCAGGGCAAGGAGGAGGTGCGGCTGGTGAGGATCGATGGCTTCGAGCCCATCCCATGTGCTGGGACCCATGTGCGGAACCTCAGGGAGGTCGTGGGCGTGAAGGTTACGACGACCGAAAGGACGGCGGACGGCTTCAAGATCCACTTCGACGTCCTAGCCTAGACGTTAAGCAGCAGGCTGGCCATCATCACCAACATGCGAACGATCGTCAAGGAGCCGCACGTCACGAAGAAGACGGCCTCCGCCAGGAGGGCCTGCGCGGGGGCCGGGGGGTGGTCGCTCGATCCATCATATGTATCGCTCGGACAGGGCTATCATGAGCCCTCGCGGTGGCCTCCAAGACGCAGGCCGAGGCCCCCAATTCGGTGAGGACGAAAAGAGCCCGCAGGCGACGCCCCAAATGTGTTTTTATATCCGCTTCAGCTATTTTGGTCGAGCGCCTTAGCGAATGACCCAAGAGACCAAAGAGCCCGCCTCCTGCTTCGACGACATGGGAGGCAGGTTCCAAGCCCGACTGAAAGCCCTCAGGACCCTCACCAAGAGCTCGAGCGGCACCGCCGGCACGTTCGAGGCGACCACGAACTTCGCCGTCCTGGAGGCCAAGTTCGACCTTGGCGTGCTGGACAGGCTGAACGAGCCATCCTTCATAGCCATAGAGAGGGAGTCCTCCGAAGGGAAGGTCTTTCTTGTCTACGAAGTGTTCAGCGTGGCGCCTATGCACTACCAGATGCTCGGCGTGTCCTCATCCATCCCACTCCAGATCAGGGAGGAGTTCCTCGAAAGGGTGAGCGAAAGCTGGGGCGAGAGCGTGGAGACCTGGATCGACGTGAGCGCGGTGGCGACAGGATACAGGCTCAAGATTGATGGAGGGGTTCCTTCGTTCGCACGGTCGAGGCTCATACCTCTCTACGGCGCCCGAGCCCACCTCCTCTCAAACCAGTCGGTGAGCGAGTTCATCTGCGTCAAGGACGGGCTGAAGATCGGCGAGGTAAGTGGCTTCAACGTCGACCTCAAGGTGGACCCCGACGCCCTCGCCAGGTACCACATCGGGATTTTCGGTTTCAGCGTGGACCACGACGAGCCTCTGCTCGTGAAAGAGGGAGGCGAGATCAGGATGGATAGAATTGGCGATCTGGTCGACAGGCACTACCAGGAAGGACAGGAGGGAAGGGTGGAGGTGTCAGATATCGAAGTACCCGCGTTTGATCCCCTGACATTCGAAGTCAAGTGGTCCAGGCTCCAATACGTCTTCCGTCATCGTTTCGAAGGAAGACTCCTGAGGTTCCACTTGCAGACGGGGGCCAGCGTTTCGGTCACGCCCGGCCACTCGCTGTTCACGCTCAGAAACGGGAGGATAAGATGCGTCGAATCGGGGCAGATACGCCCCGGCGACTACGTCGTAGGTGCCCACGGAGTGCAGGCGAGGGAGGAAGGAAATGTAACGGTGGACCTTCTCGAGGAGGCCCGCCGGCTCGGGATTCCGGGCCTCAAAATGATGGAGGTGCCAGAGGAAGTCTTCAACAGGATCCCCAGAATGGAGGCCACCACATACCAATGGTGCTATTGGAGGAAACACAGGAGCCTACCGCTTGAGTACCTGCCGCATCTGACGAAAGAGGACAGGTCGCATGTCAAGCTCGGATACAAGGGTACGCAGCACCCGCTGAGCCCTCGCCTGGAGATTGACGAGACATTCGCCAGGCTCCTCGGCTACTACGCAGCCGAAGGCCACACCGACTACGCGCCGAGAAGAAACTACAGGGTGGAGTTCACGTTCGGACCTGCCGACGGTGAGCTGATTGCAGACTCGCGCGCGACGATGCGGTCCAAGCTGGGAGAGGTTGGCTATCTGCGAGAGCACGGCAGCAAGTCAATGAGGCTCTCTTTCTCGAACAAGGTGATAGCAAGCCTTCTGAGAGAATGGATAGGGGTGGGCGCACCTAACAAGAGGGTTCCGGACATCATCTTCAACTCTCCTTCCGCCGTTCGTATGGCCTTCATCAAGGCGTGGTATCTGGGTGATTCAGGAGTGTCTTCCTCCGCCGAGCTGCTTGACGGTGTCAGGTATCTGCTCCTGATGGACGACTGCCTCGCTACGGTCTCTCCGATGCGGACTCGCCCAAGCTCGACAATCGAAGGAAGAAGAGTGACCAAACATCACGAATCGAAGTGCATGGTGTTTCCGAGCGCTGAAGATCTGGCAAATGGGAACTGGCATCTTGTGCGTAGAAAACAGGAGCCTTTGGTCCCGATCTCGCAGGCCTTCGAGCGGCTCAGGAGTATCGCACGCCACTCTCGCTACGTTGACACGAAGGCGCTCGACCTGCTCGAATCGAAGTTCTACAGACTGGCCTCGTATTGCGGGAAGCCCTCGAAGGACGTCGAAGGATGCAGGGATGACGGTTTCTACCGAACCAACGCCCACAACTACTTCGTCATTGGCGACGGCAGAGTCTCCGCGTCTCAGAACCTGTTGCTCCTCGGGGACGAAATCGGCGCGCTCAAGGGGCTCGCCGAATCGCGGCTCTCCTTCCTGGCCGTCAAGTCCGTGGAAGAGGTCAGACCAAGCTCGCAATACGTCTACGATGTCTCAGTGCCCTTCGCCGAGAACTTCCTTGCCGGAAGCGGAGGCATCTTCTGCCACAACACAGGGGTCGGCAAGTCCAACCTCACTGCGAGCCTCATCAGGAAGCTGATGGCGAGGGATGATGACCTCCGAGTATGCATACTCGACGTGTCGGGGGAGTACCCCGTCCACCTGGCAGACCTGCTGAGCTCCAGCCAGCTATTCACGACGGAGGACTTCGGGGACAACATAGAGATATTTGCGCAGTCGCAGGTGGTGCCAGAAACGCTCGAGTCGAGGCTGGGGGACTCTGACTGGGTGACCCGGACCTTCAAGAAGCTCCATTCGCAGGGCCGGATCAAGGTCGTCGAGCTGTCCGAGGTGGGAGTGCCGTGGAACCTCGAGAAGGTCTACGGGGTGGTGTCCAACATCGCTCTGGATAGGAAGTCGGGCTACCTTGCCGCAGAGAAGACGCTCCAGGAGCTGCAGCAGCACTTCGCGGCCGCCGGCCATTCGAGGAAGACGGAAGTGTCCAAGCTTCCCAAGGAGGACGTCGACTTCATCGTGGAGGAGCTCACCTCGCTGAAGGGCAAGGTTCACTCCATGTCCGGCGCCGTCAAGGACATCGAGGAAGCCATTGAGATCATACTTGCCGTGGGGACGGCCAAGGAGGCCGAGACCCATGGAACCCCGGAGGACATCGCCTACCAGTTCCTCAAAGGCAAGGACAAGCTCTTCATAATCTACACCCCCGACCCGGACGATGCCCGCAGGACCGCGACGAGGTTCCTCGACAGGCTCCTCTACCTGAAGAAGATCACGGGCATGCGCCAGAAGGTGCTCATCGTCCTCGACGAAGCACAGGAGTTCGCTCCGGGCGATCCGAAGGGGCTGGCTGCCGAATCCAGCCGGGCCGTGGAGGCGCTGCTCAGGCAGGGGCGGAAGTACCGTGCCTTCGCCCTCATCAGCACGCAGCGCGTGGCCAAGATGAACACCAACGCCCTCCAGCAGCTGCACAGCTACTTCGTCTCGACTCTGCCCAGGAGCTACGACCGAATAGTGATCGCGGAGTCCTTCAGCCTGGACTTCAACGTCCTCGAGAAGACGTCGCAGCTGTCGACCGGGGAATGGCTCTTCGTGTCCTACAAGGCGACAAGGCAGAGGAACGTGCCGGTCTTCGTCAAGACCGAGAACAACGAGGACGCGATCTACAGGTACGCCAGGGGCGAGCCCTAGGCCAAGCTCAGAGGGCGGTCGATGTTCTCGACCAGCGGTACCAGGTCATGGTTCAGGGTCCCCTCCGGCTCTATCGACAGGTCGTTCCTGACCCTGATCGCGAGGGACCTGCCAGCCGGGGCGCAGTCGTGGACGAACATCGTGGGAGGCTCCAACGAGATCACCTGCCAGTCCACCTTCTCCCTGTCCTTGCAGACGAGGACGTACCTGACCTGCCCCGGAGTCGTGGGCCTGAAGCCGAACCAGGTGTCGGGTTTGAAGCCTGCTTTCTTCACGACTACGTCGTTCGCCCCGCACTTCGAACAGGCGAAGACGTCGACCACGCCCGCTAGGTCGCCCTTAACGTAGAGCTGAACGGCTCCGCCAAAGAGGAAGTCGTGGTCACACATCTTCAAGCTGCCGACCTCTGTCTCGACAAGACGGCGATATAAGTCTAGGCACCAAGAACCCTTAAAGGCGCGAGCGTCAGAAGGCACCTCGAAGGAGAGGTCGATGAAACGCAGGCTTCTTTACTTCCACGAAGGAAAGAGCCTCTACGACGACTTCTTCCTTGACTTCCTGAAGGACCGCTACGACGTGACCTTCTCCACGTTCAGCAGGTCCGGCGCCGAAAGGATACGAAGAACCACGGGTGTGAGGGTCCGGGTCATGAAGGACTTCCCGATCGAAATGGAATCTCACGACACCGTGAGGCGCCTGGCCCTGACCCCGTTCAGGATACCTTTCTTCGCAGCAGAGGTCCAGGAGGTGGACCCGGACGTCACGCTGGCGTGCTGGGCCACAAGCTATGGGTTCTACGCTTCGGCGGCTGGCGTTGACCCCTACGGGCTGCTCGTGTGGGGTTCCGACGTCCTCATCCAGCCCAGGTACCTGCCTGTGAGAGCCTTCGCGGAGAGCGCCCTCAGGCACGCATCAAGAGTGTTCCTCGACAGCGACGTGCAGGCCAGGGCCGCGATCGCCCTGGGGTGCAGGAGGTCCTCAATAGTCGAGTTCCCCTGGATCGACCTGACGCCGTACTTCAGCCTCAAAGTGGACAGGGAAAGGGCGCGGGAGTACCTAGGGGCGGACGAAGATGACATCGTTGTGATGTGGAACCGCCGCCATGATTGGGTGTACGCGCCCGACGTCTTCGTCAGGGCCGCGTCTCTGGTCCTGAAGGAGGAGCCCCGCGTCAAGTTCGCGATGGCGGGCCAGGGGAAGCTGACCCCCTCGCTCAGGGAACTGATTTCGTCCCTTGGGATGGGAGACAGCTTCAGGCTCCTTGGATGGGTCGACAGGGAGGATCTCGCCCGCTACACCGCGGCCTCCGACATCTACGTGTCGACCTCGGTCTCCGACGGCGCGTCCGCCAGCCTCCTGGAGGCCATGGCGCTGGGGCTTCCGGCCGTCGTTTCCGACATACCCGGGAACCTCGAATGGATCACGGAAGGGTCGGACGGGCTGGTCTTCCGGAAGGGGGATCCGGCCGCCCTGGCCCAGAAGATCCTGAAGCTGGCCCGCAGCCGAAAGGAGAGGGAGAGCCTGGGCCTGGCGGCACGGGAGGAGGTGGCGAAGAGGGCCGACTGGAAGAGGAACTCTCAGATCTTCGTGGAAGCGATCGAAGGGATGGCCAGGGCCCCTAGCCACTAAGCTTATAGCCCATTCGAAAAGAACCCCATTCCATGAGCTATTCCATACCTCCGGTGAAGCCCTACTTCCCCCAGGAGGACATAGATCAGATAAAGGCAGACACTGAGACCATTCTGAAGTCTGGCATGCTCACTCTCGGCAGCTACACGAAGAGGTTCGAGGAGGAGTACGCCATGATGCATGGAGTCAAGTACGCGATAGCGGTGAACTCCGGCACCAGCGCGATTGAGATCGCGTTGAGAGCCATCAAGCTGAACCCCGGGGACGAGGTCATAGTCCCGACCAACACCTTCACTGCCACGGCGGCGGCTGTCTTCTTCGCCGGAGGCAAGCCGGTGCTGGCGGACGTCAACCCCGAGACCCTCACTCTCGATCTCCAGACGGTCGCCCCGAAGCTGACGAGCAGGACGAGGGGCATTCTGATGGTCCACATCGGGGGCCTCGTATCCCCCGACACGCCCGAGCTGGCCAAGCTGGCCAAGGACAGCAAGATGTTCCTGGTGGAGGACGCCGCCCACGCCCACGGCTCAAGCTACCAGGGCGTGAAGGCTGGCTCCTTCGGGGACGCGGGTTCCTTCAGCTTCTACCCCACCAAGGTCATGACCACGGGAGAAGGGGGCATGATCACCACCAACGACGAAAGCATCGCCAACAGGTGCAGGGTCTTCCGAGACCAGGGGAAGGAGAGCTTCAACAGCAACACCATCATCGAGCTGGGGTACAACTGGCGGATGAACGAGATAAGCGCCGCCATAGGGATAACGCAGCTGAGGCGCCTCGAGTGGATGATCGCCGTCAGGAACAAGCTGGCAGAGATCTACGACGTCGGGCTGGCCAAGGTCACGGGGATAAAGCCGCAGAAGCGCTTCGAGTGGAGCGTGAACAACTACTACAAGTACACGGCGATGCTCGACAGGGGCATCGATCGCGACTCCTTCAAGCTCAAGCTGAGGGAGAAGGGAGTCAAGTGCGGTGGCGAGGTCTACTCTCCGCCGCTGCACATGCAGCCCGTCTACCAGCGGCTCCTCGGCGTCAAGCCAGGCGACTTCCCGGTCGCGGAGGACGTCTGTTCAAGGATGGTCGAACTTCCCATGTTCACCTCCCTCAAGGAGGAAGAGGCGCACTACGTGGTGAATATGGTCCAGCAGGTGCTGGCCTAGGGGCGTGCTCGAAGATTGGTCGTGCTCGTTACGGGCGGCTCAGGCTTCATAGGCAGCCACGTCGTGGACAAGCTCAGGGACCGGAAGTACGATGTGAGGGTCTTCGACAAGGCGAAGCCCCTCCGCGATGACGTCGAATGGTTCAACGGAGACCTCCTGAACAAGGACGATCTCCTGAACGCCATGACCGACGCCGATTTCGTCATCCACCTCGCGGCCGTCGCCGACGTCAACGTCGCGCTCCAGTCGCCCGAGCTCTGCGTCCAGGTCAACGAAGTAGGCACGGTCAACCTCCTGAAGGCGGCAACGGCCAAGGAAGTGGACCGCGTCGTCCTGGCCTCCTCGACCTGGGTCTACGGAAGGGCCGAAGGCGAGGTGACGGAAGACCACCCGCTTCCTGCTCCCGACTCGATCTACACGAAGACCAAGATCGGCCAGGAGCACCTCCTTCAGGCCTGGAACAAGGTCTACGGTCTGCCTTTCACCATCCTGCGATATGACATCCCCTACGGGCCCAGGATGAGGGGCAACATGGCCATCTCGGCCTTCACCCGCAGGGCGCTCAGGGGTGAGGCTATCACCCTGTTCGGCGACGGCAGCCAGGGGAGGTGTTTCATCCACGTGGAGGACCTCGCCGAAGGCAACGTCGACGCGCTGAAGGACGCAGGCAAGAACCAGATCTTCAACCTGGCCGGAGATAGGTTCGTGACGATACTCGATATCGTGACGAACCTGAACAAGCTCCTCGGCAAGGTAAAGGTCGAGAACCAGGCCCCCCGCCCCGGCGACTTCAAGGGCGTCCGGATCAACATCGACAAGGCGAAGGGCCTCCTGCAATGGACACCCAAGATACCCTTCGAGCAAGGGCTCGCCAGGTATGTGGAGCTGGTCAGGTCCCAGCAGCCGCTCCAGTAGGAAGCTTCTTTTCCGCTATTCCAACCGGGGGGCAACCGGACGGTCCGGACGCCTCCATCAGCTCAGCTAATATAATGCGGTTCCAATCCTGCTGACCAATGAAGGTACGCGTCTCCGACGCGACGGCCATCGTCCTGGGACTCGCCAGGGGACGCGTTGACGCCCCGCTCAGGACCGCCTACTTGATGACCTACAGCACCCTTGAGGGCGGGAAGTGCCTCGCGGACTGCAGCTTCTGCACTCTCGCTTCGTCCTCGGCCAGCTCCCCCGATTACCTGTCAAGGGTAAGATGGAGGCCGTACGAGCTGGATGTGGTTGCCGCCGCCCTCTCGTCCAGCGAAGTGTTCCGCCGGGCCTGCCTGCAGGTCGTCAACTACCCTGGATTCCTGCGGGACACATGCGCCCTTCTGGAAGCCCTGAGAGGCAGGATCCCGGTGTCCGTGTCGATAATGCCGATTGGGCGCGGCAACTACCAAAGGCTGAAGGACTGTGGAGCCGACAAGATCACGATACCCATGGACGCAGCGACCCCCGTCCTGTTCATCAAGCACAAGGGAAGGGGCGGCTTCTACAGGTGGGAGCGGCACGTCGCCTCGATCCGCGAAGCGGTGGAGGTCTTCGGCAGGGGCAACGTCTACACCTACCTCATCGTCGGCCTTGGCGAAAACGACGAAGAAGCGGTGAGGTTCCTCTTCGATTTCCGGGAGCTGGGTGTCTCCGTGGCGCTCCATTCGTTCACTTCCGTGCCCGGCCTCAACATCGAGGGCTCCGCGCCGCCTGAGCTGTCGCGCTACAGGCGGATCCAGCTGGCCAGGCATCTCATATTCGAGAAGGGCGCAGCGCCGGCCAACTTCGTCTTCTCGGGCGGGGACCTGAGCGAGGTAGTGGGGATCGGCGGCATCGCCGAGCTGGCGGACAGCGAAGAGCCCTTCCGTACGACCGGGTGCCCCGACTGCAACAGGCCATTCTACAACGAAAGGGCGAGGGGGCCCCTGTACAACTTGCCCTCGCTGCGGGCGGTGGGATCGGGATGAGGTGGCGCCTGATACGTGATGGCAGCGCGGACGCCAGCCACAACATGGGAGCCGACGAGGCCATCTTGGACGCGGTGGCAGCGGGGAGCTCCGGGCCGACCCTCCGCCTCTACGGCTGGAGGCCCTCCGCGGTCAGCATAGGGCGATTCCAGGCCCTGCGCGATTCGGTCGACCTGGCGGCCTGCAGGCGGCTCGGGGTGGACGTCGTCAGGAGGATCAGCGGCGGAGGGAGCGTCTTCCACGGCGAGTCGGGGGAAGTGACCTACTCCGTGGTGCTGCCGGAGGAGGGGCTGCCGACCCACGACTACATTTCATCGTTCGAGTACCTCCTCGGCGGTGTGGGATGGGCCCTGAGGAGCCTCGGGCTGGACGCCGACTTTGCGCCGATCAACGACGTCGTCGTCAGGGGGAGGAAGATCAGCGGCTCCGCGCAGGTCCGCAGGAACGGCGCCGTCCTGCAGCACGGGACCGTGCTGATGGAGATGGACACGGAGGTCGCCTTCCGGGTGCTCAGGGTTCCGGCCGTGAAGACGCAGGAAAGGTCGCTGGGTTCGCCGGCCGACAGGGTCACCACCCTCGCCTCTGAGGGCGTTAAGGCGGGCGCGGACAGGGTCCGGGCCGAGCTGATCAGGGGCTTCTCCAAGTCCCTGGGCGTGGAGCTCGTCGAAGGGGTCCTTTCGAAGGACGAAGCGGCCGCGGCCGGGATGTACGCCGAGAAGCGCTACCTGGACCCGGCCTGGACCGGGAGCAGGTGACGGAGTTGGGGAAGGTCACAAAGAAGAACGAAGGGGAGAAGCTCTACTCAGTCGAAGTCCGCTGCGAGGGCGGGAGAATCGAGAGCGCCAAGATCTCCGGCGAGTTCTTCGCCTATCCCGAAGGTCTCATCGACTCGATGGAGGAGGCTCTGACAGGGGTCGACCTCGACAGGACGAAGGTGGCCCAGGCGGTCGCCGGAGCCATCTTCTGGTCCAGGGGGACGCTCGTGGGACTGAGCGCTTCGGACCTCGTGGACTCCATAGTCCAGGCCGGGAGCATCTGAAACCCCAACGGGACGCGTCAAACAGATAAATACGCGCGAGGCTCTGCGAAGGGACGAAAGACATTGGCCATCTCCTGGAACAAGTCGGCCTCATCGTTCGACAGCGTCCTCGACGCCATCGGACGGACCCCCCTTGTCCGGCTGAACCGCATCCCGGAGGCGGAGGGCGTGGTTCCCTCCATCTACGCGAAGCTGGAGTTCATGAACCCGACGGGGAGCCTCAAGGACAGGATATACTACAGGATGATAACCGAGGCCATCAAACGCGGCGACCTAAAGCCCGGGATGGAGATCCTGGAATCGAGCACGGGCAACGCGGGAATCGCCTGCGTGTTCGTCGGGCGCGCCCTGGGTTACAGTGTCACCATCGTCATGCCGGAGGGCATGAGTGTAGAACGGCGCAAGATCATGAAGGCCCTGGGCGGCGAAGTGATCACTACGCCGGGCGGAGAGAGCGACGTAGACCTGTGCATGGAGAAGATCGCCGAGATGACCAAGAAGGAGCCGGCGAGGTACTGGTTCCCGGACCAGTTCTCCAACCCGGACAACCCGAGGGCCCATTACGACACGACGGGGCCCGAGATATGGGACCAGACGGCCAGGGGGGTCGACGCCGTCGTCCTAACTCAGGGGACGGGAGGCGCGATCACCGGCATTGGGCGCTTCCTTCGCGAGAGGAACCCGAAGGTGCTGCTCTATGCCGCCGAGCCCTCGGAGGCGCCGCTGCTGGCGGACCGGAGGTGGGGGACCCACTCGATCGAGGGCATAGGCGACGGTTTCGTGCCGAGGAACCTGGACCTCTCGATCCTGACGGGCATCGTCACCGTGCCGTCCGGAGAAGCCATCTCAATGACCAAGCGCGTGATGAAGGAGGAGGGCTTGCTGATAGGCATAAGCTCCGGGGCCAACCTGGTGGCCGCCCTGAAGGTTGCGCGCCGCCACCCCGACCTCAGGAAGGTGGTCGTCCTCTTCAACGACAACGCCATGCGATACTTCTCGACGACCCTGTTCGACGTCCAGAAGGAGGTGGAGGTGCCCGAGAGGGAGCATCCGATGGACGCCTACACCAAGGGGCAGCTCGACGCCAATCAGGGACGCTGGGAGATCATCCGGTAGGCGACTCCGTAGGCCTCCCCGAAGCAGCTCGGGCTATGCCTGGGTGACCTTGATGGCCGTGTATTCGCACTGGGTCTCGCAGGCCATGCAGAAGATGCAGTCGTTCTCCCTGATTGGGTCGGCCTTCTTAGGCGAAACGGGGTTGCCAGGAGTGTCCATCATTTCAAAGACGGATACGGGACAGATGTCGAGGCACTTGCTGTCGCCGTTGCAGAGGTCGAAGTCGACCGCAACCACTGAACCATGAATGCCGAGCTTCTGGGGAGCCTCCACCGGGCCGAAGACCTTGTGCCCGTTGTGCTCTCCCGCCGCCGGACGGTTCCTTGAGAAATCGGGATCTATGGGCATCAGTCGCACCAGGAGCTCCCTCGCAGCTGGACGTAATAAAAGGATGGCGTCGCGGAAAAACCACGAACGGCGAGTGGCATGAGGGCAAACCCCACGCTATCCCGACGAAGTTGAAATAAATGCAAAAAACGCGGTCCTGATGTGAGGCGCTCGACTAAGGCCAGAGGCCGCGAAGCTTCATGGCGTCGATGACCCTCTGCACCGCAAGGGTCAGCGCGCCGCGCCGCATCTCCACGTCGTACTTGGCGCTGGCGTCGTAGGTCGCGTCGAACGCCGCGACCATCTTCTCAGTCAGGCGCTTGTTGACTTCGGCCTCCGTCCACTCATACCTCTGCAGGTTCTGGACCCACTCGAAGTAGCTTACCGTGACTCCGCCGGCGTTGGCGAGGATGTCCGGTATGTGTATGATCTTCTTCTCGTGGAAGACCCTGTCGGCCTCCGGTGTGCAGGGTCCGTTTGCAGCCTCAGCGATGATCTTGGCCTTGACGCCGTTGGCGTTCCTGGCCGTGAGCACGCCTTCGAGGGCCGCGGGAACGAGGATGTCGGTATCCGTCATCAGGAGCTCTTCGTTCGAGATGTTCTTCGCCCCGGGGAAGTTGATGACGCTTCCGGTCTTCTCCTTGTGCTCCTGGACCTTCATCGGGTTCAACCCGTCGGCGTTGTATATTCCGCCCTTGGAATCGCTCACCGCGATCACCTTCGAGCCATAGTCTTCATGGAACAGGAGCGCAGCGTTCATTCCCGCGTTCCCGTACCCCTGGACCGTCACTCTGGCTCCCTTCAGGGGCATGTCCAGCTTCTTGGCCGCAGCCGCTGCGGTGATCACGACGCCCCTCGAAGTCGCCTGGCCCCTGCCAAGGCTTCCCCCCAGCGCGATCGGCTTGCCGGTGATCAGGCCTGGCTCCATGTGACCCTTCAGGATGCTGTAGGTGTCCATTATCCACGCCATGTGCTTGGCTTCGGTGTAGACGTCGGGCGCAGGAATGTCGACGTACGGGCCGATGATGTCGCTGATCATGTAGGCGTAGCGTCTTGTCATGCGCTCGACCTCGCCTTCGGACATGGCCTTCGTGTCGCAGATTATCCCTCCCTTGCCTCCTCCCAGCGGGATGTCCACGACCGCGGTCTTCCAGGTCATCCACATGGAGAGGGCCTTCACCTCGTCCAGGGAGACCTGGGGATGGTAGCGGATGCCGCCCTTGTAGGGCCCCCTTGCGTCGGAATGCTGCACTCTGAAGCCCTCAAAGACCTTCATCGAGCCGTCGTCCATCTTGACTGGTACCGAAACCTGAAGTATCCTCTTAGGTTTGGCGAGCATAGCGTAGTAACCGGGGTCTACGCCAAGAAGGTCGACGGCGGACTTGAGTTGTTCGAGAGCTACCTGCCATGGATTGATCTTTTCGGACATAGTAGTCCCGTCTCCTGTGGTCAGGGTTCGAGATTATAAGTATATCATGACTACCTGCGCAGAAAAACGACCGAAAAGGTGAGTGAGAGTGCTCATTGAGTCAGAGACTTGAATAATTCCAACGATTTCTCGTAAGGGTTTGCGCTTTTCACGATGCCGCTTGACACGAGAGCCCCTCTGGCGCCCAGACGGAGAGCCGCCCTCAGGTCGGCCCCCTCGACTATGCCGGCGCCGCAGAGCGTCACGGTCCTGGGGTTCGCCTTGAAGACGGCCCTGACCGAATCGGTCACGACGTCCGGGGAGACCTTCGAGACCGCGCGGCCACTTCCGATGAGCTCGGGCGGCTCGACCGCAACGAAATCAGGCCCCAGGGCTGCCAGCCTGCCGGCTTCCTCTGCATCCCTTGCGCACACCAAGCTCAGCAGCGAGCTTTCCCTGAGGAGGGAGACGATCTCCCGCACCTGGTCGACGGGCATCCTGTGCTCGCTGTGGTTGACTATGGAGCCTGCGCAGCCGAGGGCCTTCAGCGCAGCAGGGGTCTGAAACCCCGTCGTGTTCTCGGCCTTCAAAGGGTCGACGTGCTGCGCGAACACCGGTACCTTCGCCTCCGAAAGGACCGAGCCAAGCATGGAGGCCGGAGGCGCCAGCACGACGCTGGCCTTCGCCTTCAAGGCGGCCTCCTGAATTGAGCCGGCCAGCCGGAGGCCTTCGTTGGCGAGGGACTCTCGGTAGTTCTTGAAATTGACGACGAGCACAGGGAGCTGGATCTCCTTCAAGCCCTTCGACTTGTGCTTCGGCCCAGCGCCGTCTTAAGGGTTTCAGGGACGGCGGTTCATGACTACGTCACAGAGGAGCATATCGCAAAAGAGAATCCGCGAGGTACCAGTGGCGAGCCTATGACTCTTCTTCGTCGTCACCGAACTCGTCGGTGTCGTCTTCCCAGTCGTCGCTGTCCGCTTCCCAGTCTTCCTCTTCCTCATCGCGATCGTCCAAGGCAGAACACTTTGCCTTATCGACAGAGTACCTTCTCTTTATAAGCTTAGCGCCCAGCATGAAACGACCGCTCGATCCCCGCTGGCGTGCGAACCCCCCTCTCTGGAAGGCGGGGGAAGGGCTCACCGAAATAAGGGGGGAAGGAGGAAGGAGTCGCGATGGAGACCGAAAGAGGCTTCAACTTCATAGCCACCACCTTCAAGGGCCTGGAAAGGGAGGCGATCGGGGAGTGCCTCTCCATCCTGCGCAGCCTCGGAGACCCCAGCCCCTCCGCCTGGACCACGGGGGTGATCGGGCTCATGGTCGGTCAGACCGCATTGGACCCATTCGCCGTCGTCGGCTCCCTGAAGAAGATGGTGTCGGACGAGCCGTGGAGCGTCAGGCTGCTGCTCCGGTTCATCCCCATCGAGAGGGTGTGCCAGGCGTCGCCGGATGCCGCAAAGGCTGCGGTGGTTGAGCTGTCAGGGAAGGTGGGGGAAGCCGAGACCTTCAGGGTCACGGTCGAGAAGAGACACAACGAAACCCCTACGATGGGGTTCGTCACGTCGGCAGCATCAGCCCTCGGCCAGAAGGTGAACCTCGATTCCCCCGACTGGGTGGTGCTGGTAGAGGTGATCGGTGGGACCGCGGGCGTGAGCGTCCTGAGGCCGTCATCGATATTCAGCAGCCCGAAGTCGAAACGCGGGGAATAGGGAAGGCTCGCTCTTTAAATCGGTTTAAAGAAATAGAATGCAAGACTAAAATCTTTAGCGAACCGGGTCGTCGCCAATGCAACGCAAATCAGCCGCATCATCCCTGGCGCGAATGGCGATATGCGCGGCTCTCTATGCCCTCGTGAACGGAATGACGGCCGCCATCGGAACCCCCTGGAACGTCGGCCAGTTCAGGCCCGGGGTCGTCGTCCCCGCGATATTCGCCCTCACTTCCGGCACCATGGTGGGGGCAGTGGGCGCGGGCATCGGCTCGTTCGTCGGAGATATCCTGTTCCTCGTGCCAATGGCCAAGACGACGCCCCTCCTGGCGGTGGCGGCCGGGCTCCCTGGCAACTTCATCGGCTTCCTTCTCTTCGGCTGGATAGTACACAGATACCGGTCATGGGTGGGGTTCATATTCAGCTCGATGGCCTCGCTCCTCGTTGGCAACCTGATCGCAGCGCTAGGCGTCGTCGTGTTGGCCCTGCCCGCGGACAGCGCGGCCGCCTTCTGGGTCGGCGTCTGGGGGCTCACGCTGTTCTGGGAGTTCACGATGCTGCCGTTCATGATACTCCTCGTGCCGGTCGTCATGAGATACCTTAGGGGGATCACCTCTTCGAGAATCTGGGGGGAGAGCATTCCGCACTGGGAGGACGAGCCCATGCCGAAGGTGCTGCTCGTGTCGGCCCTCCTCTCGCTTCCGTTCTTCGCAGCAGGGTTCCTCAGCCTGTTCGGCTACTTCAACTCCCTGTACGGGACCAACCAGTACCTCGGGTCGCTCCTCCAGTCGCTTATGACGGTCTTCCTGCTGGGGATAGCCGTCACCCTGGTCGTCTCCCCCCTGGCTCCGAAGATCGCGGGCCCCAGGCGAGGACGGCCCGAGGTCGAAGCGCAGCCCCTGCGGCAACAGCCTTAACTATGTCCGGCTCTCAAGTCGGCCTGACCTTCTTTGCGGTATGTTTACGTCCCTTCGGCGGTTTCGTCGTTCTTCACGTTCGAGGGCGTAGCCCCGGACGGCCGGTACGTCGAGCCACTTGACAAGGTAGGTGCTCGGGGCGGCGGCTTCAAGCTGGTCAAGGGGTCCCATACGGCGGTCACCAAGATCGACGAGCTCGCCGACAAGGTCCTCTTCGACGGGAGACCCATCGCGAACAGCACCACCCAGACGGTGCTGGACATCATCCGGGGGCGGACGGGATCCAGGCAACGCTTCCTGGTCAGCCATCGGGTCGAGGTGCCCATAGGCGCGGGCTTCGGGTCGAGCGCGTCGACGGCCCTCGGCGCGTCCACCGCCGTCCTCCTCGAGCTCGGCCAGAAGGTGACCCTGAGGCAGGCCGCGGACATCGCTCACGAAGCGGAGCTCCTTTGCCATACGGGCCTGGGCACCGTCGGCTCCCTGTATGCCAGCTCGGGCGTCGGGGGGCTGATAGTCCAGGGAGGAGGTCCCGGGACGATCAGGATCGAGGCGTTCATGGAGGATTTCGAGCAGTACTCCCTCATCGCGATGACCTTCGGGTCCAGGGAGAAGCGGGAGATCCTGACTTCCGGAGAAGTGATGCGCAGGGTCAACGAGGCCGGCCAGAGAGCGCTGGAGAACGTGCTGGCGGACCCCTCTTCGGCCAGGATGCTCAGAGAGAGCAGGAGGTTCGCCCTCGAGACGGGCATAGCTTCGAAGGACTCGGACAAGGCCTGCGCCCTTCTCGAGGAGGCTGGCGCCATCGCCGCGGCTCACAACATGATAGGCGAGGCAGTCCACTGCCTGGCATGGAGGGACGACGCGCGCCACATCACCGCCAGGGCGGCGGAGGCATACCCGTCCGCGCGTCTGACCGTCAGCAAACTGACCGAGTCGTCGGTGCACGTCGTGGACTAGTCCCAGCCCACCTCGACCCGGACGCGGCGCAATGCGTGGGGACCTTGCGCCTCAGCCGCTGACGGACAACCCGACCCCGGATCCCTCTTCTCCGGACGAACGCAATGGAGGTTCTCCTCATGCGGGCGACGTCAGGCGAGACTAGGCGTCCACCGGAGGATCGGACGCCCAGTAGATCTTGGCCATGAGGCCAGGGGCGATCTCCCACGTCCAGAACTCGACCTTCCGCCGTAGCGGCATCAACCGCATAAGCTTCAACATGGGGACGAACGGCGAGTATACCCTTCGAAGCCTTCGCGTCTCCTGCCTATAGTGCTCCATGAGAGGCCCCGGAGTCACGCTTGGGTCCGAGAGATACCTCCTGAGGCGAGCCCGTATGGCTGGCCCCCTTGCAAGGTCCACCATCGCGAGAGATGACATCAGCTGTCCCGGGTGCTCCCGGTACCTGAGGAGCCTGAAGGGAAGGAAGGCGGCCGTATACCTGTGGATGAAGGCGGCCTTCAACTCCCATTCCCAGTCCTCGCCCCCCGACCGTTCGGAGTCGTCAGGGAGGCCGACCCTGAAAACCAGGGAGCGGCTCGCCAAGCCGCCTCCCATCAGGGCGGAGACGAACGGTGGATCATGCCTGTCGTTCCTTCCCGACCACAGCCACCGGAGATAGGCATCTCCCTTCAGCTCCCTGCGAATCCTAGTGGGCTGCTCGGCCTTCGGGGCTCCGTCCTCCTCGATGACGACGCTTTCGCAGGACAGCTGTTCCGATCGCAGCTTTGCCGCCCAGTTGACGAATGCAGAGACCGCCACCGGATCCAGCTTGTCATCGCTGTCGAGGATCGTCAGCCAACCTCCTCTCATCCTTCGAATGCCGAAGTTCTTGGCGGAGGCGGCCCCTCCGTTGGGTTTCCAGAAGTACCTTATGCGATCTCCGTATTCGCGGCAGATTTGCGGCGTCTCGTCCGTGGACCCGTCGTCGACTACGATGACCTCGAGGGGTCGATAGCTTTGGGCGAGCGCCGAATCGATGCTCCCTCGGAGGAACCTGGCCCTGTTGTAGGCTGTTATCACTACGGAAACCATCCCCGGGACGATCTTCTCGGGAAACTCAGAGCTCGGGTCTGGAGCCATCCTCTACTGTTCATTCAGATAAAGCAGTTTAAAAGAATCACCGTCGCGGGCGTCCTTTGGCAAGGCCTCGGTGATCGCGAGGGACTTGCTCGATCCCTGCAGGGAGCGCGGGCTGGTGAGGGACAACGCGGACTCACGGCCATGTGTGTGCCAAAGCGGGGCAGAATCGGGTTCCAACCAAGACAGGGACACCGGAATCGACGTTCGAACCGAAAGGTGGCGAATGTATGACCAGGCAGAAGCGATGGGAGCGGATTGACCTTGACCGGGCAACCGCGATGGCTTCAACTTTGTGTTACTGAAGCCAACCTGATATTCGAACTGGAACGCGACCAGACACCGGCGGCAGACTCTAATGTCACAAGTCTTTGAGTGATGCGTGGGGTAATCAAGTCAATCAAATGCACTAGCATGAGGCTCTCTTGGGCATTGATACGGGATCTGGTCGGGCTCTCGATCCCTTCGTTGTCAATCATCCTTAGACTATTGAGATCAACTGATTGGTCGAAGGGTGGGCTTGGACCTGCGAGCGAAGGGTTCAGGCGCTCGAAGGGGTGTGTCCCAAACGGATGCGGGCCCGAAGATGCGCGATTGACATGTCCAAGTGGATCCTGCTTCTCCAGTTGACAAGCGGCATGAAGCCATCGACGACAAGCATCTTTCCGAGCCAGATCGACCTGACTATGGCCAGCCATCTGACTGGAGCCAAGTAGGAAACGACGTCAAACTGGTAGGTTACGCCGAAGATGAGCAGGGGTTGCGAGAAGGCCAAGATGACGAATAGAGAGTTGACCAGATCGAAGGCGAGAAACTCCCAGTACCTCTTCACAATCGGAGCGATAGCGAAGAACGGGAGGAGAATGAGGTTCATCTGGGGCGTGAAGACGTAGGTGCTGAACAAGAAGGCGAACGTGCTCAACCAAGACAGAGTAACCGCGTCCTTGGACTTCCTCACGGCAATCCATGACAGAGCCGCGTACAACGACAGAAGCAGGGCGGGGAAGATGTAGTGACGCAGTGACGAGAGGCTCGAAAGGAACGCGAGCATCCAGGACCCCTCAATGTACCAGCCGGCGTGATACTGCCAGAATGAGAGCCACAAGGATGGGTTCCCGATTATGAACGGGAGGTTTGTCGCGCCGTAGCAGGCTATCGCCGAGACGACGAAAACTGCCCTGTTTCTCAGCCCTTTGGCGGCCAGGAACAGGCCCATCGCCGGCGCTGCCGTGACCAGGTTGGAGGCAGCGGAGAGGCCAAAGAGGACCCCGCTCATCCTGTAGTTGCCTTGCATGAACTTCCTGAGGCCGAAGGTCGCGAAGTACACTCCGATGGCGTACCAGTTCAAGAGGAGCATGACTAGGAAGGTGGGCGTCGCGACCAGGTATGCCGCGACCCTCCCGTTTGAGAGGCCGCGCATCTCGGCTATTTTCGAGGTCTCGCGTACCAAGAGGAACGTTGGAACCGCGAGGAAGGCAACTGTGAGCAAGTAGTAATCGTTCAGCACGGGCCCTGGGAGGACATTCGCGATCGCCCCCATGGCATAGATGAACTCGCTGACAATGACGGGGTATTCGATGAAACCGTTGACGTACGGGATGGTGAGGCAGGCCCCGCCGCACTCCCTTTGCTGGAAGACCGTCGGGATGTCACTGTAGATGTGGCCGCCGCCATAGGGTATGTGCAACCAGAAACCGATGAGGAAGAGCACTAACGTGACTATGTACAGGTCGCTGCGTTCCAAGGACGTCGAGCATGTTAGGTGGACGTGGCGATAAATCCGTTGCCTTGTCCAGTCTTCAGCGTCGTCCACGGTGATGACTACGAGGGTCATGGAAGCAATCTGGAGCGGACCTTGAGAGAGACATCGAAGCTCTGATGTCCTTCGATCTCGCTTTCATTGTCCCTTCTTCGAAGTCCGTCGCGAGGGCGGCCCTGACGGCGAAGAAGCTCGGCATTGCTGTCTACGATGCCGTGTACCTCGAACTGGCTGCTGACATCGGGTGTCAACTAGTCACGGCTGATGAGGAGTTAGCTGTGAAGGCAAGGGGAACGGCACTCATTTCTCTGCTCTGATGGATGAAGGACGTCGAGGTTTGACACGCGCTAGAGACATCTGCTGGGACGCACAGACCGGATCAGGATCGGTCCCGGATCAATCGAATGCACCAATCTCAGCAGGAACGGCGTGGGTATGCCAAGGGCGTCCTGGACGAGCGCCCATGGGGACACAGGCGGGTCGGCCATGACAGGCAGGAGTATGGCATACTCCTAGCCATGTCACCGAGAATCATGGTGGGCCGGGGCGGATTTGAACCGCCGATCTTCGCTGTGTGAGAGCGACGTCCAAGGCCAGGCTAGACGACCGGCCCATTCTACGGAATGGGGTTCAAGTGAAGCCGTATAAAGCGTTTGTCGGCTCGCGCCTACTTCTTGGGTCCCGTGGTCCTGTTCTTGACGCGGAGGGAGCCGCTCTTCTTGCATTTCCTGCACCGCACCGCGTCTATCGGGTTCTTGGAGCCGCAGCTCATGCAGATCTTGAAGTAAAGCCTTCTCTCCATCGCTATCGCCTTCTTACCGGAATCAGCTATCGGCAACGCTATCTACATCAGCACCTCTGGCGACTCTATTTCTACCTTTCTGTGGTGTGTACTGATGTTATTTGAATGGAGAAGTGACCCTACGTAGGAGCAGGAAAGTTGAGACGTTGTATGGAACGAACTTCAGCGCGCTGAAGCCTCTGAAGACAAGCCCTTGCCGAACTTGGTTTTCCTCCTCATGAGGTAGATGAGAAAGATTGCAACCAGGAGCACGCCGAGAAGTATTGCCGTACCCCACAGCCAGGAGTAGTCCACCAACAATCCGGCGATTATGACGGCAAATCCACACTTAAGTGTTGAAGAATCGTTTCACAATAGTATCAGCACCTGCTGAAGGAGATTCTACCTTTCTGTGGTGTGCGCCAACGCTATTTGACACAATGCAAGATAGCAAGAGGCAAGAGCCTCTACCTGAAGTAGCCTCCACAGCTGAACTGGAAGAAGCCAATTTTGAGGTTGTAGTACCTCGAGAATATGTCCGTTCCTCCGAAACCCAGGTAGCGGCAGGTGAGCGAAACATGACCGTAGAAGTAGGCGTTGTCAACCGGAACGATTGGGATGAACACCACCACAATCAGCAGGGCTGTCAGGACTCCAATAATGACGAGCCTGCCTACCTTCTTCAATCCCCGTTTTATGCAGGGTATCTGTCCTACTTACACGATGCG
>DATKKG010000016.1:0-1566 GCA_035543015.1 Conexivisphaerales archaeon | reverse complement strand
TTGAAGTCGAAGTAGTTGCCCGTCAGCTTGAAGACGGATCCCTCGTGCACCGTGGTCATGTTGGCCGTCAGCACAGGAAGGGCCTGGAACGGCGCAGTAGCCGTGTATCCAGAGCCGTAGTCGTGGGCGTAGAACACCCATTGTCCTGAAGGTGAGGTCAGGCCGAAGCCCTGTGCGAACATTCCATGCGAATCGGCCGTTACGTTGGTGATGAATGTCTGCGCGCCTCCGTCGAAGGTGAAGTTCAGCCCTACGGTCCCGTTGACCGTGAAGCCATAGCCGTTAAGGGTCACCGTCATGCTGCCTATCGGTCCTGAAGCGGGTACGGCCGTCAGCTGCGGCGTCGTCATGACTCCGTAGTAGCCCACCAGGTCGGGGATCAGGACGTTGAGGTTGGGGGTCCCCCATCCGGTTAGCGGGTCCCAACCGACTGTGGCGTTGTAGCCTACTGGCAGAGGGCTCGTGGCGTGGTAGAGGTCTCCTTGGTTGTTGCCTACCTTGACGTCGTAGAAGTCGCCGGAGCTGAGTGAGCCGATGTAGTAGATTGCCGGTGCGATGGCTCCAGCGGGAGCTAGATGGACGTTCGACAGCGCCGTGTCGACGAGTGCGACCATGCCCGCCCATTCGGGCGCGCCGACGCTGGTACCTCCTATGTAGTAGATCCCGCCTCCCATCGCCAGCACGACGCCGGTCGCGGGGTCGCCGACTGCCGCTACGTCAGGGACGCCTCTCGAGAGAATGCCTATGGTGAAGTACTGCCAGTACGTTGAGTCGAACACTTCGCTGTAACCACCGCCCGTTCCCCAGTTGTTCCTGTAGCTCCAGCTCCAAGCGCTTTCGAAGATCCTTCCACCGCCTGTGGAGAAGGGTCTCGAGGCGTTGGTTATGGTATCTACCCTGTTGAAGAAGGCCGTAGTCCCGCCTATCGCCAGGACCCATGGGTCGGACGACGGATAGTTGGTGTTGGGGAAGTTGAGGCCGTAGTTCGCGTTGTCCGCGCCCCAGTCGCCGGAAGAGGCAATGGGCGTGATGCCTTCAACGGCAGCGAACTGGTAGACCTGGTCGAATGCGTAGATCACGGGGAAGGAGAGGAGGATGTCCGGTAACCCGAAGCTCTGTGAGATCACGGAGGCGTAGGACGGACCCTGTGACACTACGTAGTCCACCGCCCCGTAGAGCGAGTCGCCGTTGTCCTTGGAGAGGACGAGGACTATCCCCGCACCGGGAGCCAGCGCGTGTGCCTGCTCGACGTCAAGTATTGTTTCGGTGTACCACTGGCCGCTGGCAGCGGACATGCCGCTTCCGGGGTTAGGAGTCCCAGTCGGTGCGACCACCGTCAGGGACGGTGGAGCGGGCAGCTCGCTGAAGGCGTCGTAGGCAGCTAGGTCGGTTCCGATGGCGGGAGCGTCGAAGGCGTCGATGATAGCGATGTTAGTTCCGTTGCCCGTGTTGCCTCCTGCGTAGATCGGGGTGGCCCCGTAGGCCTCCTGTATCTGCTGCGCGTAGTAGACGGCTCCGACGTTGCCAGTCGAAATGAGCGTGGGTGACGCGCCGCCGGTGGAGAGC
>DATKKG010000015.1:0-1207 GCA_035543015.1 Conexivisphaerales archaeon | reverse complement strand
TCAGCCTTGAAGCCATACTGTCACCTCAGACCATCCTTCGCCAGTCAGCTCCGTCCCCTCCGCACGACCTTGCCTGAGCCGCCGTATCGCCCGGCTATCATATCCCGTCGCCGTAATCATTCTCAAGAACTTTCCCATAGTGACCACCCACCTGAGCCTGACCCCCGTTCATCGCCCCCTTGCGTCCCGCCGGAAGCGGGACTACAGCGAAGAGCGAGGACAAGCGGGGCCTGCCAGCCCTTTGAAGCTTGGATGCACGACGCGGGGACTTTATAATGTTAAAGATGAGCCTCACGCCGTCCATTGCACCGCTTGATGAAGTTGGGGGCCGACCATGGATAGGTCATCTGCAACAAGGGATGAACTCCTCGTTGAAGTTGAGGCGCTACGCCGCACCGTCGCCCGGATGGAGGAGGTGGAGGCGCGCTCCAGGCGGGCTGAAGAGGCGCTGAAAGCCCTCGAAGAGCGAAACCGACTGCTTGGCAACAGCGCACCCCTCGGGATACTCACAATCGATCTCGCGGGGCGCATCACCGGGATCAACGGAAGAATGCTCCAGATGCTGCCTTGTTCGACTCTGGAGGAGGCCAGATCCCTGAACGTCTTCCAGGTGCCCTGCTTCCTCGACTCTGGAGTCGCCGAGGACTTCCGCCGCTGCCTCGAGGCGAGGCTCCGAGTCGTCAGCGACCGCCTCCAGCCTGATCGCGAGGGCGAGCAGCTCTACTTCCGCTACCACCTGAGCCCGATTGTCGACGGGAGCGGGCTCTGTTCCGGCGTCATGGCCTTTGTGGAGGACATCACCGACCTCAAACTCATAGGAGAGGCCCTCAGGGAGAGCGAAGAGCGCTATCGCCTCCTCTTCCGCTCCGCGCCCATCGCCTTGCTCGAGCGGGACGCCTCCGGGCTCAAGGCTTATCTCGACGATCTCCGGGCCTTGGGGGTCAGCGATATCCGGGAGTACCTGAGGCTCCACCCTGATGAAGTGGCCCACTGCATGAGCAAGGTGAGGACCGTGGATTTCAACGATTCCTTCATGGCCCTGTTCGAGGGAAAGAGCCGGGAGGAGCTGAGTGAAGGGTTCTTCCAGGTGAACACGGAGGAATTCTACCGCCTCGCCCTCGAAATCATCCCCATGGTGGCCGAGGGCAACGTCTCCCGGGAGCGGGAGACAATCCTCCGGACTCTGAGAGGCAACCGGCGGACTGTG
>DATKKG010000014.1:0-1194 GCA_035543015.1 Conexivisphaerales archaeon | reverse complement strand
GGGTACTTGGCCATAATAGTCGGGACCTTTTTCGAGTGGGGAAACGATCCTCGTCCTGGGCGGGTTCACTGCCCATCGGGGATATCTGGCGCTCCCGTGGGTGATCGCCTCCGCCTTCCTGGGGAGCCTCGTCGGCGACCAGCTCTTCTTCTACCTGGGCCGCCGCCACGGTCAGGCCGTGCTGGCCAGGCGGCCGTCGTGGCGCACTCGAGTCGAGAAGGCGACGACGCTTCTGGAACGGTTCCGGAGACCGTTCATGATCGGCTTCCGCTTTCTCTACGGGCTGCGGACGGCGACGCCCTTCGCGATCGGGATGCGCAGGATACCGGCCCGGGAATTTTTCCTATATAATGCCGCCGGCGCCCTCCTCTGGGCGACGGCAGTGGGCTCCGGGGGGTATCTCGTCGGCAATGCCTTGGAGCTCTTCCTGGGTGATATGAGACGCTATGAACGAGAGGCCCTGGCCGCGATAGCCCTTATCGGACTGCTGGCCTGGGCCATCCATGTTCTTCGACGCAAGACATAGTACAGCCTTACCAGGGCCTTCCAGCTGGGCGTCTCGTGGAACTGAAGCGTCGGGCAAAGCAGGATCGCGACGCCCAATCCTAAACGACTCAGGCGATGAAACGAAGACTGCTACGGGTTCTTGGCTCTCTCTTCGGCCTTCTCCTCTTCGGGGTGGCCCTCTGGATTCTTCACCGCCAACTCCGGGCTCATAGCATAGACGACATCCTGCGCACGCTGCGGGACCTCCCCTCCCGGCAGGTCCTCTTGTCTCTCGCCCTCACCTGCCTGAACTACTTCATGATGACCGGCTACGACTTTCTCGCCCTCCGCTATGTCCGCCAAGGCCTCCCCTACCGCAAGATCGCCATGGCCTCCTTCATCAGCTTCGCCTTCAGCGTCAACATGGGCCTGGGCACGGTTGCCGGCGGCTCGGTGCGCTACCGTCTCTACTCGGCCTGGGGACTTTCGGCCCTCGATATCACCAAGCTCGTCGCCTTCTGTAGCGCCACCCTGGTACTCGGCTTCCTTGCCCTCGCGGGCGTGGTCTTCCTCCTCGAGCCCATGGCGGTCCCTCGCGCCCTCCACCTCCCCTTCTCCTCGGTGCGGCCTATCGGGGTGATCTTCCTCCTCTTCGTGTCGGTCTATCTCATCTGGAGCCTGCAGAGGAAAGGGCCGGTCCGGATCCTC
>DATKKG010000013.1:0-1393 GCA_035543015.1 Conexivisphaerales archaeon | reverse complement strand
AGCCCTCGCCCAGCATCGTATAAGAACGAGCCAGCTCTACCGATGTATCAGTGTCTGCTGGCGTAGAGAAGGAAGGAGCACAGGGCAAGGGCCCGAGGTGGAGGAGGGCGTCCGAAGCCGCAATAGTGATCCTGGTCCTGATTGTGGCCGGCCTCGCATATGAAATCGTCGAGCTGTCCGCCACCATCTCCCGGGACGACTCCCAGATCGGTTCCCTGAAATCCCAGGTCGCGGACCAGAACGCGGAACTGGGGAACCTCACCTCGGTCATCAGCTCCCTCTACGACCAGCTGAGCTCGGTCGCCGAGAGCAACTCCAGCGGCCTGGAGGTCCTCGCCACGCTGGTCGTGACGCCTCCCTCTCAGGGGAAGAACATCAGCGTCACGGTCTACGGCGCCGTCTACAACACCCTGGGCAAGTTCAACGTCCTGACCGCGAAGTCCACGATCAATCCGGCGCTGGGCCCCTGCCAGCAGCAGGTGGCCACGATAGTCAACGTCTACGCGGGCTACTTCTCCGAGTACAACGTTTCGTATGCGAGGCCGCTGCTCCTCTACAACCCAACGTGGCACTATTCATGTCCCGCCTTCGGGACCTTCCAGTACATCTTCCTTCCAGCCAGCGACATGGCGGCCGTAGGTGAAGGCCAGGCCAGCCTTTCCTACACTCAGGCCGTCAACGAGTCTGCGACGCTGTCGGGCTACTGGACGGGCTCGGGGGATTCCCTCACCTTCCACAGCTTCCAGACAGGCACGTACACGGTGGGTGTCTCCGATTACTGGGGGTCGACCACAGTCGTCCACTTCACCATCCCCTGAGAGCGGCGGGCGAAGGGCCGTCGGGAGGGCGGTGTTCTTCGTGCTGGTGCTCGGGATGGCCGTCGTCGCTGTCGTAGGGATTTCACTGCTCGTCGAGCAGATGGGCCTCGTTCCCAAAACGGCATCCACCACCTCTTCGCTGGACGGGATCGAGCTGGAGGTCTCACTGAACACGAGCGGACTTTCGGGCTACGGCCTGTTGGGCATCTCCATCACCCTCTTCAACACCCTCCCCAGGACGAACGTGATCGCGACGGCCAGCAACTGGACCATCCAGGGTTTCCCCGTCGCCGTCTGGTATCCATGCTACTTTGTCCTGCCGCTCCAGTTCTACGTCGTCAGCGGCAACTACAGCCTTTCAGAGCTGCAGGGAATGGAGGCCAACTCCACGCAGCCGAGCGGCATCGAATACATCTGCGCCGAGGGAGACACGGTCGAGCACGTCAGCTTCCTGCCGAAGAGCGACCTGGCCAACGTCACGGGGACCGGCTTCTTCGGTCCCGGGCCCAACGGAACGGGCATGAACAATCCCCTCGGCTCCTTCGCCATGTCCTCGAACTTCACCATAAACGGGT
>DATKKG010000012.1:0-2778 GCA_035543015.1 Conexivisphaerales archaeon | reverse complement strand
CCAGCTCCCGGAGACACCCGCCGCGGTGAGCCTGTTCCCCACCGGATCATAGGTGAAGCCCTCGGCAGGGAGCGTCGGGTTATTCGCGTTCTTCAGCCGGTAGAGCTCATCGTATCCGTACGCGTACGCCCCGTGCTCGGTTCCCTTCCCGGTGATGTTGTCCATCCTGTCATAGGTGTAGCCGTAAGCCATGAGAGGATTCTGCAAGGGATCCTTCACCGTGATCGCCTGGGTCCGCATGAGGCCGTCGTAGCCGTACTCCCTCTTCGAGCCACCGGGAAGGATCACGGTCAGGGGCCGATTCCACAGGTGCGAGCTCATGGTGATCGAGCCCTGGTTGGGGATGACGACGCTTGCAAGCTGATCGGCGTCATCGTAGGTGTACTGGTAGGCGACGCCATCCGGCCCGGTGAAGCTTTTCTTCCTCCCGTTCCGGTAGTAGTCGTAGGCGTAGCCGAGGGTGAAGGAGCCGTAGTTGACCGTCTCGACAGTCTTCCGGTAGAGGTCGTCGTAGCCGTAGGCAGCCGCGGTGACACCGTCGTTGTAGGAGGTGAGACTCCCCACGTTGTCGTAGGTGAAGCCTACCGTCTTGACCGGAGTGCTGTCGCCGGCGGCGGCATAAGAGCTGATCCTCCCGAGCCTCCCGGCATCGTCATAGCCGTACTCGGTCTTCTGCTGCTTCGCATCCACCTTCCGCGCGAGATTCCCTACCTGATCGTACTCGTAGCTCGTCACCTGGCCCATGGGCCGGGTCTCCTTGACGAGCCTGTTGTTCCTGTCGTACTGGAAGGCGGTCGTGTTCCCCTTCGCATCTTTGAGGGCAACGAGGTTGTCCCGGTCGTCGTAGGTGTACTCGGTCACCTGGTTCAGCGGATCGGTCACCCGCTTCAGCCTGTTGAGTGCGTCGTACTCGTACTGGGTGACTCTCCCTTCCTTGTCCGTCTTCGAAGCGAGGTTCCCTACGGCATCATAGGCGAAGGTGCTCGTGTAGATCTCGGTAGCGCTCAGCAGATCCAGCTCTTGCACCTTCCGGCCGCGGACATCATACCGGAGCTCCTTCGTGAAGGTCGGGTAGATGATCCGGGAGGGCCGATCCGATCCGCCATTGCCGCCACAGGAGGAGCACGAAGCCCCGAGGCTGACGTCATACTCCATCCGGGTCTCGTTCCCGTTCCCGTCCACCGTCGCAACGAGTCTCCCGTCGAGATCGTACCCGTAGGAGACCTCCTTCCCCTCGGGATCGGTCTGCTTCACAAGCTTCCCGTCCGGGTTGTAGGTAAAGAGGGTCGCATTGCCGAGGGCATCCGTCCTCTTGGTGAGGTTATTCCGGACATCGTACTCGTAGGTCGTCTCCCTCCCCTCGGGATCGACCTCCCTGACCTTGTTCCCGACCCCGTCGTAGAAGATCCCGCTCTCGCTCCCGAGGGGATCTCTTACGGAAGCAAGCCTCCCGGCAAGATCGTAGCCGTAAGTTGAGACCTTCCCTCTCCCATCCTCCTTGGTGAGCACGTTCCCCATGACATCATGGGTGAAGCGGGTCCGGTTCCCCTCGGGATCGGTCACCGAGACCATGTTCCCCGAGGCATCATAGGCCATGGCCGTCACCGCCTCCTGGGTTGAGGCATCCCCGAGGACCCGGACCGAGAGCTGGTTCCCATCCGAGTCGTAGGCGTAGTCCGTAACCCGCTCATCGGCCGTGCCCGAGGCCTCGGTCTTTCTCGCGAGGTTCCCGAGCGTGTCATACTCGTAGCGGGTCGTAATCCCCCGCTCGTCCACCCTCGCGACCGGCTTGTTGAAGGTGTGCTCGTACTCGGTCGTGACCCGGGTGCCGTCCGGGTACGTCGTCTTGACCAGGCTGTCCCACTCGTTGTAGTCCTCGCGCGTTATGTTTCCCGCCTCGTCGGTGATGATGAGGGCCCGGCCGTCCTTGGCGATCTTCTTTATCGTCCTGCCGTTCAGATCGACCCGCTTCACCTCCCAGTCCCGGTCGAACCAGACCTCTTTCACCCTGCCGGCCGAGCTCCGCACCCGGGCGTAGGCCTCCTTCTTCCCCGAGTCGAAGTCGTAGTCGAAGAAAAATCCGTTCCCCTCGCTGTCAAGGACGAAGGCCACCGCACGGCCATCGTGTCTATTGATTCTTCCGAGGAGTTGCGATACGAAGAAAAGGCGGACTCTATGGGGACTTGTCCCCACCAGACCGAGTGCTTCAATAAGTTCAGGTTGGAATCGGGCGAGTGCCTTGGTCAAGTTAGGAGAGACAAGATGAAGCTTAAAGTCGTTCTGGAGACGGGAATGGATGGATACATCGTTGCCTACTGCCCGGCGCTCAAGGGCTGTGTCACTCAGGGGCGCACGGAGCAGGAGGCGCTTGACAACATCAAGGAGGCCATTGAGCTTTATCTTGAAGCCGATCCCGAGGAGACTGGCCGGCCAGCAGGGGAATACAAGGTATTAGAGGTGGCTCTATGAGCCCCAGACCCCCGCTTCTTTCGGGGCGCCAGTTGGCCAAGATTTTTGAGAAGCTGGGCTAAAGAAAAGTTTCCCAGAAGGGAAGCCACATCAAGATACGAAACGATGAGACCGGAACCGTCCTGATCATTCCTGACCACAAAGAAGTTGACCGGTGGACGTTGAGAACCATCCTGAAACAAGCAGAGATCTCTGAGGAGGAGTTTAGAGGGTATTTGTAAGGCGGTGCGTCTGCCTGCTCGGGCTGCGGCCCTGCGAGGCCTCCGCTGCCTGCGCTCATAGCCGGCCTGGTTTTCATGGAATCCCCCC
>DATKKG010000011.1:0-1114 GCA_035543015.1 Conexivisphaerales archaeon | reverse complement strand
CGCCCTCGCGATCAGGCTGGAGGCGGTCGCTGACGACGCGGAGCCTCGCCTCGAGGCAGCGGCGGAAGTCCTCGGCGACTCCAGAGTCGAGGAGGCAGGGCACCTGGAAGACGTTCAGGGATCTTGCCTCCTCCAGAGTCGCACAGGGCAGCACCTCGAGCATTCTCCCGTTGATCCCGGTGATGCTCCCCGCGAGATCGATTGTGAGTATCCCAAGGGGCGCGCTGTTGCCAAGCAGTCGGTTTCGCTCTTCGAGGGCCTTCAGCGCCTCTTCAGCCTGCCTGGCGCGTGCTTCCACCTCCTCCATCCGGGCAACGGTGCGGCGTAGCGCCTCAACTTCAACGAGGAGCTCCTCCCTTGTTGCAGATGACCTATCCATGGTCGGCCCCCAACTTCATCAAGCGGTGCAATGGACGGCGTGAGACTCATCTTCAATATTATAAAGTCCCCGCGTCGTGCATCCAAGCTTCAAAGGGCTGGCAGGCCCCGCTTGTCCTCGCTCTTCGCTGTAGTCCGGCTTCCGGCGGGACGCAAGGGGGCGATGCAGGGGGGTCAGGCCCAGGTGGGTGGTCACTATGGGAAAGTTCTTGAGAATGATTACGACGACGGGATATGATAGCCTGGCGATACGGCGGCTCAGGCAAGGTCGTGAGGAGGGGACGGCTCTGACTGGCGAAGGCTGGTCTGAGGTGACAGTATGGCTTCAAGGTTGAAAAGGCGGGCCTTCGTGTGGGCGACCGTGACCATCTGCACCATAGGCGTGGCGTTGGGGTTGATTCCCGCCTCCGCCGGTGCGGCCGAAACCCTCGCGCGGGTCAAGTCCAGGAAAGTTGTGCGCTGCGGTGTCAGCGAAGGCTTAATAGGGTTCTCCTTCATGGACCTGGCCGGAGAGTGGACGGGGTTGGATGTGGACTTCTGCCGGGCGGTGGCCGCGGCCGTGGGTGACCGCGTCAAGGTAGAGTTCGTGCCCCTCTTCGCCTCTGCCCGTTTCCCGGCGCTGCAAGCAGACGAGATAGATCTCCTCGTTCGCAGCACCACGTGGACCCTCGGCCGTGAGGCGTTCCTCGGGGTCCAATTCGCTGGGATTCTCTTCTACGACGGCCAGGGGTTCATG
>DATKKG010000010.1:0-37764 GCA_035543015.1 Conexivisphaerales archaeon | reverse complement strand
GGGTTCGATTCCGCCTTGCTCTTGCTCTGGTTTGCGACCTCGACCATGCGCCAGCGCGAGAGCTTCTCGAGCCCCGCGAGGGCCTCCTTGACCTTCTCCGTCGCCAGCCCGACCTGAGACTCGTATTCCTTTATCGAAGAGGGCTGGTCCTCAAGTTCCGCCTGCCTGCTCATGGCGTCCTTCGCCCGGTCCAGCTCCCACCTCAGTATGTCCCACCTGTCGTTCAAATCCAAGATCTCCGGTTCTTGTCTGGCTTCGGCAGGTCGGGAACCCCTTCCGGACCTCTTGGTCATCTCGAACATCCGGACCGAGCAATCGCTGCACAGGTGGAAGTTCTCCCATTCGTTCTTCCCCTTCGAACTGACGATGTAGACGTGCTCCTCCTCGATGGTCTCACCCTTGGGGACGACTTCGCCGCAGCCGTCGCATTCCTGGGTCCCGTCCGAGGCTCTGAGGTCTAGGAACTCGCGTTCCATCTTCTTGGCGCCGCGCGCCCATCCGAAGGCCTTGTGGCTCATCGGTAGCAGGTCGCCTAGGAGCGATATAGACGGCGGAGTCAATCATCGGCGAGCGTAGGGTGAACATGGAGAGCGCGGAATTCGGGCATTCGGACGCCCGCCACCAAGGCCCTCAGGAGGAAGGCTTATCTCAGAGGGAAAAGGATTCATGTTTCGATTGGACATGGGGAGGAAGCCAGCACGCAAAGCCCCGCGGAGCAGGAGCGCCAGGCGGCCTAACCCAAAGAAACCTCTCGATCGACCAACCAAGTCGGACGTCGCCATAGACAGAGAGGACGACGTCAGCCGGGCGGAGGAGCGGTCCTTGGAGAATCCGCTCGCAGGCGGAAAGAGTGAACCGATCTCCTATGTCGACGAGGACGAAGACTAGCTAGACGAGGGGCGGACCGGTCTTCCAGAGTCGCGCTGCTCAGCTGATGCCCTAGCTGCTTGCCTTCCGTCTTCTCACCGTAGCGGGGACCTCGACCATCTCGGTCCACCGTTCGGCCAACGAATCCCTGTTGGGCTTGTAGATCTCGTTGTAGAAGCCGCTCTGAGAGAGGAGTACGTCCTTGTCGTAATGTTTCAGAAGATCCACCGCTTCGTTCCATGCCTCCGGAAACTTCCCTCCGAACCTCAGGGCTATCTGCCTGTCGAAGTCCTCCTTCGTCTGCAGCTTCCCCCCGATCGTGAAGACGAGCTTGCCGTCCTTCACTTCCTTGTAGGCCATGTCGTTCCCCAGCCTGAAGACATCGGGCTTCTCCAGCTCTTCGCGCTCCTTGGCGGCCCTGAACTCGGAGGTCGTCTTCGAACCCCCCTTGAACCCACGCTTCGCCGCCGCGTAGAATATCGCCCTGTTGAGGCCCCAGGAGTAGGCCTCGTCCTTCTTCAGCCCAAGCAGGTACGCCCTCGCAGCCTGAAGCGTGGCCATCACGCAGAACCTGTTGATCCCCGGCAATGTCCCTCTAGCCCTAAGACCTAAGTCGGGGATTAAGGCTTATCGCTTCCGACGGGTGAGAACGAGATAGAGCTCGGGGCCCATGCGTCTCCTGCACGTCAATGAGAAGGGGCGGGAGAACTCTACTGGCTCAGGGGCGGGGCGCCGCAGTTGGGGCAGGCCTTATCGCGGATGGGGTCCACTAGGGTTCCGCAGAACTTGCAGGGGACCTTGATGATCTCCTCCTTCACGACCACATTGGCCTCGGGCGCGGCCGCCTCACCCGAAATGGCGTCGTCGATCTTGGTGGCCCAGATGTCGGGGGAAGCCAGGTCCGATATCTTGATGCGGTTCAACCCGAAGCCCACTGACCCTCGCCTCGTGATTATGATGAGGTTGGTCACGAGGCTGGCGAGCCCGAAGCGAGGTCGCTCGACGGAGACTCCTTCGACGCTGGAGATCGGTATGTCCAGTGAGATGTAGGTGTGCTTTGTGATCCTCCCCTTCTCGTACTCGAAGAGGATGCGCCTGTTGGTCAGGTAGAGCACGCCGGAGGTGCCCGAGTACCTGCCCTTGCCGGCGTAGTAGGCGTGCTCCCCGTGGGCGAAGGTCGGCAACTAGCTGTGCATCTCTATGCCGCAGTCAGGGCAGGCGGGCTTCTTGAACACTAGGCCGACCTTGGGCCCGCAGTCCGCGCAGAACAGCTTCTCGCAACGCGGGCACTGCCAGGCGGCAGGCTTCCCGAACCCGCCGACCTGCCGCCCACACTTGGAACAGAATCCCCGAACCAATGGCGTTCCTGAACGGCTTGATTCGGATACCCTTTAAGCGGTGCGAGTCTAAAAATCCCTAGCTACTGGACAAACTCGGGCTTTGTAGCACGTTCATCGCCACCGCCGCAGATTGGAGGAGGACCAACGGACCACGGAGGGGAATCGCGGCTAGTATGCTGACGAAGCGGCAGCCCCCGCCGCGGCCGACTCGTAGGCCATCAGAAGCACGGTGTACCATCCCAAGAGCAGGAGGAGCGGAAGCTCGCGCAACTCCCTTGCTTTCTCAGATACGCTCGCCGTCGCCTCCATTTTGAACAGCCCGCTGAACCGCCTGAAGGTCAGGAGGCTGGAGCCGTCGGCGTCGAGGAACGAGTACTCCGGCGACCAGACACCCTTCTTCGTCCACAGGAAGGTCCTCCCGGTGGGCAGCTTCAGGACCCCGTTCCCCCAGCTCACCGAAAACCTTGCGTAGTCCGTCTCCGTGCCGAAATATCTCAACGAAACGTAGGGGGAGAGGAACCCTCCCCTCTTGAAGGTCCACTCCTCGCCAGCGGCCCTCCCCGTAGCTAGGGAGCCGAAGCTGCTCTTCCATTCGAGGGTTCCCACGACTTCCTCCCCGGATAGCAGATGAAAGACCCTCTGAAGCTTCTTCGGCTGAACCCACTTCAGCTCCGACGCTTCGCCGAGGCCTATCCTTCTCAATTCCCCCGATTATCATTGGCCACGGGCTATTATGCCTTCGCGAGGATGTCCTCGTCTCTCCGCCTGTCATCCATCCTTTCGTCTATCCATCTATATTGCCGAAGGCTGTTGCAGGTGCCATCATACTGCAGAGGTCTAAAATACCCGCAGGAAGGCAGGAAGAGGGATATCGCATGGCACAGAAAGCGCCGGGAGACGCCGACGATTCGTGGAAGGGGTTCCTTAGAAGGCATTGGACGATGCTCGCCTTCTGGGTGGTGGGGGCGGTCCTCGCCGCGATAGGGGGTGTGCTCGTCTTCCTGTGGTTCGTGGGTGACGCCCAGTCGACAGGCATGGTGCCCGCGAGCTTGGCGCTGTGGACTATGGGACACTGCGTGACCTTCATGCTGAACCTGATCTTCTGGGAGCTCGTTTACGTCGGCATCCCGATCGGCGTCGCTTCAGTGGCCGGCTGGCTGTGGTGGAAGAGGATACCGGATGAGGAGAGGAGGAAGTACCGCTTCTTCAGCGGCGGTTCCCGATCGACGAGCGGAGGGGGAGGTTTCTTTTCGCTGGTGGTCTTCATAGCCTTCTGCTTCGAGGTCAACGCGGACGGGAAGTGGAACGTTCCCGTATCGACTTGGACCCTGAACTACGTCGTGTACTCCTGGCTGACGGCTCTCGCCTGGATACTGGTCGTCATCGGGATCCCCCTGGCCTTGGGAGGCATCTGGTGGTTGAGCCGTAGGATGAAGTCTTAGGTTCCCCGGGACGGTGAAGGTGAACAAGAGTGAGCGGCCAAGCGTCAGCTGCCCCGAGTCCCACCATTCCGCCTGATTCGGCAGGGAGGTGGTGGTATGGGTCCCTTCAGCGCAGGTCCAGCTGACGCTGTCCCCGACTCCTATGGTCACGTTGCTCGGAGTGAACGCGAAATCCATTCCGTGAACGTCTCCGTATATCGAGATGTTCCAGGTCTGGGCCGCCCTCGCGGGGGACGGAACGAAGGGAGGACGACCAAGACCACCAGAAGGAGACAGACTGGAACCGTCACACGAATCCAGCTGCTCGGGGAAGGCGCTGGCATCGGCTAGGATGACGGCTCCGGCCGTTCTGACAACCTTTGTTGTGCTCGGCGAGTCATCCGCCGACGTTGAGCCGCCTAGTACAGGTTTCGGTGAACCAGGGCCTTTGCGTCGCGTCTGGGCCTAGGGTATTTCGGCGGGGGATGAATCGGATAGCCCAGTCGCAGGGCGTAGGCTATCCTCAGCTCCTTCGGAATGTGGAGGAGCCGTTTGACATCCTCTTCCGGTTCCCTGCCGAAGACGCTGAGGATGTGGATGCCCACCCCCAGGGAGTAGGCCACCAGCCAGATGTTCTCCATGACGCAGCCGAGGCCCATGAAGCCCAGGGAGTCCCCCTCGGCGGCAGGCGCCCTCCTCCGCGGGTCATAGGTCACCACCAGGAGCATCGGAGCCCCGTTGATCATCTGGCTGAGGGGGGCGCCTGGACCCTGGCGGGCGACCTCCGTGAACTTCGACGGTTCCCTCCACGGCTGCGGGAACTGGGCCGCGAGGACGCCCGTCTTCTTCTGAAGCAGCTCCTTCTCGGAGAACGAAAGCTGCTGGAAGTTCTCGCGCAGAAACGCCTCCGATGTGCGGGACCTAACCTTTCCCAGCTTCTCCAACAGCTTCCTGTCCTCCACTACGACGACTTCGTAGTTCTGCATGTTGTGAGGCGTCGGCGCCCAGCGGGCCGCCTCGATGATCTTCCTCAGGTCCTCCTTTCCCACCGGTCGGTCCGGGTCGAACGGTACCCGTGATGATCTTCTCGCCCTGATCAAATCGAGAAGGTCGTTTGCCACCTCGGCGCGCCTCTTGATGTCCGGGCCTTCGTTGAAATCGCTGTCGAGCGCAACGCGTCCCTGCTGCTCCTTAACACGGGAATAGCGTTTCTCCGGAGTCCGTCGTGAGAAGTCCCCCTTTGTCATACTGCGGCTCAACACTAGGGCCTATGTTAGCCTTTCCGGACCTACGCCCTGGACCGATCGTTCGCCTAACTACGGGTCGCGTGGAACTTTCTCCTGGATTGCGGCTCGACAACGGGATATAGAAGGTGGCGCGGAGGAAGACCCTCCCAAAGCTAGTGGATGAATGCCTGTAGTGGTATGCGTATGGCACGCCCGGACGGAGCCGAGGATTGGGCACTAGCTTCTTCTCTCAAGAAGCAGCTCGGGTAGGTCCGCCACACTAGGGATCGTGACGTCTGGAAGAAGCTCCTTCCGAACGCCCCTGAGGTTCCTTGTTACTCCGGTAAGCACCAGGACGGACCTGAGGCCGGCCGACTTCGCCGCCTTGATGTCGGAGTCCAGCCTGTCCCCCACCATGATGGCGCTATCCCTCTTCACGCCCAGGCGCTTCAGGGCCAGCCCCACCATGATCTTGGATGGTTTCCCGATGAGGAGCGGCTTCGTCGAGGTGGCAGCGGTGACCGCGGCCGCTATCGCTCCAGAACCCGGCTCATATCCGACTTCCATGGGGAGGTTGGCGTCGAGGTTGGTCACGATGTACTTGGCTCCAGCCTGGATGGCATAGCAGGCCGCCTTGAGCCTGTTGTACGTCAATCCCAGGTCGAGGGCGGAGACCATCATGTCCGCCTCCTTCGCCTTCTCCTCACCCAGGATCGCGCAGCCCACCTTGGAGAGCTCCTCTTTGAGGGCGTCTCCTCCGAGAACGTACACTTTCTCACCCCTGCAGTGCTTCCCGGCGAGATACTCCGCCGTCGCCATGGCGGATGTGAAAACATCCTTTTCAGTGACGGAAATGCCCATCCCACGGAGCCTCTTAACGTACTCCGCGGGCGACTTCGTGGCGTTGTTCGTAACAAAGAGGATCTTCGTCCCCCTTTCCCTGAGGAGAGCGATGGCCGAGTCGGCGCCCGGAACCAAGGTGTCCCCGACGTGGACCGTGCCGTCAAGGTCCATCAAGATGCCAGCGACGCCGGAGAGCTTTCCCCTAGTCATTGGTGTCAGGTTCGATCGGTTCAATGATAAGCCTTTGGACAGAGAGGTCCGACTCTCCGAGCGACAGACTACATTGGCTCAGCGTGGACGAGGGAGAGTCTGCCATCCCTGGAATCCTTTCGTGGGCTTATTAGGGCGCGGATGGTAGTCCCGGCTGGGAGAAATGAAGAAGCTCGGAATCGCGGCCATGGACGTTCGCTGCGATCTGGAATCCGGCCTCCTGACGGTGGACGGCGAGGCCATCAGGCCGGGTATCAGGAAGCTTGGGGACCTGAAGGACGTCCTCTTCGACAGGACGGCCCTGGATTCGATTGGGAGGGAGACGCCCGTGTACTACATGTACAGGGACATAAGGAGAGCACGGGACCAGCGCCTGTTCGACAGGCATTCCCTCCGCTTCGACATGACCGTCATACCCCCGAGGGTGATCGGAAAGGAGTACGTCAAGACCGCGGGCCACTACCATCCCCTTGCCGAGGATAGCCTGTCGTTTCCCGAGGTCTACCAAGTGCTGAACGGGTCGGCGAACTTCCTCCTTCAGAAGATGGAGGAGGGAACAATTACGGACGTGGTCTTGGTGAGGGCGGGGAGCGGAGAAGCCGTGGTCATCCCTCCGAACTACGGGCACGTGACGATCAACCGGTCAAGGGAGACCCTCGTTCTGGCGAACCTGGTCTCCAGCCGCTTCGAATCCCTCTACGAGCCCATGAGGACGACCCATGGTGCGGCCTACTACATGCTGGTCGGGGGTAGGTTCGTCAGGAACCCGGCCTATGTGGCCCCTCCCCCCTTGAGGACAGCTAGAGCAAATCGGCACGCCCTGAAGACGAGAAAGGACATCTACTCGGCCTTCCTGGAAAGGCCGAACCTGTTTCTGTTCCTGAATCACCCAAGCGAGGCCCCGACGGAACCCTTCACCGAGACGAGCTAAGGCTTAAGAGCCGAGACGGCCAGGAAGGGCCGGAGAGATGGTCACTTGAACTTCTACGCGCTGCTGGTGCAGATCATCGTAGGAACCATCGTCCTTGCGCCGGTGCTCTGGCTGGCCGGCAGGGCTCTCGTGGGAAAGGAGAAGGCCAAGTTCACGGACGCCGTTTGGATAGTCGTTCTCGGCATAATACTGGACGCGCTCCTTGGCGCCTACATCGGGGGCTTGCTCGGAGAGATCGCGCTCTTCATCCTCTGGCTTGCGTTGATCAGCCATTTCTTCGATTGCGGGTGGCTAAAGGCCTTCGTAATAGCCATCGTGGCGGTCATCTTCTTCGTTATCATATCGGCCATACTTGCCCTCATAGGCATCGGGATCGTGGCGTTGGCCTTCTGATCGGGCGAAGTTCGGCCTTCCTTTCAACCGCTCTAGTCCGCAAGGATCCACTGTTGCGGCCGACCGATCCTTGATTTCGATGGTATGCTTATCAAGGCAGGCGAAAGGAGCCTCACAGCATGCGATTCCTCGTAATAGAGAGGGTGAGAGGGTCGGCCATTCCGACCGACCAGGCGGAGTTCGCGAAGATGGCGGCGGACTCGATCAAGTACAAGCTGGACCTCGAGAAGAAGAAGGTGGTCACAGGAGGCCCCTTCCTGGACATCCTGGCCGACGGCTACATCATCGAGACGGACACATTGGAGGAGCTGGGAGAGATCTTCTTCAACTCCCCGAGCAACCTCGCCGTCGACAGGGAAGTCCATCCTCTGGGCAGCTACAGGGACAGCCTCGAAGGAATGAAGGAAATCAGGAAACACCACTGAGCGAGAACGGAAACAGGATGCGGCAGAATTCGGAAGGAAGGACAGCCGCCGCGACTAGCGCATTCCTTCGTGGAACCACTTGACCAGGGAGACCTCGTTGGTGTTCCCCTTCTTCTCGACCTGAACGATCCCCCTCTCGGAAAGCCCGGCGATGATCCTGTGCGTCTTCAGCCTGGACAGGTCCGCTTCCTTGGTGATGTACTTCTGCAGGTAGGTACCTCCGTGGGCGTCCAGGACGCTGACCACCTTCCTTTCGTCCGGCTTGAGGGTCTTCATGACCAAGGAGGCCGGGTCCTTGCCGTTGTTCGAGGCGTAGCTCTTCATCTCCGGAAGGACTAGGAAGTAGATGACGCCGACCATGCTGGCGAGGACAGTACACAGGAAAAGGAGGGAAGAGAGAGGTATGATGAACGGCAGGTCCGCCGGAAGGCCCTGAGTCAAGATCCTCGAGAGGACGTTCAGTGGGGCCTCGGCCGGCCCCAGGAGAAGGGCGAGGAGGTATATCGAGGCGGCCAGACCTGCGGTGGCCGTCACCAGCAGTATCAGCAGGACCTTGAGCTTTTCCAAACTGCCCGCCTCCCTGTCAGTTCCTCTTCCTTATCAAATCTGATGGTTCTGGGTCTCTTTAAGGTTCAGGCCTGCTGCATGGGCGGCTTCCACCTGAGGGTCATTATCCCGCCGATTATCCCGAGGACGGCTCCGACGATGAAGCCCCCGAGGCCGAGGAAGCTCAGGACCGAGAAGACCAGGATGAGCACGCCCCACGTCTTCCTTGATTCGAGGCTCCTCAGGAGCATTACGGCCGAAATCAGGACTACGGCTCCGGAAACGAGCCCGACGGCTCCCATGGTGCCTACTATGCCGGACACCAGGGCCGGAATGCTGGCCGCAGTCATCTGCGGCGGAACGGTGAGGTTGCTGTAGTCCAAGTGCGGGAGTACGAAAGCTCCGACAGCCATCAGCAGAGTCCCGCTCAGGATTATCAAGATCCCGCCAACAAGGGAAAGGACCCAGGCCGCGCTCGGAAAACCGGATGTCGTGTTTTGTGCCATTTCTATCTGACCACGGACTTGCCATAGGACGGATGGAGGTAAGTAGGTTCGCTGATACGATGTCGATACCGTCAGAAGGTTGGGTGATAAGATTCTGAACAGGTTGGGTTTCGCGTGGTGCCCGGCTCCGCGGAAACGTCTCCGACTATGGAGGGATTGTCCTGATCCACGTAATAGAAGCTTCATGAGCGGGGCTGCGGGGCCCTGCCAAGAACCCCTAAAGCGTCAACGCCTGAGCTTTCTTTCGAGGGCAAGCCCCAGAGCAGCCGCGAAGCCCACGGTGGCGAATGCCACGATGCCGGGGAACTCGGGGGTAGGCTGTTGCACGATCACCTCACCATGCATTATCGCATGGATGGCGCAGTGGTAGGTGTAGTTGCCTGCGGCGTTGAATGTGTAGGAGAAACTCTGGCCGGCCGACATGGGTCCCGAATTCCATGATTCGGTTTGACCGGGGTCCGAGGTCGTGGTGTGTGTCCCGTCGCTCACGGTCCAGGTGACTGTGTCTCCAACGCTGATCGTGACTGTGGAAGGGGTGAACTGGTAGCTGGAGATGGAGACGTTCCACGTCGTTGACGCCCTGGCTGTGGCAGCGGGAGCAAGGGCGGTCATGAACAGCGCCAGGGCGAACCCCATAGTAGAGAGTGGAACAAGGAGGCGGATGCCATGGGGCGGAAACCCGGCTCGCATAGGCGCTGGCAAACACGTCGTTCTTATCAACGAATCCAAGGAATCGGGGAGGAGCTACTCTTATGGCGGAGAAGGTCACGACTTGGTGGTATGCGAGGGTTGGTGGAAGGGACGAGGACCGATGAGAAGCGGTCCCCTGACGACGCTGGCCCTCTCGTAGCCGCACTGATGGCCGGGGCAACGGCGGTCATGTGGGCCCAGGTTCCAGTGAGGTACTTGGTGGCCGGGACCTTCGACATCTTGAACCTCTTGCTGCCCGAGAAGTCAGGCGACGTGTTAGAGATCTGGCTGATTTCGCTGCTCGTGGGAATCGTCGTATTCCTAGTTGCCTATCCGCTCTTCCGCAGAAGGAGGAAGGTGGCCTCTATCAGAGCCTGGACGGCTGTGCTCTTGGTGTCTGCTCTTCTTCGGTATATTTGACTCATGCCAGGCGTCGCAACTGGCCTCATGGCTACCGTCTAATGAGAAGTCGGGAACGATTCGCAGTCTTAAATACGGCGACAAGGGCGAATAACGACGACCGGAGGCAGCAGGGTTGAAGGTTGGCATCGTGGGGTACGGCGCATATGTCCCGAAGTGGAGGATTGGGGCGGAGGCCATAGCGGAGATCTGGGGACAGGACGCCGACCAGATCAAGTCGGGGCTGGGCGTCAAGGAGAAGTCGGTCCCATCCCTGGACGAAGACACCGCCACCATAGCGGTGGAGGCCGCGAGGAACGCAATCAGGAGGGCGAAGGGGATCAAGCTTGGTGAAATTGGGGCTATCTACGTCGGCTCTGAGTCTCACCCGTACGCCGTCAAGCCCACGGCCGTTACGGTCGCCGAAGCCGTCGGCCTGACACCTCATGTCACCGCTGCCGACACCGAGTTCGCCTGCAAGGCCGGCACCGCGGGGATACAGGCCTGCCTTGGCCTGGTGAGGGGAGGGTACATGAAGTATGGAATGGCCATAGGCGCAGACACCTCCCAGAGCGCACCGGGCGACGCCCTTGAATACACCGCGGCCGCCGGCGGGGCGGCCTACATCATCGGGGCGAAGGAGATCCTTGCCGAGGTCGAAGGGACGCATTCCTACACCCAGGACGTGCCCGACTTCTGGAGGAGAGAGGGCTCGGCGTTCCCAAGGCATGCCGGGAGGTTCACGGGGGAACCCGCCTACTTCGAGCACGTCCTGAAGTGCAGTGAGAGCCTGATGGAGGAGCTGGGCACGAAGGCGGAGGACTACGACTATGCGGTCTTCCACATGCCCAACGGGAAGTTCCCCTTGAAGGCGGCTTCCATCTTGGGCTTCGACGTCAAGAAGGTGCTGCCGGGGCTCGTGGTCCAGAGGATCGGCAATACGTATTCCGGGTCCTCTATGCTTGGCCTGGCGGCCGTCCTTGACCAGGCGAAGGAGGGAGACAGGATATTCATGACGTCCTACGGATCGGGGGCCGGCTCCGACTCCTTCAGCTTCGTCGTGACGGACCTCCTGAGGGAGAGGGCTGAGCTGGCGCCCCCGGTGGAGTACTACATCCAGAGGGGCTCCCGTGTCCCGTACTCGGTCTACGCCAAGTACAAGAAGCTGTACAGGAGTGGTTGAAGTTGTTCAAGAAGAGAGACGTCGCCATAATCTCCGCGGCCACGGCAAAGTGCGGCGAACGCTGGGAGAGCGGAATCAAGGACCTGGTGTGGGAGGCCGGGGTCAAGGCCCTGGATGATGCCGGCATCAGCGGCAAGGACGTGGAATACATGGTCGTCGGCAACATGTCCGGTGGGATGTTCGTCGGGCAGGAACACATCGGAGCTCTCGTCGCCGACTTCCTGGGCCTCAATCCGATACCTTCTCTCAGGGTCGAGGCGGCCTGTGCCTCCGGAGGGATCGCCTTCTCGCAGGGCTACATGGCCGTCGCCTCGGGCCTCTACGACATCGTAGCCGTCGGAGGGGTGGAGAAGATGACCGACGTGGACACCGACCAGGCGACCAGCGTCCTCTCTGGGGCCATGGACTTCGAATGGGAGGCCTACTTCGGCGCGACCTTCCCGGGCCTGTACGCCCTCATGGCCACGAGGTACCTCCACGACTTCAATGTGAGGAGGGAGATCCTCGCCAAGGTGGCGGTGAAGAACCACTACCACGGATCGCTCAACCCGCTGGCCCACTTCAGGAACAGGATAACGGAAGAGGAGGCCCTCACGGCGCCAATGGTGGCCTACCCGCTGAGGAAGTACGACTGCAGCCCCATCTCGGACGGCGCGGCGGCGGCGATACTGGCGCCGCTCGAAATCGCGAAGAAGTACACGGATACGCCGATCCTGGTGGAGGCATGCGTCCCGGCCACGGATACGCTCAGCCTTCTCAAGAGGAGGGACATCTGCACGGTGGACGCCACGGTCAACGCCGCCAGGAAGGCCTTCCAGCTGTCCGGCCGGGAGAGGAGGGACATCGACGTCATGGAGGTCCACGACTGCTTCACCATCGCCGAGCTGTTGGCTATCGAAGATATGGGCTTCTGCAAGAAAGGCGAGGCCGGGAAGCTCTACGAAGAGGGCCAGACCTACGCCGACGGAAGCCTTCCTGTCAACACCGACGGCGGGTTGAAGGCCGCAGGCCATCCCGTGGGAGCTACCGGGGTCAAGCAGATCTCGGAACTCGTCAAGCAGCTGAGGGGTCAGGCGGAGAAGGGAAGGCAGGTTTCGGGAGCGGAGGTGGGCTTGGCCCACAACGTAGGAGGCTCGGGAGCCACGGCTGTGGTCACGATCCTGTCGAGGAGGAGCTAGAAGCATGAGCACATCGGCGGCACCGGCCCACTGGAGGAGGATGAGAGAGAGGTACAGGCTCACAGGCTCGAAGTGCGAGACCTGCGGCAGGACCTACTTCCCATCCACCAGGGTCTGCCCCAACTGCAGGCGGAAGGGGAAGGTCGTCCCCATCGAGTTCTCCGGAAGGGGGAAGGTGTACAGCTACACGGTGATACACTCCGCCCCCAAGATGATGAGCCAGTTCACTCCCTACGCCATCGCACTGGTACAGCTGGACGAGGGACCGAAGGTGTTGTCCCAGGTGGTCGACTGCGACCCTGACAAGTTGGAGATAGGGATGGAGGTGGAGGCCTGCTTCAGGAAGCTCTTCGAGCAGGACGAGGGAGGTATAATCAGCTACGGCTTCAAGTTCAGGCCCCTTGACGACTCCTGGAGGAAGTACTACAGGAAGTAGGGGACTTCCCGCTTCATCTTAACATACTGTTTGCTAAAAAGGTTACGAATATCGCTATTATACACCTATTGTCGAAGCGTTTGTTCCACTTCCCGACGGACTTATATAGAGTATATCTGGAATGTAGTGTATATTGTCTGAAGTGAAAGACGTCCTGCCGACCGGCGAGACCTTCCACCCCAGCCTGCAGGTGCTCAGAGAGATCCACCGTAAGAGTCTCGACGAGCCGGACAGCTTCTGGAAGTCGGTCGCGGAGGAGCTCTTCTGGTACGACAGGGCCGGCTCCATCTTCGAAAGCCTAGACGAGCCCCCCTACGGCCGGTGGTTCCCCTCATGGAAGACGAACCTGTCGTACAACTGCGTGGACAGGCACGTCAGGAGCTGGAGAAAGAACAAGGTGGCGTTCTACTGGGAGGGGGAGAACGGCGAAAGGAGGATCCTCACGTATTACGACCTCTACAAGGAGGTCAACCGCTTCGCCAGGGTCCTGAAGGAGCTGGGTGTGAGGAAGAACGACAGGGTCACCATCTACATGCCCATGATACTCGAGCTCCCCATCGCCATGCTGGCCACTGTGAGGCTAGGCGCCATCCATTCGGTGATCTTCTCTGGCTTCAGCGCCCACGCGGTGGCGGAGAGGATCAACGATTCCGGGAGCAAGATCGTTGTAACGGCAGACGGCGGCTACAGGAAGGGTCGGATCGTCGAGCTGAAAGAGGTGGTGGACGAAGCCCTGAAGGAGACCTCGACCGTGGAGAAGGTGGTGGTCGTCAAGAGAACTGGCAGGGAGGTGCACATGACGGAGGACAGGGACGTCTGGTATGACGAAATCTCCCAACCCGGACCCGCCTACGTCGAGCCGGAGAGGCTGGAAGGGACGCGCCCCAGTTTCATGCTGTACACTTCAGGGACCACAGGGAAGCCGAAGGGTGTGGTCCACAGCACGGCGGGATATATGGTCTGGGCCTACTTCACGCAGAAGGCGGTTTTCGACGTGACGGATGAGGATATCTACTGGTGCACGGCGGACTCAGGTTGGGTGACCGGCCACTCCTACGTCGTCTACGGGCCTCTTCTCAGAGGCGTCACCTCTCTCATCTACGAAGGCGCGCTGGATCATCCGACGCCCGACAGGTGGTGGGAGATGATCTCCAGGTACGGAGTGACCATCCTGTACACGACGCCCACCGCCATCAGGATGCATATGAAGTACGGGGAGGAATGGGTCAAGAAGCACGACCTGTCGTCTCTCCGCCTCCTCGGATCGGTGGGAGAGCCCATTAACCCGGAGGCCTGGCAGTGGTACTACAGGAACGTGGGCAACCAGAGATGCCCGATAGTGGACACCTGGTGGCAGACTGAGACGGGGGGCATAATGGTCTCTCCGCAGCCGGGCCTGGGACTAGTCCCTCTCAAGTCCGGCTCGGCGACGTTCCCGTTGCCGGGGGTGGACCCCGAAATCATAACGGAGGACGGCAGGGTGGCGAAGCCCAACGAGAAGGGCTTCATGGTCATAAAGAGGCCCTGGCCCGGAGAGCTGATGGCGATCTGGGACGACCCCAAGCGGTTCAGGGAGGCCTACTTCAAGAAGTTCCCCGGCAAGTACTTCGCTGCCGACTTCGCGATGAAGGACGAAGACGGCTATTTCTGGTTCCTGGGGAGGGCCGACGAGGTCCTCAAGATCGCGGGCCACAGGATCTCCACCACCGAGCTGGAGGACGTGCTGATCTCACATCCGTCGGTGGCGGAGTCGGCCGTCATCGGGAAGGCGGACCCGATCAAGATGCAGGTCCCTGTGGCCTTCGTGACGCTCAGGCCGGAGAATAGGCCCTCTCCGCAGCTCAGGACGGACCTCATCAATCATGTGAGGAACAACTTGGGTCCCATTGCGGCGCCTGATGCGATCTACTTTGTCAGCAAGCTCCCGAAGACAAGAAGCGGGAAGATAATGAGACGCCTCCTTGGCGCGATCGTCGAGGAGAGGGCCCTGGGCGACGTGACGAGCCTGGAGGACGGCACCAGCGTGGAGGAGGCCCAGAAGAGCTACGAAGAGCTCAAGGCGGAGATAGCCGCGGCGATGGTGAAGGTGGAAGGAAGTTGAGCACGGCAGTGGACAAAGCGATGATGGCTGACCCGGCACCTCTCGGGCTGGCCGCCTTCGCGTTCACCACCTTCCTGCTGAGCTTCTCCAACGCCGGCTGGCTGCCTGAGGCTACTGTCGCTGCGGTCTTGCCCTTGGCGTTCTCCTACGGAGGCCTATGTCAGCTTCTGACGGGCATCTTCGAGATGAGGAAGGGCAACACCTTCGGCTTCACCGCCTTCTGCAGCTACGGCGCGTTCTGGCTCTTCTTCGCCTTGATGGTGCTCCTCGCTGAAATGGGCATAGCTGCGCCTCCCCCTGAAGCCATCGGAACGGCGCTGATTCTGTGGGGGATATTCACGTTCTACATGTGGATACCAGCTATGACGACGACCATGGCGCTGAACCTGACCTTCCTGTTCCTCTGGATCACGTTCTTCCTGCTGGGCTCGGGCGCCCTGCTGGACGTCGCTCTGCTGACCAAGCTGGGCGGGTACCTCGGCATAGCGACGGCCATGGTGGCGGCTTACGCCAGCTTCGCAATCGTTACGAACTCCGTCGTCGGCGCCGGGACCGTACCCCTGGGCCGGGGGATAAGCTGGAAGAAGAGGTAGACTAGCGTCCTAGCATGTCGTATCTTCGAACCGTGGCTCAAAGCGTCCTGGCCACTATGAGGAATGACTCGTGGCCGTGCCCGGCCCCCCAAAAGGAGCTCCTGGCGAGCTCCACGATGCCCAGAGGGGCCGAGAATAGGGCCCTGACCTCGGGTTCGGTCAGACCTCTTGGTCCGTAGGATCTTCTTTCGTCGTACACAAACTCCTTCGCGATGATGGTTCCACCGGGTCGGAGAGCCGTAGCTACCACCTTCCTCCACTTCCTCCGGTCTGACTTGGGGAGCGTGTGCAGGAAGCCCCTGTCATGGACCAGATCGTAGGCCCCTTTGATCGGTCTGAACCCGAGCACGTCACAGTTGACGAACTCGATTCGCGCCTTAGCCCTAGTCGCGAAGCGTGTGGCCATTGAGATTGCGCCGGGGGCCACGTCCACTGCCGTAACCCTCCATCCCCGCTGGGCAAGCGCTACGGAATGGATCCCCGGCCCGCACCCCAGATCCAACGCCTTCCCAGGAACCGGGGCGTGCCGATCGAGGGCTTCCAAGAAGTCGTCGTCAGGAGTCGGAGAGAACCATGGTAGCTCCTCCGGCCGGGTTCCTTCATACGTCTCCCTCCACCATTGAAACCTGTCAGAGTTGCCCACGAGTCAGAGCTTGGTCCTCGCAGATTTGAGTCGTTCCTCTTTTCCGGTTGACGTCAAGGCTCAGAACAGCCCCTGCGAGCGTTGCGGATTCGGACCGGGGCGCAGACGAAGAGGGGCGTCGGACTACAGTTTGGGGGGCTTCAGCATGGTGAGTATCCGCCCCAGGTCGGACGCTGCGAAGCAGGCTATGTCGAAGTCGGTAACAAGGCCGACGACGGCCTTCTTCTCCACGACCGGGATGTGCCTTATCCGGTTCAGCCGCATTATGTTGGCGATCTCTATCAGGTTTGTGTCAGGAGAGGCGGTCGTCACAGGGCTGGACATGATGTCCTTGACCAGCTTCGCCTTCCTCTTCTTCCCGACCAGCCGGATGAAGTCGCTTTTGGTGAGGATCCCTTTGAGCTTGGTTCCCTCGATTACGAGGAGGCTGCCTATGTCGAGGCTGAGCATGAGCCTGGCGGCCTCCGAAAGCGAAGCATCTGGGCTGACCTTCACAATGTTGACGTTCATGACTTCGGACGCTTTCACAGTACCGAAGGCGTGAGAACCCCCCTTTTAGGATTGCCCTCCATGGCTCGGACTTCGCGAAGTCGCGGGACCGCGACGTCCTCTTGCCCTAGAGGAAGTTGGAATCGGAGATCCGGCCTCGCCAGATGGCCGTCTCCAACTTTATAACTTCGCCTTCATGCATCGATGATGCCGTTGCCAAGGCTGTTGCTGTTTTGCGGCATACCTGGGTCCGGAAAGTCGACCATCGCGGACATCGTGGCGAAGCGGCTCGAGAATACCGTTCACATCAGGACGGACGTCGTGCGGTCGATGATACCCAGTCCCGGCTACTCCGGTCCCGAGTCGGAGTTCGTCTACTCCTCGTGCGTAACGCTGGCTGGTGAGGCGTTGATGCGGGGTTACAACGTCATCCTGGACGGCACCTTCCTGAGAGACGAGTTCAGGATGGATGCTGTCAGGCGTTTGCGAGGCGCCTACGATTCGAGTCTCGTGGTGTATCTCCATTGTGATGTCACCACGGCCTACAGACGGAACGTGGCGCGCAAGGCGACCGTGCCCCAGGAGAGGTTCAACGTGATGATTACGCGGGTCGAGGAACCGGTTAATTCCCTGAAGATCGACACCGGCAAGATCACGGCGGAGGAAGCCGCCGGGATGATCCTCCGTCAGCTAGGGGTCAGTGTGTAGCCCAGGCAACTGCGGTTCCTGTCGCGGTCAGCTAGGGCACCGCGTACCCAAGCCTCAGCCTCTCGTACTTGAGAGTGAGCTGGACCGCGAAGTCTGAAGCCTCTATCGCCTCGGCGGGAGTGGGCACCCGGGGCTTCGATGCCGGACCGGCCCGGATCCCCGCCCTGGCCTTGGTCAGCTTGAGGTACTTCACACGTTCCTCTTCGTCGAGCATAGTCAGCGTGTCGACGAGGAAGTGGAGATGGTATACAGCCCGGCTGACGTCGAAGGCCAGCGATTGCATCTCGGACGAGTTGTAGGCGGCCGCGTACTCCTCAGGCTTCAGCATCTTCTGCAGGAGCTCGGTGCTGTCCTGGCCGAACGCTGCCGAAAGCCAGGTCGCTCCGACTTCACCGGCCACCATCGCCGAGTCGGCAAAAAGGTCGTCCAGGAGGCGGCCTGACCCTTCTATCGAGGCGCTGTAGTCCCCTTTGGCGATGGCGTCCTCCGAGGCCAGGGCTGCCTCCCTCCATTCCTTGTTCTCGATCTGGTGGGCGAGCGAAAGGTCCTTCCATGGGACACCGATCACCTTTTCGCAGAGCTCCACGATGAGCTGTTCCAGCTCGCCGACTCTTCCTGAGACGTCCGAGTCCACGAGCGCCTGGTGGTAGATGGCGTTCCTGGCATTCTCTATGGCCGCCACGAGGCTCAGCTGCTCCTCGGTCAGAGAAGAAGCGGGTGATACCTTGTTGACGACCTTCTTCGCGTCATCGACCAGGTTGGCGAACTTCATCTTGTCGATGCCGTCGAAGTATTGTCCCGTGAACCCGAGTGTGTGCCCTTTCTCACGCAGGATCGTCCTGAACGTCCACTCAAGGGCCTGGTGAATCTCCAGGATGGAGAGCATCTGATTGAACCTTGCGTCGACTGTAGAGTTGTAGACGGCGTTGTCGACCAGGGCCCTCAACAGGAGCAGCCTCTCCTTCGTGCCGACGGAGGCCTTCATGGCGACTCGGACTTTCCTTGTGGGTTACTTAAGCGTTAGACCTTGAGCCTGCAATGAGGTGGCGCAGCCTGACGGATCTCCTCCGACGCGGCCTCGGCAGGGATGGCCTGTTCGGCTCAGACCTCTCTCCATCTGGCCTTCTTCGCCGCGACGAGCGCCAGGAAAGAGGTCAGCCCTATCAGCACCGCCCAGTCCAACAGGAGCGACATGGAACTCAGCTGGAGGAAACCTGTCGCGTTCTGGGCGATTCCTGCAGCGTAGGTAGTGGGCGAAAGATATGCCAGGTACCTGTAGGGGAGGGGGATGTAGGTGATGGGGTAGTAGACGGGGGGCAGCGTGGAGAAGAGGATGGAGATCAGGCTGGACATCGCGTAGCTCTGCATTATGTCGCTAGAAAAGGTTGAGAGCGTGAAGCCCAGACAGACCGAGGTCAGGAACATCAGCAGCATGACCGCGATGAGGGAGACGGCCCCGACGGAGCTGGGACGGAGGAAGACGACGGCGAGCGCCGTCAGCACGGCAAGGGCGGGGAATGAGTAGACCAGTTCGGAAATGGCCATCCCGCCCACGTACAACAAAGGCGTCGTGGGCGAGCTCACGACCATGTCCTGCAGCTTGAAATCGTTCTTCAGGTGAGAAAGATCGGACTGCAGCCCCATCCCGCTCGAAAACATGCTCATGATCAGCGCGCCCTCGATGGCCTGCCCTATGAGCGCCCCCCTGCTGACGAAGAATATCACAAGCAGAAACGAGAGCGGAGAGAGCACGGTGTTGATCAGGACCACGGGGTAGTTCTTCATCGCGTAGACGGCGTTGACCAGGACGGCCGCCAGAACCTGGCCGCCCGCGTTCCGCTTCATTCCTGCTCCTCCTCGTCCACCACGGAGCCCACGAGGCTGAAGAAGATGCCGTCCAGGGAAATCCTGTTTATGGAGAACTTCGCCCCCCTCTCCAGGAGCTCCTTCGACAGCCTGTAGGCCTCCCGCTCCCCGGTCATGATCTGCGTCTGCCCGTCCGTTCCCGAGGTGACCACCCCTCCCTCAACGGATGGCACCTCCTGCATGGTTGGGAACCTGATGCTGTACTCGTACTTGACGAGGCTCCTCAGGTAGTCCAGCGTGCCAAGGGCGACGAGCCTCCCCTTGTCTAGGATCCCCAACGTGTCAGCCATGCGCTCCGCCTCCTCCAGGTAATGGGTCGTCAGTATGAGGAAGCGGTCCTTGGCTATCTCCTCGAGGGACTTCCAGAGCTCCCTGCGGGACATCGGGTCGAGCCCGGTCGTCGGCTCGTCGAGGAAAGTGACCTCCGCGTCCGCGGCCAGCGCCGTCGCCACCATCACCTTCCTCTTGAGCCCCCCGGAGAGCTTCCTAGTCACCGTCTCAGCGTACTGCGCGAGCCCCGCCTTGGCGAGGGCCTCGTCAGCCCTGCTCTTGGCCTCCGCGTAGCCGTATCCCCTCCAGAGCATGTAGGCCACGACCGTCTGCAGAGGCGTCAACCAGGGGATGGCTCTCGCCTCCTGGGGGACTGTGGCAATGATATCCCTCAGCTTCCTGGCTTCTTTGACGACGTCGATCCCGTTGATGTAGGCCGAGCCCTGGGTCGGCTCAAGCTGGGTCGCGAGTATGCGGACGAGGGTGGTCTTGCCAGCCCCGTTCTTCCCGATGAGAGTGAATATCCCATGAGAGGGGACGCTCATGGTCACGGAGTCGAGGGCCCTTCCTCCTCCGGAATTGCTGTATACCTTCGTCAGGTCGGTGCAGACCAGCTCCCCTCGGTTCAACTTGGGTTTCGGCGGCCCACCCTCTTAGTTTAATCTTGCTCGTCTCACACCATTGGTTCGCCCTTCGATCTGTGGATTCCCCCCTCTGCTACGGAGCTATCGAACAGAATGCTAGACGTCGCCTTTCATCAAGCACAGGGCTCACGCTCTTCCGGCGAGTTGACAAAAACACAGCTGTTCAGAGGGAGAACTACTTCTGACGACCGAGCTTCCGAGACTGCTCGATGGCTTTGTTCCACTTCATGACGGGGGCCACATGCGTGTGCCCTATGGATATGAGGGGCAGTGCGAAACTGTAAATCTGGGCTGGGTCGTTGGCTTCGACTACGAAGTAGATGTGATGTCCGGGGCCGTCCACGTAGCCCTCGACTACCTTGACGTCGTTGCCGGCGGCCGCCTTGTTCACGTCGCTGGTGAATTCCCTGTAGGGGTGGAGCGTTCCGGCGGGACAGTGCTCGGCAGCGTGCGTATGGTCGATGACGAATAGCATCGTCTCGAAGGCCCTTTCTTTGGCTTTATTACCGCTTCGCAACATTCTCGTCGCCGTACCTGTTCGCCGACTTGCCTAGAGCGCTTGGCCTGGCCTCTAGGCAGTTGACCAGCAGGACCGAATCTGCAGCTTCGCCCAGTTCAGAATCGGGCCGCGCAAGATGGAGGGACTTGGGTAGCTCTTTACTTCGAGGAGGAGATCCTGTGCAACCGGTCGACGCGCGCTTTGACCGTAGAACTCAGCGTCCCTCTGAGCTCGCCGGGCGAGATGTCCTTGCCTCGCAAAGCAGCGACCTGATCCGCCAGCAATCGGTCCCCTAGCATCCTGAACCAGCTTTCGAAGTCTCCTCGTTCGATGTGGAACTTGATGGAAGCCGGGTCGACGCTTTCCACGATTGCGGCGAATTCGTCCAAGCTCTTTGAGGTAGCGTCGAGGGGCTGCCCGACTTCCCTGTAGAAGCGGAACGCCCTCTCAGGCGGCACCGTCCTGAGCGAGTTCGTCGACTCAGCACTTCTGACGTTCTTGCGGGCCATGCGCATCCCTGACAGCCTCGCCCATTTAAGGGTGTAAGGGCGCAAATTGGACGTGCTGCCGGTCTGCCGGCCAGCAAGGAACCTGAGTGCTCCATAGACGCTCTTGTGCAGGATAGCCAGTGACACACATAGACCTCCTGAAGGCCGGGGTCCTCTCCGCCGGGGGCCTGGTCATCCTAGGAGGGCTCGGGCAACTGCCTTCGAAGAACAGCCGGTCGGTTCCTCCGATCACCCGTTGGTGGAATGATCGCAGGCCGCTCGCCAAAGTAAGACCGGCTGAGAGCCCGCCATTCAGATATGCGTCCTGTTTTAGTGACACCCGGCGTTGACGCGCCTGCCAGAATGCGGTCGTAGTCAAAACACAGATATCTCGAGGGAGGCAGACGGTAGTACTGATGAAGCCATCCGGTTCAGATTACGAAGACCTGATCTACGAGAGGCAGGGAGATCTGCGAATCGTGAAGCTCAACAGGCCGAAGGCGCTGAACGCACTGAGGAAGCAGACATTCGTGGAGCTGGAGTCCGTCCTCGACGACTTCGCGTCGGACAGCCAGTCCCGTGCCCTGGTGATTACGGGAGAAGGGAGGTCGTTTTGCGCGGGCGGTGATGCGAAGGCCATGGTGGAGATGACGAGCGAGGATGCGGCCGAGTTCGCCCGCCTTGCCCACAGGGTACTCTCAAAGATGGAGAGTGTAGGGAAGCCCATACTGGCGGCCGTGAACGGGGCGGCCCTCGGGGCCGGCAGTGACTTGGCCATCTCCTGCGATCTAGTGGTGGCCTCGGAGAGGGCCACCTTCGCTGACCCCTCGGCCCGTCTGGGGATAATAACTCCCTTCGGCGGAACCAGCCGCCTTCCCAGGATCGTCGGCCCCCTCAGGGCCAAGTATCTGTTCTTCACCGGCGACTCGGTCACTGCGGAGGAGGCCCTACGGTGGGGCCTGGTCAACAAGGTCGTCGAACATGACCGCCTCATGGAGGAGACCCTATACCTGGCCCGCCGCGTGCTCTCTCTGGCTCCGGTCGCCGTGGGTTTCAACAAGGTCCTTGTGAACTCCAGCCTGGGAAGGGAGCTGAGGCAGATGGACGAGGAGGAGATCGAGCTCTACTCAAGGTGCTTCGACACGGAGGACAGGACCGAGGGCATGAGGGCCTTCATAGAGAAGAGGAAGGCGGAGTTCAAGGGCAGGTGACTTCGGCCTCACTGTTCGTTCTAGGCTCCCATGGTATCTCTGTCCCTGGGATCCAGGGCCTTCAGCTATTCCGTGACCCAGTCGGAGTCACCTGCGCTTCTTGGCTCCTTCGCGGCCCTTCGTAGCAGACCCAACGGCGAAGGGATTATAGCGAAGACTGAGCGGGATTGGCGCTGAACTTGACGATCGAGATGTTCACTGACGGCCTAGCCGAGCCACGCAATCCGGGCATCGGCACCTACGCATATGTCATGTTCAGAGACGGGGAGTTGCTCGCTCAGGATGCCGGATTCATCGGCGAAAGCGTCTCCAACAACGAGGCCGAATACGAAGCGCTAGTCCGGGGGCTGAAGGCAGCTCTCCCGTACTCGGCGGAGCCGGTGGTGGTGATGTCGGACTCGCAGCTCCTGGTGAACCAGATGCGAGGCGAGTGGATGGTCAGGAAAGGGACCTATGTGGACAGGTACCTCGAGGCGAAGAAGCTCGCAGGAAGCTTCAGGTCGTTGGAGTTCATGTGGATCTCCAGGGAGCTGAATGGGAAGGCCGATGCGCTCACAAGGGCAGCCTACTACAGCCACCTACGAGAGAGACGATTAGAGTGAAAAGGCTGATGTGGAGCATGCTCCGCCCCCAGCGTGCCTGTTCCCGGTTGGCCGGGTGGCATTGGTACCTTTGCAGGTTCGAGTCCGAAAACGATGGTGTGGAGTCTTCGAAGTGAATGGGGTCTTCTTCCAATATGATGTTGGCCATGTTCACGGAATGTGTGTTGTCCATATACAAGCTCCAACTCCTGTCACGATAGCCGGCTGTGTACATGACCACGCAAGTTGCCCGACCGTCGACTTCCCGTGCTATACCCCTTTCCAGGACTTCAGGTATTCCTCGAGGACGTTCTTCTCTCCCCGCCTGATTGTTTCGTCGAGGGTCGAGGGGGCGACACCGACGATCTTGGCGAATCTCTTGACCCCGATGCGCCGAGGAACGTCGAAGTAGCCGACGGCCAGCCCCCGGCGGAGGACCTCCAGCTGCCGAGAAGTCATTCGCCCAGACCTCTTCAGCTGTTGCACTGAAGCCAGCCGGGCCTCAAGTCCCACCTCCGCGAAACCGTCAAGAATCTGCTTGACTGTCTGCCCACGCGGAAGGAGGACTTGCCATTCCACCTCCCCTAAAGGTCGCGAGGAGGCGCCCATGATGAAGCAGCCGGAGCTGTGAGCCGTCTTGCACATCGGGCAGCCAGCACTGACAACCTGGGCCATCGCCTTCTCCTTCCCCACGTAGGCCACGTCCATTTCTCGGATGCCTTCGGCCTTCCCTATCTCCTTGATCACCTTCGAGGCGTCACTCTTGGGTGAGTAGACCTCGATGAAATGAAGAAAGCCTCTGCCGTCGCTGGATACCCTGAAACCCCTGAGGGAGGCGAGGCCACGGCCCAGCCTGATGATTGGGCACGTTGGCACGCCGTGCATCTTGATAGAGATGACTGCCTCTTTCAACGGGATACCGGCTCCCGCCGGCCCTAATTAGAGCAGCGGTCCCTATTGAGGCCTCATCGACGAATTGCCCCCAGTTGCAGGCTCAGACTGACAGCCTGGGCCTTCACCTACCAAGCCTTCGACTAGCCCTGCAGATCAGCGGAAACGTCGGTGGAACCCGTGTTATGATTGTATATCGTGGGCGGCCCCATCCCGACAGCGTAGATGTCCCCGGAGGAGTCCACCTCCAGCTTGACCTGGGGGACGGGCAGAGGGGACGGGCCCTGGAGCACCTTTCCGCCGTTGGCGAAGTCGAACACGCTGTTATGGCAGCAGCAGTAGCCGACAGGTCCCTGCGGCACGTACGAAGAGTTGCAGGGGGGAGGCGAGCCGGAGGCCTGGAACCCTATGGCGCACCCCAGATGCTGGCAGAACCTGCTGAAGGCCACGATGTCCCCGTCGGGACCGACGCCTCCTTCCGCCTTCTGCCCCAGCTTGACCAAGAGGTTGGGCTCGCCGGTCAGAGGATAGTTGAAGACCATGGATTGGCCCGCAACGAGGCTCGACACGTTGGTGACCTTCGTCCGCGGGAATGTGGGCGCGGTTGTGGTGGTTGTCGTGCTGCTCGGAGGGGGGGTCGTTGAAGGAGGAGGCGGGCTCAGCTTGAGGATGACCACCAGCGCCCCGGCGACCAGGGTTATGGCGGCTGCGGCGGAGACCCTAAGGAAGTTTCGCCTTCTTGCGGCCAGCGCCTCAGCCTCGCCGCCCTCCACGACCCCCCGCTTCGAGCGATTCCATATCGCCAGCTGGTAGGGGCGCCACAGGTAGGTTACGGGGAGGGTGAACATGTGGATGAGCTTGGTGAACGGTATGAGCATCACAAGGACGAGGGCGTTGAGCACGTGGACCTTCGCGGCGAGCGGAAGGTATGACACGGCCTGGATGTTCGGGTTGAAGCTGAGCAGCGACTGCAGCCAAGGCACGACTATCTGCAGGAACCACTGGGCCGCCCCCCGGTCGAAGAACGCGAGGTAGGCTCCGAGCCCCACCTGGAGCATGAGGCTGGCGAGGAGGACCCAATCCATGGGGATGGTTGCCGCCGCGACCCTGGAGTTCACCAGACGCCGAGAGATCAGGACGGCCAGTCCCGCCAGTACGACGATGGCGAGAGCCCAGGCAGTGAGCTGCGACAGGTGGAACCCCGTCGCGTCGGCGATCACCGAGCTCACGTAGGCAGGCAGAAGAGAAGTGACTATGTGAACGCCTAGGACGACGATGATGGCGTAGTGCCAAGAGACGGAGCCCCATCTGAGCTGGCGGCTCTCTAGCAGCTGGGATGAGTCGCTCGAAATCGAGAACCGGTCCGTGTAGTAGCGATAGACGCTTGCGACCACTGCCACGGCGATCGCGAGATAGGGAAGCACCTCGAAGATGAAGAAGTCCACCGGGGTCGTCAGTCCGCCTTCACCTCCGCGCTCACCGATCCTTTCGTCGGACATGGCGGCCCCATCGTCAGGGCGAGAGCCTGCAGCGGCTGCGCGTAGGGGTTCCCCTCCCTAAGGAGAGGCACGACCATCCTGTCAAGGGCCGGCAGGAGGCAGTACCTTGTGAGCTCCTCCGCCTCTGCGCTCCCCTTGGAGAGGGCTATGAACCTGAGGACCAAGGTCAGATGGTCGGGGAGCTCAGTCCCCAGAGCGAGGCCGGTCTCCTCATACCGTTCCTTCAGCCTGGCGAGGAAGTCCCCCCGCCTGTAGCTGTCACCGAAGAGCTGGTGACCGAGGTAGGGCGAGCAAGAGGGCTGGAGGTCGAAGGTCCGGGTGTACACCTCCTGGAGCTGTTCCAGGGAGTGGCCCTCACAGTAGGCGGCGAAGGACTCCATCATTGAGGCGGCCCTTGGGTCCGGCAGCAGGGAGGAGCACATCTTCGCCAGACGAGCCGGGCTGGTTGTGGGATAGTCGAGGGCCTCGGCGAAGACGGAGCAGGTTTCGCAGACCCTCTCTTGGCTTGACATCCTCTACCACCTCCTCTTAGGGCTGAGGCTGAACCCAGCGCCGGTCTGAGCCTTCCGGCTGAACGCGCTCTCGGAGGTCTTCTCTCTCATCATAGGAGGAATCACATATCGCTCCTTCGTGGTCGGGAGAGAGGTGAGCCTGTAGATCTCTTCGGCCTCCTCGCCAGAGAGGTGAGCGTCCGCGAGGCTGTGCGAGACCTCCTCCGGTTTCACGTCACCCACGCTCTGGGAGCGCCTGTAGATCCTCACGGCAATGAGCTTCCTGTAGACCTCGTCCACTACGGCGTCGTTTCCGGCTGAGAAGAGCTTCGCGAAGTACTTGAGGGGAATCCTGGCTTGGTCCAGGGAAGTGAAGACCCCTCCTCCCACCCCCAGCTTCCCTCCCTTCGACACAGTAGACATGACCGGGAGCAGCGGTGGGACGTAGTAGAGCATTGGCATGGTCCGATACTCCGGATGCAGGGGCAGCGCCAGCCGGTACGTCTTGACGAGCCTGTAGACCGGCGACTCCTTTGCGGCCTTCACCACGGCAGGGTCGAGCCCCTCCTTCTTGGCTTCCTCTTCCACCTTTTCGTCGAACGGGTCCAGTATCATCGAGCGCTGCGCCTCCACCAAATCCGCATCGGGCTTCGTTGCAGCCTCGGTCAATCGATCCGCGTCGTAGAGAAGGACGCCCAAGTAGCGAATCCTTCCAACGCAGGAATGGAAGCAGGCCGGCGCTTGCCCCGTTTCGAGCCTCGGATAGCAGAGTATGCACTTCTCCGACTTGCCCGAGACCCAGTTGTAGTAGACCTTCTTGTAGGGGCAGCCGGAGACGCACATCCTCCAAGCCCTGCACTTCTCTTGGCTGACCAGGACTATCCCGTCTTCGCCCCGCTTGTAGACGGCCCCCGCTGGGCAGGCCGCGACGCAGGCCGGGTTCAGGCAGTGGTTGCAGATGCGCGGGATATGGAAGAAGACCATCCTTTCGACGGTAAGGAGCTGACGGCGCTCCTCCTCATTCAAGGAAGCCAGGTCCAGGTCCCCTTCAGCGTGTTCCGGGGAGCCACCTAGGTCGTCGTCCCAGTTCGGGCCAGATGTTATGTCCACGGGCTTCCCCGTGATCGCGGATATGGGACGGGCGGTGGGCTGGTCGTCTCCTTCTGGCGAGTTGAACAGGTCGTCATAGGTGTACGTCCAGGGCTCGTAGTAGTCTTCGAGCTTCGGGAGGCGAGGGTTGTAGAATATGTTCGCAAGGGTCTTCTTCTTCCCCTGGAGCCTCAGGCGCAGCTTCCCTCCCTTGACCTCCCACCCTCCTTTGAACTTCTCCTGGTCCTCCCAATTGTGAGGATAGCCGGTGCCCGGCTTCGTCTCCACGTTGTTCCACCACATGTACTCCGTGCCACGGCGGTCCGTCCAGATGTTCTTGCAGGCCAAGCTGCAGGTGTGGCAGCCGATGCACTTGTCCAGGTGGAAGACCGTCGAAACCTGAGCTCTCACTCTCATGCTTCCATAACCTCTACCAGCGGGGTTCCTCCCCGAGCTTCCGGACGACGACGTAGGTGTCCCTGCTTCCCCCCGTCGGGCCCCAGTAATTGAAGGAGTACGTGAACTGAGCGTAGCCTCCCGCCATGAGCAGGGGCTTCAGCCTGAGCCTCGTGGGGCTGTTGTGGCCGCCGGCGCGGCGGTAGCCTCTCGAAGGTGCCTTCGGCACCGAGATCGTCCTTTCTGGAGAGTGGTAGAGGAGGCAGGCCCCCTTGGGTATGCGAGCGCTGACGCAGGCCCTCGTCACGGTCACGCCATTATCATTGAAGGCCTCCACCCAGTCGTTGTCCTTGACCCCCATCGATTCCGCATCCTTGTCATTGAGCCAGAGGGGTTCTACGCCTCTCGATAGCGTGAGCATCCTTAGGTTGTCGGAGTAGGTCGAGTGGATGTGCCACTTGCCATGAGGCGTGAGGTAGTTCAGGACCATCTCCTTTCCTCCCTTCGTTTCGCTCTTCGACAGCTCCCCCAGCGAGGCGACGTCTGGCCTGGGCTTGAAGGTGGGCAGCCCCTCGCCGAACCCGGTGAATAGCTCGTGATCTAGGTAGAGCTGCTGCCTCCCTGTGAGGGTCCTCCATGGCACCAGCCTCTCCACGTTGATGGCGAATGGTGCATAGGCACGTCCTCCGTTGACTATCCCCGACCAAACGGGGGAAGTCAGGATGCGCTTTGGCTGCTCCACGATGTCGTCGAAGGTGCATCTCGTCGCCCTGTAATCCTGGGCCAGGTCCGAAAGCGGAAGGCCAATCTTCTCCTCCTCCGCCTTGAAGGCCCGGTAGGCCACCTCACCGTTAGTCTCCGGAGCGAGGTGGAGTATGATGTTGGCCGCCTCAACTGGTTCGTTGAGAGACGGGAACTTCTGGCCGTCCGGCCATGAGATTGGGCGACTCTCGGCAAGTTCGTCGTACATGTCTCCCATATCCCAGTGGACGCCGTGAGCGCTCAGGCCGTCCCGTTTCACAAGCGGCCCGAACGAGACGAACCTGTTGTAGAGGTTGACGTAGTCCCTTTCCACAATGATCAGCTTCGGCATGGTCTTCCCCGGGACGGGGTCGCACTCTCCCTTCTTCCAGTCCTTCACCGTGGGCTGAGCCATCTCGTCGGGAGTGTCATGTTGCAGGGCAAGGGTGACGACCTCCTTGACCGGCTTCGGCAGGTGGGTGGCCGCCAGCTCGCTCACCTTCTTCGCTATGGATTTGAAGATCTCCCAGTCGCTCTTCGACTCCCAACATGGAGGGATGGCAGCCGTGAGCGGATGGATGAAGGAATGCAGGTCGGTGGTGTTGAGATCATCCTTCTCATACCAGGTGGCCGTCGGAAGCACGATGTCAGAGTACAAGGCAGAGGTGTCCATCCGGAAGTTGATGTCGACCACCAGGTCCAGCTTCCCCCTAGGGGACTCGTCGCGCCAGACCACTTCGGAGGTGGAACCTTTGGCCACTTCGTCAGCGACCGTGGCGGTGTGTGTGCCGAGGTAGTGCTTGAGGAAATACTCGTGGCCCTTCGCGCTTGACATGAGGGCGTTGGCGCGCCAGATGAACCACAGCCTGGGCCAGTTCTCCGGGGCGTCCGGGTCCTCTACTGCGAACCGCAGCTTCCCTGCCTTCAGCTGGCCGACGACCCACTTGAGCTTCTCTTGGTCGTCCTTCGCCCCGGCCCTTCCGGCCTCCTGTAGGATGGAGATGGGGCTCCTGTTGAACTGTGGGAAGAACGGCAGCCAGCCCATGCGTACGGCCTTCGCCTGTACGTCGATGGCGTGCTGCGGCGGAATGCCGGTCTTGGGAAGCGGGTAGTAGCGAGAGTAGCTGCCTTCGTACCTCCACTGGTCAGAATGCACGTAGTGGAAGGAAGGTGTGTTCTGGAGTCTCGGGGGTTTCGCCCAGTCCCCAGCGAAGGCGACGGCGGACCAAGGCGCCACCGGGGCCAGCTTCTCTTGGCCTACGTAGTGGCCGAGCCCCCCTCCGTTCCTGCCCACGCATCCGCAGAGCATCAGGCTGGCGATGCAGGCCCTGTAGACGAGGTCGTTCTGGAACCATTGGTTCACTCCGCCTCCGATTATTATCATGCAGCGGCCCTCCGTCCTTTCCGCCGTCTCCGCCCACTGCCTGGCGAACTCTATGACCGTGCTCGCATCGATTCCGGTTATCTTCTCTTGCCATGCGGGTGTGAAGGGGACGGAGTCGTCATCGTAGCCCTTAGGGTAGTTGCCAGCTATGCCTCGTGGGACCCCGAACTGGGCCATGAGAAGGTCGTAGACGGTGGTGACGGGGACCTTGGTGCCGTCCTCCTCCTTGATGTACTTGACCGGGACGCCGCGAGTCAGGGTCCTGCCGGCGGAGAAGTCCTCGACCTCCACCTGCAAGAACTCGTCCTGCTCCCCCAGGAGGCTCAACATCGGCTCTATCACCTTATCGTCCAGGCCATCCTTCATCTCCAGGTTCCACTGGCCCTTCGTCTCTTGCCAGCGGAAGCCCAGGCTTCCTTTGGGCATCTTTGGAGACTTGGTCTTGGCATCTAAGACAAGGAGTTTCCAGTCGCCATTCTCCACCTCCTTGTATCTGTTGATTAGATTGGCCCTGAGCATCTTCCCAGGGCGGTGGTTGCCTCCCACATTCTGGAGGACGACCAGGAACGGCGAGTCGGTGAAGCGCTTGAGGTAGTCCACGAAGTATGGAGTGCTCTTCTTGACGTGGAACTCGTTCAGTATCACGTGGTCGACGGCCATCCAGAAGGCGCCGTCCTGGCCGGCGGCCACTGGGATCCACCAGTCGGCGTACTTCGCCACCTGGCTGAAATCAGGGGTCATGGCGACGAACTTGCTTCCGTTGTGGCGGGCCTCGGCGATGAAGTGCGCGTCGGGGGTCCTGGTCATGTTGATGTTGGAGCCCACGGCCACGGTGAAGGCTGAGTTGTACCAGTCGGCGCTCTCGCAGACGTCCGTCTGCTCCCCCCAGGTCTCCGGGGATGCGGGCGGCAGGTCGCTGTACCAGTCGTAGAAGGACATGGAGACCCCGCCCAAGAGCTGGAGGAACCTTGAGCCTGCGGCGTAGCTCAGCATCGACATGGCAGGTATTGGGGAGAAGCCGATGATCCTGTCGGGGCCGTGTTCCTTGATGGTGTAGACCGTGGAGGCGGCTATGATCTCCAGGGCCTCGTCCCATGAAGCCCTCCTCAGGCCTCCCTTCCCCCTGGCCTGCTGGTAGCGGCTTCGGCTCTTCTCATCTTCGACTATGGAGGCCCAGGCTTCGACCGGCTCGACTGTGCTCCCCCTCGCCTTCCTCCAGAGGTCCAGGAGGGCCCCCCTGATGTAGGGGTACTTGATTCGAAGCGGGCTGTACAGGTACCAGGAGAACGAGATACCCCTCGGGCAGCCCCTGGGCTCGTAGGGAGGGGACTTGGGGTCGATGATGGGGTAGTCCGTCTCCTGCATTTCCCAGGTGACTATCCCGTCCTTGACGTAGACACCCCAGGAGCATCCCCCGGTGCAGTTCACGCCGTGGGTCGAGCGGACCACCTTGTCGTACTGCCACCGGTTGCGGTAGAACTCCTCCCACCGCCGGGACTTCGGGTCGAAGATGTCCTTGACCCAGGTCATTTGGATACCTTCCCTTTGCCGGGGGGCCTGGCCCTCAGCACCAGCGCGACCAAAAGAGCAAGGACCGCCAAGACCACGTAGGCGGAAAAGCCTAAGGAGTAGCCTGACATCCCGAAGGAGTCGACGAAATAGCCCAAGATAGGAGGGATGGCGAACCCGCCGAAGGCGCCCAGCCCGCCCACCCAGCCGGAAGCCCCGCCAACGGCCTCCGGCACGTACCTGGCCACGAGCTTGAAGACGGAGGCGTTGCCCAACCCCATCCCCGTGGCGAGGACGACCTCGCCCAGCACGTCCACCCCGAAGGAGGGAGTCGAGACCATCACCAGCGCCCCCACAAGCACCAGCAGGAAGCTCGCCAGGGCGACGTTCTCGCCGCCGTACCTGTCGGCTGGCTTGCCACCTCCTGCCCTTACGAAGGAAGCCAGAAGGGTGAAGCCGACGGCGGTGAGGACCGCGGCGCTCCTGAGGTCCATGCCGTGGCCCAGGCGCCAGTAGGTGGGGAACCAGGTCGTCAGGGCGAGGAAGCCGCCGAATGAGACGAAGTAGAGGGCCACCAGAGCCCAGTTCCTCCAGTTCCTAGCCGAGACCTTGAGGGCCCCCACGAACTGACCCGATGGTATGAGCTCCTCTCCGCACTCCTTCGCCATCTCCACGCTCCTCTCCCTGGAGAGCCCGCGGGCGCGCAGCTGGAAGTAGGGGGCATCGTGGGCGATGAAGGAGTAAACGAGGGTCCCGGCCACTACGAGGACGAGCCATGCCACGTAGATGCCCGCCATGCCCAGGGCGGAGAGGACGAAGGGCAGGATCAGGGTGACTATCCCGGGGGCAGTGTTGCCCAGCCCAGCGTATATCCCGAGGGCGTAGCCCTGCTTCTTCTGGGGGAACCAGTAGGACGTCTGGGGGACGCCCACCGAGAAGGTGGCGACGCCGGCTCCGCAGAGTATGGCGAAGAGCAGAACGAGCGGATAGGTCTGCTGGCTTAAGCCGCCGGGATACCAAGCCAGCAGTATGGCCGACATGCCCACCAGCCCCACGATGGCGATCGAGAGAAGGGTCAGCATGGGCTTCCTTCCCCCGGCCTTGTCCACCCAGGCGCCAAACGGAATCCTGAGGAGGGAGCCGGTGAGCTGAGGGGCGGCCACCAGGAAGCCCAACAGCGTGGTGGAGATCCCCAGGGCAGACTTGAAATTAGACCCCAGCGGGCTGATCAGCGCCACGGCCGAGAACCCCACGAAGAAGCCGAAGGTCGCCCCAAAAAGGCCCATTCCCTGGCTACCCTTGATTTCGTACTCTTTCGACTTGGACGAGCTCATTTAACTAGATACACCGAAAGACGAGGGGCCCCGGGGACGAAGTCTGCTAGTGGTGATACCGGCGCCGGCGTGTCTGAACGCTCGGAGTGAGGTCTTCAACTCTTTCGCTCCGCTACGGGCCCTGTCATGCATACCATGGCCTTCCGCTTCTTAAGTACTGTATCCCGAATATGTTCGGGGTTGGCACCGGACGGCGCTGGCATCTATGACGGGTTCAAGTCCAGAACATGATGGAGGATCTTCAGGATGGGTATAGTCGTTTTGTCACTGTGACGTTCAATATGCTGGCAAAACTTACATTGTGCTTACAGCCATCTCACACGCCTGCTCTCCCGATTCGTTCCTGTCGACATTCCTGCGGCTCCTCACCCTCTGCGTAGGGCACGATCTGGGCCTTCTCACTTCTAGATTGCCATGTTCCTCCCGTCCGCCTCCCCCTCTCCATCAAATGCTGCCACCGAAGCTCAAGAAGAGGAGCAGGGCGTTGAGGACGACGATGAGCACGATGAAGACTCCCGACACGATGGTTGTGATCCTCCTGTTGACGAAGCTCCCCATGAGCCTCCTGTCTTTGGTCAAGATCCAGAGCGGCAGCAGAGGAAGGGGGAGGAGGAGGCTCAGGGCGACCTGGCTATACACAAGGATGTCCAGAGGCGCTATCCCCGCCAAGATCGCTATGGTGACGGGGACCATGTTGATTACCCGCGTCACTATCCTCCGGACCCAAAGGTTCGTGCGCCGGCCGAGCATCCCCTCCATGATGGCCTGCCCGGCGATGGTGGCCGTCGTCGAGGACGAGAGCCCCGACGCTAGGAGGGTCACCGCGAACATGGTCGCCGCCGCTCCACCGAAGAGCGGCAGGAGCGTCACGTACGCCTCCTCGATCGTCGCCACCGCCAGATTGCGCTGGCTGAAGGCCACCGCCGCCATGACCATGATGGCCGCGTTGACGAGCCCGGCGAACGTGAACATGACCAGGCTCTCCACCCTGTGGAGGCGCAGCGCCCGGCGTTTGGTCTCAAGGTCGGGGGTGGTGACCTTGTCGTTCGCCAGCGCCGAATGCACGAATATGGCGTGAGGCATGACCGTCGCCCCCACGACGCCCACCGCGATCAGGATCCTGGAGGTGGAGCTCAGATTGGGGATCACCGACCCCAGCAGCACCGGGATCAGGGGCGGGCGCGTGATGAAGATCTCGAAGACGTACCCTATGCCGATGGTGGAGATGAGCCCCATGAAGACGTACTCCAGCCTCCTCACGTTCCCGCCCGTCAGGCCGAAGATGAGGAAGACGTCCAGGACCGAAAGGAAAGTGCCGTAGAGGAGCGGTATGCCGAACAACAGGTAGAGGGCTATGACGGTGCCCAGGAATTCGGCCAGGTCCGTCATCACCGTAGCCGCTTCGGCTGCCAGCCAGTAGGCCAGTATGTAGGAGCGCTTCTTCAGCCTGATCCGGACCAGCTCCGCCAGAGAGTAGCCCGTGGCTATCCCCAGCTTCCCCGAAAGGTACTGGAGCATCATGGCCATGATCCCGGCGAGCCAGACGACCCACAGCATGGAGTAGCCGAAGGACGAGCCGCCGCTGATGTCCGTCCCGTAGTTCCCCGGGTCCATGTAGGCGACGCTTACGATCAGAGCCGGGCCGAAGTAGGCCACGAGGTCACGCCAGTAGCTCCTGCCGTCGGACCGCAACGTCTCCTCTCCAAATTCCTCCCCCTAATAACGTTGAATCGGACATGAGGGAGCCTTGCTTCGCTCGACCAGGCCGAGCAGGCCTTCTCGAAGCCTTCCACCATCCTTGACCTTCGAGTCGGTGGCAAAGCGGTTCCTTACTATCTCAGCCGTGTCGACAGCCATGCTGATGGGCCTCCCTCTGGTCTTGATGTGCACGTCTTTGGAGCCGTTCTGGAGGTTGGCAGGATCAGCCAGCACGTAGGCCACTGCTGGTTTCTTTCCGATGAATACGTGTTAAGGGTCGACCCTGCTGTTACCTGCTGACACGACGCCACAGGTCTTGAACGTGTTCCGTCAGCCGGCTGTTCGCATCAGTAAGACTCTTCGCGGAACTCTAGAGGCGCCTCTTCGATGCGAGTGATGGTGAAGGTGGGATTATCTTTCATCTCTTCAAGGACCGCTGCGCGAGCTTTTTCAATCAAGATCAGCTTCCTTTCCGTGGCAGATGTGTCTTCGGGCACTTTTGGTTCGTCGATGTCTCTGTATATGACGGCCTCGTATCTCTGCGCGTTCTGTAGCACCACCTTGTACCTCATTGGGGCTAGAGCGGTCTTTGCCTTGTCTTAAGGTTTTCAGCACGGGTTCCTGCCCTAGCCGTGACAGAGTCCGGCAGCCCATTTCGCAGGGTCAGGCCTGCATCTGAAATCGACGGCTCAGGCCTCTCTCGCCGGTGAGGGCAGTCCAACGTCCACCACGAACGCGTGGCTCCAGACATCGAGAGCCGTGCCCACCCTGACCCATAGAGGAACGAGCGCTTCCAGCCACCTTGCGCCGTCGATGCCTCCGCAGTCTATCGAGCCCTTCCATCCGAACTCCTTCAGGATTCCAGTCACCTTCCGCTTGGCCGCTGCGTCGTATCCGCAGATGAGCATCTGGGCATTTCCGTAGCTCGGGTGCACCATTTGGGAACTGGGCACGGTGTTGAAGCACTTGACTACCTTCGCGTTGGGCAACTTCCTTTGGATCCTCTCGCCCAAGGAGTCCGTCAACCCTACGAAGAGCCTAGGCGGCGTCCCTCCGGAGAAGTCCAACGGGTTGGTGGCGTCGATGACCAGCTTCCCATCGAAGTTCCCGACGCCTGCGAAATCGATGACCTCCTCGGTGGCCGAGCCGAGAGTGGCGATCAGCACGATGTCTCCATAGTCTGCAGCTTCAGCGAACGAGCCCGTCGTCGCATTTGTTCCTGCCTTCTTCGCCCAAGCCACCAGCTTGTCGCTCTTTGGAGTGCGTGAGCCCAGCATCACTTCGTAGCCGCGGCCCGCGAACCCCAAGCCAAGAGCCTGGCCAACCATGCCGCTTCCAAGTATCCCCACCCTGTTCTGTCTCGACCTTCTCTTGTCGGCGGCCGATGGTTTGACGCTCATCTTGCCGGCGGTCTCCACATATTCCACTAGGCCTTCGAAGGCGGTGACGTTGGCATGGGGCGATGCGACGATGTCGACGGTGTCGTCGGCGCGGACCAGCACGTCGACCTTACCCTTGTCCTCCAAGAGGACCTTGACGTGAAGGGCCACGGACGGCAGCTTTTCGGATGCCTTGTAGACGGAGTACTTCCGGTTCAGGAAGTCGTGGAACGTGGATAGGGCGTTTGGCTGAGCTATTCCACGTATCCTGATGCTCTTGCGACGCACCGTCGGTCTTTTCAAGCTGGCGCGAATGGGTGTGACCCCAGTATATACCCTTAGCCTATTTGCATCTCCAGGGCCTGGCTCGACGATCGCCACAGGATTCGCCTTGCAAGGGCAAGTGCCCAAGGCCTGAGCAATCTACGAACGTCCTGTTTCAATCTAGACAGAGGCAGGTCAGACTCCAGTGATGTGGGCGCAGCCTCTGCTGGATTCAAGCGGCCGGAGCGCGCGGGCTTTGAATTCGGGCGAGAGGTTGGAGTCAATCCGCAAGGCGCAGGCGTTCTTGGCGGCAGGCGGACAACAGGGACTCCATGATGGCCTCGAAGGCCGTCTCCGATCCTTGGGCCCCGAGGCGAAAAGAAATGCCCCGCGCTGAGGCGACTTCCGTCATATCTGGGATAGGACTCGAGCATGAAATCAACCCTGCAGAGCCTAATGAAGAGGTCTTCTTCAACGGTTTCTTGACTGGGGCGTGGCAGGCACGACCGTCATGTCGCGGCCTGTTCCATGTCAGGATGATGATGGAGAGCCGTTAGGCAGTATAGGTGACAGGGAGGAACGGCAAGACCTCGAAGAGGGAGCTTCTACGCTCTCCCGGACTTCATCTGACCTAGTAAATCATCAGGTCCAGGCTTTCAAGGAGAGTGTGCAGGTTGTTCACGGCCTTGTAGACATCTTCTTCCTTCTTGGCTCCGGTGCACACCAGCTTCCCGCTGGCGAAGAGGAGGATGACGGTCTTCGGCTCCGACATCCTGTGTATCAGGCCGGGAAACTGCTCGGGCTCGTACATGCTGCGTGGAAGGGTGAGCGCCGCTTCCTCCAGTTTGACGCGGCCTCCCAGGCTCGCCGAAGCGACGATGTTCTGGACCTCCACTTCGGCCTCGTTCTCCACCTTGATTCCCGACTTCCGGAGCTTCTGGACGACCATCGCCACGGCCTTGCGGGACTGCTCTTCGCTCTTGGCTCCGGTGCACACCATCTTGCCGGAGTTGAAGATCAGCGTGGCCGTCTTAGGTGACTTGATGCGGAATACTAGCCCAGGGAACTGTTCGGGATGGTATTCGACGTCTGGAAATAGTCGCGTGATTTCGTTGAGGTCTATCCTCTGGTTCACGCTGGCTGAGGCCACGACGTTCTCGATCGATATGAGGGGAGTGGTCTTCGGCATGTGATTCGGTACCTCATTGGTGGACCCCCTTATAAGGAAGAGCGTTGAGGGATTCCGTTGACCGGTCTCCCTGGTAGCCAAAGTGCCGCGTGACTTGATTTACGGATTCCTATAAAATACTATGAGGATAAGCGAAAAGGACTGATGTACCATGGCAACAGGAACTAGAGTGATAGACCGCATATGGCGGTTTGCTTACTGGAAGAACCTCTGACATGTGCGAATCGTGCACAGAACCAATGGAAAGGTGATCGAAGTGGGAAGGATCAGCGTTGAGCTGTCGGACGAGCTGGAGAAGAAGCTCAGGTTCAAGATCATCGAGAAGTTCGGCGGAAGGAAGGGCGACCTATCCAAAGCCGTTGAAGAGGCCGTAAGAACTTAGGTTGCCAAGAAGGATTGAACGTCCGCACGGCGATCGTCCAAATCGACGAACGAACCCCGATTTCTGTTGGACGATCATTTAGACATACCAGAGAGGACTCTACGACTCCCTGCCGTACGTCGCTGGGCTCGTCACGACGCCGGTGCCTCGAGCCTCAGCCCTGGAAGAGGATGGGTATGTTCTGAGTCGCCGCGTTCCCTGATGGCGTCAGAGCCTCCGTCTTAGGAGAGACGGGGGTATTTCGTATCTTTCATACTCCTCCAACAACCCCTTTCCGTAGATGAGCCTCGAGAAGGCTTCCGCGGTCAACCTTGCGTTGGCCAGGGCGCTGTGTCCTCCTTCGCCGTATTCAAGGCCAACGAATCTCATCGCCGCCGACAGGCTCAGTGCGTCCAAGCCCTCCTCCACTGGGATGTCGATGCCCTGCCGCATCAGGGTCGCGAAGAGGACCGAATGAAGGTCTATCTGCCGATACCCAAAGGGCCAGCGCACATCGTACCTCTTGGCGGCTGCCTTGAGGAAAGCCGCGTCGAACCAGGAGTTCTGCCCTGCGAGGGTCCTCACCTCAGAAGCTTCGCTCCATCCGATGAAGTCGTAGATCGCCGACCTGACCGTCGGCCTCTTTGCGTCGACCAGGGTTCTCCTTTCAAACCGGAAGGCGCGCAATGCTTCAGGAGAGATGGATGCGTTGGGCGAAAGCCTGCATTCTCGATGGAAGGTCCTCGAGGGGTCCATGAAGTCCACAGCCCCTATCGCAACGATGTGGTCCTTCCGTTCATCCCAGCCCGTCGTCTGCACGTCGACGACTATCATGGAGGTCCCTAGGGCGTG
>DATKKG010000009.1:0-1362 GCA_035543015.1 Conexivisphaerales archaeon | reverse complement strand
CAAGGTGCTCGGCGTAACGTATGGAGGAGACGCGCCGCTCTACACTTCTCTGACCTTCGCGTGCGGGATCGCCGGCCTATACCTTTCCTGGCAGCTTATCAAGTTCGGAGAGAAGCTGAGGGATCGAGAGGAGACCGGAAGTGACAGACGGAAGGCGCAGGCCGGCGCATCCGCCGAAGGGACGGATATATCAGGCCTAGGGACAGGAGGGCCCACGCCCGAGGCCACGGCAGGGCCAGAGCCGGCAAATCACAGGGCGGAAGTTCCCGCATCTCCACCTGAAACGGATAGGCCAAGTCAGGGCGGAGCAAGTGCCGAAGGTCCACAAAGCGGTTCGGGACCCGGGGATTCGCCTGCGGGCGAACTCGTCTGCGCCCTTACGGAAAGGGGGAGGAGGCTAGTCGAGTTCAAGCCCCCCAAGGGGTCTCGGGGTGGAGGCCCCCTTCACACGACGATCATGAAGGTCCTCTACGAACTCTACCAAGGAAAGGGGTGGTACCCGGTGGTCGACGAAGGCGACAGGAGGGAGCAGGCGGCCGACATGGTGGTGTGGGAGCCGAAGGAACACCTGGAGAAGCTTGATGACGGGACCTGTGACCTTTTGCCGGACCCGCGCGAGTGGAAGGAGAAGCCCTTCCACGTGGAGATCGAAATCACCCCCAGGAAGAGCAAGGCCCAACTGATCGAGAACTACGAAAAGGCGAGGAGGCTGGGGAGGTACGTCGTCTTCGCCGTGCCCAGCGCGCAGGACGCGAAGGACACGTGGAGGATACTCGACGAGATCCGGGCGCCGAAGGGCTCGTTCGAGGTGGACGACGTCTCCGACCTCCTCGGCGAAGGCCCGGCGCCGGCGGCGGAGCCACGGGCCGACAAAGGGGCGTCACCGCAGTGATCAGCCTGGAGGAGTTTCACAAGAGGAACGTCGAGCTCTCCGAAGAGCTCCTCCGGGATGAATGCCTCTCCCCTCAGGTGACGGTCATGACGAAAAAGGATCAGACCGTCATCGTCCTGTGGGAGTTCGTCAAGGACCGAGTGAAGAGGCCCCTCTTCCTCATCGACTACGCTATCTCTCGCGTCGAGGACTGGGAGCTGGCGAACTTTATGTGCGCGATGTCCATCGGCCCCGAGATGAAGGACTACAGACGCGGAGCCATCCAGAGGTACCCCGGCCGGCGCAGGGTGGTGTGGGTATGGAGCGTCTCTAGGGGAGGGAGGAAGTTGGCGACGTCGAAGCGCATCGTCGGGGAGGGGAAAGACATGGTCTTGGAGGACCTCGAAGATGGAAACGGCCTTGACCTCTGACCGCTCCGCTTCATCCCCCTTGGCCCCGTCGACTAGCATTAGAGCAAGGCATGCCTGCCG
>DATKKG010000008.1:0-50469 GCA_035543015.1 Conexivisphaerales archaeon | reverse complement strand
GACTACCCCGTGATGGCCCTGGAGGGCCTGTGGTCAACTCCTGAAGGGAAACCCATCGGCATGACCGACAAAGGCAGCTGGCTCTGGACCTCGATGATGATGCAGCCGAAGTGCGTCACTCCGGCCTGGTTCCGGAAGGCGGTCGACACCGTCAGGTCGAAGAAGGAGCTGCCCTCCTTGGAGCTCGCCCGCCTGGAGCCCTTCGACGAAGGGCTCAGCGCGCAGGTCATGCACATCGGGCCGTACTCCGCGGAGGGGCCGACAATCGAAAGGCTCCACTCATTCATCAAGGAGAGCGGCTACGTCCCCCGCGGAAGGCACCATGAGATATACCTCGGCGACCCGCGCCGCTCCGCCCCGGAGAAGCTGAGGACCGTCATAAGACAGCCCGTCTCGCCGGCTGGCGGCCTCTGAACCACCCCGAGTGCTCCATCGGGCCGGAATGCCGGCCATGGTGCGTCCCCCCGAAGCAGGCCGAGAGGAGGGTGCGGGATGGGATACGCGACCTGCCTCCTCCCTCCCCTCTAGCTTTATGAACCCCGGAAGCGGCTCAGCCCTGAGCTTGGACCCTGAAGCGACATGGCGGTTCGGAAGGCGGCTCACGCCGAGGGAGCTTGACAGGGCGGCCCGTCACCTCAGCAGGATGGACCCCAAGCTCAGGCCAGTCATAGAGAAGGTGGGGAAGCTGCGGCTGCACGACGGCCTCGAGCCATTCGAGGCCCTCGTCGTCAGCATCGTCTTCCAGCAGCTCGCCGGCTCCGCGGCCGAAGCCATCCTCGGCCGCTTCAAGGGGGTCTACGGGGGCCGGTTCCCGACCCCGGAGCAGCTTCTTGCGACCGAGGAAGGGAGGCTCAGGGCCACCGGTCTCTCTAGGAGGAAGGTCGAATACCTGATGGACCTGTCCCGGCGTGTCGCAGGCGGCTCCCTCGACCTCCTGACTCTGGGGGACAGGGGCGACGAGGAGGTGATCTCAATGCTCGACGAAGTGAAGGGAATCGGCAGATGGACGGCGCAGATGTTCCTGATATTCCCCCTGGGGCGGCTGGACGTCCTCCCGTCGGGCGACCTGGGCATACGGGCCGCAGTCAAGCGGCTCTACGGCCTGGAGGAACTGCCCACGGAAGACGAGGTGATGGAGATCGGCTCAAGGTGGCATCCATACTGCACCGTGGCCTCTCTCTACCTCTGGCGGTCCACCGACATGGACGAAGGCTAGCCCTTGCAGGCCCTGACGGCCTTCGCGTAGGCCTCCCCGTCGCTGGCCCCTCCCCACACGCCCCCCAGCTTGAAGTCGGTCTCTCCCAGGAGGACCCCGTCCGATTTCTCGTAGAACTCCTTGACGTTGGCCAGCCCTATGCCGCTCCCTATGAGCACAGGAAGCCTGATGGCGTCCTTCACGGTCTTCAGGGTCTCGAAAGAAGGAGGCACCGGGCTCCTCGCCCCCGAAACCAGCACCGCGTCGGCACCTCCTCTCTCCGCCAGGTCCCTGGCCGCGTCGTCGATGGGGACGTTGAAGAGCGGGTACGCGTGCTTGACGTGCACGTCGCCGAAGACCAGGATGTCCCTCTTGAAGCCCATGCGGAGCCGCGCCAGCTTGGCGGCGCATCCCTGTATGATCCCCTGGTCTGTGACGTAGGCCCCTATCATCACATTGCAGCGGATGAAGTCCGCGCCGGTGACGTACGCAACCGACAAGGCCTCCTCGCAGGCGTTGCGCAGCATGTTCACCCCCACCCTCATCATCGTATGGTCCTTCACCTCCCTGACCACGCTGGCCATCGCGGCCACGGTGACGGGCGGGACGTGGCTCCTGAAGAACGGGTAGTCGCCTACGTTCTCGACGATGGCCCCGTCGATGCCGGCCAGCTCCAGCTTTGCGGCCTCCGACAGCGCGAACTCGATCAGCTCGTTCATCGAGAGCTTGTTCCTCGGCGCGCCGGGAAGGGCCGGCATGTGTATCATCCCAAGGACCGGCTTCCTCGGGAACAGCTCCTTGAACTCCACAGTCGCCCCTAGGAACGCAGGCGAGATAAACAGTTCTCCGAGGCTAGTTGGCGGATTCCTTGGCCACGGCGGATTCGACGACCTCCAAGGCCTCGTCGGCCGTCCCTTGGTCGATGATCAGAGGCGGCACGAACCTCAGCGTGGACTTTCCGCAGCTGATGAGCAGGACGCCGTGCTTCCACGTGTAGTCCAGGATGTTCTCGACGTGTCTAGTCCCGAACTCCTTGGAGCGCTTGTCCTTGACTATCTCCGCTCCGATCATCAGGCCCTTCCCCCGAACGTCACCCACGATTTCATACCTCTCCTTCATCTCTTCGAGCCTCTTCATGATGTGCGCCCCGACCTTGTCCGCGTTGCGCAGGAGCTCCCGATCTTCGATCATGGAGATGGTCGCAAGGGCCGCGGCGGCAGCCACTGGGTTGGCCCCGAACGTCGAAGCGTGCGAACCTGGTCCCCATGTCATGATCTCCTTCTTCGCCACGACCGCGCTCAGGGGGAGGCCGCCCGCGATGGCCTTGGAGATGAGCACCACGTCAGGCTTGATGCCGAAATGCTCCACGGCGAACCACTTCCCCGTCCTGCCCATCCCTGACTGGATCTCGTCGTCGACCAGCATGATTCCGTGGGGCTTCAGCAGCTTCTCCAGCCTCCTGAAGTAGTCCTCGGGTGGAACGACGTATCCACCCTCTCCCTGGATGCTCTCGAAGAACATCGCCGCCACCTCCTCCGGTGGAACGTACTTGTCGAGCACCTGCTCACCGATGAAGTCCACGCAATAGTAGCCGCATTCGGGGAACTCCAGGTGGAACGGGCAGCGATAGCAGTATGGGTACGGAACATGCGTCACTCCAGGCACCAGCGGCGAGAAACCCTTCATCTGCTTGGTCTTGCTGGCAGTCAAGGAGACCGCTCCCATGGTCCTCCCGTGGAAGGCCCCTGCGTAGGCTAGGAACCGGGGCCTGCCGCTGTGGTATCTGGTGAGCTTCATGGCAGCCTCCGTCGCCTCCGTCCCGCTGTTGCCGAAGTAGACCTGCTTCTCGAAATCCCCAGGGGTTATCCGCCCCAGCTTGTCGGCCAGGTCGACGATGTTCTTGTAGTAGAAGTCCGTGTAGGAGTAATGAAGGAACTTATCGGCCTGCTCCTTGACGGCCTTGACGACGGGCTCCGGCGTCGACCCGACGGCCAGGACGGCGATGCCGGCGTTCATGTCGATGTACGTGTTCCCGTCGACGTCCTTCACAAGGCAGCCGTGGGCGGACTCCACCGCCAGAGGGTAGAACCTGGCTATGGAGGGAGACAGCGCCTCCTCGGTCCTGTCGACTATCTTCCTCGCCTTTGGCCCCGGCGGTTGCACTCTGATGTCGATGCGCTTTCCTTTCAAGCTGAGGGTTACCGGAGGCCTTCGTTCAAAAGCCTTCTCATAACAAAGCCGCATGGCGTTCTTGCGAAAAACGGCGTCTTCCATCAGCATTCCGCAGCGAGTCGCTTGAGCCCTTGCGCGGCCCATGTCCCTCCCTTCGGTTAGCTGACCTCGTCCGGAGACCTAGCCGAACCTGTACGAAATGCCGGTGCCGCCCAGGGGGTTCACCCAGTTGATGAAGGGGCAGGCTATCCTGCAGGTCCCGCACTCCACGCAGTTCTCGAACGCGATGAAGACCTTCCTGTCGTTGTAGGAGTAGACGTTGGCGGGGCATATGTCCAGGCAGAACTTGTCGGCGCACTGGGCGCACTTGGCCTCGTCGACGCTGATGTGAGACTTTTCGTCGACGACGTGCCTCAGCAGATAGAGCTTCTCCTCCAGCCTCAAACCAGCTTCCTCCCCAGGGTGAACAAGTCCCTGAGCAGCTTCGCAGGCCTCCTCTTCGATATAACGATGCCTTCGATCCTCCTGACCTTCTCGCCTCTCGTGGCTCCGTCGACCCTGAACCATTCCTCCAGCGCCGCGTTCACCGCCTCCGGGTACCGGTCGATGATGTCCACGTTCTCCTCGATGTAGTGGAGGAGCCCCGCCTGCTTCTTCATGTCCCTGACAGCGAACGACCTCCTCAGGCTCTTCGTGTATATCCCCAGGTACCTCGCGGAGTAGTCCCGGGCCTTCTTCGCCAGGGATGCGGTCTCCCCGGCCAGCCTCCCGGAGAGCACTGCCAGGTCCGCCCCTTCGCCGGTGACCGGGTTGGCCAGCATGGCCGAGTCTCCCGCCACCAGGACGCCGTCGGCCGCGAGGGTCGGCATCCCCCCGTAGCCCCCTTCGGGGATCATGTGGGCCTGGTACTCCTTGACAAGCCCGCCGGCCACGTACGAAGCGACGGAAGGCTCCTCCTTGAACCTCTCCATGAGGTCGTAGGGCCTAACCTTGGCTTTCATCATCGTCGAGATGGTCGCCCCGAGCCCTACCGAAAGGGAGTCCCTGTTGGTGTAAACGAAGCCGAAGCCGACCAGGCCCCTGAACATCGAGCCCAGGTAGTGAATCGCCGCCCCTTCCCCCTCCCGGAGGCCGAACCTCTCCTGGATCCTGTCGGCCGGCAGGGAGATGATCTCCCTCACCGCGACGGCCATCTGGTCTGGCCTGGGCTTCCCGATGAGACCCGCCCCCTCCGACAGCATCGTGTTCGCCCCTTCCGAGACGACTGTCACGTCCGCCATCAGGTCCCCTCTGTCCGTCCTCACGCCGACCACCTTCCCCCCCTCCCGAAGGAGTTCCGTGACGTTCGTCTTCAGGACGATCGTTGCGCCCGCCTCCTCCGCCTTCTTCGCGTACCACCTGTCGAACTTGGACCTCAGCACGGTGAAACCGTTCGGCTTCTCCATGGGCCCCGTGTGCCTGTAGCTGATGGTGGAGAAGTCCCTCCGTCCCATCAGGCAGTAGGAATGCTGCACCACGTTCCTCTCGAGAGGGGCCTCCTTCCAGAAGCCGGGCAGGATGTCGTCCAGGGTCTTCACGTAGAAGACCCCGCCGATGACGTTCTTGCTTCCCGGGAATTCGCCCCTTTCGATGACGACCACGCCGACCCCCGCCTTCGCCATCATATAGGCGGCTGTGATGCCCGCGGGCCCCGCCCCCACGACGGCCGCGTCGAACTTCTCTGTCACTCCCCCTTCCTCCTCAAGCCGGGGTACTCCGTCCTTATGACATCAAGGAGCAGCGGCACCACCTTCAGGGCGTCTCCGACGACGCCGTAGTTGCATGAGTTGAAGATGGGGGCATCTGGGTCCAAGTTCAGCGCCACCACCGTCTCCGCCCCCTGCATCCCCACAAGGTGCTGTATCGCCCCGGAGATCCCCACGGCGAAGTAGAGCTTAGGCCTGACGGTCTTCCCGGTCTGCCCCACCTGGTTCTCCTTGTCGGCGTAGCCCGACTCCACGGCCTTCCTCGACGCGCCGGCCGCCCCCCCGAGAGCCGACGCCAGCTCGTCCACAAGACGGAAGCTCTTGGCCGAGCCCAGGCCCATCCCTCCCGAAACCACCACGTCCGCCTCCTGGACCATCCCCTGCCTCTCTATCCACTTGAAGTCGGCCACCTTGCTGGGTATCTCCTCCTCCTTCAGGGAAGCCCTGAGCTCCACCACCTCCCCCTTCGCGGCGCCCCTGGCGGGCCGGGGGAAGACCCCGGGCCGCACGGTGCTCATCTGGGGCATGTGCCTCGGCGTCATGATGACCGCCAGCTGGCTCCCTCCGAAGGTGGGCCTGATCTGCAGCATGAGCCCAGTCCCGGGCTCGACGTCCAGCTGCGTGCAGTCCGCCGTCAGGCCCGTCCCCAGGTTCGTCGCCACCATCCCCGCGAGGTCCCTGCCGTTCCGCGTGGCGCCGATCATTATGACCTGTGGCTTGCTCGCCACCGCCACCTCGGTGAACGCCTTGGCGTACGGAAAGGTCCTGTAGTGTTTCAGGAGAGGGTGCTGGACCAGGTAGACCCTCGATGCTCCGTACTCCAGCGCCTCCTCGGCCATGGCCCTGGCGTCGTCTCCGATGACGACGGCCTCCAGCTGGGTGTCCAGCTTCTTCGCCACCTTGGCCCCCTCACCCATCAGCTCCCAGGAGACCCCTGCGACCTGGCCTTCGTTCTGCTCGACGTACACCCAGACCCCGCTGTGCTCCATCTTCGGGTCGTGCTTGACCACGGCCTGCACGGCCTCGGCCTCCGAGCCTCCCGCCGCCCCCTCCCCCTTCCCTCCGAAGACTGTCAACCCAGCAAGCTTCGCGGCGAGCCATTCCGCAGCCTTGGCGGGCTCCTCCCTCCCGTCGATTATTTCGCCCCTCCCTCTCGGCTTGGGGATGAACATCCTCTTCACGATGGTGGGCGACCCGGCGAGGCCCGTCTTCTTCGGGTCGGCCTCTATGGTGTCCTTGTTCCAAAGCTCCACGGTCGCCTTCCTCGCCCTGAGAATCCCGTCCAGGGTGGCCCGCCTCGGGTGGTTGGTCTCCTCCAGGACCGAGATGGCGGCGGGCATGGACACCTTCACCGTCTCCACCATGTCCTCCGTCCTCCGCACGGCCACCGCATACTTCCCCTGGGGGCTCACCTCCTCCACCTTCACCGTGTAGGTTATGATCGGGACCCCCATCCTGGCCGCCACCCCAGGTCCGACCTGGCCGGTCTCGCCGTCGAGGGCCTTGTTCCCGAAGAAGAGGAGATCCACGGGCCCCTCCTGCTCCTCCAGCTTCCTCAGGGCCGCGTGGATCGCGTAGCTGGTCGCGTAGGTGTCGGCCCCGGCCATGGCCCTATCCGTTATCAGGATCCCCCTGTCCACCCCCATGGAGATCAGCTCCCTCAGGGCGGCGTCGGCCTGTGGGGGCCCCATGGTCATGGCCACCACCTTCGCCCCGAACCGGTCCTTGAGTCTCAGGGCTTCCTCGGCCGCGTTGACGTCCGTGGGGTTGATGATTGCTGGGATGCCCTCACGGACGAGGGTCCCCTTCTCCGGGTCGATCTTGATCTCGGTCGTGTCGGGGACCTGTTTGATGCAGACCACGGCCAGCAAGATGCAGCACCTTTGGGCGGGCTACCGGTTGAGATGTATATAATCGGTTCTGCACTCGCGCTTCCTAGAGCCTTCGGGGCAGCTCCGTGAGCCGGACCGTCTCCTCCGTCCTCGAATCCATGTCCCTGATGACCACCTCTCCCCTTGCGAACTCGGCCGGTCCTACGATGACCACCTTCGAGGCCTTCGCCTTGGCCGATTCCTCCAGCTGCCTGGCCAGGCTCCTCCTCTGCAGGTCCGTCAGGGCGGGTGTCCCGCGAGACCTCAGTTCCGAGGCCACCGACAGCGCCTCCTTCAGCATCCCGCCGGCCGCGGCGACGTACACCGGCCTCGCGGCCACCCCCGCCCTCCTTTCATCCTCCAGCGCCATCATGAGCCTCTCCGCCCCTCCCGCGACACCCGTCGCCGGCAGGTCCTTCCTGCCGAAAATGGACGGAAGGAGGTCGTACCTTCCTCCGCCGGCCAAAGCGCCCAGGCCGGCGTCCTTCAGGTCGAACGCTTCGTACACCGTCGACGTATAGTAGTCGATCCCCCTGACGATTCTCACGCTGAGGCCGAACTTCGCCTTCCCCCCCGAGAGCTCGTCCACCAGCTCCGCGACCTTCGACGCCGAAGCCAGCCCCTCCTCCTGCAGCCTGGCGAGGACCGCGGACGGGCTCCCCTCCAGCCCCCCGAACTCCATGAGGCGCTCCACGGCCTCCTCCGGGAACCCTTTGGCCCCATACTCCTCCTTGAGCTCGGCGCCGGTCTTCTTGTCGACCTTGTCCAGCGCCCTCATCAGCTCCACCGCCCTTTCCCCGGTGTAGCCCAACTTCCTCTCTATGAACTCCTGGACGAGCCTCCTGTCTCCGATCTTTACGATGTGGTCCCTGACCCCCGCCTTCCCCAGGAGCTGGCTGGTGAACTCCACCATCTCAGCGTCGGCCTCCGGGTTAGGGCTTCCGTAGGTCTCAACGTCCCACTGGTAGAACCACCTGTACCTCGCGTGCTGCGGCTCGTCGTACCTGAACACGCCCCCGAAGCTGCCCAGCCTTATCGGCAGGGAGGCCGCCCGGTCGAAGCAGGCGTACCTGGTGAGCCCCACCGTGAGGTCGAAGCGGAGGCCCACCTCCCTTCCGCCCTTGTCCTTGAAATTGTATATCTCGTCGCGTATGCCCGGCCCGCTCTTCTCCTCCAGGGTCTCGATCCCCTCCATGGGCGCCGGCTCCATGAGCCTGAAGCCGTAGAGCCTTGAGAGCTCCACAAATATCGAGCGGATGCCCTCGAGCCTGTCGAACTCCTCTGGAGCGTAGTCCCGTATCCCCCGCAGAGGCTTCAAACCCTTCACCATCACGCCGCCACGGTGGAAAGCTCCGCCAGCAGGGCAGTCAGCTGGATCTCGGAGTGGGCACCCTCGAGCAGCCTGAAATCGTAGTCTGCCATGAGCTTCGCCGCCTTCGCCTGGTCCACGCCCTTCATGTCGGACACTTCCTGGTAGAGGTACTTCAAGATGTCCGTCTCGGGCATCCCGTAGACCTTGAGCAGCTCCACCAGCAGGTCCCTCGCCTTCTTGAACTCCCCCTTGACCGCCAGCGAGGCCAGCTCCTTGACCGAGGCCCTCTTCGAGACCCCATAGGTCCTCTTGACGTTGGCCTCGTTCACCTCGCCGACCGCCGCCGTGGCCTGAAGCTGGTTGATCGCCTGCCTCAGGTCCCCGTCGCTGAGCTCGTAGACCAGCCGAAGCGCCCCCTCGGTCGCCTTCACTCCCTCGCGTTTGCATATGTCTCCAAGGTGGTTTGCAACGGCCACTTCGGGGAGCCTGGTGAACCTGAATACGGCGCACCTGCTCTGTATGGGCTCTATGATGCTGCTCGAGTAGTTGGCGGTCAGGATGAACCGCGTCGTCTCCGAGTACTCCTCCATTATGCGCCGGAGGGCCGTCTGGGCGTCTGACGACATGTGGTCCGACTCGTCCAATATCACGATGCGGAACGGGATGTCGGCCCTCCTGTCGGTGTGCATGGCGAAGACCTTCACCTTCGACCTAACGTCGTCGATCTTGCGCTCGTCCGAGGCGTTCAGCTCAAGCGTGAAGTCCTTCCAGTACTCCTTGAGGAGCTGCCTGGCGAGACAGTAGGCGACCGTGGTCTTCCCCGACCCGGGCGGCCCGGTCAGCAGGAGGTGAGGCATGTCCCCGGGCTTCTTGGCCAGGGCCGTCAACCTCTCCACGATGTCCTCCTGGTCTACAAGATCGCTCAGGACCTTGGGCCTGTACTTCTCCACCCACATCAGCGTCTCGCCGCGCTCCATCTCGTCTCGCAACCGCCCTAATACCAACCCCTTACCGTTAATAAAGATAGGCTATTTGTCGGGCAAGCTCAGGGCTCCGAGACCGCCCTCCTTCTCCATTTAACGACCCGCGAGGGCTCCCCGCAAGCCAATGAGACCCGCAGGTAATCGTTAATTAACCCTGCCGCTTATGTCCTCCAGAAAACAAGTTGGAAAAGGACTCCTTGGCGCAGTTCCGCACGTTTGTGAAGAACAGGGAGGCGTCCTTCTTGATGTCTCCCGTCAAGGTCACCGCGAGGACTGACATACCCGAGGCCAAGCTGAGCACCTTCGACCTCCCTGAGATCAACGAGGGAGACGTGGTGGAGGTGCCCCACTGGGTGGCCGAAGTCCTCGCGGAGAAGAACCTCGCAGACATGGCGGACGACGGCGTGGAGCCCGAGCTGTTCAGGGCCCTCCAGAGGGAGAAGCTTCAGGGGCCCACCCAGCCGTCCCAGCTGTCCAAGGACCTCTACCTCAAGCTCAGGCGCCACCTGATGATGCTCAGGAAGCTGAACCCCCGCGACCCACACTACGAAAAGATCAAGGTCACGACCCAGGACCTGGTCACCACGAGGCTCGTCAAGATGGTCACCATGGCGGGGTACACGTCCCAGCCTGAGCCAACGGCCATGCTGTCTCCAGAGGAGCTCCTCCTCTACAGGGAGATAAGGAGCCTCGTCTCCGAATGGAGGGCCCTCGTCCTAGGTGAAGAGAAGCCGTGACCTCCCTTTCACAGGCGAAGGCCTCCGAGCAGCTTGAGTTCTTCCTGAAGGGCTTCCAGGCCCCCGACGGCACACCGAAGTACAGGTCCCGGATCGCCCAGATGATAGCCGAGGGGAAGGCCTCGATTCTGGTGGACTACGAGGACCTCCTGGCCTTCGACACGGACCTCGCCATCGCCCTCATCCAGCGGCCCGATTCGATCTTACCCGCGTTCAAGGAGGCTGCCTACGAGGCCGTGAAGACCGAGAACCTGACCTATGCCGACGACAGAAGGGACGAGCTTGAGGTCAGGATCAAGGGGATCACCGACAAGCTCCCTCTCAGGGCCGTTGCCGCCAAGTACCTGGACAGGCTCGTCGCCATCAACGGGATGGTCGTCAGGACGTCGGAGATCCAGCCGTTGGCCCTCGTGGCGGCGTTCCGCTGCCCCAACGGCCACCTCACCTTTGTCCCCCAGAAGGGCCCCCTGCTGAAGTCGCCGACCAAGTGCGCTGAATGCGAGGAGTCCAGGAACCTCGAGCTGGACAAGGCCAACTCCAAGTTCACCGACTACCAGGTCATCCGCATCCAGGAGCTCCCCGAAGAGCTTCCTCCGGGCCAGCTGCCGACCTCCATCGACGCGGAGATCGCGGGAGAGATCGTCGGCAAGGCCAGGCCCGGCGACAGGGTCATCGTCACGGGGGCCGTCAGGGCCGAGCCGGAGTCAGCCGTCGGAAGGGGGAAGCTGACGGTCTTCAGGACCAGGCTGGAGACGAACTACGTCGACGTCAGCGGCAAGGAGCCCGACCAGATCCAGATAGTCCCCGAGGACGAGGCGGAGATAAGGCGCATCGCCGCCCTCCCCGACGCCTACGAGAAGCTCATCAACTCGATCGCACCCTCGATCTATGGCTTCGAGACCCAGAAGGAGGCCGTCCTCCTGATGGTCATGGGCGCCCCCCAGGGTGTCCTCCCCGACGGCACCACCATAAGGGGCGACCTGAACTGCCTCTTGGTGGGAGACCCCGGGACCGCCAAGAGCGAGCTCCTGAAGTACGTCGCCCGCATCGCCCCTCGTGGCCTCTACACCACAGGCAGGGGCTCCACGGCGGCAGGGCTCACGGCGGCGGTGGTGAAGGAGAAGTCAGGCCTCATGATGCTAGAGGCAGGAGCCGTCGTCCTTGCGGATCAGGGAGTCGCCTGCATCGACGAGTTCGACAAGATGAGAGCGGAGGACAGGGGAGTCCTCCATGAGGTGATGGAACAGCAGACGGTGAGCGTCGCCAAGGGAGGCATTGTCGCCACGCTCAACGCCCGCACCTCCATCCTCGCCGCGGCCAACCCGGTCTTCGGCAAGTACGACCCCTACAAGAACATCTACGAGAACGTCAACCTGCCGACGCCTCTGCTCACCAGGTTCGACCTCGTCTTCATAATCAGGGACATCCCCGACAGGGTGAAGGACGAGAAGCTGGCGTCACACATACTGGAGACCCACCGCGAGCAGGCCTTCATCGTGCAGCCTCCGCTCAACTTCGACATGCTGAGGAAGTACCTGATATACGCCAAGAAGATCGAGCCCAAGCTCACCAGGGAGGCCCAGGAGCGCCTCCTGCAGTTCTACCTCGACCTGAGGAACTCGAGCACGGAGGGGACCATCGCCATAACCCCGCGCCAGCTGGAGGCGCTCATCAGGATCTCCACGGCCAGGGCGAGGCTCCTCCTCAGGGACAGGGTCACGATCGACGACGCCCTCCAGGCCATCGCCCTCATGCGCAAGATGCTCGAGTCGGTGGGCATCGACGTCCGCACGGGCAAGGTGGACCTCGGCGTCCTCCAGGGAAGGCCTGCCAGCGAGCGCAACATCCTCGAGAAGGCCATGGACGTATTCAGGCAGCTCTACGGGCCTGACAAGAAGCCTGTGGAGGCGAAGGCCTTCGTGGACGAGCTCGTCAAGACGGGCGACTTCAGCACGGAGGAGGCGAGGCGCGTCATCTCCACCCTCTACAAGCTGGGGCAGATATACGAAGTCAGGACGGGCTTCTACGGCAAGATATCTTGACAGATCGAAAGGCGGCTTACGGATTCATGCTCTAGCCTGCAGCGATTTCTTCCACGCGAACCAGCCGGTCACCGGCGGCTCTATGTCGTCCTGCCAGAGAAGCGCGTTCAGCTCACCTCTGTGCTGGAGCTCTTCTTCTACAAGATGCCAGAGCATGTCCCCCACCTTCCTCGTCCTGACCTCTCTCTTCTCCCCCGATCCAAGAGTGTAGTGGAACTCCCCGTTCAGGTCCTCGGGTTGCAGCTTCCGCATGAAGTCGTCCATCCTGCCCTCCACCTCATCTTCCAGAAGCGTGAGCCCTTCGACAGACAACCCCTTGCGGTCGAGGAGGTCGTCTTCGCCGGTTTCATCCGTGTGTTTCCACGTGTCGCAGAGCTCCCCGGTCTGGCAGACGTGCAGCCAACAGTCGTAGGCGTCCAGGACGTGGGCCATGATGTCGACCAGGGTCGGATACGACGCCCCCCTGTCCTTCGTCCGGACCTTCTCCGGTAGCCCCGTGATCATCGCCAGGTACCTCCTCCTGACGAAAGTATTGTAGGCAAAGAAGTCCCTCAGAGCTGAAAGTTCACCATTGAGTTCGGCTGCCGTCTTCCGCTGCAAGTCGAGGGACCTTGAATCGGCAGGATTTACGCATATCCCATGACACGCCCTCTGGCTCGCGGAGGATGTCTGGGACCCCCCCAGCTGCCTTTCCGGCGTGCTCTTCGGGGCAGTCGACCGCGATTTCTATAAACCGCCTGCGGTTGGTTCTGGAGGGGGTAGCAAGGGGTGGACGTCTACGAGCTGCCGTTGTCGGACGACGTCAGGGACCTCTTCAGCCGCCTCGGGTACACCAAGCTCTACCCCACGCAGGAGGCCGCGGTCAAGGCCGGGCTCCTTGACGGCCAGAACCTCCTCCTTTCCACCCCAACCGCAAGCGGCAAGACCCTCGTCGCCATGATGGCCGCGGCCCGCCTCCTCACCGAGAAGGAGATGAAGGCGGTTTACCTGGCCCCCCTCAGGGCCCTGGCCTACGAGAAGTTCGAAGAGATGTCGGCGCTCTCGGAGCTCAAGACTCCTTCGGGCAGGAACGTCAGGGTCTCGATATCGACCGGGGACTACGACTCCGACGGCGAAGAGCTGGCCTACGCCGACCTGATCGTGCTCACGAACGAGAAGTTCGATTCCCTGGCCCGGCACAGGCCTTCATGGATGAAGAAGGTGGGCCTCTTCATCTTCGACGAAGTCCACCTCCTGGGAGAGGAGGACAGGGGCCCCACCCTCGAAGTTGTGATCACCAGGGTCCTCTCCGAGGGCGAAAGGGCGCAGCTCCTGGCCCTCTCGGCGACGGTCGCCAACTCCGAGCAGGTGGCCGACTGGCTGGGCGCGAAGTCGGTCTCCCTCGCATGGAGGCCCGTCCCCTTGAGGCAGGGCGTCGGCTACGAAAACAGGATATACTTCGAGGACGGCGGCGTCCGCCAGCTCAAGTCGTCATGGGAGATGCCCTCCATCGACCTCGCCTTCGACTGCGTCGCCGACGGGGGGCAGGCCCTGATCTTCGCCGAGACCCGGCGCAGGGCCGTCAGCATAGCCACCAAGGCCTCCCGCTACATGGCGAAGAGCCTCTCGTTCGACGAAAGCGCCCGCCTGAGGCAGTACTCCAGGAAGATCATGACCGAGGCCGAGGAGACGGAGGTGAGCCGCGTCCTCGCCGAATGCGTGGGCAGCGGGGTGGCCTTCCACCACGCCGGCCTGGCCATGCCTCACAGGAGGGTCGTGGAGGCGGCGTTCAAGGAGGGGCTCGTGAAGATACTCGTAGCCACCCCGACGCTTAGCATGGGAGTGAACACCCCGGCAAGGCGCGTCGTGCTCTCCAGCCTCTACCGGTACGACGCCAGCTTCGGGGAGAACAGGCCCATCAGCGTCCTGGACTACAAGCAGATGTGCGGCAGGGCCGGGCGCCCCAAGTTCGACGCCTACGGGGAGACGGTGACCGTGGCCCAGAGCCAGGAGGAGGTCGACGCGATCATGCAGGCCTACATCCACGGCCAGCCCGAGCCCCTCCGGTCCCAGCTGGCGTCTCCATCCAGCTTCAGGACTCACACGCTGGGGGTGATAGCGTCCTCTCCGAGATGCACCCTCGACCAGCTCAAGAAGTTCTTCCTTTCCACGCTCCTCGCCCAGCAGTACAAGGAGTTCTCCGTCCTGTCCCGCCTCGACGGCGCCGTAAAGTACCTGGAGGGGAACGAGCTCATAAGGCTGGACGACGGGCAGGCGAAGGCGACCCAGCTGGGGAAGAGGATCTCCACGCTCTACATCGACCCGGAGTCCGGCCTCATGTTCATCAAGGCCCTCAAGGAGAGGACCGACGCCGCCGGGGACATGACCCCGGGCCTCCTGCAGCTCATCACCATGGTCCCCGACTACGAGCCCAAGCTGGCGCTCAGGTCAAAGGACCAGGCGGAGGCCGAGGCCTTCACCGAGGAGTACAGCCACATGATGTTCTACCCGGAGGACTTCGAGTCAGGCTTCAGCGAGTGCTTCAGGAGCCTCCTGGTCCTCCACGCCTGGATCAACGAATGGAGCGAGGACAAGATACTCGACACCTACGGCGTGGAGCCCGGCGACGTTCACAGGAGCGTCGACGTCGCGGAATGGCTGGCGTACGCCTTCGGGGAGCTGGCCAAGCTGATCGGCCACAAGAACGCCGCCCACGAGCTGTCCCTGCTCAGGACCCGGATAGACGTCGGATGCAAGGCGGAGCTCCTCCCTCTCGTCCAGCTCAAGGGGGTGGGCAGGGTGAGGGCGAGGAACCTGTTCCAGGCCAACTACCGCACCATCGCCTCCGTGGCGGGCGCAACCGCGAAGGAGCTGAGCCGGGTCCCCACAATAGGGGAGACCGTGGCGGCAAGCATCAAGAAGCAGTCGGAGGACCTCGTCTCGAGCCTGAGGGGCTGACCTCAATGATGACAAGAGCGAACGCTATCTTCGGCATGACCACAGCGCCGGGCCATGGGCTGGAGCTCACGGGGCTGGGGCCGCTTCTGCAGGAGGAGAGGAGGGGGAACCTCACGCTGCAGACGAGGAGCTTCGGCGACGGCTCAGCCCTCTACATGGGTGGCTTGGTCCTGGGGGGCCCTGCGCCGGTCCTCTTGTGCGGATCCTGCGCTCGGGACCTCTCCAACGTCAAGGACCTTCGGAAGTCGCTCTCGTCCGGCCCCTCCGGCGAATACTCCATGGTGGTCGACTGGTCCGATTCGATACTGGCCGCCAGGGACCCGCTGGGGGCGAGGCCCCTCTATCAGGGAGCAATCGAAGGGGTCTCGGCCGTCTCCAGCATCCCGTCCCTGCTCAGCGGGCTCGCCATGAAGCCGGAGCCAGCGGTGCCCGGCGACATCGTGACCCTGAAGGGCGGCTCACTGAAGTCTAAGAGGTACGCTCCCCCCATAGGAGGGAGCACCTTCCGAGGGACCCTGAGTCAGGCGGCCGCGCGCCTGGGGCGGCTGCTCGGGGAGTCCCTCAGGGTACGCCTCGACGGGACCGGCGAGGTGGCGGTCTCCTTCTCGGGAGGCCTGGACAGCTCCGTGCTCGCAGCGGCGTGCTCTAGGAGGCACAAGGTCCTGCTCGTCTCGGTCTTCGCCGAGGGGTCGAAGGATTCGGCCACCGTTGGTGGCTCCGCGGAGGGCCTCGGGTTCGAGCTGCACAAGGTCAGGGTCGGTCGTGCGGACCTCGACAGGGCACTGGCTGCGCTGGCTCTCCCCGGCGCTGCCTCCCCCATGGATCGGGCACTGGCCGCCGGGTTCTACGTCGCCTCGTCCGAGGCCAGGTCACAGGGTCTCGGCGTGCTCCTGGCGGGACAGGGGGCCGACGAAATCTTCGGCGGCTACAACCGCCACCTCGAGACCGCCACCGCGGACCCGCGGAAGCTCATCCCCCAGCTGGTGTCGGAACTCCCGCAGCTGGAAGCCGGGCTGCGGCGCGATGAGCTGGCGATCAACAGGGGGGGATGCGAGGCCTCCTTTCCCTACGCCGACTTTCCGCTGGCCCGCCTGGCGCTGAACCTCCCGCCCCAGTTCCTCATCTCCCGCGGTGAGCGCAAGGTCGTCCTCAGGGAGCTCGCGAAGAAGCTGGGGGTCCCAGGATCGACTGCGGAAGCCCCCAAGAAGGCCTTCCAGTACAGCAGCGGCATCCAGGGGCTGCTGGCCGACTAGGGCCTAGCCTTCGGTCTTCAGCTCAGAATCCGCCTTCTCATCGAGGCTGGGGGTCGCGTCCTCTACGACTCCCTTGAAGGCCGACGTCAGCGCCTTGGCTATCTTCTCGGCCCGCGCGCGCCCGACCCCCGAGACCATGGCGAGCTGAGGGACGGAGGCAGCGAAGACGCCCCTGGGGGTGCCGAACCGCTCCAGGAGCCTCTTGGCCAGGTTGGGGCCCACCCCCGGGAGAGAGGACACCAGGTAGACCTGCTCCTTGTGAAGCTCGACGCTCTTCGGCGGAGCCTGGTATATCACGGAAGGCCTGGCACCGCCGCCGCGTCCAAGACGCGAAGCCATCGCGGCCAGGGCGAGGGCAGTGTCTTCGGGTGAAGGGGTGAAGATCGTCTTCACGTTGAACGTTAGCGTCAGGGCCGCCATCGCCCCGTAGTAGCTCCTGGGATTTCGGGATATCATGGAGATCTCCGCCGGGTCCCCCTCGACGAGCACGAACGCGTTGGGGAAGCTCCTGGTGAGCTCGTTGACCTGGTTGAAGAGGCGGCCGTCGTAGAGAGACGACACGAAGTCCCTCACGCTCTTCCTCTCCACCGCCGTGCTCGGGGAAAGGATGTAGTCGCCGAGCTTCAGCTGGCTGAAGTCCACGGCGACCCCGATGTCCATCAGGGCCTGAGGCACTCCGCTGGCCCTCTCCCTTTCATCGCAGACTATCCGGATCTTCGCTGCGTCCAACTCAGGCACCCAGCTCCTTGATCATAAGCTTGTACTCCCTGTCCAGGGCGTTGGCCGCCTTCTCGTCCAGGCCCGCCTCCTGGCACACCTTCTCCAGCATCGACCCGCGCCCGTAGACCAGCACCGCGCAGTAGAGGTAGAGGGAGGCCGCGTCCCCTCTGGAGACATGACAGGTCTTGGCCAGATAGGACTCGAAGCTCCGGATGTACCGTCCGTCGTTCCAGATGCGAAGCTTGACCGGCCACGGCAGGTCCTCCGAAACGAAGCCCGTGCCCAGGCCGGAGAGCGACTTGGCTATCAGCTGGTCGAAGTACCTCAGCTGCCTCCACTTCTGGGTCCTCCTGATGCGGCCGAGGAGGACGTTGGCGTCGGTCAGCCCCCTGAGCGCCTCCCTCCTCCTCTCGATGGGAAGATCGGCGGCCACGATGGTCGTGAAGGCGGCCAGGAGCTTCTCGTCGGGCTGCGCATCCGAGTCCCGGAGGGCGCGAACGGCTTCGTCCGCGCTGGCGCTGGAGGCGGCCAGCCCGATGGCGTCGGGCAGGGAGACCATCTGGTTCCTGAACTGGCGCATGGGCTTGCCCGACAGGGCCGCCGACTGCGCGTTGGTGACGGCGGCCCTTACGTCCCCCCTGGCGCTGGTCACGGCTTCGATGACGGCCTCCTCCGACAGGGAGGCCTTCTCCCTCGCGAGGATGTCGCGCACGTAGATCTCCAGGAGCCTCTCCGAGACCTTCCTCATCTTCATCACCGTCGAGACCTTGGACAGCTTTTTCACCTGCTCGGAGTCCTCGTAGTTGGCCGCCATGGCCACGGGCAGGGTCAGGTCGCCCAGTGTGTCGACGACGTACTCCAGGCCCCCGAAGTCGGCCCTTCCGAAGAGCCCGTCCACTTCGTCCAGGAAGAGGAGCCTCCTCTCTTCGAAGAGGCTGACCGATGACAGGGCGTTCAGCCTCCCCTGGAGGGCCTCCTTGGTGCGGAGGTCGCTGGCGTTCAGCTCCATGACAAAGTATCCGAGGTCCGCGGCCGCGGCGTGCACGAGGGTGGTCTTGCCCGTCCCCGGAGGCCCCGCGAGGAGGGCCGGCTTGGTCCCCTGCTCCCAGCCGCTGAGCCAGGAGACGAACCTGGCGCGGGTGTCTTCGTTGCCCACCATGTCGGCCACCTTCGTCGGCCTGTGCTTCTCCACCCACATCAAGGAGCTAGGCGCCTCCGAACAGGCCCTGCAGCAGGAATCCCACCATCCCGGTGAACATCCCGACGAGGGCGAGCTCCTTGGCCAGGCGCGCGTCCTCCTTGGTCGTCTTCCTGGTCACGTAGAACGCGAGCCCGATGAACAGAAGGTCCGTCGCCCCGATCACCACGTCGTAGTAGACGGAGGTCCTCATGGTCAGCGCAGGGACGAGGCTGCTGCAGACCGCGGCCAGGAAGAAGAAGGCACCGGTGTACCCCGCAGCCTTGGCTCCCTTCGTCCTCGCGATGCTCTTGACGTTCCTCAGGGAGTCCCCTTCGACGTCCGTTATCCCCTTTATGACTTCGCGCCCCACCCCTGCCAGGAAAGCCGTCATCGCCATCATGTCGAGCACGGGATTCCACCTTATCCCCTGCACGAGGACCCCTCCGTAGATGAACGGTATCATCATCGAGAGGGCGACGGCGACGTTCCCAGGGAATCCGCGCTCCTTCAGCTTCCAGTTGTAGAGAGTGGCGACGCAGGCGAACACGGCGGCGATCAGGAAGGTGGCGAGGCCCGTGTAGAGGGAGCAGAGAAGCCCCGCGGCCAGAAGGGCCGCTGACAGCGCCTTGGCGCCCGCCATGGAGGCCGTCCCTTGGACCAGGGGCCTCATGGCGCCGTTCGCCTTGTCGACATCGTAGTCCAGCATGTCGTTTATGACCATCGAGAAGGCGGTTATGAAGACCCCCGTCAGGTAGCCTGCCAGGCTGGCGAGGTCCAGCCTGATCGTGGAGATCGCCACGGCTTCTCCCACCAGGACGGCCAGGCCTATCATCAGGGAGTTGACCGGCCTTGTCATCGCGATGTAGCCGGAGGCGGTCAAGGGCCTTCGAACACCATCTTCGAAGCCCTGTAATAAATCGCTTCTCCGCGTCTCTCGACGACCGCGACGATGGGCTCCTTCCCCATCCTGTAGACGGCGTCGATCATCCTCTGAAGTGACGAGACCTCGACGTCCCCTCCTTCGTTGATGGGGATCACCACGAACCTGGCCGGGTTCTTCCCGTACTCCCCCCTCGGGTAGATCCTCAGGTCCGCCGCCAGTCCGTATCCCTCCCTCGCCACGTATCCCCTGCTCCTCAGGTCCCTGTAGACCAGGAACTTCGTCCAACCCATCGGATCTTCGGCCAGGGATCTGCGGACCAGCTCCCGGAAGGGCGTCTCCCTGCCTCGGGTATCTCTGACCGTCAGCCAGCCCAACCTCATGAGGTGGAGGGCCTCGTAGAGCCTAAGCGTGAGCGCCCTTCCCTCGCGGTCGCCGTACCCCTTCTGCGAGAGCTCCCCGGCCATCACTTCGTCGTCCACCAGGACCCTGTACCTCTTCAGGCGGCCCTCGAACTTGCGCGAAAACTGCTCGATTCCGGAGTCGCTCCGCGGAGGCTCTCCCCCCTCACCTTCGGCCATTGTCGTCTCAGGACTCCCATTTCGACCGTATTAAAGTCTCGGGCTCCTAGCCCTTGACAACGCCTATCGGGGTGAGCCTTACGACCTTCTCAGCCAGACCTACCGCATGGGTCACTTCGACCACGTCGTCGACGTCCTTGTAGGCCCCCGGCGCCTCCTCGGTCACCGTCTCCCTGCTGGCCGCCCGCACGAGTATCCCTCTGTGCTGGAGGGAGGCCAGCAGCTCCTGGTAGCCGTACTCCCTCTTGGCGGCGGCCCTGCTCATGAAACGGCCGGCTCCGTGGGCGGCCGTCCCGAAGCTCATCTCCATCGCCTTCTTCGTCCCCCTGAGGACCCACGAGGCCGTGCCCATGCTTCCGGGGATCAGTACCGGCTGGCCCACCGGGCGGTACTCCTCCGGGATGTACGGCGAGCCGGGCGGGAACGCCCTGGTCGCCCCCTTCCTGTGAACGTAGACCTTGCGCTTGACACCGTCCACGTCGTGCTCTTCCAGCTTGGCGATGTTGTGGGCTACGTCGTAGACGAGCCCCATGTCCAGCTTCTCCGCGTCGGCCTTGAAGACCTTCTCGAACCCCTGTCTTACCCAGTGGGTGATCATCTGGCGGTTCACCCAGGCGAAGTTGGCCGCGCAGGCCATCGCTTCGAGATAGTCCACCGTCTCCTTGGCGGTGACGGGGCCCGCCGCCAGCTCTCGGTCCGGGAGGTGGATCCCCAGTCTCGACATAAGCGACTCCATGACCCTGAGGTAGTCGCTGCAGACCTGATGGCCGAAGCCTCTGCTGCCGGTGTGGATCAGCACCAACACCTGATCCTTCTCCCTGATCCCCATGGCCTTGGCGGCTCCTTCGTCGAAGATGTGTCCCGCGGTCTCGATCTCCATGAAGTGGTTGCCGCTGCCCAGGGTGCCCAGCTGTCCACGCCCGCGCTTCATGGCCGTGGACGACACCTTCGCAGGATTCGCAGAGGCGAGCCTCCCTCCCTCTTCCGCATGCCTCAGGTCGGACTCCCAGCCGTAGCCTTCGGAGACGGCCCACTCGGCGCCTCCGGTGACGATCGTCGCCAGCTCGCTCTGGGTGACTTTCAGCTGCCCTTCGCTGCCCACTCCGCTGGGAACGAGCCTGAACAGGACGTCCAGGAGCTCCGGGAGGACGGGCCTTACGTCTTCTGGTTTCAGGTTAGTGCGGATGAGGCGCACCCCGCAGTTCACGTCGTAGCCAATTCCGCCGGGAGAGATGACACCCTCTTCGGAGTCCACCGCCGCGACCCCCCCGATGGGAAAACCGTAGCCCTCGTGGGCGTCCGGCATGACCAAGGCGCTTCGAATTATGCCGGGGAGGGTAGCCACGTTGGCCGCCTGGTAGAGGGTCCTGTCCGTCTTCATCTTCGAGAGGAGCTTTTCGTCGGCGAATATCCGGGCGGGAACCCTCATGTCGCCGCGGTACGACTTCGGTATCTCCCAGATGTCTTCGGAAACCCGCTCCAGCGGAATGCTCGAACTCGATCAACTCTCTGGCGGACCTCGAGGAAGCGTCCCCGACACCGTCCCGGACCCTCCGAAGGTCTCACCACGACTCTCTGAGTTTCGTATTTAAGTTGCATGGAAGTTAGCGGACTCATCCGAGGGCTCGACGGAGCGCTTCCTGCCGGCTCTTGAGGCCCGAGCCGGTCAGGATGACCAGGCTTCCCGCCCTTTCCCCCTCTGGGGCGCGCTCCAGGCAGGCGTAGGGCACGGCCGAAGAGGGTTCCACGTAGAACCCTTTCCCCGCAAGCTCCCTCCAGGCTTGCAGCAGCTCGGCCTCGCCCACGACCTCCGTGCGTCCCCCCTCCTCCTTCAGCCTCGTCGCCATGTGCTTCAGGAGAGGTGGCGAAGTGGAGACCAGGGCGTCCGCCAGGGTGTCCACCCCCTCGGGTGGCCGATAGGGGAGCCCCATGAGCTTCCTGTGGAGCGGGGAGACCTCCTCGGTCTGGCATGCGACCACCTCCGGAAGGCGGTCCACCGACCCGCTCTCCTTGAGGTGCCCGAGCCCTGAAAGGAAGCCAAGGAGCAGGGTGCCCGCGGATACGGGGAGGTAGACCCTCCCCGGCAGCCTTCCGCCCATCTGCTCGTAGATTTCGTATGCCAGGGTCCTCATTCCGTCCCTGAAGTAGGGGTGCCAGATGTGGCCGACGTATGCGCTTCCCTCAGACTCTCGCTGGGCCGCGATCGTGACGTCCCCCCTCGACCCCCGCACCCCGACGAGCTTCGCGCCGTACATCTGGATCTGGAGCGCCTTTGGGCCGGACACTGCGGCCGGCACGAAGACTTCGCACCCTATCCCGGCCCTGGCGCTGTATGCCGCAACGCTCGCGCCGGCGTTGCCGGAGGAGTCCTCCTTGACCCTCCCCAATCCCTTTGACCGCAGCTCCCTCCGGACGCCCGAGATGAGCGCGCACGAGCCCCTGTCCTTGAACGAGCCGGTGGGGAGGAGGTATTCGAGCTTGAACAGGGCGCCATCCGCCTTCACAAGCGGGGTCTGCGTCTCCCCGAGGCTCACCAGCTCCTCGGACGGGATGTAGGGGTAGAGGTCGGAGAACCTTTCGAAGACGGTACCCTCGCGCGATGGCGAGGAATACTCGACGTCCACCCGGGTCTCCAGAGCTCCGCCGCAGGAACACCTCCAATCGAGCGGCCCTCCCGAAGGGCGCCCGCAATCCATGCAGCTGGTTGTCCAGCCCATGGGGCTCACTTGACCCGATTTCCCTCTTTAGGCTTCCTCACGCCAGGCCGGAGACGTCCGTCTCCAAGGGCTTCCTCGTGGAGAAGCCCTCGCGTTTGCCGTGCCAGTACGAGACCCTGGCCTCTCCGACCCTCCAGCAGAGCCACACTTCCTCTCCGAAGCGCTTGGCGGGGAAGTCGACCAGCCCGTGCTCCAGGTCCTTCATGGTGCACCCCAGGTCCTCGAGATACTCGATGGAGCGGTGCATTTCGGACATCGCCTTGTTCAACCTCTTCTTGACGTCGACGAACTCCAGTATGTTGGCGTCTTCACGGACAGCCGCGTCCAGGTCCGCCGTCAGCTGGGCCACCGCCTCGCTGGCTATCGTGACCTCCCTCAACCTCCTCTCCACCTCGGGGATGGCTTCGGAGGCCTCCTCGGGCGTGAAGTACTTGGCCCTCATGGGCGGGGTTCCATGAAGTGACCTTTCGCTTTATGCTTTGTTGCCGAAGCATCTCCCCTTCCTGGAGAAAGCATATTAGATTGTTTCTCAAGTCGGAGGTCGGAAATGAACGAGGATCTGAAGGAGGAGCCTGACCTCACCGTAAGGTTGGGCGCCGCCGCCGGGGACGGCATTCAGAGCGGCGGGGAGATGATATCGAAGGTCCTTTCGAGAAGCGGGCTCTTCGTTTCGACCTACAACGGAAACCAGTCCGTCATCAGGGGAGGCCTGGTCTGGTTCCACATACACGCTGCCCGGTGGCGGGTCACGTCGCTGGGCTTCGGCACGGACTTCCTGATACCCCTTACCCAGGCGTGCTATGACGAGCACTTCGGGGCGGTCAACCCCGGGGGCGCGGTCATATACGATCCGACCGCGGTGAAGCCCCACGACCTCGCCGGCAACGTCAGGGCCATTGAGGTGCCGCTTGGCGATACGGCGCTGAAATACGACAGGAAGCCCATCATGAGGAACACCGTAGCCGCGGGCTCCCTCGCTGCCGCCACGGGCATCGAATTCGCGGTCCTTTCGGAGGCCATAACCGACCAGTTCGGCAGGAAGAACCCCGAGATAGCCGAAAGCAACGTCAGGGCGGCCAAGGAGGGCTTCGACCTCACGCTTGCCAAGTACGGGGTCGTGAAGAAGCTGGAGTACGACTACGGGACGAGGAGGCCCCTCATGCACGCCGACTTCACGGTTGCCCTGGGCGCCGCGGCAGCTGGCTGCAGGTTCTACGCTGCGTACCCCATGTCCCCCGCCAGCCCCATCGTGCACTGGATGGCGGCCAACGCGAAGAAGCTCGGGATCACCGTCTTCCTCGGGGAGGACGAAATCTCCGTAGTGAACTCGACCATCGGGGCGGCCTACGCCGGAGCCAGGTCCATGTGCGCGACGAGCGGAGGCGGGTTCTCCCTGATGCAGGAGGCGGTGGGCGAGGCGGCCATGACGGAGACCCCCCTAGTCGTCGTCGACGTGATGCGGGCGGGGCCCAGCACGGGCCTGCCCACGAAGACTTCGCAGGGCGACCTCAACATGATGCTGGGGATCTCGCACGACGACTTCCCGAGGGTCATACTTGCTCCGAGGACCCCGCAGGAAGGGTTCTACCTGGCAGCCAAGTCCTTCGACCTCGCTGAGAGGTTCCAGGTCCCCGTGATCATGCTGCTCGACTTCGCCATCGGGGACGGCGGCTACCAGTCCCTCGACCCCCTCGACTTCGGGCTTCCGATCAACCGGGGCAAGGTCGCCTCGGAGCCGGACCCATCCCAGACCAACGGAACCTGGTTCAAGCGCTTCGCGTTCACCCCGGACAACGTCTCCGCGAGGTCCTTCCCGGGGACCAAGGAGATGATGTTCGTGGCAAAGACGGACGAACATGACGAGTTCGGCCACGACCTGAGCGACCTGCGGTCAGGGCTCAGGGAGGCCGTCAAGCTCAGGGAGAGGATGCACCAGAAGAGGATGAGGAAGCTCGAGCAGATCGCGGGCGAGGTGCCCCCTCCCGAGATCTTCGGCCCGGACAGTGCCGACCTGACCATCGTGAGCTGGGGGAGCACTGCCAACCCCGTCAGGGAAGCCCTGAGGCGGACCTCCGGACAGGGCCTTCGGGTGAACTCCATGGAGTTCTCCTACCTCTACCCGCTCAACGTCGTCGAAGTCACTAGGATGCTGAAGTCCTGCGGGTCGCTTCTGGACATCGAGGCCAACTACACGGCGCAGTTCGCCGGGCTTCTGAAAAGGGAGACGGGGGTCGACGTCCGGAAGAGGTTCCTGAAGTACGACGGGGAGCCCATCTACCCGGCGGAGGTGGTGGACGCGGTTCACCAGGCGCTGGCGAAGGAGGCGTCGTCCCTTGTATAACCCCAAGCCCTTCGAAAGCGACGTGAAGGCGGACTGGTGCCCGGGCTGCGGCGATTTCGGGGTCCTGGCCGCGCTCAAGGACGCGCTTACGACCCTCAAGCTCGAGCCCCAGAACGTGGTCATCTGCTCGGGGATAGGATGCTCCTCGAACCTGCCCGGCTACGTCAGGACCTTCGGGTTCCACGGCCTCCACGGCCGCCCCGTGCCGGTTGCCCTCGGCGTGAAGGACGCCAACCCGAAGCTCACGGTGATCGCGACGGCCGGTGACGGCGACGAATACGGAATCGGCTTCAACCATGTGGTCCACGCGGCCAGGCGGAACGACGACATCAAGCTCATAGTCATGAACAACGAGATCTACGGCCTGACGACCGGCCAGCTGTCGCCCACGTCTCAGCTGGGGCAGAGGACGAAGACCACGCCCGACGGCAGCATAATCTACCCCCTTAGGCCGCTTTCGACCCTCCTGGGGGCTGGCGCGACCTTCGTGTCGCGAGGCTTCTCAGGGGACCCCAAGCAGCTGTCTCGCATAATCCAGGAGGCGATCAGCCATAGGGGGTTCGCCCTCGTTGACGCGATCAGCCCGTGCGTCACCTGGTACAACATATACGACGACGTCAAGAAGAGGGTCTACAGGCTCGAGGACAGGGGATACAAGCCCGACGACCAGGCCGCCGCGTTCAGGGCCATCGACGACGAAGCAGGCATCCCCACCGGCATCTTCTACCGGCGCGAGGACAAGGCGACCTTCCAGGAGATGATGGCGGAGATAAACGGGGGCCGCTGGCCCGCCGAGAACGTCAGGGGCCTCACCGCGGCGGAAGCCGAAGAGGTTATGCGTCCGTACTACTGACAGGTGACCTGTTGAGCGCTCATACCGTCGAGTACGCGGTCCTCAAGAGGTACCTGGACGACAACAGGGGCCAGTACCAGGTCGAGGAGGGAGAGGACGACATCGTCATCACCTTCACCCCCACCTCCCCGAACGCAAAGGGCTGGCTGGGCTCTTCGACCTTCGTGAAGATAGTCGGCAGGAAGGTCGGGGGGCAGGTGGAGATAGTGAAACAGACGGTCATCGAGGGAGACGAGTCTAGGGAGGTGGACGTAGATTCCCTCGATGGCTGGCTCGACTTCGTGAAGAACGCGTACTGAGAAGATCAGGAGGCGGCCCCTTCGAAGTAGGGCTCCTTCTTCGTCTCATCCATGGTCTCGGACAGGTCCTCTAGGAAGTCCTCCGTCAGCCGCATGAGCTCGCCCACCTTCTTGCCGATGAGCTCCTTGGCCTCCCCGAGCCCGATCTTGTTCGACTCGAGGGTGTTCGTGAGGGCGATCACCCCGTCGCACCTGTAGATGAGAGAGTGGACCCTCGGGGCCATCTCGGGCCTGGCCATGTAGACGTCGCGAAGGATCCCCACCAGGGCGTCTCTGTACTTGTTCATGTCGGTCCTGACGTCCGTGGCAAAGGTCACCTCATCTTGGTTCTCGGGCATTGGTGTTCGCTTCCGCCGCCGTCGGCGGCTTCTGTAGAGACCCCCCTTTTATCGTTTAACTGCAGGTCGAAAAAAAGTGGTTCATCAAAAGGTCAACAAGCGTTAGTCTGTGCCGAACTCGCCGTGCTCCCAGGGGAACACGACCCAGGCATCCGTCGTGTCGACGAAGAAGTCCGGCTGGAACTTGCTCCAGGGCTTGATGAACAGCGCCCCCGTCATCACGTGGCGGGGCTTGTACTTCTCCCTCAGGAAGGAGAGTATGGTGTCCATGGTCTCCCCCTGGTCGACGAGGTCGTCCACCACGAGGACTTCCTTCCCGGCGGCATCTTCGAAGAGAGTGGAGATGATCTTGACCCGGCCCCTCTGCTGGACCCCGGTGTACGACTTCACGTTGATGAAGTCGATGGGGACTCGAAGCCTGTCGGCGACGACCATGGCTGGCGGGATACCGCCCCTGGCGATGCCAACGACCAGATCGACCTTCTTGCCGCTCTCCTTCACCGAGCCTGCCAGCTTCTCGCAGAGCCTTCCGAACTCCAGCCATTCGATGTGTCTCTTGCTCGGCAGCTCTTTGGTGTCGGACAAGCCTGCGAACCAGCCTCGATGGAGGTCTGTTCCTTCGTGCACTACTTAATTGTTTAGGCACGCCTCGAACTTGGCATAGGATTATTAGACCGGGGGGCGAAGATGACGCATATGCCCGAGCCTGCGCAGGGAGGCGCGACGCCTCCGAACCAGAAGTACATCAAGGAGTTCATCTTCTACGGGGCGCTCGGCGTCCCCGAGGTGGACCTCCAGTCCTACAGGCTCCGGGTCGACGGCCTGGTCGAAAGGCCCCTCGAGCTCACCTACGACCAGCTGAAGGGGCTCCCTCAGGTCACGGTCAGCGAGCCCACCCACTGCGTCACGGGGTGGAGCGTGGCCAACACGGTGTGGAGTGGGCCGTCGTTGCCTGCGCTGCTGAAGGAGGCGGGGCTCAAGCCCGAGGCCAAGTGGATCATGTTCAAGTCGCTCGACGGCTACGATGCCCCGATACCCCTGGAGGACGGCATGGTGGAAGACGCCGTGGTGGCGCTCACCCTGAACGGCGAGCCCATAAGCCTCGAGATGGGGTTTCCGGCCCGCCCTTTCATGCCGCAAATCTACTTCTGGAAGTCGGCGAAGTGGCTGACGGAGATCTCCCTCCTCGACGGATACAGGGACGGCTATTGGGAGGCTAGGGGGTACCACGAGAGGGGAGATGTCTGGGAGGAGGAGCGATTCAAGTCGTGGGGGAAGCACGAGCGCCATTCCGTCATCCGGCGGGCCCTGGGCCTGTAATTCTTAATACTCCCTTCAACGCCCTCTGGATGCGAGTGAGGAGGCTGGGGTGCTGGGCGGCAGGAGCAGGCTGTTCTTCCTTGACTCTTCGGTCTTCCTGTCCTCCCTCGGCCTTGGGCTGACCGCCTACTTCATCCCCACCTACATCCGGTCCGTCGGGGGCTCGATGCTGGACGTCGGCCTCGCCGGGTCCGCGAAGTCCATCCTCTACGCCTTCCTCCCCTTCTTCTTCGGCTACGTCTCCGACAGGGGCATCCGCCGCCAGCTCTACCTCTTCGGAATCTTCGTCAACCTCGCCACCACGGCGATGCTGGTCTTCGCCAAGACCGTCCCCCTGGTGATCCTCACGCAGGTGCTGGCGAGCGTCGGGTACTCCCTCCTCTGGCCCATAACCGAAGCCATGGTGGCGGAGTCGGTGGAGCCGGACAGGCGGGTGTCCGCCATGGCCTGGTACAGCGTCTCCTGGGCTATGGGGTTCTTCCTCGGCCCGGCCATCGGGGGCCCGATTCAGACCTGGGGAGGATACGGCTTCCTCTTCACGGCGGCCACCGTCGTCCTCGCCTTCACCATAGCCTACACCCTCCTGACCCTCCGCAGGTCCTACAGGCCCTTGGCTGTCCCCTCCGGACCCAAACTGGTCCTCCCCAGCAGGGCCCTGTCTCCCGCCTACGCCGCCGTCCTGGCCTACGGCATCATCTTCGGCATCATAGTCTCCATGTTCCCGGCCTACCTCAACGCCTACGGGTTCGACGTGAGCACCATCGGCTACCTCTTCGCCCTTTTCGCGCTAGTCAGGGTCTTCGCCTTCTTCACCGACGACACGCTCAGCCGGCGCATCCCGAAGTGGGCGCTCTACCTGTCCGTGGCGTTCATGTTCGCGGGATGCTCCCTCGTCGGGGTCTTCGGGTTCACCTCACTGATCTGGATGGTGGCGCTTCTCCTAATCTCGGGGTACGGCTTCGGCGTGTTCTACCCCGTCACGCTGGTGCTGGTGTCGAACGAGGCCAGGAGCGAGGGGCTGGGGGCGGCCGTCGGGGCGCTGGAGGCCTTCTACGGCATGGGCGTGGTGGTCGGGCCGCTGGCGGGCGGCTACCTTTCATCCGTCAGCCTTTCCACGCCCTACCTGTTCTGCTGCGCGGTCGCGCTGACCATCCCTGCCTTCATAGCCCTCCAGGGGTGGGCTCTTTCGAGGCGCCGCTGAGGCGAGGGCGGGGGACCGATCATCCGTCGGAAGGCGGAGGCTGCACCGGGACCTCCATCAGCTCGGCCTTGGATTCCCTCAGCATGTCAGCCGGCCTGATCTTCAGGATGAAGGAGTCCGAGCCTCCCCCGGCGTACACATGTTCCTTCGCCATCAGGGCGTCGTCCATGTAGACCCTGTGCTCGCACAGGTTGGCCACGGGGCTGACCCCTCCCGCTGGGAACCCGGTGAACCTGAGGACCTCCTCCGGCGTGGCCAGCCTCAGCTTCCTGGCCCCAACCTTCCTGGCGAAGTCGTTCTGCCTGATCCTCACCGCCCCCCTCACGATGGCCAGCACAGGCCTCCCCTCCTGGTCCACGAAGACGATCGTCTTGGCGACCTCCTCCAGGGGGATGTCCAGGGAGCCGGCCGCCTTGCCCGAAGTATGGCCCTCCGCGACGGGGAGGAGCTCTCCGTCTATGCCATGTTCCCGGAGGAACCTCCTCAGATCGTCGGGGCCGAGCACGGCTCCCTCTACCTCGAGGCCTTCCTCACGACGGACTCCCCTTCCGTCCTGGAGACCTCGTATATGTTGTCGACGAAGCTCTCCAGCTCCTTCTCATGGGAGACCATGATGACCTGCTCGCATCCCGTCTCCTGAAGCACGTCTCTCAGCCTCAGAAGCTGGGCCGAGCTGAAGCCGTCGGTGGGCTCGTCGAGGATCAGAAGGCCCCCCTCCGATGAGCTCTGCTGCTTCACCATCGTGTTCAGCGCCAGCCTGTACGCCAGGGCCAGCGAAGTCCTCTCGCCACCGCTGAGGGACGCCGCGTCTATCTCGTAGCCGTCCTGCTCGACCAGAGGCGTGAAGGAGTCGTCGATCCTCACCGAGATGTCTCCGGTCTCCATCAGCTCGGAGAACCACTCCTGAAACAGGAGATTGAACCTTTCGTTGACCGAAGCCAGGACCTGTGTCTCGATCGACGACACGGACGGAATGAAGAGCTCCCTGACCCAGTTCCGCAGCTGCTCGTCGGCCAGGAACTCTCGCTCCTTCGTCTCGAGAGAGCCCACCTCCGCCTTGAGTGACTCGGCGGCCTTCGTCATCTCACCTTCCGTGGCCTTTGCGGCGGACAGCTCGCTGCTGGCCTTCAGGACCCTTTCCTGGGTCTCCTTGAGGCGAGCCTCGGCCCGGTCGAGCTCGACCAGCAGGGGCTCAAGCTCCCGCAGGGTCGACCTTTTCGCCGCCAGCTCCTCCCCCTTCTCCTTGGCCTGGGTGGCCGCGTCGTCGAGATCGATGAAGGCCCTCTCAAGCCTCTTCTCCAGCTCGACCCTCCTTTCGGCCAGGGGCTCCAGCCGGGCGAACTCCGTTACGACTCCTCCTTCCTCCAGCTCCTCGAGCCTCGCCTTGGCTGTCTCATGCTCCTCGACCTTGGGCCTGAGCTCCTCGATCCTTGCCTCCACCTTCGCCAGGGACTCCTTCTCGGGCGCAGCGAAGCTCCCTTCGGCCAGCTTCCTCCTCCTCTCCGCCAGCTGAGCGGCCGCGGTCTCCATCTTGGATGCCCTCTCCCTCAGCTCCTTCAACTCCTCTCCGGTCCTGCCGATGCTGACGCCGACCTCGCCAGACTCCGACCTCAGCCTTCTCAGGGCCTCGGAGCCCCTCATCGCCGCTTCGATCTTCGACCTGGTGGCCTGAAGGGCGGCGCCCGCGGCTTCGATGCCGCTCCTCGCGGACGACAGCCTCGAGGCGTACTCCTGGCCGACCTGCCTGTAGTGCTCCTCAGTCAGCTCCTGCTTGCAGAGGGGGCAGGGGGCATGGACGCCGATGAGCTCTATCTTGCCCCACTCCTCCTCCGACTTCTTGATTTCACGTCTGGACGACGCGATCTCGGCCTCCAGGCGGGCGGCCTCCTTCTCCAGCTCCTTCAGGGCGGCCTCCCCTTCTTCGAGGCCCCTCACCTGGCCGTCGATCTCCGACTTGCGAGCCTCCAGCTCACGGAGCCTGGCCTCCGTCGCCTCCAGGCTCTCTGCCAGCTCTGAGGGGCTGGCGGTCAGGGACTCGAGCGACTCGATCTCCTTCTCGATTCCTCGCCTTTCGAGTGCGATGCTTCCGCGTATCTCGGGCAGCTCCCTGGACAGCTTCTCATGCTCCGCATGCGCCTGCGCGAGCACCTTCATCCTCTCTCTGAGCGCGACATACTCGTCGTAGGCGGGCCGGAGTTGGGTCAGGGAGGCCTCCGCGTCGGCCGCCTCCTTGATCTCCCTCCGCAGGGCCCCTTCGTCCTCCTTAGCCTTCGCCAGCCGTTCCCTAGCGGCTTCCAGCGCCTTCTCCAGGAGAGGGATCTGGCCCCTTAGCTCCGTGACGGCGAGCCGCTTCGGGCGGAAGAACTCCACCTTGTCGCCGGCGCTCCGGGCGTCGGCGACGGCCGCCCCCTCCGCCGCCTGCAGACGGGTGACATCGGACTGCAGCGCCGCGAGTGAACTGAGCTTCTGGTCGAGTTCGGCTCTCTTCGCGGGCAGCCCGGCCACCGGGCCTTTCAGCACTTCGAGCCGGCCCCTGAGCCACTCCCGGAGGACCGAGTCCTCGGCGTTCGCGACGGCCCAGCTGTACTTCTCGATGTTGAAGGCCCTCCTGAGCGTGTCAAGCCTCTGGGCCTCCCCCATCGACAGGACCTCCTTCATGGACTCCTGCGGCGTGTAGACCGCATAGCGGAAGATGCGCGAGGTCGACTTCGTGTCGGGCTTCTCGTTGAAGCCGAGTATCTCCAGCACCTTCGGCTTCAGCTCCGACGGGGAGTAGGTCCCTCCGACGCCTTCCCCCTCCAGGGTGCACTCCTCCTGCTGGATCCCCCTCCCGGACTTGACGAGCGTCCTGCTGACCGAATACTGGCGGCCTCCCACCTCGAACGAGACCCTGACCCTCCCCCTCTTGGCCCCATGCCTGAGGAGGTGCTTCGCCTCCACGTCTCCAAGGCCGAAGAGCCCGAACTCGATGGCTGCCAGTATCGTCGACTTGCCGCTGCCGATGTCGCCTTCGAAGAGGGTCAGCCCGGGGAGCAGGTCGATCGAGGTCTCCCCGTCGCCATAGCTCCTGATGTTGCTCAGCGTCAGGCCCTTCAGCAGCAATCAGGATCCCTCCAGGCCTAAGGCCTCCTTCGCTTCCCTGACCATCCTGTCCCTGAAGACCTCCTTCCTCTCGTTCTCCTTGGCTTCCTGGGCCAGGGAGCCGAGGAGCTTCTTCGCCGCCCTCACCCCGGCTTCTCCCGACAGCCTTCCGGCCAGCTCGGCCCTGAGCCCGGGTTCCAGGGAAGGCTCCACCGAGTACCCCTTGACGGCCTGGCCCAGCACGTACTCCTCGATCTCCTCCCTTGTCTTCCCGGAGACCTTCGCAGACGAAGTCTCAGCGCTGGTGAGGCCGGCGCGGTTGATCCTGACGATTATTGCCTTCTTTCCTTCCATCTCCTTCCTCACTTTGTCGAAGGGGACCTCGGCCGTCTTGCCCGACGACAGCCTCCCGGTCACCTTCACCAGGACGATGGTGCCATCGCAGTCCAGGCTCCCCGCCAGCTTCTCCAACGACTTCGTGAGCTGGGCGGCGGTCTTCCCGTCGGCGTCGATGGTCTCGAAGGCCACCTTGGGAAGGGGGACTTCCACGAACCTGACATCTTCGACCTCCTCCCCGAAGTCCACGATGAAGAACCCCCTCTTCGTCCCCTTGGCGATCTCCTCGAGGTCGCCGAAACCGTGCCCGAAGAGCGGGCCGGGGAACGCTATGCGCCCGTACCCCGGTATCTCCTCGAGGATCCTGGCGTGGACGTGGCCCCCGGCGTAGTAGTCGAACCCCTTGGGGAAGAGGGAGATGGGGACGCTCTGGCCGAACTCGTACCCCGGCGGCCTGAGCTCCTCGATGGCGCTGTGGAAGAGGAAGACCTTGAAGCCCTTCTCGCGCTCCAGCGGCCCCCTGTCCAGGAGGCGGTAGTACTCCGACTCCAGGCCGTTCCTCCTTCCATAGAGTCCGGCCAGCTTGGCTCCCGTGGCGGGGTCTTCGACGAAGCCCAGCCTGATCCTCTCTCCTTCGCCGGCGGCCTTGCCGAGCCTGACGACGTTGGTGAAGAGGCCGGCTCCGTCGAGGACGTCCACGATCGAGGTGGCGCTGACGCTGTAGTCATGCGAGCCGTACGTAACGTAGATCGATACGCCGCGTTCCCTGACCTTCCTCATGGCCTCGGCCGCCTCCTTCACGGCCTGGAGGTCCGGGATGTTGCTGTCGAAGAGATCCCCTGAGATCACTACGAAGTCGACCTTCTCCTCGAGGCATCTGTCCAGCATCCACTGGAAGGTCTCCATGCTGAGCCTGGCAAGCTTGGCCTCTCTCCAGGCCCCTACGTGCACGTCCGACAGGTGGGCGAACCTGTGCCCCGACTTCGAGGAAGGCATCTTTGGATTTCTCCATTTGCTCGGCTTAAAAAGATGCGGCGGGTCCCCCGGAAGGGCCCGCCCGTTTCTATTGGCTACGGTCAGGGGATCGCCCGACGGAGCGGATCGCGCCCCTCCGGTTCCGGGGCCCCTCGGCCTGAGCATGTGACAGAGAAGGAAGGCGCATAGCTCTACTCGGTAGAAAGGGGCGCCAATGGCCGTTCTAAACTTTGGACGCCGCAAGTCGTTCCTGCCAGATTGTAATGAGTATTACATGAGAATTCTCAACAATAATTATATGGAGGCTGTGTCCACGTTTCGTTTGGGAATTGACGTCGTCTGACGAGAGGGTGGACCAGGCCTACGCCAGGCTCAGGAAGCTGGGCCTGAGGCTCACGCCTCAGAGGATGGCCATCGCCAAGTGCGTGCTGGTCACCGACTGGCATCCGACGGCCGAGGAGGTCTATCAGAAGATCAGGCCGGAGTATCCGACCATAAGCCTGGCCACGGTGTACTCCACCCTGGACACGCTGGTGCGAGCGGGGATGCTCCAGGCAGTGAGCACCAGGGAGGTCATCCGCTACGACTCTCACGTCCCCCGTCACATCAACCTGATCTGCCTGAACTGCGGCAAGATAATCGACGTAGACGACGACGTCATCGCCGAGGTCGCGAAGAAAAGGGCCGCCGGCTACGGCTTCCATATCGTTGACCAGCAGTACTCCGTATATGGCTACTGCGAAGAGTGCCGCTCCGAAGTCTCCTAGGTTCGCTAGGCTTATAGGCTCAGTCGGACGGAACAGGAAGGTCGGCCATTGCAGGGAATAGTCGTGAGAAGGGCGACGGCTGAGGACAAGGAGGAGGTGCTTTCGTTCTGCGTCGGCACCTTCGACTGGGGGGACTACATCGACGAAGTCTACGACATGTGGCTCGCCAGCCCTGACTCCCTCTTCCTCGTGGCACTGGACGGGAAGGAACCCGTTGGGATCCTGAACTCTTGGAAGATGGAACACGGGGTGGCCTGGCTCGAAGGCCTCAGGGTCAAGCCCGACCACCGACGGATGGGGGTCGCCAGCACCCTCACCGAGAAGGCCCTCGAGATGCTGGCCCGGTCCGGCCACACGACGGTCCGGCTGCTGGTCGAATCCAACAACGGCCCATCCATGGCCCTGGCCTCTTCCCAGGGCTTCAGCGAGGAGTTCAGCTGGGTGTTCTTCAGGGGCAGGAAGCCGAAGGAGGAAGCCTCACACGGCGCCCGCAGGGTTTCCCCGGCCACGGCGGCCCGGGTGTGGGAGCATCTGGACTCGTCGGACCTCTTCAACCGCGCAAGCAGGTCATACGAAATGGACTGGGCTCTCCACCCTCTCGAAAGGGACGACTTCGACGGTCTGGTCAGGAGGAGGATGGTGGCGGTCGCCGGCGAGGGCAAGGGGATGGCGGTCGCGATCTTCGAGGACGGGGGCAAGGGACGGCGATGGGCAAAGGCCTGCTTCCTCCTGGGGGACGCCCCCCAGGTCGGGGAGCTGTCTTCTTTTGTCATGTCGCAGTGCTTCAAGGCGAAGGCCAGACGCCTCAACGTCTCCTGTCCGAACCACGCGGGCGTCGTCCAGGCCCTGAAGGCCAGAGGCTTTCGGCCCGGATTCAGGACCTCCCTGGTCTTCGTCAGGCGGGCCTAGGCAACCGCAGGAACACATTTGAGGCGGGTCCGGGAACGTCGTCCGCCTTGGAGGCCAAGTGCCCTCGCTGCGGCGGCAAGGGCTCATACGACCCTTCGTCAGAGGTCTTCAAGTGCGCTTCCTGCGGCGTCTCCCTGAGCTTCGATGAATACGTCGAGGAGTTCTCAAGGATCAACGACGAGAGGTCTCTCGACTACGTCGGAAGGAGAGGTCCCTCCCCCTAGTCGTCTTCGGGCGGTGGAGGGGACCCGCCGAAGTGCGCCTGCAACACCGTTGCGGACAGCAGCACGAGCATCCCAGCGACGAAGAACGTGAAAGGATAGCCCAGGTAGAAGGAGATGTAGCCGGAGGCGAGGGAGCCGGCGAACAAGGCGACCCCGTTCGCCGTGCTGTACACCCCCAGCATGCCGCCCTGCCTTCCCGCCGGCAGGGCCCGGTAGAAGAGGGAGTTCAGGTCTATGGTGATTATCGTGTAGGCCAGCCCGAGGAGCGTGAAGACCAACAGCGTGGTGTACAGCGTCTCCTGGCCCTTGACGAACACGGACAGCACCGCGGCGAGCAGCATGCCGACGGCCCTTACGGCCAGGGCGCCGCTGGCGACTGAGGGGGACACCGTCCCCTTGAGCCTGGTGAGGACGTACCTGGAGGCGACGCCGTTCATCGTGTTGACGTACATGGAGGTGAAGTATACCTCCCAGTCGGCGAGGTGGTTCAGCTTGAGGTACGGCGTGTAGCTGGTGAAGAAGACGTTCAGGGAGGCGGAGAAGAGCGACGATGCGACTATGATCACCGGGATGTCCCGCGTCAGCCCCTCTTTCGCCAGCTTGGCCACGGCCCGGAAGTCGGCCATCCTCGGGAGCCGGACGAACATGAGAGGCAGCTGCGTCAGCCTGCCCACGAAGGCTTGGCGGCTCACCACCATCGTCCTCCTTTCGATGGTGATAGGGGGATCCCTGACCAGGGCCGCCGTGAGGGCGATGCTGGCCACGGCCAAGGCCGAACAGACGATGAGGAAGCTCGTCAGCGGGAAGAAGAGCTCCCAGACCAGGCCGGTCGCCAGGCCGGAGACCGTCCCGATCGTCGAATACCAGGACGACCTCGTGTAGCCCTTGTCCCATTCGGCCTTGGGGAGGTTCTCTATGATGAGCAGGTTGAGGGGCGGGCTCATCATCCCTGTGGCGTGGGCGACGGCCGCGAAGGCAAGGACGATGACCGCCAGCGAGTCGGAGAGGTACATCGACACCGTGGCCGTCAACAGGAGGGCGGTGGCTAGAAGCATCACGTTCCTCCTCGAGCCCGTGACGTCGCAGACGCGGCCCCACAACAGGGGGGCCGGTATCAGCGCGAGGCTGTAGGCCACGGACGCGAAGCCGACGTCGAGGACCGAGCCGCCGACCGAGAGTATGTAGAGAGGGACGAGGGTCGACACCGCCGAGACAGCCGCGTTGAACGGCACAAGGGGCAGGAAGAAGCCCCTGCTCCTCTCGGCCTTCCGGGTCAGCATTCTTCCACCCTGGGCGCCCCTCGCACAGGGTTCCCCCGGATTCAAGATTTAATAGTTGCCCGAGTGCAGGCAGGCCTGTCCGGCCAGGATCCAGCTTGAAGGTCCCCAACACGTCCGAAATCCAGTACTACCTGATCGTGGTGGCAATCGGGGTAGTCGTGGGGGTGGCCATCTCGCTGTACTACGCCGCCTTCGCCCTCCTCTGGGGGCTGGTGCTTCCGGTGATCCAGGACACCCGCAGGCTGGTCTTCGTCTTCACCACCCTTGGGCTTGCCGCTTCCTTCCTCCTTGTGATGGTCTTCGCCAAGACCAAGACCACCGGCAGCGGCACCCACGTCGTCCTCGAGACGCTCCACCTGAGGAACGGCGACATCTCCCTCCGGGACACCATCGTGAAGCCGGCGGCCTCAATCCTCACCATCGGGATGGGCGGAGCTGCGGGCCTGGAAGGGCCGAGCCTCGTGCTGGGAGGGGGGCTTGGAGCCTACCTGGGAAGGTTGAGCCACCTGCCGTACCAGAAGCACAGGAAGGTCTTCCTCGCGGGGGCCGCGGCGGGCCTGTCGGCCATCTTCAAGGCGCCCCTTACGGGCATCCTCTTCGCGCTTGAGATCCCGTACAAGCGCGACCTCGAAAAGGAGGTCTTCATCGAGGCTTCGATAGCATCGGTGACTTCGTACCTGGTCACCGTGTCGATCCTCGGCCCTGCCCCAATCTTCCACATCGGCTCCTTCCCCGTGAACCTCGATCTCTACTCGATCTTCCTCTCCATCGTCCTCGGCGTCGTCGGAGGGGCCTACTCCTTCCTCTTCGTGCAGGCCTTCAACTTCGCAGACAGGCTGGGGAAGCGCTTCCTCGCCAGCGGAGGCTTCGGCCTCCTTCTCCTGTCCGGCGGGCTTGCCCTGGGCGCCATCGGATACGTCAACCTGGACGCCATAGGGATAGGGTACAGCGTGGTCACCGGGCTCGTGCGGGGGACCCTGGAGTACACGGTCCTCGCCCTGGCCATCCTCCTCATCCTGAGGCTATGCTCCACGGTCATAACTCTGGCCTTCGGAGGGAGCGGAGGCCTCTTCATACCCAGCATCATCGAGGGCTCGATCCTGGGCGCCATCTTCTCCCAGCTGGCCCTCGGAAGGGTGGACCCCCTCTTCATAGCTGTCGGGGTGTCTGCCGTCCTGGCTGGAACCCACAAGATACTGCTGACCCCGGTCGCGTTCGTGGCCGAGACCATCGGCCCATCCGTCATCATCCCGGTCCTCCTGGCCTCCATAATGAGCTACTTCACGTCCGGCAGCTCCTCCTTCTTCCCCCTGCAGCCCTACTCCAGGATGAAGGATGAGGACCTCGCGCTCGAGCGCATCTACAGCAAGGTCTCGAGGACGGCCCCGAAGGTGGTGAACGGGCTGAAGGCCAAGGACGTCATGACGGCCAGGCCCGTCTCCCTGAAGGACGACGCCACCATAGACTCCGCCCTGTCTAGGTTCGCGACCATCCCGTACAGGGTCCTGCCAATAGTCCACGAATCGGGGGTGCTGATCGGGGCGGTCACCCTCGAAGACCTCCTTTCGGCCCCGAAGAGCATGCTCGGCCACCCGGTGACCGAGCTCTATATGTCGATACCTCTGACGGTCCAGCCCGAGGAACCTCTTCCCTCCATCGTCTCAAGGATCTTCGAGAAGGAGGTCGACCACGTCTTCGTCGTGGACGAGGAGGGCAGGCTCCTGGGCGTGATCGCCGTGATAGACATCGCCAGGAAGCTCGTGCACTACTACGCCGGATGAGAGCTCTACGTATGCTTCAGCTTGCACTCTTCGCACTGTATCACGGCGGGCATGGAGAAGTAGCCGCCGAAGTAGGGCGAGGGGGAGTTGTACCCCGCGGACGCCAGCTTGTGCCTGGTCTCCTTCTGGCATCTTGGGCACCACACGATCTCGTTGAAGAAGGGCATCTTCTCGGGGGCCGTAACCTTACCTTTGCTCTCCACAACCTAGGCAGTCCATGAGTACCTTAAGACGTTTGTGCATTAGCCGCTCCTGGTAGCGACCCAGGCAGGAGGCCGGGGCTCGGCCGACCCTTGAAGACGGTCCAGTTGATTCGAACGCAGCACACCCTCAGCACGTCGAAGTCCATGCTTTCCAACTTCCTGGCAAGAGGCTTTTCCTGCAACTTCGGTCAGCCCACCGTGCGAAATATGTCATTTAAGCGTCTATACTGCATCTAAACGGCGATATGGTCATTTAGCGCTATGACCGAATCAAAACACTTAACTACGACCGACAGCGCTTTCCCCTACGCTCAACCTTGTCTCAGAAGAACGTCAACACGAACCTCTACATGGATCCGGTTAGGCTTCACATACTGAACCTGCTCAGCGTTTCCGAAATGTCGATGAAAGAGCTTTCGGAGGAGCTGCGGGTCTCGCAGCCCACGGTCCTCCACCATATGAAGCAGCTCATCGACGGCGGGCTGGTGAAGCTTTCCAGGAGCGAGACCAAGGGCAACCTGATCGAGAAGTTCTACACGACCTCCTACAAGTCGAAGGGCTGCGAATGCGCCTATCAGGTGATGGGAGAGGCGACCAGGGAGGAGAGGGTGCAGGTGGGCTACGCCGACGTCGGGTTCATGATGAGCATAATCGCCCGTGGCGGCTCCATCTGGGAGAAGGCAATGGAGGGCGGCACGAAGCCTTTCTACCCCGTGGGCACGTCCGTGTTCGTCTTCCCCTCGGAGCCGTCCATGATCCCCCAGGTGAACGAAATCCTGTCCGACGCGGAGGAGAAGCTCAGGAAGCTCGCGATCCGGAACGGCGAGAAGAAGGGGTCGAAGTTCGCCCTGGCGATCTCGGCGGTCCCCTACCTCTGAGGGCGCCCGACAAGTATATTGAGACCCCCCGCTCCGTAGAGCTACGATGAAACGGCGACACGCGGCGTTCTGCATCGCGCTCCTCCTGCTCGCCCTTCCTGCGATCCCGTCCTACCCCGCGGACCGGGGGCCTTCGGTTCAGGCCCAGTCGGGCGAAGTGAGCCTCACTCCCTCGACCAACTCGACCGCGGTGGGCCTCACGGTGAGCTTCAGCGGCGCCGTGTCGGGGGTGAACGTCAGCTCGGTCACCTATTACATCTTGGGGCCGGATGGCACTTCGGACAACGCGACCATCCCCCTCGCCGGCTCCGATTTCAGCTTCAACTATACGTTCCCCGTGGCGGGCGATTGGACGGTGTTCTGCATCGCCGGGGACCAGGCGAACCCGCAGGCCATCTCCGACCCCGCGATCATATCGGTGGCGTCGGCCTCGGGCCCGACGTACCTCGGCATCCCGGTCGTGTGGCTCGGGGTGGGGATCCTCCTGGTGTCCGCCGCCTCCCTCCTCTACCTGGTCTACGCCATCAGGAAGAGGTCCGAAGAAGAAGAGAGGGCGGCCGGGGCCAAGGAAGCGGCCGCCTGACTCGCAGCTCTTCCCGGTGGCCGTCCATGGGCCATTAAACCTTAAATGCGCGTCTCCTAAGCCCTAATTCACGAACGGATAGTTTGGAGGATTTGGTGTAGGCTTATGCCGCGTTTCAAGACGACGACCGAAGCTCTCAAGATCATCTCGAACAAGGCCCAAATTCGAAACTTCGGGGTGATCGCACACGTCGACCATGGGAAGACGACTATGTCCGACAGCCTACTTGCGGCCTGCGGAATGCTCAGCACCAGCGTTGCGGGCCAGGCTCTGGCCCTCGACTACATGGAGCTTGAGCAGCAGAGGCAGATGACCATCAAGGCAGCTAACGTTACGCTGTACCACGAAGAGAAGGGGACTCCCTACGTCTTCAACATGATCGACACCCCCGGCCACATCGATTTCACCGGGAAGGTGACGAGGAGCCTCAGGGCCATAGATGGCGCGGTCGTGGTCGTGGACTCGGTCGAAGGGGTGATGACCCAGACCGAGACGGTCACCCGCCAGGCCCTCGAAGAGAGGGTCCGCCCTGTCCTCTACATCAACAAGATAGATAGGCTAGTCAAGGAGCTCAGGCTCACCCCGGACAAGATGCAGGCTTGGTTGGCCAACATCATCGCGGAGTTCAACAACCTGATTACGGTCTACGCCGAGCCAGAGTACAGGGACAAATGGAAGGTCTCCATACAGGACAACAGCGTCGCCTTCGGCAGCGCGAAGGACAAGTGGGGATTCACCCTCGAGATGGCCAAGAGGGAAGGCTTCGGGTTCAAGGACGTTTACGATGCCTACACTACAGGCGACCCCAAGACCCTCGGAGAGAGGGTGGCCCTCCACGAGGCGGTCCTGAGCATGGTGGTCCGGCATCACCCCCCGCCCGACGTCGCCCAGGCGTACCGCATCCCCAAGATCTGGAAGGGAGACCTGGAGAGCGAGGTGGGCAAGGCGCTCCTGAAGTGCGACGACAGCGGGCCGATAGTGATGATGGTCACCAACGTTGTGGTGGACCCGCAGGCTGGCCTGGTGGCCACGGGGAGGCTCTTCAGCGGGACCATTCATGACGGCGACACGGTCAACCTCATCAACGTGAGACGAGAGGGTCGCGTCCAGAGCGTCAACATGTACATGGGATTCCTCCGGGAGATGGTCGGGTTCCTCCCGGCCGGCAACATCCCTGCCCTCCTGGGGCTAGAATACGCCCGATCCGGGGAGACTCTCAGCAGCGTCAAGGGTATAGCCCAGTTCGAGGGGATCAAATACGTATCGGAGCCCGTGGTCACCGTGGCGGTCGAGGCCAAGAACCCGCGCGACCTCCCGAAGCTGGTGGACGCCCTTCAGCGGATGCACATCGAGGATCCCAACCTCATAATCAGGATCAACGAGGAATCCGGAGAGACTCTCATGGCTGGCATGGGCGTGCTGCACCTGGAGATCGCCACTACGTTGCTTCAGCGCGAAGGGTTGGACATCATCACCAGCCAGCCTCTCATCAACTACAGGGAGACCATCATGGGCAAGGCGGGGCCCGTCATGTCCAAGAGCCCCAACAGGCACAACAAGATCTTCATGCGCGTCGAACCCCTCGAAGCCGAGGTGGTGAATAAGATCAGGTCGGGAGAGATCAGCGAAAACGTCGACGACAAGGTGGTGACCAAGATCCTGAAGGAATGCGGCTGGGACAGCGACGAAGCCAGAAGCGTTCAGGCCATCGACGAGAAGGGGAACATCCTGATCGAGGAGACCAAAGGCGTCCAGTTCCTCCAGGAGTCCATGGATTCCATTAAGGCAGGTTTCGTCGACGTCATGAACAACGGCCCGCTCGCCTATGAGTACTGTCGGGGGGTCAAGGTGATACTCCATCACTTCGTCCCTCACGAGGACCCCGCCCACAGGACCTACGCCCAGCTCATGCCCGCAAGCAGGAGGGCGATCCTGGGCTCCATGCTCTTGGCGAACCCGGTTATGTTGGAGCCGATACAGGGCATAGAGGTCAAGTGCCCCATAGACCTGATAGGCGCCGTGGCGGGCGTCCTTTCCGCCAAGAGGGGGAAGCTTCTCAACATAGAGCAGAAGGAGGTCCTCGCCGTCGTCGAAGGGGAGATCCCGTCGGCCGAGACCTTCGACCTGAGCGAGGTCATGAGGGGTGCCACGGCCGGGAAGGCGATGTGGAACATGTACTTCAAATCGTGGCAGCCGGTTCCGACCTCCATCCTGAGGGGGCTCATAGCAGACATCCGGAAGCGCAAGGGCCTCCCGCCGGACATCCCGCCGCCGAGCGACTTCATCGACAACGAGTAGAGTCCCCCCTCCCGTTTCCACCGTGCCCGAGCCCATGGCTTGAGCCCATTGATACTCGAGGAACCTGTTCTCGATTCGGCAGGCTGCACTGGAAGAAACAGCTCTCCGTCCTCTCTCTGATCGAAAGCGCCGTGATGGGGCCGCGATCCCCGGGCATTCCGAAGGGGGAGGTCGTAGCGATTAGCATACCCTCAGCGTAAGCCCATGTATACGTAAGAAACGAAGCAGATTCTTGGCAGGCGCAAGCTGCTCGTACTACTTCTAGTATCAGTCGTGCTATGCACCTCCGTCCTTCCGCACAGCCTTTCGCTCGCCACGACTTCCGCGGCGACTGAGGGCCATCATGGAGATGCCGAATTCGTAGTAGACGCATACAAGGCTACCTCGACCGGGTCACAGGAGATCGAGATAGAGCTCTACACAGGAAGCCAGAATGCGATCACCTGCCAAAACATGCAAGGCGGCTCAGAAATCGAATGGTTCAAGTCCGCCGGCGGCTTGGACCAGCAGTTCTTCTGGGGTCCCGACGCACTCGTTGTCAACGGGCAAGACGACGTAGTCTACGGTCCGAACCCGCTGGAATCAGGCCAGATCACGGTTACCCAGTCAGAGAACCTCTACACAGTCACTGGCAAGTTGATCGGGGTCTATCCATGGAACGGCGACGTTGCAATCCTCACGGTCAACATGGTGATCAACTCCAACACGGGGTCCTGGACCGGATCATTCACCCTGACCATGGTGGGCGCCCTCTATAGGGGGCTCGGCTCCAACGGCGATTCCGATTCCGACACCTGGGTCCATGGCGGAGGCGCGATGTGGACTGCGACCTTCACGCCGTCTTCAGTCAGTGGTTGGGATTACTTCGAGGTATACGCGGCCACCGGCGGCAGCGGGCCCTAGCTCGGCTTCAGCAAAGCGACCGTTTCTTGGTCTTCAGTCGGCTAGCGGGTAGCTTGGCTCGGTCCCCGGCGCGGGCCTTTCCGTTTCGCGGCTCCCAACGCTTATATCACGCCAAAAAGGCACCTCCAGGCGTGATATCCGCGTGACCAGCGAGAAAGGAATAGCCGTCATCGCACTTGGAGGTAACGCCCTCCTGCAGCGAGGCCAGCAGCGGACATTCGAGGCACAGTACGAGAACGTGAAGAAGACGGCGGTGCCCATCGCCGACCTCATCGAGGCCGGCTACAAGGTCGTCGTCACGCACGGCAACGGGCCCCAAGTGGGGGACGACCTCCTTCGCCAGGACGCCGGCTCGAAGCTCTACCAGCTCCCGCCGTATCCAATGGACGCCTGCGGCGCCGAGACCCAGGGACTTATCGGCTACATGATCCAGCAGGGACTCAGGAACGAGCTCAAGAAGAGAGGCATAGAGAAGACCGCAGTCACCGTCGTCACCAGGATGATAGTCGACGGGGACGACAAGGCCTTCAAGAACCCCTCGAAGCCTGTGGGACCCTTCTACGCGGAAGAGGAGGGGAAGAAGCTGGCTTCGCTCCACCCTGACTTCGTCTACAAGGAGGACGCGGGCAGAGGATGGAGGAGGGTGGTCCCGTCCCCGGACCCCAAGATCATAGCTGAGCGATCCGCCATCAAGACCCTGGTCGAGGCAGGATTCGTGGTCATCGCCAGCGGCGGAGGGGGCATCCCGGTCGTCGAGGACGGAACGCAGGCACGGGGCGTCGAGGCCGTCATCGACAAGGACCTCGGCGGCCAGAAGCTCGCCTCTCTCATCGGCGCCGAAAAGTTCGTCATACTCACCGACGTCGACGCCGCCTGCATCAACTTTGGCACCCCGCAGCAGAGGAAGCTGGGGACGGTCCCGCTACCCGAGATGAGGAAGCTCTACGACGAGGGCTACTTCCTGCCCGGCTCCATGGGCCCGAAGGTCCTCGCCTGCATGAGGTTCGTCGAAGCTGGCGGCGACGAAGCGATAATCGCCGAACTGAACAAGCTCAAGCTGGCCGTCGAAGGCAAGAGCGGAACCCACATAGTGAAATAGTCGCTACATCTTGCCGGTCAGGAGCGCCAGCAGGGCCGCCCTTACGTAGAGCAGGTTCTCTGCCTGGTCGAGGATCACGCTGTGGGGGCCGTCCATGACCTCGTCGGTGGCCTCCTCCCCCCTGAAGACGGGCAGCACGTGGGTGACGATGGCGTCCTTGTCCATCAGGTCCAGCCTCCTCTGGTCCAGGATCCACTCCCTGTGCTTCCTGTGGAGGGCCGCCTCCTTCTCCTTGCCGAACCTGTTCATGCCCACGGACGTGCATTCATGGCTGGCCCAGCTCCTCGGGAAGACCACGAGCGCACCCTCGAGCGCTTCGTCGAGGTCGTGCGAGATCCTGAACTCCCTTCCGTTGGCCTTGGCGTTCTCCTTGGCCCAGTTCATCACCGTGGGGTCGAGGTCGAATCCCTCGGGGTAGGCCATGGTTACGTCCATTCCGAAGCGCGACGCTATGAGCGCCTCGTCCTGGACCGACCCCCAGCTCCTCACATGGTCGGTGTAGGCCCAAGCTATGACGTATTTCTTCCCTTCGTACCTGCCTTCGGTCTGCTCCTTCACGGTCATCATGTCCGCGATGGCCTGGGTGGGGTGGAACATGTCGTCGGCCATGGAGACGGTGGGGATGGCGCAGTTGTCGGCGTATTCCTGGATCAGCTGGTGGCCCCTCCCGTAGAGGTAGTCGACCGCCGCCTCGAGGACCCTGATGCCCAGGACGTCACCCAGCCTTTCGTACATCCTCGCGACGTCCTTCACCGCCTCCCCTTCGGACCCCCTTGTCGTGGCGAAGTCGATGAACTGGGCGTGTCCGCCCAGCATCGTCGCGGCAGCTTCGAAGCTAGACCGGGTCCTCGTGGAGGTGTTGTAGAAGAGCATGAACATCGTCTTGTTCTTGAAGAGCTCCGGAACCGCGCCGGTCTTGTAGAGCCCCTTGATCTTGGAGGCCGACTCTATCGTATACTCGAGCTCGTCCCTGCTCCAGTCCTGCGTCGCCAGAAGGTCCCTTCCCGTCAGCTCCACTGTCCTCATCGCGAATCGGGCTCGCTGAGATTTCGCATCGATTTAACGTTTTGTCCTAGAGAGTAAGTTGACAATACCTTCACGGCAACGGTGCGTATCAATACTAGATCTGGAGCTGAAGCCGTCTAATGCATTCAGACGTGTCGTCGGAGGTGCTCCGTAGTCGAAGTGAACCCGTTAGAAGTTGATATCACAAGTCTTCAAGTTATGTGTGGGGTTTGTGTGAAGTCAAATGCTCCATATTTGGCTGGCAAAGGTTGGCTCTGTGTACTGAAGTTCGTGGAAGTCCTCTGCCGCGGGAAGAGAAATCAGCAGCACTAGGATACGGGTCGGGCAGCCATGCTGGGAAAGAATATCGCAGACTGCTAACCAATCTGTTGAGAACATGGTGAGCCAGGGAGGATTCTTGGATGTCGGTACGAGACTCATGTCAAGTAATACTCTGTAGCCTCAGAACTAGTTGCAACTTAACGTCACTAGTGTCATGCTAAAAGCACTCCCTTATTCAACAAGGATATCATGATTAGTCTAGTGTCTATAGACAGTTCTTCATATCTTTCAACCAATCCTGAAATATTTATATTTCACTTTCCACTGATTATCACTGACCGTAATGAATACGAAAATCTTGGCCCTATTCCTGATTCCACTTCTGTTCGCCCAGGTCTACGTTGCAGTGCCCGTCTTGGCCCACAGGCCGACTACATTCGCGGTCAACGCACATATGCTGCTGACCGGCACCACCGTCTATGGCTCCTACACCGACAGCAACGGCAACTACCACGAATGGGGGCAGTATACGCTCACCTACACTGGTGACATGACCGCCACGAAGACCCAGTACTACTATGTCATTTGGTACGCGGACGGCACCATGCGCTTGTGGGGCATGGGCTTCTACGACGTTTCAGCAATGACGACCCCCTATGGAACACTGTCCGGGAGATTCGCCATCTCCATCTATGAAGCATACGACGGAGTGAGTCTCACCTCCAACGGATGGGCAACGGTGCTCTATGGAACGGGAGGTCTCAGAGGCCTGCAGGGCACTGGCGTATTCGTGTGGTACATGTTTGGATCCTATGATCAAGGGGACATAACGTACACGCTTCACTTCAGCTAGCCAGCGAGAGATTGGGCACTCAATCAGACGACTTTTTCTGACCGCGAGCAACAGTCGACCTTTTTTCTGCACGACCGGCAAACTAGCGGTACTTCGTGACGGTTCCGGGTCCTTTCTTCGCTATCCATCTGGTCCTGGACGTGGGCTCGGACCTGCGAAGACAAAGACGTCCGTCCACGGCGCGGCAACGTGAGGGGACCCAAGGGCCCAGGGGATGCGTTGAGGAAAGGCAGAAAAACTCCTTCGGCAAACTCGAGGACGAGGAAGGATGAGCCTCGTAACACGGATGCGATGCTCGAAGTGCGGCAAGGAGTACGACCCCGCCTCCATGCCGGTCATGTGCGACAAGGATGACCTGGGGAGGCTGGACATCTCCTACGACTACGAAGGGGCGAAGGAGACCCTGACCAAGGGGGACCTCGCATCGAGGCCAAGGGATGTCTGGCGCTGGGCCGAACTGCTCCCGGCACGAGCGGAGCTCGCCCCCAGGCTCGGCGAGGGAGGGACCCCCCTGATCCATGCCAGGAGGCTGGGGGAGGAGCTGGGCATGGACGGTCTCTATCTCAAGGACGAAACCAGGAACCCCACGGGCTCCTTCAAGGACAGGTCCATGGCCGTCAGCGTGGCCAAGGCCGTCGAGAAGAAGGTGAAGACAGTCACCACCGCCAGCAGCGGCAACGCGGCGGCCTCCCTTTCGGCGTACGCCGCCGCTGCAGGGCTCAGGGCGGTCGCATTCGTCCTTGACTCGGCCAGCGACGCCAAGGTCGCGCAGCTGACGCTCTTCGGAGCCAAGGTAATCAAGGTGCGGGGCATCGAAAGGGGGGAGGACCCCACCGTCAGCATGATGAGGGAGGCGGTTCGCCGAAAGGGATGGTACCCGTCTCCCAGCTTCGGTCCCTTTAACCCCTACCAGATGGAGGGACCAAAGACCATTTCTTTCGAGCTCGCAGAAGCCTTCGGCTGGCGGCCATACGACTGGGTGCTCGCCCCGACGGGTTCCAGCTGCCTCGCGGCCGGCCTGTGGAAGGGCATCAGGGACCTGAAGGAGCTGGGCCTTGCGGAGGAGTATCCCAGGCTCGTACCCGTCCAGCCGGAGGGCAACTCCGCCCTGGTGAGGGCCCTGAAGGCAGGCGTGCCCGCCAGCGAGGTGAAGGCCGAACCTCACCCCCATACAATAGCGTCGGGGCTGGAAGACCCCTACCCATGGGACGCGGACTCTTCGATGGAGGGGGTGGCCAAGACAAAGGGGGTGGGGGAGTCGGTGACTGACGACGAGATCCTCGGGGCAGTGAAGGACCTGGCGAGGCTGGAGGGCGTCTTCGCCGAGCCCAGCGGTGCGGCGGGCGTCGCCGGCCTCAGGAAGCTGCTCAAGGAGGGGATCATCGACAGGTCCGACAGGGTGGCGGTCCTGGTCACAGGCTCGGGGCTGAAGGACATCGATTCGATCAGAAAACTGGTTGGCCCCGTGCCTACGGTAGACCCGAGCCTGGCTGCACTCGACAGGGTCCTCGCTTAGCTCTTCGTGACGTAGGAGGGCGGCCTCACGCCCGTCCTCATGGCTATGAAGGTCTCCGTGTGCTGGACGCCGCTTATGTTCCCTATCCTGCTGGAGACCGTGTTGTGCAGCTCCTCTAGGCTCCTTGACTTGATGGTCACGAGAAAGTCGAACCTTCCCGTCACCTCGGCTACTTCCCTTACCTCGTCCTCGGCCAAGAGCTGCTTCAATACGGAGTCGCGCTCCTTGGCGTCCGAGTTGACGCCCACGTACGCCAGGACCTTCCAGCCGAGGAGGTCTTCGTTGACCTCCACCGTGAAGTTCTTGATGAGACCCTTCTTGACGAGCCTCTTGATCCTGCTGTAGGTCACCGACGGGTTAACCTGAATCTTCTTGCTGAGTTTCGGCACGGACTGACCCGCGTCCACCACAAGCTCCTTGAGTATCTTCATGTCAATCTCGTCGAATTTGTTCACTACGGTATCCGCTCCACCTCTACGATTTAGAAAGCCCCCTTATAAATGTGATTTCTCTTACTAATGCTTGGGAATAACCAATAAAATTGCGCCGTTCGCGGAGGGCCACAGGACGCCGGCCGGCCTCAGGGCATCGTGCCCGAGATGGCGACCGTCTGCGTGGTGTCCGAAACGACGGTTATCTCGTAGCCGAGTCCCGACGAGCTGATCGACAAGAGGTTGATGGAGCCGCTGTACTTCAGGGTCACGGAGGCGCCCGGCGCCAGCGTGTATCCTCCTTGCGCGAAGATGGGGTTGATGAAGCGGGTGACGTTCAGCGAGACCTCAGCAGACGGGAGGAGCTGCAGCGTCCCGTCAGGCTGCACGGCGAAGCTGAAGGAGCTGGAGAGGGTCGGGAGCTGGTAGAAGGGCATGGACCTGGGCGGGTTGGCGATCGGCCCGCTCGGGATGGAGAGGATCGCCATCCGGAGGACTTGGGAGGTGTCGCCCGTGTTCTTGACGGTGACGCTGAAGGAGCTGTTGGTCAGCTGCTCCCCCGTGATGGTTATGTTGCTCGTTACGGTGGATGAGAAGTGTCCCCACCAGGTGAGGTTCGAAAGGTCGAACCTGAAGCCGGTGCTGTTCATTCCGGGGGTGACGTCGCTGGCGTTGAGGCTGATGGCGCTGAGGGCCGCATTGAAGACGAAGGCCGGGCCCCCCGTGCTCGCGACGTTGAGGACGAGAGGCTGTATGTCCAGCATCACCGCGCTGCCCTGCGAGCCGCTCACCTGAACGACGCCTGCGAGCGTGGCCTCGTAGTTGTTGGATGCCGGCGCGACGGAGAAGGTGGAGCCGTTGTAGGTCACCATGGCGGAGTTCAGGTGGAGCTCGACTCCGTCGTACGACCCTACCGGGACTCTGGCGCTGATGATGGTCTGGCCCACGCCGATCAGGCTAATGGCGTCGACGGTGGCAGACGCGTTCAGCGCGATCCATCCGTTCTGGGAGGAGGAGCCCGAGGGATGCAGCAGGACCTGGTCAAAAGTCATGTACACAGAAGTAACGCCCGAAGGGACCTGAGGAGGGTCCGTGGCGAGGATCGAGAGGGTCCCCGTCTGGGCGGGCTGGGGACTCTCCCCTCCAGGGCTGCCGCCGGCCGTCGTCGTAGTCGTGGCGCCCTGGTTGCCCCCCTGGTTCGACATGTTGTTGGTCACCTGGACGTTCTGCGAGGTCGGCAGGATCCCTGCCAGGCTGCCGGCGGTCAGTATGACCACGGCCAGCGCCAGCGCGGCGACGCTCGACAGGACGACGTTCCTCCTTGAGCTCATAGCATGGTCCCTGGGTGGACCAAGATATAATCCACCTCTTTTGAACAGGCCCGGGCCAGCCGTTCATGGAATTGAACGGGCCGCCTTCTCCCCCGTCCTCTGTTCTCTTTGCGAGGTTATTTTCGGGGCGAAGGCAGCAGGAGGCGGGGGCTGCAGACTCCGCCCCTTTGTCAACATTTCACTCGGAAATGGCATCTATCGCAGAAACACTGGTTATGGACTGCGATAATTCCAAGAACTTGAGCCATGGGCATTCCGCGTAAGAATTTATCTACTAGGCCTAGCAGAGCAACCTTGCGATGAGAGTCTCATACAAGCTGACTCTTACCCTTTCGGCAGTCTTTCTAATGGCATTTCTCTCGGTGAGCGCAACGGCGGGAACCTTCACTTCCTTCCTTGGAGCGAGCCAGTCGGCCCCATTGGCGGCCCTGACCTCGGTCCCGGGGAGCGTGCCCGTCGTCATCCAGAACGCGACGGCGGTGGGTTCTCCGGCTTCCTCAACGCAGGTGAGCTTCACCGTCTTCCTGCCAATGCGCAACCAAGCGACATTCAAGTCCACTCTTTCAGACATCTACAACAAGTCATCGCCACTCTTTCACCACTTCCTGACGCCAGCCCAGATCGCAGCCCAGTTCTCGCCGACCACGAGCGACTACCAAGCCCTCCAGAGCTACTTCACGTCCTACAACCTCCAGGTCACATATTCGAGCTCGGATAGGATGCTCATGGGGGTCTCTGGAAGCATATCTGACGTCTCCAAGGCCCTCAGCACCACGTTCTCCACCTTCCAGAAGGACGGCGTGACCTTCTTCGCCAACACTCAGCCGGTGCAGCTGCCCACGACGCTCAACGTGGCGGCCATCTTCGGCCTGAGCAACTACACCTACTTCCAGCCAATGTACACCGGCCTAACCCAGCTCTCCACCGGCGGCGCGTCACCCACGCTCATTTCGACTGGCAACGTCGGAGCCGTCTACTACGCGCAGCAGATACAGGAGGCCTACGGGGCCACCCCGATCTACGCAGGAGGCAACACGGGCAACGGAACTAACATCGC
>DATKKG010000007.1:0-1850 GCA_035543015.1 Conexivisphaerales archaeon | reverse complement strand
AGGAGGAGCCTCTCCCGCCTGTTCTTCAGCTCATTCGTCTCCTTCCTTGTTGGCATAGTCGCTTCACCATCTCCACCTAGTGGGTTCACCAAGGGCTAAAGCGGTGAAGCCATTATAAGAACCAGTGAATGAAGACGGATGGAGATCGCCTTAGGCTGAGCCCCTGGGATGAAATCGTGGGCACCCTGGTGAGCGCCGACGATAGTTCGGTCACCCTGGAGTGCTCCAGGAGGTTCAGGATCGAGCTCGACGGAGAAGAGCTCGGGCCTTCGGGGTCGCTCCTGAGGGTCGGGGAGCCCGTGGCCCTCCTCAGGCTCGAAGACGGGAGCTTCAGGGTAAGGCGCCCGGCGGTATCAGCTGAGGAGTAGAGTGAATGGGCGCCATGTCGGTCGGCCTTGAGGACTACGCCGACCCCCTTCGCGTCCTGCTCCTCATCGGGATACTTCTCGTGCCCATCCTTTCAGGATTACTGAGGAGGAGGCTTGAGGGCGCCGCCGTCCTGTCAGTCGCGAAGATGGGATGCTGGCTCGTAGGCATCTACCCGATCCTGTTCGTCACGACAGAGGCCATCAAGGTGCTCGGCGTAACGTATGGAGGAGACGCGCCGCTCTACACTTCTCTGACCTTCGCGTGCGGGATCGCCGGCCTATACCTTTCCTGGCAGCTTGTCAAGTTCGGGGAGAGGCTTGGGGAGATTGAGGGGACCGCGAGCGGCTCCAAAGAAGCATCGGCAGCGCAGGCCGGCGAGACCATCGAAGAGACCGGCGGGCCAGGCCAAGGCGTAGAGAAGCCTGTCACTGATGCGACGCCGAGGCTGGAGCCAGCAGACCACAGGGCGGAGCTTCCTCTGTCCTCGCCTGAAACGAATGGGCCTGGTCGGGATGAAACAGATGTGCAAGGGCTTCAAAGCGGCCCGGGGTCAGGAGCTTCGCCCACAGGGGAGCTAGTCTGCGCCCTTACCGAAAAGGGGAGGAGGCTTGTCGAGTTCAAGCCCCCTAAGGGGTCTCGCGGTGGAGGCCCGCTTCACACGAAGATCATGAAGGTCCTCTACGAATTCTACCAAGGAAAGGGGTGGTACCCGATGGTCGATGAAGGGGACAGGAAGGAGCAGGCGGCCGACATGGTAGTGTGGGAGCCGAGGGAACACCTGGAGAAGCTCGAGGACGGGACCTGTGACCTTCTGACGGACCCGCGCGAGTGGAAGGAGAAGCCCTTCCACGTGGAGATCGAAATCACCCCCAGGAAGAGCAAGGCCCAACTGATCGAGAACTACGAAAAGGCGAGGAGGCTGGGGAGGTACGTCGTATTCGCCGTGCCGACCCCGCAGGACGCCAGGGACACGTGGAGGATACTCGACGAGATCAAGGCGCCGAATAGCTCGTTCGAGGTAGACGACGTCGCCGACCTCCTCGGCGAGGGCCCGGCGCCGGCGGCGGAGCCATGTGCCGACAAGGGGGCGTCACCGCAATGATCAGCCTGGAGGAGTTTCACAAGAGGAACGTCGAGCTCTCCGAAGAGCTCCTCCGGGATGAATGCCCCTCCCCTCAGGTGACGGTCATGACGAAAAAGGACCAGACCGTCATCGTCCTGTGGGAGTTCGTCAAGGACCGAGTGAAGAGGCCCCTCTTCCTCATAGACTACGCTATCTCTCGCGTCGAGGACTGGGAGCTGGCGAACTTTATGTGCGCGATGTCCATCGGCCCCGAGATGGAGGACTACAGACGCGGAGCCATCCAGAGGTACCCCGGCCGGCGCAGGGTGGTGTGGGTATGGAGCGTCTCTAGGGGAGGGAGGAAGTTGGCGACGTCGAAGCGCATCGTCGGGGAGGGGAAAGACATGGTCTTGGAGGA
>DATKKG010000006.1:0-39882 GCA_035543015.1 Conexivisphaerales archaeon | reverse complement strand
GCGACGTCGAAGCGCATCGTCGGGGAGGGGAAAGACATGGTCTTGGAGGACCTCGAAGATGGAAACGGCCTTGACCTCTGACCGCTCCGCTTCATCCCCCTTGGCCCCGTCGACTAGCATTAGAGCAAGGCATGCCTGCCGCTCCGGTCGACGGCGGCTCCCCATTCCGCTTCGCTTGAAGGCGCCCTCTTTGTTGCGGATGCTCGCCGCCGCCCCCATGCCGACATCAGCCCTTCCTTACGCTTTCGTCGTTGGAGGCGCGTCGTGCCCCCATGTAGACCCCTCGAAGGATCTCCGTCGGATGGAGGGTGAATTGGCTCGCCGAGGCTGACCTTCCGAGAATGGTCTCTGAGGTCGGCGATAAGGGCCTGCTTCTACGTCGAGCCCGTGCCTCTAGCGCTGCTCAACAGGCTGCTCCTCCTGCACTACAGGGTCTCGAAGAAGCAGGTCAAGGCGGGGAGGAAGGGCGTCGGGCTCAGGACGTACAAGATATCCCAGGAAGACTTGAGGGTCCTCAAGCGGGGCCTGGAGGCGATCCCCGTGCACGGGAGGGTGCAATCGGACGAGAGGCTGCTGCACAACGTCACCATCAGGTTGCAGGCCATCGAAAGGGGGGAGGACCTGAGGGTCGCCCTGCTCAGGGAAAGAAGGTCAAGAGTCAGACGGAAGGGTGTAAGGCGTTGGACGATGGAGGGAGGAGGCGGGGAGGAAGGCCTGCAGGAAGATTTCCCCTTAGATTGAATTGGCCGGCTTTTATCACTTGTTCGTCCGATCGGCATGCGGGCCAATCTATCCCATTAGACTTCGAGCGAACCCCGAATCTGACAGGGAAGGGAGCGTCCGCGCATGATTCGAGAGGAACGGGTTATGGATGACGCGAGGTGGCGCCGGCATCCCGAGGCGTCGAGGGCTCGGCCCAACGACACCTACCTTCCACACGCGTCACGGAGCGAACCTATCCTGTGATGGCCAGAGTTCGGTTGCATGCGCAGACATGGCATGTACCATCCGCAAGACATTGGCATCCAACCCTATGGCCATGCGGCCCGCTGCTGATGAACGAGCATCGCGCAGTCGGTCGCAGAGGACTGCGTCCCAAGGAGGCTCGGGAAGAGGTTAAGAGTTCACGTATGAAGGCGAATGACAAATTGGCCCTAGTCCAAGGGATGGATGGAAGTCGTATCGATTTAGGAATGGGCCCGATAACCCTCATCCAAACGCTGGTTCCCAGCGTTGAAGCATATCTAGGGCAGACCTGGGAGGGCCAGCTGAGCCCGGCTGGCATCCTAGAGAAGGTGAGTCCTATCATGTAAGCCTTGATGTATTTGAGATACTGGTAACAGACCGTGCCTTGACTACGTTCATCATCGTCCGACTTGTGCTCGGGTCGGCTTCAGATGGCGAGCGACTTGCGGACAAGATGCCGCCATTCATGGGTGGGGAGTGGGATTCGCGCTTTAATCTACCAGCACATTACGAGCCAGCGGTTCGAACCCGGTGAGACTGGGGACCGAATGGGTCCAGGAAGTGGATTCCTGCCAGGTTCAGGCCGGGGTTTCGGGGCCTGTCTGATTGACGTACTCCCGCTTCTTGAATAGGCGTATGGTCTGCAGGACAGGGCTGCAGTAGCCTATGTGCTCCCTGACGCCCTTGTAACTGCCGACGAAAATGCGACTTTTGTTCGTAAAGAGGAGACGCTCATGGCTATCCCAGACGGCCCGATAAACCGAATCTCTGGATAAGAGGTACTCTACGGCTCTCCCCGTCGCGCAGAGACTTATCCTTGCGGCAACTGACGGCTCATATAGCCACAACGATCTCTCCGCAATCACTCTCATCAATATCTTCATTAAGAGTTACGCATTCGTCGTCCTTCTTGTCGGGGTTCCTCTCTTCTTGGCTCCGTCAAAAGGCCGGAGATCTTTCTTTTGGGTTTCAAATGTGCGCTGTAGTAGTCTTGGGTTCCTCGGCTTGCGTCAACCTTTCACTTGATGGAACTGAGGCCTTCACTGCCAGAGAGGGATTTGACCTTACATTATCACCAATGACTGAATCCAATAGGTAAATCCTTGCTTGGAAAGCTGAGTTGGGCACCGAAGAAGCTCCATGGCCTTAGCTGGAGGAATCTCCCAAGAGGCAACCAGTAGTTTGACGGTACTCTCTAATGTAACGACCCGGTGCATAGAAGGGCAACAGCCAGGCTAGATTGGAATAATCAGAAAAAAGATGTGAGGCCAGGATCAATAGTCTATGAGCGTTAAAGAGACCTGCTGCCCATCCAAGAACGTGAAAGGCTGAATAATGCCGAAACTTCTGACCAATACTGACGGGAGGATTTGGCTCTGGGTTAGCTTGGAGTTTGTTCTCAAGTACAGAAGCAGTCCCCCGTTGCTATAGGAGACAGAGTCCAGTTCCATAAGGCCCTGGGCGATGTACTGTTTTGAGGCGTAGCCAATGCCAGGAACGGTTGTAATCGAGTCAAATGCTTGGCTACCGACATCGGTTAGGTGTCGGAATGTCAGTAGTGACTTCTGATAATCCCAAGGTTTTGCCGTCAGGTCGATACCGGAGAACTGGTCTTGGTCCATCACTACTAGCCCTCCCGACACGATGACAGTTCTTGGGAAGAACAGATTCCTCGAATATGAAAGGGATGACGGACTGGAAAATGAAGCGCTGATCTGGTGAGCAATGGCGTCGACGCTTCTCACAGGCACATTCGTGAGAGTTGTCTGACTGAGGAGGAATCTCTTCATACTGAAGACCTGTGCGTTCGCCGCGATGAGGGTGCTGCCTGTTACAAAGGGCTCGATTCCGCCTTCGCTGTAGTTCAGAAGAAGGACAGTGGCGATTCCGAGTTGACCTGTGAACGGAGTCTGGACCGTGACATTGCTGGTGTCAATGTCAGTCACGTCGTCCAATCCGTACAGTTTTGCAACTGTTGTGCCATTAACGTCCTTGTTGCTAAGCCAAAACGGCCATTCTCCGGATGGAAGCCCGCTACTTGTCATGACTCCCAAAGAGAACTTATCAATTGAGACTAGCCTGCTGAATTGCAGGTGAGCAAAGGATGTGGTGGAAGAGTTTCCAATCTTGATCCATATAGCATCGGAGATGGGCATCGGAGAGTAGTTAGCTCCACATCTCGAAAAGCCATGAATGAATTCCAATGTGAGATTTGCGAAGATATTGTTCTGTGACACCGATTCAATCGTGATAGATAGCAATGCACTACTGGATGCCACTTCACAGATGTCGTTGCTAATTGCCTGAAGCCTTACGGTATGATTGTTCGCTTCCACACTGCCGACGTATTCGCCATAGTCCCTGTGTAACACAAAATACATTCGAAGCCCATTTGGACTCAGCGTAGGACTCAAGCTTGACAGTTTGTCATTCAGCCGAATGGAGACGGAAGAGTTGGCAGACTGACTTCCTAGGGTCAACGCGTATCGATAGCTTGTTCCCGGCTCTGGAGTGAAAGCGAGCACCTTTGCCGCAGCAGTTGGCTGAGGGGTCGGGTTACAGAGTGCTGCAAGCACAAGTACAAGCACCGCGACAACGGCAATCGTGTATGACATCGAGTTTGGTCTGGGTTTCACAACCATCACCCTAAGCAACTGCCGCTCAAGTATGCGTCTTCTTCATTTGTGATTTGCTCACAACCGTCCCAATAGATTTGCGTTCCGACAATGCTTCCGGTGTCCCCCGATCCCCAATTGCGGTAGTCATTGACCCCGTCTGGCCAGAACCCATTGGTCGCATAGCTGTCGTACGAGGTCCAGAATTCGTAGGCGAAGCTCCAATAAGGGAAGCAGGCGCCACCAGGCTTCAAGTAAGCATACAGCTTGGATTTTCCGGTGGACGTCGAAGGATCCGTTCCATATATGGCTGCCGTGAGCTGCCTGTAGGTGACGTAGTCGGAGTATGTGTACACGCAACTTGACGCAACGGTGTACCTTAGTGGAGCCAATGCGAAGATGACCACTGTTATGAACAGAATTCCCAAAATCCATCGTTTTTCTTCGTCGTTCAAGGCAATTGAATACTGGTGGTCGTTACTCAAAAATGTTGCGAACATACATATTCGGTTTATAATATCCCTAGCTATTATTGGACAATTTGTAGTATTACATGCATGCCAATAGCTTCCGCCTAAAGCCTTGCTTTGTCTGTATGCCCAGAGTATTCGTCGTTTGGGATTCGAAAGCAAGAAGGCGAGTAGGCCGACAATACAGCAAGAACGATGGTTCAGGAGAGTTGCTCGCCACGACTCTGCACAAGCATGCCCTTATATCTCCTGACGACCCGACTGTCTTGTGACACAAATGATACTTTTCCGCAGGACTGGGAGGGCATACTTGTAGAAATGAGTAGGAAACCAGCTGGAATCGGAAGACTGCTTCTTGTGGCACTGGTTTCGTTCATCAGCTTCTCGGCGTTCCTAGTTCTCGCCCCTATCGTCGCTTATTCTCGGACGATAGAAGTTCTCGATGCGGGATCATTTGAAGGATTTGGAATTGCGGGGGTTTACCCGAATTTCACCAGCACAGATGAGGTATCTTATGGTTCGATAACTTATGGCCTTTTCCGAGTCGGTGTGGCTCCATCATTTGCTCATTCATATTCCCTTCCCTACTACGACAGGCAGAATCAAAGGAACTCGACTTTGACCATAATCTACCGCACCGTGCCTACACCTGATCTTGCCATCAGTTCCGCCTCGCCCCTCATCGAGCTTGAGAACATCGAGCTTGGTAGGAATGAGTCGACAATCGGCGGGTTGACACTGAGCATCAGAATCAGAAACATCTCATCACTGCAATTAACATTGGGTGCCCGTGTGAACTATGTAATCCCGCAGCTTTTTGAAGGATCGCTGATTGCGCCCTATGCAACTACATCGTACGAGATGACGGTATGGCCGCCTGTTGAACCACAATCAGGCCAACATTGTCAGGTTGTGATTATTGCTCATAGCGATGGCGCTTACGGCCCTTATACCCACTATTGGGTGAACGAGACTGTTCAGAAATAGTTATGTGTGGACGTGCAACGCTTGTAGTAGCTCCAAATGCGGCATAAAGTAGTCATCTGCCCATTCAATGGATATGGAGCCTGCTCTAGTTATGTCGCCCTGAGACGAGATTCACACTTGGCTCGTGGGGATCTTTATGTTCGGATTGGCAGCAAAGCAACGTCCATCTGTCTAAATCAGTCATGACGAGGAAGCTGGTTTCAGGCTCAGCTCGCGATTTCGGATGATGGTTTGACTATGGTTAAACCTCCGACTGTGCAGATAGCGGAGCTTGAATTCGAAGACACCGTTGATGAAAAGTCGCAACTACCTAATCCTGCCCAAGGAAGTCCGAGTGAGAGTTCCTCGACAAGCCATTCGGATTCTACAATTATAACTGGTTACTTGGATGCGGTGTTCTGAATGCCAGACGCAGGTTGGCAAGGTTTAAGAGAGAAAATGCCGTATTGAGTTTTGTGGAGAGCCTTAAGGGAGTCGCGAGGAAGTGCCCCAAGTGTGGGTCGAGGTTTCAAGTAATCCTTGCGGGCAAGACTCTGAAGAACTCCGAACGCCGCTCGTTTGAGCAGGAGCAACTCTTGCCTGGCGGCCAATCTCTGCCTTGGGATGTCAGGAATGCTGATGTCAAGCTGAAGGTTCCCGTCAGAGTCCTGGTCAACGAATACGAATACTCTTACCGCTGCAAGCGTTGCGACCACAAGTGGTCAGAGGTGCGAACGGAAGAGAAGAAGGATTCGGTAGGACTCAAACAGGGCGTTCTTTCTTAACCCTGTCTTTTGAGAGACTGCCAACCGAAACTTTACGGGAAGACGATTTCGACCCGTCAACCGGCAACATCACAGAACCCTATTTGAGGACTTAAATGGTGGCGGGCCCGAAGGGATTGGTGCTCAGATGGGTTCGCTGAGCGGACTCAGACGAGGTGGCGAGCCCGTCGGGAACCGCGTCCAGGTAGGTCCTCCAACGGCTATTGGAGTTAACGCCAGCTGAAGCTGACCCTCGTCTTCACAAGCAAGCAAAGTAGAGCCCCAACTAGCAGCAATGAAGTCCCAGCAATTGCATATCTCGGGTCCGCAGGAACCAGTGTGGAAGACGGGAGGCAGCCACCGCCGAGTGCGCAGACTTCTGAGGGGACTCGCTGAGTCGAAAGGTACGGTATCCCGAAGGCAGTAAGAGCTAGTCCGCTCACGACTAAGGCCAGTCCTATCGCCAGGACCGCCCAACTTCTTCTACTCATCCCACTCGTGCGGACGCGAGAGGATTGCATCTGAGTTGAAGCTATCCTGAGGGCCTCCTTTCCGTCGTCGGTCAGAGCATAGAGGCCTTCGGGCGTCGTCCTTACCAGCCCATCTAGCTTCTCAAGGTGATGCGTCAGGTGTCCGCTGCTGGTCACGTTCACCTTTCTCTTCAGGTCGGCGAAGCCGAGGGGGGACTCCGAGAGGGCGCGGAGGATCTCAAGGCGTATTGGGTGGCCTAGAGCCTCGAACAGCTCGGCCCTTTCCCTGCTGAACCCGTCGTCGGCCTGCCCGTCGTTCAACCGTGCTATGACACTGCCCTGACGTATTTAGTTCCTGCTTTCTGGACAGCTCGATTTCGTCGTATCCCTGTCAGTCTCCATGCGTAGACTGGACGGCCTTTCCTACAAAGGGTGTGCTTGGAGATGCAATGTGAGCCTCCAGGGAATCGCGTCTGGGCAGATCCATCTTGGAGCACGGCAGACAAGCGCAGAAGCCTGCGTGTTGGTATTATTTCAATATTCATATCCCGTTGTTGAAGATTATTCATGGGCCCGAAGGGGCTCACTATCAAGCGGTGGCGGGCCCTTCAGCGTTAAGAGCAGCCAGCGAAGGTGCTGGCGTGGATGAGGATAAGGCCGGAACGGGAACGATGCTGAGAGCCTCTCAGACGCCCCCGTGCTTCAAGCGGGAGGTGGGACCTTCCCATTGCTGGAGGGGGGCATCGCCGAGGCACAAGCATCTGCTGTCGGACCCGGACATCAAGAGGTGGTACGACAACGTGTGCAGGGGGTCCAAAGTAACCGCGGACGTCTACCTGGCGGCTCGGCTGCCTGTGCATCGCGCAGGGCCTAGGCGGTCCTCAGGAGCTGCTGCAGCACGCGAGCGCCGGGGGCGAGAGGTGGACCTGCAACTTCCTGATGGATGTCGTCACCCGGCTCGAAGGGGAGGGAAAGGCGGGCAGCTACATCGCCTCGAACCTCAAGGCCGCAAAATCCTGGCTGGCGCACAACGGCATCGAGGTCAGGGGGAGGATCAGGGTGAAGGGGGCGCAGGACACCCCGACGCTGAGGGACAAGCGCACGCTGACGAACTCGGACCTGGCCCTCTTGTTCTCAAGCGCCCCGCCCCAGACGAGGTGCGCCGCGGCTCTGGTGGCCGGGGCCGGGCTGAGGCTGGAGTCGGTGGGCAACTACGAGGGAACCGATGGGCTGAGGATCGGGGACCTCCCTGAAATGACGGTCACGGACTGCGGCGGCGATGCTTCTTGCGCTCTTGCTTTGCCAACTGTGTTTCTTGCTCGCAAGAATCAAATCTCGTTTTGCCAAGCGTTTCTTAGTAATGCTAGGCACTCTGCTCGGAGTCTCGGCTTTGACATTCTTTTTAATTCCCAAGACCATCGCCGGGCTCAAAACATTCTATGACGTTTTCCCGGGGGTCCTATCCATCGTCATAGGGGTTGCCATAATCTCAATTGCTATGCAGCCGACATCCGATCTCATCCTAAAGTCCATTGAAAAGAACTCTCGCCTTGAGATGCGATGGCCACTCATGCTGGGCGGTGCGCTGGCCCTTTTCGTGATTTCCGTTCTCGAAATCTCTGATCTGCCGGTTCTGCCGCAATATGGTGCGGCCATCTCACAGCTGGTGTTGTCGACGGTCATGTTGACTGGCGTCTATGTTGTGTGCACCGGCTTCCTTGTCAAATATGTGGGAAAGGGAGCCGTAGATACCCGCATGTTGTTGGTTGGGCCGGGCACATCACTGACACTCCTCATCCTTCAGTATATTCCACTTGTACAGATTGGACTGCAGATACTTGCAGGAACTCCTTGGAATCTTCTCCTTATATTGTGGGCTGCAGGCATCATTGTTTCACGCCGATGGATCCTCCCAGGCCTCGCGGTCGTTGCAGGGACTTCCTTGGCTAGTGCCCTCCAGGGGAAGTACGCCGACTAGGCCCTAGTCGTTTCAACGGCACTGGTATTGCCCTACGCTCGAAGCATTAGGCTAAAAGACATGGCACATTCCCTTCCCTCGGTCTTCTTCTTCACTGCGGGTCTTGTTGAAGGAGCGAATTCGTTCGTTGTGCGATTTGGTCTAGAAGGCGCAGCCTTAGTTCACGTAAGCGCTCTGGTTTTATCAGTAGCTGGAATCGGCATTCCGTGGGCAAGGGCCATGATCTGACCGAAGTCGTATTTGGTAATACTCTTGATGATAATGCTAGTCTCGGCATTTGCTGGATATTTGGTCGATTTCGGCTTGTACCCTTCGACAGGGAGGCCCCGATTATTCTAGTTCCCTAGCATTCGGTCACTACGGAACCTTCGGTGCTCGCTTACCAGTAAAATGGGGTTCGAATCCCTCTCCCGGCGCCATTTACCCTCGTTTCAATGTGAGTTATTTGCAACGCGGGTTTTGGCGCCTGTTTACTGGTAAGATGTCCCGCCAATTCAGCATACGTTGGCGCTGGAAGAAAACACTTGGAGTCAGGTGCGAGGAATCGGATACGCGCATGCGCCAATCCATAACTTATTCTGGCGTATTGAAGCTGTATTGGCTCTCATTCCCAGCCTAGCTGTTCTCGGCGGAGTCGACCCCAAAGTGTCGTCGGCTGGTCTATGGCCGCCATGGTTGATTTGCCCTCTTTGGTTCTAGACATGAAGAGCCAGCATGTATGCCCGACCCCATTGACGGGGCGAATCGGATGCTCAGCCCAACAGCGCATCCCGGGCGTCGATCCTCTTTGTCAGTAGCTAGAAGACGATCAAGACTAGAGATCTATTATTCCCCTGGGAGTGCGAAGGAACTGAGATTCAAACGGCTGGCTGAAGGCCGGATCGATAGTATAGCGCTCTGATCCTTCTCATGATAGTCTTTGCATTCTCAATGATTCCTACCTGATAGGGCTGAATTGTTAGACGGCCCCCTTCGATGAGGCAGACGCTCCTTCTCTCCAACGATTTGGGACTTACAGGAGTGATGAACCAGATAAGACACCAAACCCAATGAAATAGGCTAACCAAAAAAGGAATAATCACATGGAAGGCCCTCCAATTAAGCTAAAGACCCCCTATGTACCCTGAATACATAAAGTTATTATAGGATTGACCATCGATGAGTCTGGGGGGCAGTCGTGAGATTGCCAGTGCGCTATGCACTTTTGGGTCTTCTAGTAGTTTCGCTTGTCAATTGGCCATTGGTTGCCTACGCAAGTTCTAGTACAAGCGCGGGACAGCCGACCGTTGCATATGGTTCATGGACACAAGCCATTATGACCAGTCCCCCCAGTCAACCAGGGTGCTTCGAGCTCAGTTATCCGAGCGTTGTCTGGAAAGCAATTCAGTGCTCCGGTGCCCCTGAGTCTGCGGTTCCTCTGACGGTCGGAGGCTTCTACTATGATTGGGACGGCAAGGCCCCGGCAGGCTCCCTGATTGGATATGCTAGCAGTCAATACGCAATGAGTGGGTTCAGCAGTGAAAACGACAGCTATTACGGAAGCAATCACTATTCGATCCAAATTAACTCTCAGCAGTTTACCACGACCTATAATGGGGTAGCCACGACTGGCTGGGAGCAGTTTGTGTTTCGGAACACTCCAGGTTCTGGAGGCACCGTATTCATTGAGTACTGGCTAGTCGACTTCTATAACGATCATGGCTTCTGTCCCAGCGGCTACGTTCCAGGGACCACAAACCACTCCTGGAATAACTATCAGAATACAGATTGTTGGGGCGACAGTAACTACACCAACACCCCGGTGGAGAATCCTAGTAATCTTAACAACTATCACTTCGGGGGATACGCGAACTTCCTTAGCAGCGGGAACGACGTCGCCACATTTTGCCTGACCGGCGGATCCTGCTACTCTGTCTCAATGCCAGATACGACCCTTAGCCTATACCAGAACTGGCAGGTGAGCGAGGTCAATGTGTTCGGTTACGGCGACGGCTATCAAGCTAACTTCAATTCCGGGACCTACATCAACATAACCGTAACCATGGCGACAGGCAGCAACACCTGGTTCACGCCAGGTAGCGTATACACTTCATATTCTGCAGAGACAAACAACCTCAACTTGGGTTCATTTTCTCCGGTCTACGGGCAATACTCTTTCAACGAATCGCTGTAAATACTCAGCAGGGGTGCCCTTGTCTTTGTCCCATTGGTCCTTTGCTGCCCAAACGCCGGCCTCACAATCAACATGCTTCAGTTGTCATTACCTTACGATCGCCCGGCTCCTGGACAAACGCATTTATGCCAGTGGGAAGGAGTGGGCCACGGTTTGACCGGCCAGAGAGTGGTGTTCCTTGGTCTTGCTGCGGGAGTCATTGTTATTCTTGTTGTTCTTGGTTCGTTGGTCGTGAATTACACCAATACGATAGGTGACCTGAGGACCCAGGTCGCGACAGACGACAATGCGATACAGAGTCTACTGCTGCAGCGATACCTAATCCTCAACAGCTCCAATTTCTCTTACAGCGACTATTCGTTTCTAAACTCGCCTTCAGACTGTGACGGTGGTGGAGTGTGTTTCGGGGCTGGACCGAGTAACACGATCGTGTTCAACTGTGCCGCTGCCGCCGCGTCGGCGTCGGGGTGCACGCAGCTGGTAGCAAACGCAAACGGGCAAGGATGGAAGTACTATGTCAACGTCAGGTATCCCATCCTGCTGCAGGGCACTCAATCCCTGGGTCTTGACTGTACCTTCACCACTGTGGCTGATAACCGAAGTTATGGCTTCTCCTGCATCCCAATCAACGCGACCGCTTTCGTCGTCGGCATCGCAAACGGGCCCCCCGTGTAGACCGAGAGTCCGGTCTTGGCCGAAGATGCTGTGTCGGCCAAGGGACCTGTTTCTGGGCGGACCTGCAGATGGGTTCCTTTGTGCGTACGTACTAGTGAAACGGCGTCCAAATCCCTCTCCCGGCGCCAATTACCATTCCCTCATTACAGAGTATCTTTCATTCAAGTCCTGGCGCCTATTTACTGGTAAATCGTTCACAAACTGGCCTTGACAGTGTAAGGCTAGGATGGTGCCCGGGGCGGTGGGGGGGGATTCGCGCACTAATATATGGGCAATCCAAGATCTGGGAACTTGAGCCGGACAGGCTTCGCTCCTGAATGGATACCAATCCTCCAATCTTACCATACATATTTGTACAATGTCTCTCCAGTGGGTGTCTCTTCTGACTGTCGCAGGTTGGTTAGTCGATTCAGTGAATTGCGCCGTCAGAACTCTTTACAATCAGAAGATACCTGAACCCCCTTGTCCTCTTCAAAAACCTATCAGGTCAGCTTTCGTTGGGTATGCAAACTGATGGTGCCTACGCGCGGACAGCTCCTACGATGCAAGACGGCACTTTGGTACAGGTACCCTAGACGGTCAGTATGTCAGCAGGCAGTCGAAAGAGAACCTCTCGTGAAGGGAGTTAGGTTGAATTGTCGCCTGTCACAACCCTAATTCTGTCTTAACAACCTCACACCTAGCCCCCCAAAGGAAGGAGCCGGCCCTCTTACGTTTGTCAGGTCATCCCGTTTATAACAGAGAAAGCCGCACTGAACGGATGAGGATAGATGCGCAAGCGGAACAACATTGCTGCAGCCGTCATCTTAGCGAGTGTGTCAGCATTCTTTTTCTTGGCACCAGTTGTTACGCTCCCTCCTTTGAATGCCAGTCACCAACCCGATTCTTGGCCGTACTATCGTTTCGTCATTTATCGGACCGTTTCTCTGAGTTCAGACATTTTGGGGTGTGGAACCGTTTACTTTCACGCAACTCTCTTTTCCGGGTTTGTCTCTGGCAACGTGACAGTTCAATCGGGAGACAAATTTCTGTTCACTTGGAATTTGTCGGACTCCAATCAGTATGAAGCAATAGCCTTTCCGTAGATGCCAGTCTATCTACGGCTGACCTGTGTCGATTCCCATAATCTTACATTATTGACTGGAACAACAACGAACGGTTATCGATTTCGATGTCAGGTTCTGCTAATGGTTACGGTTATCGCTCATGTTCTGGAAGATTCTTATGATCGCAGAGACCATAGGATGTGCTGACGGTTTGTTGTGAGTGAGCTTCGAATCCCCCTCCTCATAGTATTGGCAGTCGGACTTACCATGACTTCCGCGCTTGTTTGCCCTCTCCTGACACTGGGGGAGGCGTCTTCGATGCCTCGAACCGCCGATCAGATTCCGCAAGCGACTCTTCAGAGTCCCATACTGCCTTTCCTCTCGGAAGCAACCTATCTTGAAAAGGCTGACCCAAATCAGACGGTATTTATTGGACTATGTCCCTCGCTAGACATCAAGTCAGCCGAAGAGGCCGTCTCTTCCGGTAGACGGTTCAGTCTTGAAGCGTTTCGAGCGAGTTTCGGACCTTCTGACCACGAGCTTGAATCCATCGTTTCATATGTGTCGAATGCGGGGTTGGGCCAAATAGCAGAAATCTCATGGAACCGAATCAAGGTTCAGACTACAATTGGAAACATTGAGAATGTACTCGGAATTCCAATGAACGTCTATCAACTTGATGGGGTGACATTCTATGCCACCCCCCAAATCCCTGTGCTCTCCGCGCAGCTTTCAGGCTCTGTGTATGCCATACTCGGTCTGAACAACTATTCCTTAGTGACCGAGCATACCCAGAGCGTAAATGGGACCACCGCAATAATTCCCGCAGACATCTATAGCTATTATGACTTATATCCGATGTTTCAGAGCGGTGTTAATGCAAGTGGCGTCAGTATTGGAATACCCGGAAATCCAAACGCGGGGGTCAACGAGTCTGATATACAGTACTTCTGGAGTAACAACAGTATACCAGCATCAACGATTAATCTAGTCACTCTAGGTGGATTTGGACCTCCGCCGGAGGATTACAGGTACTCAGGCGAACCAACTCTGGACATTGAATGGGCTGGCACAACAGGACCTGGCGCGAACATCACACTAGTTACAAGCAATACCGCAGGTGACCCCTATGGTCAGGTATATGATGAGTATTCCTACCTAGTTAACACTATCAGACCCGCAGTCCTGAGTTGTAGTATTGGGCCGAATCTCCCAACTGACAATGGATGGATATCGGCATATCACACCCTCATGACTTGGGCTGCAGGGAATGGAACGACCGTCGTCGCTGCGAGCGGTGATAACGGATCATTGAGCATAGCAATTCCTGCCGATGACCCGTTTGTGACCGCTGTTGGTGGGGTTTCGAACGGATTGAACTCTAGCACACCAGGGATTATCAGTCAAACAGGCTGGAACCTTAGCGGCGGAGGATTTGTCAACTATTCGTCAGGACAGTTCTTCCCCAAGCCTTCATATCAGAGTCAAGAGGTGGTCACGGCTGGCAATGACAGCTATCGTGACGTTCCTGACATCGCCCTTCCGTCGCAGAGTGTTGCGATGTACATGGACATGGGGGTGTACCCGTTCACAGGGTTCGTCTATGGCGACGGCACGAGTTTTTCCGCCCCTATGTTTGCTGGTATTATGGCGGATGCCGTAGCGTACTCAGGCCACCTGTTTGGTTGCATTAATCCGGATCTTTACCAACTTGGATATTCAAGCGACCTCTGGTACAGAGGTTTTAATGATGTGACATCAGGGAACAACGGGAACTACAGCGCGCAAGTAGGGTGGGATTATGTCACAGGCATTGGCACCCCTGATGCTTGGAATCTTGTCAAGGACCTCAAGTATGTGGTTAATTTCACCGAAATGGGCCTTCCGCCCAGCACCATATGGAACGTGTCCATCGGAACTCAAGGAGGGCTAACCGGATGGGGCTACTACAAGACTCATGTTATCAATTCCGCTTCTGGCGCTGGCTCAGGGTATCAAGTGAACTTGACGCTACACTTCGGCACGGGCACAGACAGCCCATACGATGTCTATTTGAACGGCCGTACTCGCACAGACTTCGGCGATGTTCGTTTCACGGCTGCCGATGGCACCACCCTGTTGCCCTACTGGATCGAACGCAGTAACGCTGGCGACTCGGCTAAGGTATGGATCAGGATTTCGGCCGATATCTCTTCAAGTCTAACGACCATCTACCTCTACTATGGGAATCCGTCCGCCACTAGCATCTCGAACGGCAAGGACACGTTCTTGGTATTCGACGATTTCAATAGCGGCTCGTCGTTGAATTCGACTATCTGGACGGTCGGGGCCGGGTCATGGTCGGTCTCAAGCGGCAGGGCCACCGGCTCGAATAGCGGAAACATCATCTTCTACAGCCAGAACAGCTATCAGGACGCGAGGATACGCCTCAATGGCACTTGCAATTCCGGCGCGGACGACCTTGATTTGCTGGGACGGTATCAGGACTCGTCCAACTGGTACGACCTGTACACGACCTATTACTATACGAGCAACAACATCTACGTTGAGAAGCAGATCGGCGGAAGTTTCTCATTCATCTCCAGTGCGGCGTCTCGCAACTTGGGATCGCGCGGCACGTTCCACATCAGTGACTTCGAGGTCGCAGGAAGCCATTTGCAGGGTTTGGTGGACGATGTTGCAACCACCCTCGTCTCCGCCTCGGATACGAGCATCTCCGGGTCAGGAAGATGGGGAGTTCGGGGCTGGTCAGCGGGATCGGTCAGCATCGATTGGATCCTCATCTCGAAGTATGTCCAAAACGAGCCGACCCAGGGAAGCTGGTCCTCCGAGGTTCACGTGACGGCCGTCGAGCAACTGTCCTCGTCACTTGGCTCAATAGTGTTCTTCAATGTCTCAAGCGGGTCGACAGACTGGTCCGCTGTTTCTGAAGTGAATGCAAGTTACGGCGTCCGCTATTCGGCCTATTCTCCGAGTGGTAACATAAACGTGCCGAGTGTCATGGCCGTATCCATTTCATACTATCCGGAGTACTTGCTCATGGAGAACGTCAACCCCGACGGCGCCGGAAACATCACTCCCGGAAGCGGTTGGTATGTGCCCGCTGAGTGGGTGACTATAACCGCCACGGACGGCCCCTACTACTATTTCACGGATTGGTCGGGGTCGGGGAATGGGAGCTACACTGGGAACAGCCCATCTTGGTCGGTGCAGATGAATGGCCCCATCAACGAGACCGCCGACTTCCAGAAGAAAGTCTATTTGAATCTGACCGTCTATCCCTCTGGCGGAGGCTTTACGTCTCCTGGGAACAGTTGGTTCACGCCGGGGACGAACCTTACGATAAGCGTTACGGCCAACTCACCATACTACGATTTCCGGTACTGGACGGGCTCCGCCTACAATGGCAACTCCACGTCGTGGAATATCACCATCAACTCCAATGTCACTGAAACGGCCACGTTCTACGTGCAGCTTGCCATGGCGGCCTACCCGTCTGCCGGGGGGACGGTCACTCCTGGCACAGGCTACTACTACCTGGGAAGCACGGTAACCATAAACGCAACGGACTATTCCTGGTACCAGTTCAACAGCTGGACTGGAGGCTCTTACTCAGGACCTGACCGCACGCACACTTTCAACCTGAGCGCGCCCGCGACTGAGACCGCCAACTTCTACCCCTACCTCAGCCTGTCGGTGAGCCCTGCAGGTGGGGGCACCGTGAATGTAAGCAGCGGCTACAAGCCGTACAACTCCTACATCCCCGTGCGTGCCAATCCTAGCTCCAACTACAACTTTGATCACTGGTTGGGCTCCTTCTCTAATGCCACCCAGGACACAATCACCATCAACATGGCCTGGCCTGTCAACGAGACGGCCTACTTCTCGCCCAAGCAGCAGCAGTACTACCTAACGATGCGAACAGGGGGGAGCGGCCACGGTACTGTCAGCCCAAGCAGCGGATGGTACAACGCCAGTACCGTTGTCCCAATTTCCGCGACGCCTGATCCTGGATGCTATTCGTTCCAGAACTGGGCGGGCTCGGGAAACGGCTCGTACACAGGAACGAACAATCCTTGGAACGTTACAATGTACAGCAACATTACCGAGACGGGCAGGTTCATCAATGGTTGCAGGCCGATCGGCGGCGCGGTGACTCCGACGACCATGATGAGCGATCTCCTAGACATTCAACTGCTGCTCCCTCTGCTATTCGTCATAACTATGAAGGGAACCGAACTGGTCCCCAGAATTCGCCTACCAAATCAAAGGGGTTTGGTCTAGTCCCTCATCCGAAGGACTCTGAGATCGGGCAGGACTCAAACTGAAATCGGTATGGAGCTATAATACTAGTAAAATGGCGCGCAAATCCCTCTCCCGGCGCCAATTGCCACTCCCCACGTCCAGTTCCACCTGAGCATCGCGCAATGCCCTTCCGACATCGTGAGCCAGCGACCGGAGCTTCGATCTCATCGACGACGCCATGCACGTCCGTCATTCACTCAGCCAAGTCGCCCAGAGGGCGTTCAGCTCACTCACGCCCGTGGAGCGCTACCACGGGCGAAACGCAGAGTGACGGTCCCTATTTCCTAGGCTCGGCAACTGCGCTGGCAGCTTCGATAACGCGCCTGTCCCGCCGCAGCCTTTCCCCTATCGCTTCCCTGACCAGCGAGCAAGCCTCCACTATCCTCTTGTCGGCTATGCTGTAGTAGATGTTCGCCCCGCTCCTTCGAGTGTTCAGGAGTCCCAGCTGCCTCAGGAGGCTCAGGTGTTGGGAGAGGTTGGCCTGAGGTATAGAGGTCGCTTCGGAGAGCTCGTTGACGCTCTTCTCCCCTTCCTTCAGTACGTTCAATATGAGTATCCTCTTGGGATGGGCCATCCCCTTGCAGAACTCCGCTTGAAGTCTGTACAGCTCCTCCTCGGCCTTCTTCCGGTCTGAAGATGCCGTCAATCCCACGACCTTCAGGTTGCCTTCACCACCGCTACGGCCTCTTTTGGCTGTTTCTCTGCGACGACAGGGAACCTGGTCTGTCCGAAGAAGACATCGAAGATGGGCTCGAGGCTTCCGTTGAGGGCGCGCCAGTACAGCTTGCCGAACGACTTCTTCATGAGGTACTTGACCGTGGACGGAGTCTGGTCCTCGGGCGGCGACGTATAAGTGGCCGACACGAAGATGGCCTTCCTGTGCCCCACCTCCATGGGACAGTTGATCCTGCCGTTGTACCTGAGGAGCTCGGGCGACTTCCTCATGGAGGCCAGTATGTTCTTAGCGACGACTACGGATTGGAGGTGCGCCACGACGCCCGACTTCGACACCGGGATGTCGGTGGCGTCGCCTATGGCGTAGGCCTCGTCGAATCCCTTGATCCTCATGGTGTCCTTGTCGGTGGGAATCCAGCCGTCCTGGTCGCCTATTCCGCTATTGAGTATGACGTCCGCACCGTGGTGGGGCGGCACCGCCACCAGAAGGTCGTAGTCGTACGACTCTCCCTCCAGCGAGTAGATCTTGCGCTGCGCCGGGTCCACGGAGTCCACGTTGAAGAAGGGGACCACCTCAATCCCTCTCTCTTCGAAGAGCGGGGCTACGACCTTGGAGAGCTTCTCCGCCGGGTAGGCCCTCGGATATGGCGTCAGGAACTTGATGTCAGTCCTGTCGCGGATTCCCTTCTTCCTGAAGAGCTCGTCCATCATGAAGGCAGCTTCGTTTGGAGACGGCGGGCACTTGTGCGGCGTTCCGGCTATGGCCACGACCACCTTCCCTCCGTTGAAGTCTTGCAGGGCCTCCCAGATCCTCCTGGAGTCCTCCGGTCCCGTATGGAAGTTGAGCGAGCCCTCCTTGAGTCCTGGCAGCTTCCCCGGGTCCGCGACGGCGCCCGTCGCGATGACGAGGTAGTCATACGGAAACTCCGCCCCGCTTCTCGTAGTCACCTTCTTTCCTCGGAGGTCGATCCTGTCGGCGGCGTCGGCGACGAACCTTACTCCCTCCACAAGAAGCCCCTCCTCGGCCCTGTCCAACCCTTCGGGGGAAGCGCCCTTGAAGGCGATGTCGAGGTTCGCGGGCTGGAAGGGGTGGCGAAGTCCCGCTCCCACCAGCTCGACCGTAGCCTCTCCCTTCCTGATGCCGCTTTTCAGTGCCTTTGCGAGGAGGTTGGCAGAGAGGGTGCCTCCGGTCCCCGAGCCTACGATGACTACCCTCTGCAAAGGGGGCCTACCTCCCCTTCTTGGTGATCTTCACGACGAGGCGGGTGTAATCCTTCTCGTCCACGATCTCGACGAGCTCGTTTCCACTCTTCTTGGCCCATGCCGTGACATCGGCCTTCGCAGCCGGATCGGTTGCCAGGAGCTCGATTACGTCACCGACCTGGGCGTTCCTGTAGGCCTTGAAGAGGTCGGTTATGGGCCCCGGGCAGAAGCTGCCCCGCGAGTCGACGACCTTCCTGGTTCCTTCGAGTGACAATCCAATCGCCTAGATGAAGATTATCTGGCCGCCCTCGCCCAGCTCCAGCATCGTGGTGGCGCCAACGATGTCGTCCACCTCTGGGATGAAGTTCGCCTTGTCCAACCCCATGACCTGCATGGTGGTCGAGCAGGCGTGGAACTTGACGCCCAGGTCCTTGGCCATCTTGAACATTTCGGGGATGGAGGGCATCTTCGTCTTCTCCATCTTCCCTTTCATCATGCCGGTTGCCATGGCGGTCATTCCTGGAATCATCCCTAGGATGTTGGGCATCGGCATGCCGGGGTTCCCGACGGGGGAAACCTTCAGGGAACCGTACTTCCTCTTGTTGATGGCGTCCATCCCCCAGAATGTAAAGAACATGTGGACGTCCTTCCCCATTGTGGCGCCGGCGGTGGCGATCATCAGGGCAGGGGCGGCCATGTCCATGGTCCCCTTCGATAATATGATGAGAAGTCTCTCTTCTTGCTGGGTCTTCTCCGCGGTCTCCCTAGCTGTCAACTGAGTCATATCCAATCGGATATTAGCATCTTCTAATATGATAATAAAGCTTACTTACATAGACATATTACGATAGAGAATCTCTATAGAGGACATATCGAGACGAGGCTATGCTCTGCGCTTGCTTCCTGGGTACTAGGGTCAGATGGGTGGGAATCTAGGTGAAGATGAAGCCCAGGAGGAACCCTATCACGAGGCCGATGCTGAGCGGGACCACGCCGAAGAACACGGACGCGTAAGAGCTGGCCATCGGCCCATACTTGGTCACAAGGCTCTGGATCTCGCTTACTGTGCTGCCCAGGTTTATGTAGCCGAAGTAGGCTGCGACGAGGGCGATAGCCGCCAGCAACAGGCCGACCTTCAGCGCCTTCTTGACCACATATCCCAGGATCAGCCCAATGATGAGGGGCACAGCCATCACCACGAGCGACGGAATGTTGCCCAGGTTTCCTGAAACGAGGTGCATCAGGTCGTCCAGGATCGACAGCGGTACCGGAAACGTCATGTTCCTTCATTCCGGAAGAGCCCCGGCGGATATAAAAGACTATACCGCCTATCGACCCTAGCCAAGACTTAAAGCCCGGCTCCGGGCCACTTCTCGATGGTCAAAGGGGATGCCTAAGAAGCTCCTGTCGGCCAACACGCCGGAGGGTTCCGCCGGGCTCCAGTACCATATCCAGTGCAGGCCCGGAGACGTCGCGCGCTATGTTCTGCTTCCGGGAGATCCCGGTAGGGTGCCTTTGATCTCCGCGGGGTGGAGCAGACACCGTGAGATCGCGAACCACAGGGAGTACGTCACTCACACGGGCTCCATCGGCAGGGTCAGGATCTCATGTACTTCGACCGGGATCGGGGGACCTGCGGCCGCGATAGCGGTCGAGGAGCTCCTCAGGGTCGGAGCGGACACTTTCATCAGGGTCGGCTCGACCGGAGCTCTGAGGAAGGGCGTGCAGGTGGGCGATGTCGTCATCAGCGCCGGCTCCGTCAGGCTCGACGGCACCAGCGCCCAGTACGTCTGGAGGGGCTACCCTGCCCTGGCCAACTACGAAGTCATGCAGGCCCTCATCGAGTCCGCGGAACGGCTGGGCAAGAGGTACCACGTCGGCATCACCGCCAGCACGGACTCCTTCTACCCAGGACAGGGGAGGCCGGGCTTCAAGGGTTATGCAACCCACGCCTCCTCACACATCATCGAAGACGCCAGGGCGGCTGGGATAGTGAACTTCGAAATGGAATCCTCGACCATCTTCACCCTTTCGGGACTCTACGGCGCCAGGGCCGGAGCCGTCTGCGCCGTCCTGGCCAACAGGGAGAGCAATCAGTTCGTCGCGGGGGCCGGCATCTCTGACGCCATCGAAGTGGCCAACGGGGCCATACCGATCCTGGCGTCCTGGGACGCGATCAAGGCCAAGGAGAGGAAACGGTACTTCTACCCGTCGCTGCTGAAGCACTAGGCTTTTATCGAGCCTGAGAGCCCGTCCCTCCGAAGGGATTGGACAAGGCAGGCAGCTCCCGGAACAGGATGGTGGCCTACTCGGCCATGTTCGCCGCCTTCTACGCCCTAGGCCGACTTATCCCGTTCTCCCAGTTCATCGGGGCCTCAGGATTCGTCCCTCTCTCCAACTCCTTCATCCTGCTCTACGCCCTCCTCCTCGGCCCCGTCGCGGGCCCTCTGAGCGCGGCCCTCGGCACCATAATCTCCTACCTCCTGGGCAAGACCCCCATCTTCCTCGGACTCGACTTCCTCACGCCTCTCGCCGGTGTCCTCGTAGCCGGCCTGATGGTTAGGCGTCGCCACCTGGTTGCCGTTCTCCTCGGGTTCGCCCTGCTGCTGCTGGCCTTCAACCTCTCACCCATAACTCTGGTCTTCGTTTCCGTCCCGCTCATAGGCGCCGTCCCCTGGACCTGGCTGCATATGGTGGCCTTGGCGGTGCTGCTCCTCTACATCGTCGTGGTCAGAAGCCCGGTCTCGCCGACGGAGACCCTCCGAAGGACCGTCGCCAAGTGCGGGGCGGCCGCTTTCGTGGGCCTCCTCTTCCAGCAGCTAGTGGGCGACCTCCTCTTCGAGGCGACCTACGGCCTATACGGCCGCGAAAACCTTTCCTTCTGGTACGGGACCTGGAGGGTGGACTTCCTCCTCTACCCCTGGGAGTGGCTCTCCTTCGCCATCATCTCAGTCGTCATCGCCGTTCCCGTCTACCGCGTCGTGTCCAGGCGGTTCTGGCTGCCAGAGTGAAAGAAGCCTAGGCAAGTCTTAAGTGGGTCGCACATGCGACCAACCTTGAATTGCACCTCACCCGCTGGGAGGAGAAGGCCTACGAAGGGGAGTTCGGCGGCGCCCTGGAGTCGGCCTACCGCGTTCTGGTGGCCACGGGGCGGCTCCTGAAGGCAGACAGGCTCATCCCGGTCGTGTCCGCCCACATCAGCGGGGTCAACTACTCCAACATCGGGGACGCCGGCGTGGAGTTCCTCGAGTCCTTCAGCAGGGAAGCCCGGGTGAAGGTCAAGACCACCCTCAACCCCTGCGGCATAGACTCCGGGAAGCTTGAGCTCTTCAATCCCCCCGCCGAGTTCGTCAGGAAGCAGGAACGGATCGTGGGGAGCTACATGAGGATGGGGGTCTCGAAGTCGCTCTCCTGCATCCCATATGAGATCGACAACCGCCCCCGGAGGGGGAGCCACGTCGCGTGGGCGGAGAGTTCCGCCTGCGTCTTCGGCAACAGCGTCCTCGGCATCAGGACCAACAGGGAGAGCGCCGTGTCCGCCCTGGCCTCCGCCATCACCGGGAGGACCCCCAACGCCGGCCTTCATCTGGACGATGCGAGGGAGCCCAAGCTCGTAGTCGAAGTCGAAGAGGAGCCCGTTTCCAGCCTCGACTACGGCATCCTCGGCATCTTCTCAGGGAGGCTGACCTCCGAGACGATAGGGCTGACGGGGATCGGCGGCGACGTAACCCGGTTGAAGGCCCTTTCGGCGGGAATAGGGACGTCGGGGGCCTCGGCGATGTTTTCCCTTATCGAGAAGGCCCCGAAAGGCGTCGAGCGTGTCCCATTCACCAAGAAGGAGGCGTCTTCGGTGAGGGAGCAGCTGAGCTCGGACCTGGATCCCGAGGTCATCCTGGTCGGATGCCCCTTCTACACGGTCAAGGAGGTCTCAGACCTGGCTCGCAACCTCGAAGGCAGGAAGCTGAAGAAGCCCATGTACGTACACCTTTCCCGGAGCGTCTACGCCGAAGCCCGGAGCAGGGGTCTCGTCAAGACCATCGAAGAGTCGGGCGGCGAAGTGATCAAGGACATGTGCCCTTCCCTGTCGCCAACGCCCAAATGGATGGGTTTCAGCCGCGTGGCGACCGACAGCGCGAAGGGCTCCTACTACATGAAGTCGGCGCTGAAGCTCGGTGTGAACCTCCTCAGCGCCGAAGACCTCGTCCGCAAGTACGCCTGAGGCCGCGATCACTTTACCGTGACGGACTTTGCCAGGTTCCTCGGCCTGTCCACGTCGGCGTTGAGCAGCCTCGCGGTGTGGTACGCCAGGAGCTGGAGCGGCACGACCTCCACTATGGGCATGAGCTGCCTGGGCACCCGCGGGACCTTGAGGAACCAGTCGTAGAGCCTGTTGCTCTCCGTGGAGACCCCGATGATCGTGCCCCCTCGCGCCTTCACTTCCGCGCCGTTGGAAAGGGTCTCTTCGTGGGTCTCGTCCTCGGGATTGACCAGCACCAGCGGCGTCCCCCCTTCGACCAGGGCCAGCGGTCCATGCTTGAGCTCGCCCGCTGCCAGGCCCTCTGCGTGAAGGTATGCCAGCTCCTTCAGCTTGAGCGCCCCCTCCAGGGCTACGGGGTAGCCGAGCCCCCGTCCGAGGAAATAGACGTCCTTGCTTTCCTTTATGGCCTCCGCCACCTTCACCACGAGCGGCTCCGTCCTGAGGACCGCTTCCAGGGCGACGCAGAGCTCCTCGATCTCCTTCTCCTCCGAGTCCTTCTTGCTGACCCTGAAGAGCAGCGCCACCTGGGCCGTCAGGCTCTTCGTGGCGGCGACGCCCACCTCCGTCCCGGCGTTCAGCTTCAGGGTGACGTCGCTGTACCTTTCCAGCGTCGAAGGCGCGCGGTTCACGATAGAGATGACCGTGGCCCCCTGGGCCCTCGCCGAGCCGACGGCCGTCAGCACATCGGCCGTCTCGCCGCTCTGTGAGATCGCTATCACAACCGTCCCCTCCCTGAACCATCCCTCCACCGATCTGTATTCGCTGGCGACCACGACCTCGCTGTAGATCCCCAAGTTCTCCGAAAGAAAGAGCCTTCCCAGCATCCCGGCATGGAAGCTGCTGCCAGACGCGATGAAGAAGACCCTCTTTGCGTTCTCGAGCTCCCTCCTGAAGAACGTGAGGGTCCCGGCGTCCTGGTCAAGGACCCGTCGGACGGTCGTCGGCTGCTCCATTATCTCCTTGATGGTGTAGTGTTCGTAGTTCTCCTTGTCCGGAGTCGAAAGCTCCTGAGCCACCTCGACCACGACCGGCTTGATCGGCTGCCCGGCCGCGCTGTAGAGCTTCACCTCGGGGCCGTTGCTGACGACCGCTATGGTGTCGTCGTCCATGAAGATCGCCTTGTTGGTCCTGTCGATGAAGGCCAGAGCGTCGCTGGCGACGATGTTCTCCCCCCTCCCGATGCCTATCATGAGCGGGGCCTTCCTCCTCAACGCCAGCAGCGATGAGGGGAACTCGGAGGAGACCGCCACGATGGCGAACTGACCCTTCAGTGTCTCCGAAAGCTCGACCCCGGCGGTCGCGAGGTCCATCCCGTCCTTCAGGTACCTCTCGAGGAGGTGGGGGATGACCTCCGTGTCGGTCTGGCTCTTGAAGACGTGGCCCTCGGCCTCCAGCTCGGCCTTGAGCTCGGCGAAGTTCTCGATGATCCCGTTGTGGATTACCGCTACTCCTCCGTCGCAGCTGAGATGCGGATGAGCGTTCTCTCGGGTGACCCCGCCGTGGGTCGCCCAACGCGTGTGGGCCATGCCGATGGACCCATGGAGCTTGACTTCCGTCATGGCCGCTACGAGCTTGTCGACGGTTCCAACCTCCTTCACGACCCTCAGGGAGTCGCCGTCCACCAGCACCAGGCCGGCGGAATCGTAACCCCTGTATTCAAGCCTCTTCAGGCCCTCAAGTAGGATCGGCGTGGCCTCCTCCGTTCCAACGAAGCCGATGATCCCGCACATCGGTGAATCTGCAACCCACGCCCTGGCCGCACTATAAAAAGACCATACGTCATCGGGCGGGGGACGGTGCCATCTAGCCCATAGCGCTCGTGCCTGCGGTGGGCTCGCCAGGCCAGAAACCATTATTAACACGGTCATAATATTATCAACCTTGGATCAGGAATGGAAGGGGAGGTAGTCTATGAGAAGGAGGGCCAGACGTTCTCGTCGAAGGTGAAGATCTTCAGCGACGCGAAGGTGATTTCATCTCTGTCTTCTCCGGTCTCTCTGAGGATACTCAATCTCAGCACCGAAAGACAGCTCTACGCCCGGGAGCTGGCGCGGCACCTCAACCTGAGCGAACAGACGGTCTACTACCACGTCCGCCGCCTGGTCGACGCGGGTCTCTTGGAGGTGGTCGAAACGAGCCCGGTTCGAGGGGCTGTCGCCAAGAAGCTCTCCGCCTCCTCCGATGGCCTCGCCGTGCTCTACCGCAGCTCCCACACCAGGGCGAGGGGGAGCGCAAGGATCTCCCCGCTGGGCTCCTTCTTCCACGATTTCACTTCCGACCACGCCTTCGAAGGCATCCTGGTCATAGGCTCCCCGGAACCGCATGGTCCCTTCAGGGCCGCTGCCAGGGACGGCCACTATTCCGCACAGCTGGCCTTCGCCCTGGGCGGGCTGGCTGCCATGCCCAGCGGGTTCTTCGTGAGGCTCGACACCGACGTCAAGGCGGAGAAGGCCTACGACACCAACATGGTCCTCTTCGGCGGCCCCGCCACCAACCTCCTCACCGCGGAGGTCAACAAGCTCCTCCCGGTCAGGTTCGACGAGTCCAACTACTGGGCAGGCCTAACGGACGACAGCGGGAGGAGGTTCAACGGGGAGACCGATGCCGTCGTCGCCAAGCTTCCAAGCCCCTTCAAGGAGGGCCGCCACGTCGTGGTCCTCGCGGGCATACGCCATGTGGGAACGAAGTCGGCCGTCCTCGGCCTCACCCAGCAGCCAGAGGAAGTCCTCGGCGGCTACTCGGGCCAGGAGGTCTTCGCGCGCGTGCTCAGAGGCTACGACCAGGACGGAGACGGAAGGATAGACAGGGTGGACGTTCTAGCAAGATATGGTTGAATCTCCCTCGCCTGAGTAAAAACCTATATAAGGTATCAATTTGAGTGGCTTTACGCAATACCGGAGTTAGGAGACTTTGCCAGGAGAGTTCCGGCCCATCGTACGTCTGGCCGGCAGAGATTTGAATGGTTACAAGAGGGTCGCCGTCGCTCTCAAGGACATCAAAGGAGTCAACGTCGACCTCGCCAACGCCATAGCCAACCAGTTGAAGATAGAGAGCAAAGCTAGGCTTGGTCAGCTGTCGGATATGCAGATCGCAGAGCTCGAAAAGGCCGTCAGGGACCCGAGGACCGCGGGGTTGCCCGTCTGGATGTTCAACAGGAGGAAGGACGTCGAAACGGGCGAGGACCACCACCTGCTCGAGAGCGACCTGAGCTTCTCAGTAAAGAGCGACATAGATCGAGAGAAGGTCGTCGGCAGTTGGAAGGGCATACGCCACTCCCTCGGCCTCAAGGTGAGGGGTCAGAGGACCAGGACCACTGGCAGGAAGGGAGCCACCGTAGGAGTCCGAAAGGCTGCCGTCCAAGCCGCTGCCCACGCCGCCGCTGCCGCCGAAAAGAAGGAGTAGACATAGATGGGAGACCCAAAGAAGCCGCGCAGGACCTATACCACTCCTCGTAACCCGTGGAGCGCCGATCAGCTATCCCGGGAGCTATTCCTCGTCGGGACCTACGGTCTGAGGAACAAGAGGGAGCTCTGGAAGATAGAGACCGAGCTTTCCCGCATAAGGAAGCAGGCGCGAGAGCTCCTTGCTGCGCCCCCTGAGGTGCGCCAGAAGCAGAGCGTCTTTCTGATAGACCGCCTCGTCAGGATGGGCCTGGTGGCCCCGAACTCCGCTGTGGACGACCTCCTGTCTCTCAAGGTCGAGGACCTCCTCGAAAGGAGGCTTCAGACCCTCGTCTGGAGGAAGGGCATCGCCAAGTCGCCCTACCAGGCTCGGCAGCTGGTCTCTCACAAGCACATTCTGATCAATGGGAAGCTCATGACGAAGCCCAACTACCTCGTAGCTAGAGCGGAAGAGGACGCGATTCTCGTGACGGGCGGAGGTGCCGCCTAGAATGGCGACCGAAGAAGCAGCGGCCCCGGCAGCAGCCCCCGCGCCACCCCAGAAGGAGGACAGGTGGGGCCTCGTCCACATCTTCAGCAGCTTCAACAACACCATAGTCCACATGACGGACCTTTCGGGCGCCGAAACCATAGGCTTCAGCAGCGGCGGGCAGCATGTCAAGGCAGACCGCCTCGAATCGAGCCCCTACGCCGCCATGAAGTCGGCCCAGGCCGTGGCGAACTTGGCCAAGACCAAGGGCATCACGGCGGTCCACATCAAGGTCAGGGCCGTCGGCGGGACGGGACCGAGGACGCCGGGCCCCGGTGCCCAGGCTGCTATAAGGGCCATAGCCCGCGCTGGTTTCAAGATTGGTCGCATCGAGGACGTCACTCCGATACCCCACGACACCACCAGAAAGGCTGGCGGCAGAAGGGGAAGAAGGGCCTAGAGTCGGTGCAGGCGTTTGCCCAGGTCCATAAAGCTAATCGAGAAGGACGCGAAGCACGTCCGCCTCCTGTTCGAAGGCTACGATAGGTCGTTCGTGAACGCCGTCCGAAGGCTCGCGCTTTCGGAGGTTCCCGTCCTGGCGATCGACGATGTCGTCATCCTCGACAACACTTCGGCCGTCTACGACGAGGTGGTCTCCCACAGGCTGGGCCTCATACCTCTCATCACGCCGGTCGACAAGTACCCCCTCTCGGAGGACTGCGACTGCGGCAGCCCATCCGGTTGCTCCAAGTGCCGCGTCATGCTGGTGCTCGACGCCGTAGCTGGCGACGAGGCGCGCACGGTCTTCTCGGGCGAGCTGGTCAGCCCCGAGGACCCCGACGTCAAGCCCTCGAGCCCGACGGTTCCCATAGTCAAGCTAGCGCCGGGCCAGCGTCTCAAGATCGAAGCCTACGCCCGCATGGGCAGGGGCTGGGAGCACGCGAAGTGGCAGGCCTCCAACATATCGGTCCTCAAGCCGTACCCGCAGGTGACGATCAAGAAGGTCAGGGCCGGGCAGGACGCTGCCGGGATCGAAGCCCTATGCCCGGTCTCCATCCTGAAGCTCAAGTCGGGCAACCTCCACGTGACCGACGAGACCAAGTGCATCCTGTGCATGGAGTGCGTCAAGCAGTATCCCGAGCTTGTTGACGTGAAGGAGAAGGAGGGCTCCTACTTCCTCGAAGTCGAGTCAGCCGGGGCCATGCCCGCACCCGTCCTCCTCTACAAGGCACTGGAGATACTCCAGAGGCAGCTTGGCGAACTCAGTAGTAAGATTAACGAGTGATAGAACTTGATAGACCTAGAATCCGCTCTTGTGGCCGCCAGGGCGGCCGCCAGGACGTCCAAGAAGCCCGTCTACAGGCGGGCGGTGAAGTTGCTCTCCAAGAAGACCAACCAGCTGGTCGAAGTCAACGTTGGTAAGCTGGAGGCGATCTCTCCGGAGGACGGCGTGCTCCTCGTCCCGGGCAAGGTCCTGGGGGAGGGAGAAGTCAGCAAGAAGCTCCACGTCGGCGCCGTCGCCTTCTCCGCTTCCGCGGTTCAGAAGATAGGCTCGGCGGGAGGGGAAGCCTTGCAGATCAAGGAGTTCGTTGCCAAGTACGCAGAAGGGAAGGGGGTGCTGCTGGTTGGCGGCTGATGCCAAGCATGAACGGCCCGTCGTGATCGACGGCAAGAACGCCATCATGGGCAGGGTCGCCTCCATAGCGGCCAAGCTGACCATCCAGGGCAGGCAGGTCTACGTCATCAACGTGGAGTCGATCCTGATTTCGGGCAACAGGCGCTCCGCCATCACCAAGTACAAGAAGTTCCTGGAGGTTGGAAGCGTCGTCAACCCCGAGCATGGCCCCATCCATTTCCGACGCCCCGACAACATCTTCGGCAGGACCGTCAGAGGGATGCTCCCCTGGCGGGAACCCAAGGGCAAGGAGGCCTTCCACAGGCTCAGGGCCTACCATGGCTGCCCGGACGAGCTCAAGGGCGTCAAGACCATGGAGATCCCAAAGGCCATGGCGCGGAAGCCCTCCGCATTCTACATGACTCTGGGTGACCTCGCCAAGGAGCTTGGCTGGAAGGGATTGTAGTTATGTCGTCTGCATCGAAGAAGATGAAGCTGTACGCAGGCTCTCGTAAGGCCGCGAGGGCCACCGCCAGCATCGTGCCTGGCGTGGGAAGAGTAAGGGTGAACGGCTTCCTGCTCGAGTCGATGGGCAACGAGCTTGCCAGGGAGACGATCATGGCGCCCCTGAGGCTCGCCGGAGACTCCCGCTACAAGGTCAACATAAACGTCTCCGTCAAGGGCGGCGGCTACGTGGGCCAAGCCTACGCTTCGGCCATGGCCATTGCGAGGGCGCTGGTCGGCTACTTCAAGTCCTCGGACCTGAAGAAGCGCATAACCGAGTATGACGAGCACCTTCTGTCCGGCGACGCCCGCCAGGCCGAGCCCAAGAAGTTCGGCGGCCCCGGAGCCCGCAGACGAGAGCAGAAGAGCTACAGGTAGGGGCCTAGGGGCCCGTCAGGGCTTCCAGCACCGCACTTGCCGCTTTCTCAACGAATGACTCCAGCCGTTCGGCTGGGAGGGTCTCTCCTTCTCCCTTCCTCACCAGCGAATCGCTCACTATCAGCAGCGACGCCGTCTTCAGCCCTCTCAACAGCCCTAGGGTGAACAGGGTGGCGCACTCCATCTCCACGCCCAGCACTCCGCGGGCCGCCCACCTCTCCACGAAGGCCACGTCTTCGGCGTAGAACGCGTCGCTCGAGAACACCACGCCAACGCTGTGCCTCAGACCCTCGCCTTCGCAGACTTCGGCAAGCCTCGACGTGAGGCCCAGGTCGGCCACCGCCGGAAGCTCCCCGTCGGGGACGTACGTCCTAAGCGAACCCTCCGGACAGGCAGCCCCGGTCGCCACGATCAGGTCCCCTATCCTCAGGTCCTTGACCATCGCGCCCACCGTCCCCAGCCTGACGATAACGCGCGCTCCCAACATCCTCAGCTCCTCGAAGACTATCGCGCTAGACGGGCCGCCCAGGCCATGCGTTGCGACCGTCACCCTCCTGCCGTTGAAGGTTCCCGTGAACGTCAGCAGCCCCCTGTTCGAGTTCACCAGCTTGGCTCCCCGCAACATCTTCGCTATCTGCTTCGCCCTGGCGGGGTCTCCCACGGCCACGACAAGCTCGGCGACCTCTCCCTTCCTGGCCCTGATGTGCGCCGGCATCTCCATCACCTTCTGTAGGCTGACCCGACATAATTAAGCCCGGCGTTATCAGGAGATGTTCCTAGGATCTCAACTTCCTCTCAAGGAGGAGCCCAACGAATGCCGCGAGGGCCACGGCTATCGCCAGACCGAACCCTGGAAACTCAGGGGTGGGAGTTGGCGACTGGACGTTGACCACACCGTACATCTGGGGGTCGATCAGGCTGGAGTAGTTGTAGGAACCCGGGACGGTGAAAGTGTGGGCGAAGGAGTCCCCCCTCGCCACCACTCCGGAGTCCCACCACTCGGCCTGGTTGGGTGCCGACGTCGAAGTGTGGCTTCCGGCCACAGAGGTCCAGTTGACGGTGTCCCCGACCGTGATGTTGATGGCCGCCGGCACGAATTCGTAGTCTCCGGACATATCGTCACCGTACATGGAAACGTCCCAGGTCGTAGACGCTCTTGCAGGAGCTCCCCGGCCCAACACCGGCAATGCCGTCATGACGACAAGCGCGATGCACACGGCGACCAGGAGCAGTCCTCTCCCCAACCTCCCGTTCCACGCAGTCGTTTGCACGGTCTTCACCGAGCGCCTGACCCACTGATAACCCTTGCCACTCCTGCGCTTCCGGCGCGCGTCGTCACCACAGCTCCCGACAAGGAACTCCATGGGGATGGCGCGCTTCCCGACTAGCGTCGGCAGTTCTTTGTGAATCGCTCGAGCCGTCTAGCGAGTCAGTTCCTCTTCGGCGGACCAGGGCATCTCAGCAGGGCCCGCCGTCGGCAGCTCCACGGTGATGGAGTGCTCTGCGCTGATTATGTTGGGGCGGACTCCCACCGACTTGAAGAGCGCCTCGCAGTAGCTCCGGAAGAAAAGGGATCCCTTTGGCCCGAAATTATGCATCAGAGTGACCGTCGTCTTGCCCTCGGCGACGACCATGTTACCATCAAACATGCCCGAGTAGGCAGAGAGCGTCTCCATGAACCTAACGGCGACGGCCAGCGTAGCCTTCCCTTCCTTGGCCAGCATTATTGTCTCGGGTATGTCGGAACCCGACTCGAACCCCGCCTTGGCCACCTCCTCTTCCGACGCCATTTCAAGCAGGTGGCCGAACGTTGCTGAGGACATCCTGATGATGCCCAATTTCCTGAAGAACCTATCGTAATCAGCGTACGACATGAAGAGCTGGTTCACCAAAGTGTTTACGCTCACCCTCTCCCTTGCGGCGTCCTCGGTGAGAGCGTCGAAGGCGGCCTCGCTTATCCTGAAGGACCTCGTCACGGTCTTCGCCTTCCTCCCGTAGCCGATGTTTGACATGGCTCGAAGCATTCTCTTGCAGTGTCTGTGAGCATATATGCCTATCGCCGCCGCTGCCCACAGCGCTACATTCGGCTACAAAAGAAACCTCCCCTCTAAGTACTGATGCCGGTCTTCCAAGACAGACGGCAACCATGGAACATACAAGGAAGACTGCGAAGGCGATTCTGAGGCTAGAGGCAACCAAGGTGACCCCGAAGGCAGGCGAAGTCGAGAAGAAACTGGCTGCCACCGAGGGGGTGCTGCGCGTTCAAGTGAACAACCTCGCGCACACGCTTTACATCTGGTACGATCCCGCCGTCCTGACCATCTACAAGCTGAAACGCCACGTGCACGAAGCGTTTTCTTGAGCGAAGCTCTAATCGGCTCGACGCGTCCGCCCCCCTGAGGTCGGCGACGCGTGGCTCTGCAACTGGCCTTCGGTCGGGCCTCCTTGAAATGATCCTATTGGCCATTCCAAACCACGCGGCCGGGAGGTCCCATCGCGCCTGCTGGCCGGTCAAACTCCCATCTGACTCGTGCCACATCACAGTCGGCTACTAAAGGTGGCAAGGAATACGCCCGAGTCATATAGGAAGGAGGAGACACTGGTACCGATGAGAATGCGATATGGAATCGCGTAGGCCGTTGCCGCGTGACTTGGCACGCGTTCTCGCAGTTGCGGCGAGGACGCCGTTTGCAGCCGGTGCCGATACGAAAGTGCAGGCGCCAACGCGCAGGCGCTTCCTCGAAGGATGAGAACATGGCAACCACCCAACAGCAAGAACAGGCCCCGGCCGAGAAGTCCAAGCTGAAGAAGGAAATCGGGCTCTGGAGCCTTGTCGCCCTGGGGGTCGGAGGTATGATAGGCTCAGGGGTCTTCGGACTTCCAGCGACGATGGGGTCCGTGGCGGGACCTTCAATGATCCTGGCCGTGGCCCTGGTCGGAGTCATAACTATGATACTGGCGCTGATCTACTCCGAGCTTGGCTCCGCGTTCCCGCTGACGGGGGGCCCCTACTCCATCCCCAGGCTCGCCCTGGGAGACGCAGGAGGCTTCGTCATCGGGTGGGGATACTTCCTGTACGCGTTCACAGGCACGGCCGCAATCATCGACATTGCGATCACCTACCTCAGCTTCTACGTCCCCGGCCTGGCTGCGGGCTTGACGCTCACGGCCACGGGCGTAGTCCTGGCGGTCGCGGCAACCATCGTCTTCACGATCATCAACATCATCGGCGTGAAGTGGGGGACGCTGTTCGGGATACTGACCACGGTGGCCAAGATCGTTCCGCTGTTGATCTTCGGATTCGTGGGGCTGGCGCTTCTGAATCCATCCAATTTCACGCCGTTCATGCCGTTCGGGTGGGGTGGGATCGGGCTCGCCATGGCCTTCGGCTTCTTCTCTTTCACGGGCTTCGAGGCGGTGGTCATCCCGTCGGGCGAAGTCAAGAATCCTTCCCGGACCATACCTCGGGCGATGATGATCACCGTGGCGGTCGTCGTGGCCGTCTACATCCTGATCGCGACCGCGTTCACAGGGCTGATCAACTGGTCCGCCTTGGGCCTCAACGTCGGTGACTGGGGAGGCATGTACAACCTCTCTTCGCCGCTGTCAGACGTCGCGAAGGCGGCCGGACTCGGCCTCCTTGCGGCAGTGGTGACCGTAGGTGCCATCTTCAGCGCCACCGGAGCGGGTGGCGACTGGGTCCTCTTCCAAGGAAGGATCCCCTACGCGATGGCCGAGGACCACCTCTTCTGGGGGCCAATGGACAAGGTACACAGCAAGTACGGAACGCCATACGTCTCCATCATCTTCGCATCGGCTCTAACCATCGGCACACAGGTGCTTCTGCCGAGCTTTCCGAGCGTGATGCTCATAGCTTCGATCACCACCCTGATACCCTACGCTGCCGCCGCCGTGTCGCTGCCCATACTGAGAAAGAACAAGCCCGACGTTCCACGCCCGTTCCGGCTTCAAGCCGGGTTGCTCTTTGCGGTGCTCGGCTTCGTCTTCTCGACCGTGCTGATCTACTGGGCGTCCTGGCCGTGGACCCTCGTGGGGGCGGTCGCCACCCTGGTCGGCTTCCCGCTGTACTTGACGCTGAAGGGCCACAAGCTGGATTGGGGGAGGCAGGCGTGGCTGATCGTCTACATGGTGGGGTTGGTCGTCATCTCGCTGCTGGGCGACACGAACTTCGTCTACCAGAACTTCCTCCCGTTCGGCCCGATGGGCATAATACCCATGCCATATGACTTCATCGTACTGACGGTGTTCGCCATCGCCATCTTCGCCTGGGCCTACAAGGCAAACACGGTCCCAGGGGTCGCGGCTAATTTATAGAGGAAGGGATAGGACAGAGGGATAGGTGATGACGATGGACTCAACGATACATGCGGAGTGGCACGCCCTGCAGGACGTGGTCATCCACAGGCCCGGAGTCGAAATGTTCTTCGGCCTTCTGGAGCCCTTTTCCTTTCTGTACGAGCGCGCCTTCAGCATGGACGAAGCCGTCTACGAGCACATGGAGCTGGAACGTGCGCTTGCAAGGGCAGGCGTGAGGGTTCACAGGCTGAAGCGGCTCGCGGTCAACCAGCAGAGGGAAGACCCCCTCCTTGCCCATGAGGCCAGGCAACATGCGGAGGAGATAGTGAAGTTCGATGGACCGAGGGAGGAGGCCATCAGGGCGCGAAAGGAGTTCCAGAGCAACCTCGCGACCTTGGACGCGGAGACGATCTTCAACATCCTCGTGCTCCGGCCCAGCGTCCACCTCGACGAAGGGAAGGGCACAAGGATCATCTTCCCCCGTGTCACCCTGGACGTTCCTCTGGCGAACCTCTACTTCATGAGGGATCAGCAGGCCGTGTCGGACCTTGGGGTCATCGTCAGCAGGATGTCGAAGCCCCAGAGGAGGATGGAGCCGCAGATAACCAGCACCATCCTCCAGATGGCCGGAGCCAAAATAGCCCACCGCGTCGTCGCTCCAGGGACCTTCGAGGGCGGAGACTTCATTCCTGCCGGGGACTTCGCCCTGCTGGGGCTGGGAGACCGGACGAACAGGAGCGGGGTGAATCAGATCCTCGCGCATGGCGTCGGATTCGAAGAAGTGGCCGTGGTCCACCAGCCCGCCCATCCCCTGATACCGGGTGACGAGCCTGACCCGATGGTAGACATGCATGTAGACACCTACCTGAACATCCCGGGGAAGGGAGTCGCGGTCGGGTGCGTTCCGCTTCTGAAACGCGCGCTTGTGGAGGTTTACAGGAAGAAGGCCGACGGTCGGTACGAAGTGATGAGCGGAAGTCCGACCGTTTACGACTACCTGGTCGGCAAGGGATTCACGGTCGTTCCGATCACCACGCTGGAGCAGCTGTGCTACGCTTCCAACTTCCTCTGCGTCAGGGACCACCACATCCTTGCCGTCGAAGTGGACCAAGTCGTCGACAGAGTCATGAAGAACCTGCAGGTGGAGGCCGCCGCGGACCCTCACCGGTACCAGGCCCTGCTTCACCAGGCCGAGAAGGAGTACTCCGAGCTCAAGGAATCGAACCGGTTCTTCCCGTGGAAGAAGGAGTTCGACGAACTAGGGATAGAGGCTACCGCGATCCCGCTTCAGGAGATAACCGGCGGCTACGGGGGTGCCCACTGCATGACCTGCGCGATCAGTCGTAGGCCCACAGACTGACCGAGGGCGATTTCGTTTGAAGGTCTCGGCAGCACCAGGCGAGTCCTCCGCTCCTTCGTGGAGGAAGGGCAGAACACGGGCCACAGGGGAATCTACGCAACCGGCCGAGGTCCAAATCCCCATGGTCGCAGGGTGAGTGACCGGAGAAGGAAAAAGGTCTCTCTTGGCTCAAGGAACAGACGGACAATCCTTGACGGCCGTGACCGACGAGTACTGGTCCCAGGACCCATCGGAGGTCTACGCCGCCCTCAGTACCAGCGAGAACGGCCTTCCGAGCGAAGAAGCCGCAAGGAGACTCTCCCTCTACGGTCGCAACGAGCTCCCAAGGGAGGGACCTGGCTGGCCCAGGATCCTCCTGAGTCAATTCGACAACCCCATGTCACTCATCCTCGTCGTGGTAGCCATACTGTCAGGCTTCCTGGGCCAGCCCGAACAGGCTGAGATCATACTCGTGATCATGGCCGTGGGCGTGGTCCTCGGATTCTACAACGAGTTCCGCGCCACGAAGATGGTCCAGGACCTTGAGAACAGCGTGTCGATCAAGGCCGTGGTGATAAGGGATGGGAAGGCGACGGAGCTGGATTCGGCCCTGCTTGTCCCGGGCGACTTGGTCAGGGTGTACATCGGAGACATCGTGCCCGCAGACATGAGGATCGTCGACTCAACAGACCTCCAGGTGAACGAAGCTGCCCTGACGGGTGAATCCTTCCCGGTGGACAAGAACGCCGAGAAGCTGCCGGCCAGGCCATCGGCGCCCACCCAGTCGACCAACCTCCTGTTCATGAGCACCGTAGTGACGAGGGGAACAGCAAAAGGGGTGGTCACTTCAACCGGCAGGAGGACCCAGTTCGGCTCGATCTCCAGGATGGTCGAAAGGCCTCATCCCGAGTCCGAGTTTCAGAAAGGCACGAAGAGGTATGGCGACCTCCTTCTCACCTTCGCCTTCTTCCTGACGGTCGCCATCTTCGGACTGAACGCAGCCATGGGCCACTCCCTGATCAACTCGCTCTTGTTCGCCCTCGCCATCGCCATCGGAATCGTTCCGGAGATGATGCCAGCCATCGTGACGATCACTCTCTCCACCGGGGCTCACAGGATGGCGAAGGAGCAGGTCGTCGTGAAACGCCTCGCCTCCATGGAGAACCTCGGGAACCTGGACAAGCTCTGCACAGACAAGACGGGGACCCTCACCGAGGGAAAGATCGTCCTCGAAGGCTCCTTCACACCCGACCTGACGCCCGACGACGGGACGAAGGTCATCCCCCTCTCCCTGGTGTGCAACGACGCCATCGTGGACGACGCCATTTCGGGGAATCCGATGGACGTCGCGGTATGGGACTACGCAATTCGCAATGGCCTCCGAGATTCGGCGAAGGACTTCATCAAGGTCAGCGAGGTCCCGTTCGACTACCAGAGGCGGATGGTGTCAGTCATAGCGAAGAAAGGAGACAAGCTCAAGCTGATTGCGAAGGGGGCCCCCGAATCGGTGCTGAAACAGTGTACCGAGGTTCAGTGGGGGGGACAGGCTGAGCCGATCACGCCCCAAGTTCTGGATTCGCTCAACTCCACGTTCGTGGGATACTCGAACGACGGGCTCAGGGTACTCGCTGTCGCCCTGAAGGAGATCGAAGCAAAGAGCGCGTACGGGATCAGCGACGAATCGGGTCTGACCCTAGCCGGCATCTTGGTTTACACGGACCCGCCAAAGAAAGACGCCGCCCAGGCTTTGGCGAGCCTTGAAGCCCTTGGGGTAGAGATCAAGATCCTCACTGGGGACAATGAACTTGTCGCGAGGAAGATGTGCGAGGAAGTCAACCTCGCCGTGAACGGGGTTGTGACGGGATCCGAACTCTCCCAGCTCAGCTGGACGGACCTGAAGTCTACCGCCGAGAAGGCCACGATCTTCGCAAGGGTTACGCCGGAGCAGAAGCTGAACGTCATCAGGGCGTTGAAGGAAGACGGACACGTGGTTGGGTACGTGGGTGACGGGGTCAACGACGCTCCAGCATTGTACGAGGCCGATACGGGCATCTCGGTCGACTCCGGCGTGGATGTGGCCAAGGACGCGGCCGACGTTGTTCTACTGAAGAAGGACTTGGGGGCCCTCGCTCAGGGAATCGAAGAAGGGAGACGGACGTTCGGCAACACGATGAAGTACATACTGATGGAGACGAGCTCCAATTTCGGGAACATGTTCAGCGCCTCGGCAGCATCCGTCTTCCTACCCTTTCTCCCCATGCTCCCCATGCAGATCCTCCTACTGAACCTCCTTACCGACGTTTCCAACCTCGCGTTGCCGACGGACAACGTTGACCCCGAATACACGAAATGGCCGAGAAGCTGGGACATGGGGTTCATCCGCAACTTCACCCTCTTCTTCGGGCCCCTGAGCTCCGTCTACGACTTCCTGACCTTCGGAATCCTGCTCTTCATCTTCGGGGTAACCCCCGCGGGCTTCCAGAGCGCTTGGTTTGTGGAGTCGTTCTGGAACGAAGCCCTGACCATCTTCGTGATAAGGACGTCACGCATCCCATTCTTCAGAAGTAAACCCGGGAAGTGGCTCACCATATTGACGCTATCGTCGGTCGCGCTCGGAACGATGGTACCCTTCACTTCACTGGGGACGCTGATGGGGTTCACACCGATTCCGGTGTCGTTCCTGATGATCACCGCCGTGATGACCGTCACGTACCTTCTCTTGGTCGACGCCGGAAAGGGGTTCTTCTACAAGGTGTGTGGCTATTGACAATGAAAGGAGCTGTCTGAGCAATGCCGTACGCAGATCTCTTTGGTTGGTGGATCGCCAGCATCACATTCAACATACTGTTCGTATGCGCCGCAAGCGTCTATCTCTATAGGCGCAGGCAGAAGCGGAGTCCCGACACCTCGGTAGGTGGACCGCGGGCCATACGGGTCGCCAAGGACTTCACGTTCGTCTGGATACTCCTGTTGCTCTTCCTCCTCTATGTTTACTCGGTCAGCGAGGTTTCCCTGTCGATCTTCGTGGTGGGAAACATAGCCCTGCAGATCCTCCTGCTCGCCTATGTCATCAGAAGAGGCGACCCGAAAGGCGAATAGAAGCCGTCGACGATCCCCCGGAGACGGGATTCGATTGCAACGTGGCTGGCGCCGGCCGCCATCCATCGGCGAAGAATCAGGGACCCTTTCTCGAGGTGAATCCATGATCCGGTTCCGCACTTCAGAAGACGATCGCCGGAATCAAACCCGCAACCGGAACGGGCTGTCGTCATGGGCTAGGAGGGCTCAAAGTGAGCTGAGGTATCATCACCTTTCAGATACCCTAGTGGATATCATTGCCCCCGAATAGGTCTCCGCCTTGGCGCATTATAACGAATGCTGTCGTGGGCCGACCGTCCGTCCAAGAGGTCTTTCGGTCGGTGCTTGCGGCAAACGACTCTCAATCTGGTCCTTCCCACAGGTGCCTATCCCTGAATCGGTCTAGACGCGGTCGATCCTGCCGCAGGGGACGCCGCCATGGCGAAGGCAATGCGTTTCGCACTATGGAGTCTCAAGGCCGACGGCACCGTCACACCAAGGAGATAGGAGACGGCATTCCCATGGTCCGCCATTGGCGGGCTTTCCTAGGTGCGTCCTGCGGGTCACCCTGGCCTGACATCATCGTTGAGGACGAGTCAACCTTGCCGCAGCGGCCCTTCACCGATGACCATGATTCATGGCGCGCGCTGGAGTCCGCTGGGGAAAAGAAGTACCTACCGCGATTCGCTAGATGACTATCTCGCCGTTCTTCACGATCTCTTTGCCGTCAGCGGTCACGGTCGCGCCGCTTATCGTCCTCTGCACAAAGAACCCGGGCCTGTTGGCCCCGCCGATTTCGGCGTTCGAGCCTAGGCCGATCGTCACGGCACCCAAGGAGATGTTGTTGACCGTGTACCCTGGCTCCGCCCTCGGGTTGAAGCCGATTGAGAAGTAGCCGATCCTGTCCTTGTCTCCGGACGACTTCTCCCAGTTGGACTTCAGCCTTTCGTTGGTGGCGTCGCCGGAGAACTTCGCGATGCGCCCACCCTTGAATGCCCACGTCAGCTTCCCCAGGGCCACGCCAAAGTAGGGTTCCTTCACGTCGAAGGTCACCGTGCCCTCGGCGCTGTCCTCCAGAGGCGGGACGTAGACGCAGCCTGCCGGCACTGTGTCGCTGAGGTTGCCTTCCGCAATGTCGGCTCGGTCTATCACGCCGTCGGACACGAACCACTTCCGGCCCTTGGTGCCGAACCTGAGGTCCGTCCCGCCAGCCTTCGTGATCTCTATCACGTCGGACTTTGCGAGTGTCTCCTTCAACTTCGCCCCGGTCTGGGCTAGCTTGCCGTAGTCCACGTTGGAGGCCTGGTTCATCATCTTCTCCCATTTGGAGAAGTTGAAACCGTACGCCCTGGCGCGGGGCTTCGTGACCAGAGGGAGGCCGAGGCCGATGGATCTCACCTTCCTCTCCTCCGTGATGGGGTGGTGGGCCTTCGCCTCCCCTTCTTCCGCTGCGGCGCTCTTCTCAGGGGACACCTTCCTAAGGACCGCCGGGTCGTACGTTGCTCCAGCCCAGATTTCGGCAGTGGAGCTCTCCGCCAGCGCACGGCAGAAGACGGAGGGTTGTCTGAGGCTCTCCTCGGAAAGAAGGTCGTGGTAGTCGAGCATGTATTTCTCGGTGTAGAGGTTCAGGAGGACGTCCGCCCCCTTCTTGAAGCACTCCTCCGAGAGCTCCTCGGCCAGCGGGATGCTGTGCGGATAGAAGAAGATGGTCACGTTGTCGTCTTGCGTGACCTTAAGACAGTCAGAAACGATCCTGTGGGCTAGACTCACAAGAGTACCAACGGCCACAGATACTTAAGGACGGACGGTCGGTCCAACGCTAGAGAAAGGCGGCGCCCGTCACCGAGCTGAACTCAACCCCGCCAGTCGGGAGTCCAGGGCCTTGCACATGTCCTCGTTGGGAAGCCTGTTTTCGTAGTTGCCCTTCCACCATGCCCCTTTCACCGACAGGGTGGAATGCTACTATTGAAATACAAGGAGCCCCTAGGACGAATCAGATGGTGCGGGCGTGGTCTACGTAGGCAAGTCCGAACGGGGGACCAAGCTGCACATAGCCAGGTTCCCCTGGAAGCCTGGTCCCGCGTGGTGCGGCGTCCAAATCGTCGGCAGGGTCCACTTCAAGTTCGATGCCGAGGACTCGGACGTGTGCAGGCTGTGCCTGAGGAACATCGACAGCCATCTCGACGCCAAATACGGCGGCTCCCACCCAAGGGCCGC
>DATKKG010000005.1:0-15953 GCA_035543015.1 Conexivisphaerales archaeon | reverse complement strand
GTCCGCCGTCCCGTTGAGCGGCAGACGGCGCACCCTTGCGCCCGAGGCAGCCGCCGCCCGCGCTATCTGCTCAGCCAGTATTCGAGCCACCGCCCCCGACTCGTCTTCGATCAGCGTTATGCCCGGAAGGGCCCTGGCGATGGTCTCGCCTATCATCTTCCGTCTTTCTTGGTTCGACTCTTGGCGTTCTTAGAGTGTGTGAATATGTAGTGTGGGCATCCATATTCCGGGCAGACACCCATATGTTTCGCCCAAGCTCAGAATATAAAACCGAACGACGGGCTTCGGTTCGGTTTGCCCAGGGCGCGCGGAGTTCCCCATGGGCGGAGGGGAGTGTCAGAGGTAGTCGGCGCGCTCGTGCTGATTCTCGTCGTTGTCATAGCAGTGGCCGCCATCGCCTTCTTCGTGGCCACGTCAGAGCAGCAGGCGTTCGAGAGAACCCAGTTCCAGAGCTCGGTGGCGAACGAGAACCTGAGCATCGTGCAGGTCAACCCCTTCCCATCCGATTCCTCAATAGAGTACATGCTGGTCAGCACGACGAACAGCAGCGACATCGACTACGTTCAGTACGTCAATGCCTCCTCGGTCAATCTTTCTCTCGATGGAGCGAGCCAAGGCTACTCGGTCATCGGCGGCAGATACAACATGCTTGAACCTATGATCTTGTCCGGCCTTCCCGTGGGAGTCGACCGATTAGCGCATACGGTGGACATCTCAGACTCCTCTGGAAGCCCGTATTTCGTACGCTTTGCTTCCTGGAGGTACCTGCTCATCGAAATCAAGAACCTCGACATCGCCAACTCAGGCGTGTGGAGGATCAGCGTCAACGGATACTACGTGAACTTCTGGTACGACGTAGAAGGAGATCCTGCCAACCCCACCCTGACCCTCTACAACAACGCCCTTCCCCCTCTCGTCATCCCCGCCAAGGAGATGAAGACGGTCCTCGTGAACATCACCGGCTTCTTCCCGGCCGACGTGCCCGTGCTCCGAACTGACGCGCTGCAAATCCTGGTGGTCAGCCCGACTGGCAACTTCTTCTCGAAGACCCTCGGGGCACCCCTGGCGCTCATGTCTGTCAGCAGAGACACCGAAAGCTACGGGATCTCGTCTCGCGACGTCTATCACTTCGATGCGTCTCAGTCCTCTCCAGACACGATCCTCGACTATATCTGGCGGATTGATGTTCCCCAGAAAGGATGGACCCTCAACGACTGGAACGACCTGAGCAACATCACGACTCTCTACGTCCATGGAAGCGTCATCCAGTACAGGCCCGAGTTGCTGCTCAGCAGCCTGACAGGATTGAACGTGACCGGGCCCCTTCGAGTCTCGCTCATGGTTGTGGATCAGAGTGGGCTGGTAGGTTACTCAGGCCAAGAAGTGCTCGCGAGCGATCCCGACATCGTTCCGCTTGGTGGTTTGACCGTATCCACGACCCCGGCGGGACCCTCCGCCTACAATGTATCGGCTAGCGTCACGGACATCTTCGGCCGTCCTGTCGCAGGTGCTGTGGTGTTCTTCGAAGCGAGTGGGGCGGGCCTGTCGAGCATCCTACCGGCGTATGCATCCACCGATTCGACCGGCTTGGCTGTCTCGACCGTGACTCTGAATGGTCTGGGGTCAGTCGTCGCGACGGTCAAGTGCGCAGACCTTCCGCCCGTCCAGTTGGTCCTGCCGTAGGCGCGCTCTCTTCTGGGAACCCGTGATGCGCGATTCGCGGAACTCAGAGGCGCCAGGAGGCAAAGGAAGGCTGCCTAGTGCGACGGGCGGGCTCGCAGAACACAACGAACAGGTCATGCCTTCTCCTAAAATCGACCACGACAACCTCGGCTGACGCAGGACCAGCCCCTTTGCGCGAGAGGAACGCGGTCAAGATGTAAGTCGCGTACTACGCCTAAGGCCTCCTGGATCTCCTCCAGCTTTCGCAAGCGAGCGGCCTTTTCGTCTCCCAGGATGGTTACCTCAGTGCGTACCGCGGCGACTTGCAGGCCTTCCTCAGGAGATGAAGGGCTGAATTGAACTCCTCGTCGGCAAGCTTCTCGCAGAGCTTCCTTCTGGCCAGCTCCCTCTGACGCTTCTCCGACTTCCTCGCCCTCCGCCCGGTCCTGACACCCGAGGCATGTGCCAGCGTGGCCACAGTCTCTTTCCTCGTTTGATGCCGTCTCCGGCAGAGAGCTGTGGACGATGACGCGACCCAGCGTGGATGCTCGTTTCGGACCACCCATCTGACGTCTTGTTAAAATACCTCCTCTCACGTAACGAAGCGTGTGGTAGCATAGTGTCACAGACCAGTAAAAAGATGACGAAGAAGGAGCTCACCAGAGAGCTGGCGGCGCTCAAGGCGGACGTTGCCAAGTTGAAAGCGGAGATGGCTTCGAAGGTGGAGGTCGCGAGCCTGAAGGCTGACCTGGCGCACCTGAAGGCGGAGGAGAAGGTCAAGTTCAAGGACGAGATGGCCAACTTGAACAAGAAGATGCACGCCGAGCTGGATGCCATCAAGGCGTCCGGCGGCCCGAAGGCTGAAGAGAAGAAGATCAAGGGGAAGGTCCAGGCCTTTGAAGAGAAGGCTGCGAAGGCGACCGAGAAGGCCAAAGCGACGGTGGAGACCAAGATCGCGGACGCAAAGGCCGAAGCGAAGAAGGTCGCTTCGGACGCCGAAGGGCACAAGGAAGCCAAGACGGCCAGCTGATGCGTAGCTGGGGCGAGCCATGGACCAGCCAGCGTCAGCGCTTGACGAGCAGTTAAGTCGAAGGTTCTCCGGCGACCGTGGCTGGCCGCTTTCCGAACCTGACCTCAAGCGAGGCCCATGGCCAGACATATCACATTGCCATAACGGCCGAGATAGGAGCATAGCATATTATGTTCGAGCGCAATGAGAACTCCGACAGGCCGGGGCGGATTACCTACCAAGTGGGTGTCAAAGTGGGATGAAATCGGGTTCCGGCCGGGATTGGAGCATCGGAAGCGGGGTTCAAGTCAGAACTAGAGACATCACGAAATCTGGCGGAAGCCTATGTGTGATGAATCAGGGGCTTGTGGGCTGTCGTCCGCCGTGAGCCCAGAAAGACCCGCGGTAGTCCCAGGTGGCCGGGCAGCCCAAGCAGGCTCCCTCCTTGTAAGGAGCGCACTGTGAACAGATAGCTCCACAGGGCGACTTGGTGCCCTTCTCCACAAAGAGCACCGGACAAAGTGCCGCGGATTCCAGGCCGCTCACAACGTGGAGGTCAGCGTCTCGCACCCTCCTATCACTCCTAAGACGCCTGTCCACAATCGACTGGAGGGATCTGTAATCCTCGCCTGCGAACATGAGGAAGAGGTTCTGTTCCCCTCCGATGACACTCCCTTCGATGAAGCAAGGACATCCCTTGAACTTCGATAGGAAGTAATAAGGCACGCTGGTGGAAAGCGAAACGGCTCCCACAACGAGCCCCAGCTTCTTTATGTCCACCCCGACGCGAGAAACTAGGATGCCGGCATCCTTCAGGTGCTTGATACGGGCCGAAACCGAAGGCTGGGTGAGTCCGAGCTTCTCGGCCAGGGCTGCCTGGGTTATGTTCGGCTCCAGTCTCATCGCTTCGATGAGGCGCCTGTCCGTCACGTCTACGGCGGAATCATTCCGCAGATCTCCTCACCTGTCCTAGGGACAGAATTACTTACGGGGAAGTATCATATAAGTATAAGGACAGATTGCCCATAGAATATGCGCATCTTCCAGCTATTGCCAATGAAACCAAAGGAAATCGTTTTATCAAGGGTCAATTCAACAAGAACCGACCATTATGAAGATGGTCAAGGTAGCAGCAATTCTCCTCATGCCATTACTGATGGCATCGTTCCTCACCGTTGTCCCTGCTATGGCCAAAACGCAGACGTACAAGCTTGAGATGTTCGCGCAGATGAATCCAAGCTCGCAACCCCTCATATCGCAGTACACTACAAGTGACGGTCACTATTGGTTTTGGGAGTGCAACTGGAAATACGACCTCTCCCTTAGCTACAACCCCGTCTCCTACCAGATGGGTTCTCTGATTGGATACAAATGGATTCACATGTGGGGCGTCGTCGACTTGTGGAGTACTCCTATGACTGACACATTCATCGGCATAGGTACTTACACCTTCACTGACACGAGCATGTTCGGCAGGGCTGGAACCGGGGCTTTCACACTGCTGTGTTACTCCTCCAGTCCCTGGCCGCACTCCATTTCGGGTACCTGGGTCATCGTTGGCGGCACCGGAAGCTTGGCTGGCATCCACGGACAAGGCTCGTTCATCCCGGACGTGGATCCGGACACCACGCACTACCTGGGAACGGTGTGGTTCAGCCGTTAGTGGCGCATGAACTGGCCGTGATTCTTTTTTTGAGGGGCGTTTGGCATCAGCGACTCTTCATCATGACTGGAAGTCGACACAGGGGTGACAGAAACGGGACTTCGTCATTCACTTGTTGCTGGATTTGGTGGGCTGAAGCGGATTGCCTACCACTTGGGCGCTAAGGTGGTGGCGAGATCTGTTCCACAGCCGGGGCACGGAGTGCAGGCGTTGCGCTGGGCGTAGCGTCTGAGCTTACTCTTGCCTGAATATATCGACCGAGATCTCCACCGCCGGAGTCGTCCCTCTGTTCTCAAGCCAGTGTGTGGTGTTCCTATCCTCGGGCCAGCCCACTCCCGGCCCATAGTCGGTAGCGATTCCATTTCGATGGTCGGTGATCGTTCCTTGCATTATGTAAACGGTGCCTGGTCTGTCTCTATGGTCGTGGATCGGGCCGATGACGCCCCCAGGCTCGATGGTCACCATACGCATTCGAAGTTGGCGCCCCGCCATGCCCTCGATCTCAGGACCAAGGTCAACCGTTGCAAGTAACTTCACCGCAACACCCTTCGTCTCAGGTGCCACCTGTTCGTTGCTCATCGTGCTCCCCATTCTGCACTTCCAGGGCCTAACGAATAAGCCTTTTTCGTCCAACTGCCCGGGAACAACCTACGTCATACTCTTGAGAGCGATCGGAGACGATGGAACGACAAAGCGAGAAAAGCGGTTCTCCTGCCGTGGCTAGGACACCGGAAGTGGTCTTCAGGCCTTCTTCTTCGTGGTCGACGTGGCGAAGATCACTTGGGCGACGATGATGATCACCCAGAGACCGTAGGCGTCCAGGGTGGTCGCCCTCGAGAAGGATAATGGAGTAGGCATAAGGGTTGACCAAACCAAGCCAGTCAAGGCTCTGGTAGATTGTCGCTTGACGGTGCAGGCCCATTGACTATGGGAGTGGGCTCGGACCTGCAAGGAATGTGCTGGCTCAGTCAGTTAGATGGACAGTACCCCAGCGCGATCCGATGAAGTGGGCGGTTAATTCGTCCTTGAGAATCGAAACATGGATCCCGAATAGACAAGCCCCATACCAAAGAAGTGATATGTAAGGGAGGCGAGGCCAGTGCCTGTACCGCAGATCAGGTAAGTCCGGTCACAGGTCGTCACAGGATCAGATACCAAGGGGACGAAGAAGGCGAACAGAACGAAGGCCACAACGAAGACGGCGATCGCAAGATGAGCCCTTCTCAAGTCAACTGGCGGTGGGTGAGACCCTCTATTGAATCTTGCTCTCCTGGGCGTGGGCTTCGACCTACGAAAGCGGGCCGGTTCTCCGCGGCATCAAGAGTCGTCTAAGGTTCAAGGTACCTACTCGGGATATGGATGGCGAACTTGCAGATGGAATCCCCCTTGAGGACGGTCTCCACCACGTCGGCGGTGACGGCCTCATCGAAGATGACGTCCCACGGTCGCTTTTCAAAGCCTGCACTGCAGTAACAGAAGTCCGGAGGTATCCTCTCGTCAGTCAACATGGCTTCCCGGACCCAGGGACAGTGGCAGTAATAGTACCTCTTCCTCCTTTCGTCCTTCTCATGAAGGAACTTCTTTGCCATGTACGGAATCTTCGTGACGTATATGATGTCTCCTTCCCTTACGCCACATTGGCAGGTGGCGGTCCTTCGGACGTAGTCGACGACTTCTTCATCGATCTCCTGAGTGAAGTACAGCGTCTTTTCCCGTCTATGCCTGTCTAGCTCCTCGACGTATTCTTCATGCTTTTTCCGTAGGAAGTCGTCTACGTTCTTTGACTTTAAGAACTTCGTTCTATCCTGAAGGTACTCTTCCCTTGGATTGGCGTGAGGCCCGCTTGACAGGATCTCCCTGCAGGTCTTTTCATCAAGGCTGGCCCCCAATCTCTCCATGAACATTCTGGTTATCCTTGGCTTGTCCGTCGAGAGCGTGCCCAAGGGAGGCAGTTCCAGACCTCCGAAAACCTCGGCGTGCTTGCTCTCTCCAACGGTCTCCCTGACCTTCTCCGAAAGGTTCTCCAGGACGTTGCTGCCGTCCAGGAGTTCAAGGATAGCGACTTCTGCCTCCCTGTTCTCTGAGTATCGGGCATATCGCACCAGTGCAAGCAGGTCTTCCCAATTGTTCTTGCCATCCTTCACCAGGTGAGCGACCAAGCCATTAATGTCCTGGCCTGATGCGTTGCTCAGCCTCTTGTTTGGACTCATTCCTTTCAGGAAGGCCTCTGAATCTTCTATGACCGCGACATTTGCCTTGATGGTTTTCTCTTTGATGTTCCTCTTGGTGCAGAATCCCCTGAATCCTTCTTCGTCCAAGTCCTAACCCTCCTGCGTGACGCCTCCCTCGTTCTTATACGAAGCGGCGCGGGCTTGGACCTGCGAAGAGACTATAAGCTATGTCCGGGGTTTTGTATGAAGTCAAATGCAGTGACCATGGCTGGGATTAGCAGGCTTGTTGTTCGGAGTTAACCGGGCAAGAGATAGCCAATTCCAGACGCGTACACCGCTCCTAACCCGACAATAGGAAAGGCTACTGACGAGAAGACGGAGTGAGATGGCACGTTGGTCTTTGCGACCAGAGCTGGGGTGTAATGGTAGACGAGGCCCAAAGCGGGGGAAGGTCACATTGCCGAAGTCTAGTTATGGTGTCCCGAACGGCTTGACAGCTGACGCAGCCATTTTGGTCGGCGGAACCGTCAGTGGCATCATCGGAAGATGGGCGGCGGCGTCCATATTTATGAGGCACCTGTCACCGCTGGTGGCGCCCTCCATGATAGGCGCAGGAAGGGCGACAAAGTAGATAGGCATCGAAGCTGCTGGAGCCTTCCGACGGCTTGGGCATGGAAGGAGATCACTCCAGGCAAAGCAATGCTGTTGGCAGGCCAGAGGATGAGCTGAAGAGGAGGATGGTCGTCGACCTGATACCGTTCCTCGCTGCGGCGTACGTGAAAGCCCAGTCCGCGTTCAGCCCTTCGGCGTTGCTTTCCAGCGCGGTCGAGAGCTACCAAAGAATGAGTAGCACGATATCAAGGCAGGAGGAGTCTCTTAAACAAGCCCTCCGGGGCGTCGAGGAACTGAACATCAGAGCCGAGGGGAGGGGTCTTGCCCTCGACCTAGACAGGAAGGAGGTCCTGGAGATCGCTAGGGCGTATCTCATGAAGGAGTACATCGGCGAAGGCTCCCACGGCTCCTCTCTGGTGTTTGACCCCCCAGGGCCCTATCCTCGTTTCGACGCTGCGCTGCGCCTCCCTCTCAGGAGCGTATTCATCAGCCTTTCCCCGCCGGGGCTGACGACCGACCTCGAGTCATACTACCTCGAAAGGGCCGTCGACGTTGCTCCTTCGCAGGTCTGGGTGTTCACTCCAGACGATGCCAACGTCGATTCGAGACTCAACCCTGTCTTCACGTCGGAGAACAGGGTCCTCTTCGGCAGGCTTCGCATACTGGGCCTAGGGACGGTGATAGAGGACTACCTGGGACGAAGGTATCACGCCAAGGTCGAGAAGGCCGGAGAACTCTTCAAGGTGAGCCTCGTAGCTCGCGGCTCAGCTTAAGCGGAGGACGCCTGCCTTTGGGTCCACTTCCAGCTTGAACGAGTTCAAGAAGGAGCGCCCTAGGACCATGTCGAAGGGGGACGACGGGGGATGATCATATTCGAGCACAAGCGCCAGAACGTCCCTCGCCGCGAGGCCCCCCAGAGAGACCTCCCTCAGCGTTATCTGAATGCTTCTTTCGATGCCCCGCAACCCCAATACCATGGGTGCCTTGTCAGGCCTGAACTCCATCCAGCTTCCATGGGGGAGGAGGGCCTCCGGGTACCCCAGGTCGGAGGCGTCCTGCCGCAGCATATAGCACAGATCGTAGTTGAAGTCCAAAAGGCAGCTGAGCTCCCTCACACGTCCGTTCGCTCCAGAGACTCGGCACCAGAGAATCATGGGATCCCTCAGAAGGAACTCCGTCATTCATTCACCGACCGTCGTGCTCATGGATGCCATGTCCACGCTTGCGCTGGCCCTGGAAAGGAATGAAGCCCCCAGGATTACGTCGAAGCCCGTCTCCGGGGGAAGGTCGTAGGCCAGGAACTCGACTTCCCTGAGCGCCTTCCCCATCAAGGTCACTTCGTCTACCTTGATGAGCGTCGCATTGATGTAGCCGCTTATGGATGCGAGCGTGATGAAGTTGCCTGGCCTTGTTATGTAGCTGGTGGAGGGATCTTGGATGGCCTCGCCGTAGCCTAGGGCATAAGCGTCCACCTTGGGGAGGACGCAGTAAGTGGCGGCCGAGTCCACGATGGCCTCGTACTCCCTTACCCTGCCATTCCTCCCTCTAAGTCGAACGAAGGCAACGGGAACACCTTTCCTGCCATGAGAGACTGGCTTGGGCATTCACATCATCACGGTGTAGCTGGAGTCTCCCGCGTAGAGGATACAGATGTCGGCGTACCGCGTAAGCTTCTGCCTGAGGCGATACCTGTCGACGTCGTCGGCGACCACGACTCCGGCCGCAGGCTGCTGGCTCGAATCCCTCTTGGTGACTTCGATGGCGACCCACCGGTTGAGGTACTTACTGCGTATCGCCTCTAGGGTAAGCTCTTCTTCCGCGGTGGAGGAACTCACTGGGTCGTCAACACCTACGACGTCAGTGAGCGGAGAGCCTTCTTAACAGCCCCCTTGGCGAGGTCCACCCTGAAAGCGTTCCCCGTGCCGAAGGTGAGCGGCGTCGCACCGCTCAGTGCCATGTCAGCGGCGCTAGTTAGGACGTCCTCGGATATCTGCTTGCCAGCGAGATACTGCTCGACATCGAGGGCTCTGCGGGGTTTCACGTCGACGGCGCCCAAGACCACCCTAGCCTTGCCTACCGCGCTGCCGTTGAACGTAGCTGCGATGGCGGCCGACGCTAGGGCGAAGTCCCAAGTCCCCCTGTCCCTGACCTTGTAGTAGACGCTCTTGGTGTTGGGAGCCGGGGTCGGGACGTGAACCTCGGTGAGGATTTCGTTGTAGGCGACGGTGTTCTCCTTGACCACGCCATTGGACACCGTTATCCCCGGGATCAGGGTGTCCATGCTCACCGTCCTGGAACCTGAGGGTCCCACCACGGTGGCTTCGGCGTCCAGGGAGAAGAGGGCCGGGGCAATGTCTCCGGCGTGGATGGCATAGCAGAGCCTTCCGCCGAAGATGCTGTGATAATACCTGTTGTCGCCTATTGCCCCGTAGCAGATGCTCCCGCCGTTCCTCCAGCAGTCGTAGTCGTAGCGAAGGTACCAGCACCAGACCTCCTGAAGGAGGTCTCCGGCCACCGTCCCGATGTTCCTGATCTGAGGGGTGGCCACGCTGCCGGCGGCCTGGGCGAGGACCGCGAAGTCCAGGTTGACGTTCGGGTCAGTCTCGACGGTGCTTATGGGAGTGGCTCCACCTATCCTTAGGCCGTCGCTTTGCGTGAACTTGACGTAGCTCAGTCCGAGCCCGCTGATGTCCACGACGTACTGCGGTATGTGCGTCGAGATGTTGTTCTTAATCCTCGAAATAAGGTCTGACCCTCCCGATATCACCTTCGCCTGGCCTCCCGCATTGGTCAGGTGGTCGACGGCGTCCTGCAGGGAGGTGGGCTCGTAGTACCCGAACTTCTTGACTTCGGTTCTCAAAGCTTGTTCGCCCCCTTGGCCCACGCGATGGCTTTCATGACATCCTCTCGGCTGATGGGGAGGTGGTCGAACCTGTACCCGCCCAATGCGTTGCTTAATGCGTTGGCCACGGCCGGGCTTACGGCGATGAGGACGTTCTCGCCGATGCCCTTGGCTCCAAAGGGGCCGATGGGGTCGACGTACTCCTCCCAGGTCGGGATGACCGTGTCCGGCGTCTCCATTATGGTTGGGATGCGAAAGTCATGGAAGTTGGGATTGATGTAGCTCCCTGTAGTGGGATCTTGCAGGAGCTCCTGGAAGTTGGCCTCTCCGAGCCCCATGCCGTAGAAGCCTCCTCTAACCTGGCTTTCGGCTCCCTTAGCGAAGATGACCTTGCCGATGTCCATGCCGCTAACGTAGGTGATTACGTGCGACGCGCCGGTCTCGATGTCAACCTCCACCTCCACTAGCTTGGCACCGCCGACCCGCCACGCCTTATTGGTGGGGACTGCGAAGACGCCGACACCCTTGACCGGGGCCGTCAGGAGCGCGGCGGCGTCCTTGAAACTGATCTTCACGGTGGCGTCGTCAGTGGAGACGATGTAGCCGTTACTGAAACTCAACTTGTCCGCGCTCACCCCCAGCTTCGCGGCGACGGTGGGGAACCACTGGCGCTTGAGGTCGGCCACAGCCATGCTGAAAGCCATGCCGGCGTTACGGGTGGCTTGGCTCCCCGCCGTTACGCTGGAGTTGGTTGTCAAGCTCGTGTCCGACTGCACGAGGCTCACGTTGTCCAGGGAGGTCAGCCCCAGGTACTCCGCGGCCATCAGCGGGAAGGTCGTGTTGCCGCCAGCACCGTGGTCCATCAGGCCGGTGAAAACGGTCACCGAGCCGTCGGGGGAGACTTGGATCTGCCCAGTGCTGGGAGGTATGATGCTCCCCTTGGCCGCGTTCAGAAGTGCGATGCCCACCCCTCTGCGTGTAGTCCCGCTCACCTGGCTGGCGACCCCGAACCCCTTGAACTTGGAGCTCCAGGCGAAGGCCTGGACGGCCTTGTTGAAGGCCTCCGGCTGGCCAAAGCCCGTATAGGGGAGATTCGCGACCGGGTCGACTGCCGTGTCCTTGGTCCTCATGTTCTTGAGCCTGAACTGGACGGGGTCGATCCCCAGCTTCTCCGCAAGCATGTCCACCGCCACCTCCATGAAGAAGTGCGCCTGGCCTTCGCCGACATCCCTCATGGGCCCGGCATAGGCGAAGGCGTTGGTGTTGACAGAGGTGGAGTCCAGCCGGACATTGGGTGTGACGTACGCGTTGTAGAAGTCGCTCAGGGAATCGGAGCCGTTGGAGCCGCCATAGGCGCCCACGTTAACGTAGAACTGACCCTGCATTGCGGTCATGGTGCCGTCCTTGGTACCCCCGAACTTGAGGTAGGCCCTTATCGGGAAGCGAGCGCTCGTGTTGTTGAGGGCCTGGTCGAACCGCGTGGGCCCATACTTGACTGCGGCGCCCACCTTCATCGACATGAAAGAGGACAAGACAAGCTCTTCTCCCGAAACCTTGTCTCCGAGCGCCATCCCTACGACACCTCCTCCTTCGGTCCCTCCGAGTGCGCTCTTGACCGTCACGTTGTTAAGGGGCATCCTGAAGTAACCGGCGACGATCGCCTGGGCTATGTGCACCCATTGGTTGCTCGCCCAGATGGTCAGGGTATTGTTCTTCCATGAGGCGACGCAGGCCCTTGGTTCCATCTCGTAATGCTGATGAAGCGGGAAGTCCAGCTTCGTTGTGACCACTTGATCAGCGTTAGCGAGCGCCGTGTCGACGTCTCCATATTCCACATGGAGGGTCGCGGGCACAGGTCCGGTCTCCGGGTTATAGCCTGCACCTGGGATGTTGCCGTCGGGCCAGAGCTGGGGGGAGCCGGGCTTTGTAGCCTCCTCGGCGTCCAGGACGTAGGGGAGCGGATCGAACTTCACGTCCACAAGGTCGATGGCGTCCTCTACTTCGTCGGTGGTGGGCGCGCCTACCACGGCGACCATCTGCCCGGGGTAGAGGGTCTCAGTGGGAGGCAATGGAAGGTGAGGCCTTCCGGAGCCGAAGAGGGAGAAGGCAGGGAAATCCTTTGCCGTAAGGACCGTGTAGCCAGCTGCCTCGGCCTTGCTGCTATCTATGCTGACGATCTTGGCGTGAGGGTACGGGCAGGTTATCTTCCCCATGTAGACGAAGCTGGTTTCGCCGACATGGGCGGGGTTGATATCATACGTGTAGACCGCCTGGCCGGTGATCTTCCTCATTATGTCGCGCCTTTTGATATTCGGATTGCCGACGAGGTTGTAAGACGGGGCGTTTGTGGATGACATCACTATACGCCCCTCAAGTTCTCCGAAGCCAGTTGAACCCCCTCTATGATGTTCATGTAAGTGCCGCAGCGGCAGAGGTTGCCGCTCATGGCGGCCTTTATTTCGTCCACCGAGGGGTTGTTGTTACTCTTGAGGAGGGCGGTAGCCGACATCACTTGACCTCCCTGACAGTAGCCGCACTGGCTGGCGTCAGTCTGGACCCACGCGTTCTGGACCGCAGCGAGGACGGCGTCAGTTTTACCTCCCTCGGGGGTGAGGATCTGGTGTCCTTGGGCCCTTATGGCTAGATACGTGCAGGAATAGAAGGGCTTGTTGTCAATGAGAACGGTGCAACCTCCGCACTCCATCCTGTTGCAGGGCCTCTTTGTGCCTATCAGACCCAGTTGCTCGCGAAGGACGTTGACGAGCATGTCCCTGGGCTCGACTTGGGCGGCCAGGCTCTGACCGTTGACTCTGAGCGTAATCGTGCGAATCGCCAAAAGGCCCGGCGACGGCGCGGTCGAAGCCGAAGGGGTTACCGGTGTGGTGCCAGAGATCCGCTGCGGAAGCACCCCTACGACGACCGCGGTCAAGGCCGTGGCTGCGATGCCGCCCTTGATGAAGCTCCTTCTGCTCAACCTGATGCCATGTGAACTCTCGAGGGCAAGCTTCAACCTGTCCTGAGATGAGTTAAAACCGGTCCCGCTCTCGTTGCTCTCCTCATTGGACGTGACACATTACCGAATATGCAGAATATGCATGGCACGTATTTTACCGTTTTCCATGTTTTCCCGCTAAACTGATTCGAGGAGCTTACGTTTTCCGAAGACTGGCGTCCGAAATGGCCTGAGCGATTCATGAAGTAGAAGGAAATCGGAAAAACGTGATAATGGTTAAAGGTTTGATGTGTTGCTCTTGTCTGAACTGGATTGATTGACCCATTCCAGTTGCCGCCTCAGAGGCTGGATGTCACCATAGCGGCGTACATCGTGCTAGTTTTCGTTGCCGGATATGCAGTTCATTGGTTTAGGAGGGCGTTCAGGGAGCCGTCTCCGACCGGCCCCACCCCCAGCGTGACCATCCCCGGTGACAGGATAAAGTACTACGACGTAGTCGAACGCCTATTTCATTGGACCGACTTCATTGTACTCAGTCTTATGGTGCTGACGGGCACCGCGATCTTCTTCCCGGGCCTTCTCAACGGCCTCCTGGCCCCGTTTGGAGTCGTGGGGACCACGGCAGAGATTTCGCTCCACTTGGACTTGGTCTGGGCGCTGCTGGGGCTCATCATCATCCACGTCGTCTGGGACACGGTGGTGGCGCGTGGCTTCTGGAACATCTCGCCGGGAGTCAAGGATATCAGGGATGCCGCCAAGAGGGCCAAGAACTTCGTAGGCGCTTCGAACGAATACCCGAGGATGGCCAAGTATGATCCCTTCATGAAGATCTTCCATTGGGGCCTGACCCTCTCGCTGGTGGTCCTCGGCGTCACCGGACTGTACTTCTGGAACCCCTTCAACCTCATGCCCAACCTGGGCTACCAGACGGAGAGCCTGTTCAGGGTCCTCCACGACATCTTCGCCTTCCTCCTGGTGGGCCTCATCATAGGCCACATCTACTTCGCCGTAATCCCTGAGAACTGGCCCATACTGAGGGCCATGGTCACAGGCACGATGTCCAAGGACTTCTATTTGAAGCACTACGACCCCGCGCGGTGGCGAGCCAAGCAGTCGACGGGGCTCATTCGGAAAGAATTAGCTGACGGTGGTGACTAGAGGTTGCAGGAGACCAAGTCACTTCAGGAGGCAGTGGAGGAACGGGGCAACAAAGCGTTGACGAGCGCGCACCTGCTCACTCTGAAAGGTAAGGCCGAGATGGGCTTGGTCGGAGGCCTCGTAGCAAGCATAGTGGCTTCGTTCATCGCCGTAGCAGCGGACGACGCAGGCCTTCTGGTCACGCCATGGTTCCCGACCGTCGCATCCGCCTTCGGCATTGCGGGTCTGCCATCCGATGTGGGTCTATTGGGCTTGACACTGTTCGTAGCCATAGGCGTATTGTGGGGTCTCGTATTCGCCTTCGTTTTCAGGAAGTACTCTGTCACCGAGGGGCTCGCCTTCAGCGGGGTCCAGCTGGTCCTCACTGTCGCCCTTTTGATCATCGTGTCGACGCCTCAGGTGGGAGGCACCCTGCTTTCGCTTCCCCTGTTGAACTCTCTCAAGCTGGTCATCGGCTTGGCCCTCACATACATCGGTTTCGGTGTAGTCATGGGATATACCGGGAAAAAGTATGCTGGCCTGCCCTAGGGAACACTGATTCCACCTTCTGCGTATGGTGTTCACTGCGGCAGCAAGGACAGCATGTCCTCTATCTCGCTCAGGGACATCAGCATGCGGCTGCGGCCGCTTGCGAGCAGGGCGTTGATGTCATGCTCCCTAGACGCGAGGACAACCGGCTCCAAGCCCACATCCCGCGCCAGGCGAATCTCCTCCAGGCTGCGGCAAAACATCAGTGAGTTGCTGGGGGGGAGCCCCAGGTTGTGCAGGACAGCAGTCAAGTCATCCGTCATCGTGTGGACGCCCGCAAGGCTGTCGCGGGCGACCATAGCCTGAAACAGCGCCACTCCAGCTGCTTTGGACAGAATCCTCTCAGTGGCGGCCAAGCTCAGGTCGCTGACTAGCCCGAGCTTCAGTGATCTGGAGGCGGCGGACCGGAGGCCGGAGTCGGCACCGGGCCGGAGGACAGCATCCTCCGCAAAGTGCAGCTCTGCTTCGGCGAGGAGGGAGGCTGCCTCGGCAATGGCCTTCCGCCTCTGGGCCTCGTCCGACAGTGCTTCAATGGCGGCCATTATCTCCGAAGGTCCCGGACTTGGACCCGGGATGTTCACATGGTAGGAGGAGCTGACCTTAGAGGCTACGCTGGAGTAGTCGCGACCGTATTTGAAAAGGGCACCGAGCGGGAAGATCAGAGCTTCAATCAACGTGATATCCCAACTCCTGTCCGAGGCGGGGGTCTATTTTAGACTGATGCGGATTGCATGCGGTCTGGACGCTCCTCCGTTCTATATCCTTCTCGGCGTCCATGTCGGCATTTGAGGGCGCGTCCTTTTCCCTGCGTCATAGCTACAATGGGGCATCGCTGATGCGTTCCCTAGCGCTCCAGGAGACTGCCTGATGCCGCATCATGGGAAACGAGAGCTGAGAATTCCTCTCTCGACGATGGTCTCGTCTTCAATCTTATGCTTCTGTGCCCTGACCAGGTCACTCAAGGAGAGGTACCCGGAGAGTTCGCCATTCCTGTCCACCACGATCAGAAAGCGGACGTTGTGGAGGATCATCTCTCTCTGCGCTTGGTAGGCCAGCTCGTCCTCCCCGACGGTTAGGAAGGCCTTCGAACATACCTTCTCCACGGTCAAGTCGGCTTCAGCGTGGGACGCCGCATCATAGACTTGGCTCCTTTCGATGGTACCAACAACTCTCCCCTTCTTCAGGACGACAATCCTCTTCCTCCGCGAGATTTCGTTGCTAGGATCGTTCATTTCCCTGTACAGGTCCAGCACGTTCTGCTCCCCCTGGACAGTCGATACGGGCTTGGACATGAGTGCGGAGACGATGACCTGTCTGAGGGGGTTGTATTCGTAGATGTGGCGCACCCTGAGCCC
>DATKKG010000004.1:0-1002 GCA_035543015.1 Conexivisphaerales archaeon | reverse complement strand
GGATGACCACCCGGCCTGACATCGTCTACATCGCCCAGTTCATCCCCCCGCTGATGGCGGTCGCGATGGTCCCCCTCGTGTTCCTCATCGGCAGGAAGATGGTGAACTGGAAGACCGGCCTCCTCGCCGCGCTCTTCATCGCCATCGTACCGGGCCAGTACCTCCAGCGCTCCCTCTACGGGTACTTCGATCACCACATCGCGGAGGTCCTCTTCTCCACCCTGTTCTGCCTGGGCTACATCGCCATCCTCGTCTACACGAAGCGGAACCCGTTGGACTTCGGGAAGCGCGAGAGCTTGAAGATGCCGGTCATTCTCTCCCTCCTGACCGGTGGCGCGTACCTCCTCGGCCTCTATACCATGCCCACGATGATCCTCTTCGCCTTCATCGTGGCGGCCTTCACCCTGGTCCAGGTCGCCTGGGACTATTTCAGGAAGCGGCCGAGCGACTACCTCCTCCTCGCAAATGCCATCATCTTCGGGGTAGCCATCGTCGGCCTCCTCGCCTTCGGGATCAAGCACCCAGGCCTCGACCTCTCCCGGTACACCGTCGGCCACATTTACGCCTATATCATGGTCATCCTCGCGACGGCCTTTCTCTTCCTCCACGCACGACACCTGAAAGGGCGCCCCTGGTACTATTATGTTCTTACCCTCGCCGGGGTCGCGGTTCTCGTCGTGGTTATCCTCGCCGCCCTCCTCCCTGCCGTGTACACCACCCTGATCGCGAGCCTCTTCGCCTTCTTCGGCACCCAGGCAATAACCCTGACCGTCCAGGAGGCAAGGGGCTGGGATCTCACCCTCGCCTGGCTGACCTTCCAGTACGGCCTTGTCCTCATGGCCCTGGGGATGCTCGCCGTCGTCTACCGGAACTGGCGCGAGGAGCACCCCGACCAGATCTATGTCCTCGTCTGGTCGCTCGTCATCCTCTTCTCCACCATCCAGCATATCAGGTACGAGTACTACCTTGCCGTGAACGTCGCCATCCTCTCGGGTTTCGCTG
>DATKKG010000003.1:0-89458 GCA_035543015.1 Conexivisphaerales archaeon | reverse complement strand
GCGACGTCGAAGCGCATCGTCGGGGAGGGGAAAGACATGGTCTTGGAGGACCTCGAAGATGGAAACGGCCTTGACCTCTGACCGCTCCGCTTCATCCCCCTTGGCCCCGTCGACTAGCATTAGAGCAAGGCATGCCTGCCGTTCCGGTCGACGGCGGCTCCCCATTCCGCTTCGCTTGAAGGCGCCCTCTTTGCTGCGGATGCTCGCAGCCGCCCCCATGCTTCCATCAACCCTTCTCTACGCTTTGGTCGTCGGAGGCGTGCCGTGCCCTCATGTAGGCCTCTCCAAGGATCTCCGTCGGAGCGAGGGTGAATTGTCTCGCCGAGGCTGACCTTCCGAGAATGGTCCCTGAGGTCGGCGATAAGGGCCTGCTCCCACGCCGAGCCCGTTCCTCTGGCGCTGCTCAACAGGCTGCTCCTCCTGCACTACAGGGTCTCGAAGAAGCAGGTCAAGGCGGGGAGGAAGGGCGTCGGGCTCAGGACGTACAAGATATCCCAGGAAGACCTCAGGGTCCTCAAGCGGGGCCTGGAGGCGATCCCAGTCCACGAGAGGTTGCGCTCGGACGAGAGGCTGCTGCACAACGTCACCATCAGGTTGCAGGCCATCGAAAAGGGGGAGGACCTGAGGGTCGCCCTGCTCAGGGAAAGGAGGTCAAGAGTCAGACGGAAGGGTGGAAGGCGTTGGACGATGGAGGGAGGAGGCGGGGAGGAAGGCCTGCAGGAAGATTTCCCCTTAGATTGAATTGGCCGGCTTTTGTCACTTGTTCGTCCGATCGGCATGCGGGCCAATCTATCCCATTAGACTTCGAGCGAGCCCCGAATCTGAGAGGGAAGGGAGCGTCCGCGCATGATTGGAGAGGAATGGGTTATGGATGACGCGAGGTGGCGCCGGCATCCCGAGGCGTCGAGGGCTCGGCCCAACGACACCTACCTTCCACACGCGTCACGGAGCGAACCTATCCTGTGATGGCCAGAGTTCGGTTGCATGCGCAGACATGGCATATACCATCCGCAAGACATTGGCATCCAACCCAATGGCCATGTCGCCAGCTGGCTATAAACGAGCATCGCACAGTCGGTTGCAGAGGACTACATCCTGGAGAGAACCGAGAAGAGCTCAAGGGTTCGTATACGAAGGTGAATGACGAATTGGACACGGTCCGGAGGAGGATGAAGGTCGTATCGACTTGGGAATGGGTCCGATAACCTTCATCCAAACAGAGGTATCCGACGTTAAGGTACATCCAAGACAGGCCTGAGAGGGCCAGCTGAGCCCACTTGGCATCTGGAGAAGGTACGCTCTCTCATGTAGGCCTTGATGCATTTGAGATGCTAGAAACAGACCGTGCCTTGACTACGTTCATTCATCATCGTCCGACTTGTGCTCGGGTCGGCTTCAGATGGCGAGCAACTTGCGGACAAAATGTCGCTATTCATGGGTGGGGAGTGGGATTCGCGCATTAACTTACCGGTGAATTACGAAGCATAGATGCTAGCCTGGCAGGCTTCGCTCCGGAATGGGTACGAGACTCATTAAATGACCGTACCAATCTATTACACTAATTGGCATGTTACCGTCTGGAGTGGCGTAGATGACAGCCGTGCTCACACGTCTCTCAGGGGGAGACAAAGAAGGCGACGGGCTTCGACCTCCCCCCAGAGGGGACGTACCAGCGGATAGCCTTCCTGCGTTCGTAAATGAGCCCCTCCCTTCCTACGGCTAACATGCATTTTGCGAACTACAGGGGTGTTCGGAAAAAACGCCGACTGAAGCTAGTCGTCCGATTTCTTTGGAACAACGAATCCGCCAAGCGGCAGCAAGAGTTGAAATGCGAAGGGGTCTCCAAACGCTGTGGCCGTAGCGCCGGTGGGTCTGCAACCATTGATGAAGTGGGCAGTCTCCACGATGTTGCCGTTCATGGTGATCGACGCTGGATTATCCGTTCCGCTATAGGACCCGCCACCCGTGCCCGTCCAACTAGTGAAGGAATTGCATCCTTGAGCAGGTGTAGCAGAAATCTGCACCTGCGTGCCTGGGTCATAGTACCCGCTTCCTGGGCTAACCGTTCCTCTGCCTGATCCAGTTGTCCCCATAGTGAGGTAGTACTGAGAGCCGTAGTTTGCTGTTTCCGTTATCGGGTTGTTCATGTATATCGTGTGGGAGGATGACGAGCCGCTGTAGCAACCCGAACCTGTGCAGGACCATCCAGTGAAGTAGTAGCCGTCGTTAGGGCTTTCGCTTATTGTGACTCCTGAAGCATATGTATAGTATCCGCTGCCAGGCGACACTGTGCCCTCTCCTGCAGGATTGACGCCCATGCCCAACGATACATCAAAATAGGCATTCTCCGTGATGTCTCCGTTCATCGTTATGGTGACTGTCCGGGAGGAGCCACTGTACGACCCAGAGCCCGATCCGGACCAGTGTGAAAACTGGTAGCCACTGTTGTCCACCGCGCTGATCTGCACCTGCGTCCCTGCATCGTAGCAACCGTTTCCGGGAGTCTCCCCTCCCCCGGATCCGGGAACCGCACCCTCAGTAAGGCAGTATTGCTGCACGAAGTCTGCAGTCTCGGTGATAGGACCATTCATGGTGATGGTGGCCTGGGAATTGGGCCCCGTATATGAGCCTGTGCCTGACCCAGACCAGCCCGAGAACCGATAGCCTGAGTTTACCGATTCACTAATCTGAACCTGCGTCCCCGAATTCCTCCAACCACTAGATGGAGTGACACCACCACCCGTTCCAGGACTGGCCTGCATTGTGAGATAGTATTGAGTGTTCAAACTGGGGAGGTCTGTGCCGGATGTTTGAGTCTGGACGGGCGTGGAGATCGAAAATGTGCTATCGATGCGGTTGGCGATACCTTGGCCAGTTCCGAATTCATCGTATTGACTTGTGCTCGAGCCCGAGATTCTTTTGACTCCCGAGGCGTTTGCAGTGTTGGGAGGGGCATCACCTCCTATGCCGAATCCAGATGTGCTTGGAATGCCATAATAGATTTGTCCGTAACTCAGACTGGCTTCGATGTCGAAGCTCGGATTGCTGCTATATAGGTTTCCCAAGGCTGTTTCATTGACTTCAAGAGCAATTGATGGATCGAACGTCATATTGCTACTAGGATTGCTCGCCGTCAAAGCGCTTGTGGTACTTGCCACTTGGCTCAGGTTGAAGCCTGTGTCATAGAGAAAATAGGTCTGGGAAGTCGGATTGTAGAGGTACACACCCGAAGTGGTAACCCCTTCAACCGTGTAGCTGTTCGCCCCCGAAATCGTATACCACCATCCCATGTGCCCGCTCACCGTAGTGAACTGAACTGTTTCTTGAATCGAACCACTCCCGATGTTAATGCTTGACCAGCCATACGACTTGTAAGCGACATAATCGGTTCCGTTAGGAGCAGCAAGGAAATAACAAAGGGTAGAATATGGGATGGCTGCGGAAGCTCCGTTCGAGTACATGTCGGCCCCTTGGAAAAGGACCCCATAGAGTGTGTAGTTGACTCCTAGATAAGGAAACAAGCCATTAACAGCAAATGGCGTGTTAACCATCATAGCAGCGAAGCTTACCCCTGTCAGATTCAGCGATGAAATGGAAGGAAGGTTTGTCCATTGTACGCTCGAAACGGAGCCTCCAGTTGTGGTAGTGTAGGCACCTGCAGCCCACTGAGGATCGCCGGAGCCATTGCCGCCGTCTCCGAATGGGGGAACGTTTAGGAGTCCGTTTGAGAGGAGCGCATTAAGATGTCCCGAGACAGGCGTCCAACTGACTTTCCAAAGCGAACTGGGGGGTGCGTTGCTCATTGAATTCTGTATGGGAGAGATTCCTGTCGAGAGTACAAGAAATGAAATAGTCACAGACAGAACTAGTAGAACCCGGTTAAGAGTCATTGCAGCATAATTCGATGTCCAACAACTAATAAGATTCGTTCACCACCGATAAGTATCAAAGGTAAATCCAAAGCACTCTGTCCTGAGTCTGCTGCTCGCGCAAGTTCAGGCTCCAATGATACGGCTCTTCAACTCATTCTTGAAGCTAAGAGTTGCCACTGACACCTACAAGGAGCTCTAGGACAGATAAATTCACATCGACTAGGAATGCTGCCCTAGAGGAACCCTCGCTAACGAAAGTGAACGACCCTGGCGCCGCAATACTCACAGGCTCCAATGTGACCGACGAGTTCCTATCGGCCATATAAAAAACGGAGGCGGACTGGCCATTTGGTTGCATTATGGAATACCTTGCCGGAGTCTTTTCAGAGAAGGTGACTTCAATAGAAGGAGTAGAAAAGGAACTCCAAGAAGGGAAGGTAGTAGTATTGTACAAGTCTGGAGCAATTCCGGGGGGACCCTGAACTGATGAAGATAGCACGTAGAAATATCCGAGAGCAACATAGCTGAATGTAACGTTGTGAAAGTCGGTGCTGAGATTGAGCGTCGGAGAGCGAATAGGCAGAATCATAAAGTAGTAATCAATCCCATTGAGGGACACGACAGACTCGTTTCCTGGGCTAACAGGCCGTCCCGAATTCGTCAAGAACATTTGTTGAATCACCACGATGGATCCGAGGACTATTATGATAGCCAACAGGGAGACTATGACAGTTCTCGATCCAATTCGTCTGCCAGAGAGCTTCCCTGAAACCGAAGGTCGACCGGCGCTGACTCGAACGACCCTCAGGGCTTCTCTTCCTTCATCCGAGAGGGAATAGCTTCCATCAGGTAAAGTGAGTACGAGCCCGGCTAGCTTCCCTAGATGGAACTGGAGATTCCCGCTGCTCATCAGCCCAACCTGTCGTTTCAACGATGAGAAGCCTAAGGAAGATTCCTCCAGTGCCTCCAATATAGCAAGTCTAAGAGGATGGCCAAGTGCTTCGAAGAGTTCCGCCTTGGAAGCGTCGAACCGTTCAGAGCCTAGATCGTCGGGCATATCCTGAACTGATTGTCATGGGTATTTAATGCCTTAGTTGTGGACAACGCAGGGAAACAGTTCGGGACTCGGTCCATTCCTGAAGACCAACTCTGCGGACCCGCCGGCTTGACCCCCACGAGTGAGCGCAAGGACTATTCACATATGATAGAAATGTCGAAGATTCCGAATTGACTCCAAGCAATCTCAAAGCGATAATTCCGTGAACATCTTCTCCAACGACTCACGGGTCTTGTTCCCAGCTCGTGTCAAAGTCACTTCTTGGAATTCGGAACTTCCCTGTCCGATAGCGACCAGCCCTTTCTCCAGCATCCAGACAAGGTACCTCCGGAAGACATTGTAGTTCAGACCGGACTTCATGCACAGTTTCGTTCTCCCCGTGGGACTGTCTTCGAACAGCACTTCAAGAATTCGAGATAGCACGTACAGGTCGGGCTTCCAAGTCTGTTCGATACCTACACACGAGAATGAAGAGTTGCGAAACCGATGGCCAGAGGGATTCTCACCCTTGGACACCATAGTACTGCCACCCAGTCCGGATCCCACGAGCATCCCGTCGCCACAGCTCAAGGTCATTCCCCTCAACTACATTCCCTTTCTGCAAGACGGCCCACTAGGGGTCTCCGGCGGGAGTCAACTAGTTCCCGGTCGGGATGGGCGCTACTGACTGCAGAGTCTGACCATGCGCGAAGTTGGTGCAGCTCAAAACTAACACCGATGCGACTATGACGACAGCAGGGAAGGAGATGGTTGCGAGCGAGTCCCGAAATCATCAAACTCACTATTACGCTAACGCCTGATATAATCTTTGCGGAAACGTAAGACAGTTCTGCGCCCCTCGTCTTTTCCGCCTGATTTGCGCCCGCCGTTTGACCAGAAAACCAAGAGCACCGGCAGTCTCAGAGACTTCAATGTTCGGCTGGACAGGATAATAAGGTCCAGTCCCGGAGATCATAACAATGGCAACGTGGAGGAACGCCATCATCATTGCCTCTGTGCTAGCGATGGCTTCTCTCCCGCCGTTTGCAGTGGTTGAACAGACCACATCATTCAGCGTTCCTCCGGCTAGCCTGTCCTCCGCCCCCAGGTCTCGTGGACATCCCCCATTGCCTATATTACGTTAGAGTCTCTTATGTTGCTCCCTTCAGCATGGAGGCTTTGATTCTCTTTCTTCAAGTTGATCGTCATGCTTCGAATCTCTAGAAGCGAGCCGACCGATATCGCCGCCCCGAACAATGCTTTAACGTAATTCCACCCCCCCGCCGCCTATTATCACGATGAGGCCTACAACGAAGACGAGTACAGGACAGAGCCGTCTATCTTCGTGCGAAGTCTCTTCCAGGGGCATTCAGAAACCATTACTCTCGGTCCGCGTATATACCTTTGGACGCAGGGTCTTGAGCCCTCTTCGTTTCGGCGGTTTGGAGCTCCGTTGTCAACCCTTGTAGTCTCGCTTTGAGCTTTGGATGTCCGATAATCCTCACTGGGTCGCTTTCGGTTCCTCCAGGCCGATCGAGGTCTGATTACTAGTAAAATGGAGTTCGAATCCCTCTGGGCTCGCCTTGGGTCCAAGTCCACGCCAAGCCTGCCTTCAAGGTGCAGTGGTTACTGTCGTCGTGCATGACGTGCCCGAATATGCGATGTTAACTTCAACCTCACCTTCGCTAACGGTGACGGTCCCTGAGCTTGGGGTGAAGAACATGTTGGAAGGGTGGACCTGATACTCGTAGGTCCCGGAAGGAAGTAGGAACGTAATGGTCGAAAGGCTCTCATTCGTGGTTCCCTGCAGGAAGTTGTCGTTCAAGGGGAGGCTGGTCCCAACCGGCTGCACCTTGGTCCAACCGTCAATCGTGACCGACCAAGGCACTCCCCAGAATGGAGGAGAGCACGCGCCCTCCTGCCGAAAGATGACCAGGTGTGGCCCCGTTGAAGTTGCACCACCTCCACGCAGCACTATCAACACCAAACAAAAGGTGGCTAGGGCACAGATACCCACGATGACTGTCCTCTTTCCGAACAACATTGTAATACAAACCTGCGTCGAATAAAACTGTTGTCTGCGAGCTAGCAGGCTACGCTTCGAAGTCTACGATTATAGAAGGAGCAGATCGGACCAGCGCGATCTCATTCTGCTGGACGAGGAGAACAGAGTATTGTTCAGTCAACGCACATCTAGGATTCTGGAGCCACTCAAGAGCAAGAAAAGACCGTAGCTCAGTCGGAATCCCGTTACCAGAAATTCTGCGTGACTGTCCATGAGGGTATCGGCGAGAGCGAACCGTATGCCATGTTAGACTGTTCTGCCGTCCAGACAATCGGCTGCTGTGCACAGGAGGAGGCCATCCCACTTCCAGTCATCTGGCCGGTAAGTGTCGAACTGGTGTAGGCTATCTGGCCGGAACCGGTGACGAACGTAGCATATGGGTTATTAAGGTTATTCTCTCCAACTATGTTCAGCTGCCACGAGACAAGGGGAACCCAGGCGTAGCCCGGTATGTTGTACGTGACGGAGTAGAGTGTTTGGGTGGCAGCTCGGTAGTAGTCAAACTCGGCCTGGACCACTTGGGTGTACACATTGAGGTAGGTGATAATCCAAAAGGCATCACCTGCATACACATGTGAAACCGTTGCCAATGGTGCGGAATTCCAGTTAAAAAGCTCACCAGACGTAGTCCAATACTCGACGGCCGCATATACATGACCGCTCTTATCAATTGCCATATTGAATTGCATGAAATCGATTATGCGCACATTTGGCACCGCATAGGAATTTGCCTGGGCGGACCATTGATTCCCATTGACTCCTGTCGTGATCATGTTTGAGGTGAACTCAAGGTTTGTCTCGGAGCCCGTGTTCGAGCATTCGTTCGGCGTGATACCCATGTAGTAATTGGAGTTGGAGGAGTACGCGTATGCAGGTATGTACACCGGCAGCGAGATGACTAGAAGAAAGACCAACGCAATGCCAGCAACATGCCGTGGCCTCAAGGCGACTCACCTTGCGAAATCCACAGAACTTGCATTCCGCTGTAACCTGTGACAATGCCTGTTGACAGAGGGATCTGGGCACGACACGATGAAGGCATGAAGAAGCCTGGAAAGTCCGTGTCTGATATTTGCGAAGCACTGGAGCCGATGACGAATGGCATTGATGAAGGGCAGCTATTCGTGAACGAAAGAGAGTAGAAGCCGTTCGTTCCAGACAGCGCAGTCAGCGAGTACACTACGTTGACTGCACCCCCAGTACTTCCCTGACTGAAGGAGGCAATCTCGGGATCTGCTCCCGTGAGTACACCCGTGTAGTTGGTGAAAGAATACATGAAGCCCTTCCCGCCGCTACCTGTAATGGGTGTCGTACTGAAGGAATAGACTTTGGCAGAGAACAGGACATCTGACAGAGACTGGGCAGCCGCTATCTGAGTTACATTGTATGTCACACAGAGCTCCGCAGTCGAGCCCGGGGACATAACGAAAACTGCATCCTGGACGATTGTTGTGGTAGCGTTTCCAGTGTCGGATTGAAGGGCCAGCCCTCCCGGAATAACTGTGCTACACTGCGAGCCCGGTATGGGTTGGGATGAAACAGGCCGGCTGTGGGGAAGTCCCTCAACGACGACTGAAGCGCAGGCGAGAATGACCAGAATCGAAAGAGCAGCTACGACAACCAGAGAAATCCCATGGGATTTGACTGAGCACCTACAATGACGCGTCATCATGCGATTGGGCATGACTGCGTTTAGGTGGTTCATCAAGGCAACCTTACTAACAGGCGCTGGGCTATATGCTTTGCTAAAACTCAAATAGGCATAGCTATTTCTGTGTTTTTCAACAAGACGCTGCCGCAAGACGCTGATACTTTTGGAAAATGACTCAGAAGTCGAGGAACCTATTCGACGCATCCCCCAAAGAACCTCTGAAGCAGGTCAACGTAAGCAAGTCGGTCTACATACTATGAGATATCTGAACGGCGATGCCCAGAAGGGTCACCCTATGGCGGGATTCTTAGTCCTTCTGTATATGAGATGGAGTCGCAATTCAAAATCCGCATCGACATCGCCGCTTTTAGGAGTGTAGAGACTCCAATCCCATATCGCTGCTCCTTCTTCTCCTAAGAATCCATCATCGGGTGTCCTGGGTAAATCTTCGAGTGACTCGTCAACCGTATCAGCATCATCAACGTGCACTATTCGACTCCGGCTGACAGGATGACAGGAGGAAGAGTGAAACGGGCGAAGGTCCTTCGAAACCTGAGGGAGCATGGTCTCCCTAGACGCCCAGTTTTGGCACGCAAGCCAGATACGATTCTCTCACCTCGACCATGTCGACGTGAAGATAGGGGAGGACGTGTCAGAACCCGGAGTCCTGCTCGGCGAGAAGTCTCAGCGTATGATTCAGGAATCTACGATATTCCTTGCGCTGTTCACTGAGGAAGGCGCGAGATCTAGCTGGGTGATCAAGGAGGCCAACTACGCGCAGGAGATAGGAAAACCAACAATCCTTCTCAAAGAGGAGACAGCCAACATCGAAACGCAAGTTGAGTGGGTCGCGTTCTCGAGGTATGATAGTCCCGAAATCACCCTCAGCAAGATCATGAGCGCCATTTCTGCAGTGTAATCCAGGACCGCGGGGGCTACGATAAGCGCATTTGGTGCGATTATCGGCTTGGCGATACTGGGGCTGATAGTCGGCTCACTCGCAGGCACCTCGAAGGAATAGTCTTGCTGCAGGCGGGTCACCTTCGCCAGGATTATTGGACCTCAAACCGTTTAGGGATCAGTCCTTCCGAACTCGCATCCTCATGAGCTAAGTGTTACTAGTAAAATGGTGCTCAAATCCCTCTCCCGGCGCCATCCCAACCCACCCCGAGGTCTGGAGGCCGTCGGCTCTAGCACATCTCGAGTATCCTGACTGCGGCCTTCACCGCGCCGTCGTATTTCCGCGGAGGCTGTCTCCTCCCCAGGCGGTCGACCATGAGAGGCCCAAGCCTCGCGATGTCGCCATGCGTGAAGCCCAGGGCCTTCGCGTTCGCCTCCTGCTCGAAGTGATCCTTCAGGGGCAGGGCGATCATCGGAGTGCCGGCGGAGAGCGCCTCGTCTATGGTGCTCTTGCCCGCCAGGCTGACGCATAGGTCGGCGCCCGCAACCAGGTTCTGGAGGTCCCTGACGAAGCCGAGGTGACGGGTTCGACCCTGCGCAGGACCGCCACGCCCGCCGGCGACGGCCACTGTCGCGCTCAGCCCAGCCGACTCCACCGCGCTCTCCACAGCGGGAATGAGATGGGAACCGGAACCACTGCCGCTGAGAGTTAGCAGGATCAGGGCGCCTTCCAGGGGCAGGCCGAGGGACTTCCGGGTCTCGTCTCGACCGGCTGTGACCTTCCTCACCACCGGACCGCTGTGCCAGAGCTTCCCTTCGTCGGATCCCTCTTCGGGCACCACAAGGAGATCCACGGATGTCTGGAGCTCCTTGTACCAGCGGGCGACCCGGGACTCGATGCTTCGCGAGAGGAACGTCCTGGCGAACCCGAGCTCGAGCTCGTCCGAGATCATGATCGCCCTGAGGCCCTTCTCCAGGGCGACGCTCAGGACGGAGAACTCCTCGTCCCCGACCACACAGTCCGGCTTCAACTCCTCGGCCACACGCCTCGCCCTCGTCTTGGATGCCTTGTAGCCCCTCCAGTAGCGATAGTACCACAGGGAAGGGAGCACGTTCCTTCCGTTCCAGATGATGGGATTGGGCTCGGTCACAACGTCGAAGACCTCAAAGCCGTAGGACCTGAGGAACGCGACGGCAGGCCCACCGGTAGCGAAGGTCACCTCGGCCCCCCTTTCCAGGAGTTCCGTGCCGATGGCGACCGCCCTAGAGGAGTGACCAAGTCCGATGGGGCTGACTCCGTAGAGGAGCTTCGTCATCGCCCGTCTCGCCGTACCTCGCCCGCTTTAAGTCGTGCCGGGCTTACGGGATGAAAGCCAGCGCCAGGGACACGAGGAAGGGGACCATGAGAGTGACGATCACTCCGTGGAGGAAGCTCAGTGCGCTGACCTCCTGGCCGCCCACCCCCGAGATCACCGTCAGGGTGGTGTCCATGGTAGTCGCGCCACCGAGCGAGATTGAGTTCCTCCCGCCCAGCCGCCTGCGGAAGGAAGGATACACGACGAAGGTCAGGAGCTCCCGGAAGAAGTTGGAGAGGAACCCCGTGGCCCCGGCCAGGGCGCCCATCGAGGCCGTCACCAGGGGGCCGTCCAAGGTGTACCACCCCATGCCAAGCGCCACGGCCATGGAACCCCTGAGGCCCAGGGCGGGGATGAACGAAAATGCCAGCCCGACCAGGGCGCTGCCGGCCACAGTGCCTGAGGACAACAGGATCGCGTCCTTGCCCAGCGAGGAGACGGTCTTCCTGTCCAGGCCTGCCCCCACATCCACCGAGACTATGAAGATGAATATTATGAGGAGGTAGTCGACGAAAGGCGAGACTTCAGCGGAGGTGACCCCGTCGAATCCCAAGGAGGAAACGAGAAGGCCGGCGGCCAGGGACCCGACCAACAGGAGCGGCATGGAGACCTCCCTCTTCAATCGGCCTTCCTCCCGCGCAGCACGTAGGTCACCAGCGCGCTGGCGACGGCCGCAGAGGCACCAAGCAGCAGCGACGTTCCGGCCGCCTGGGGTATGATCTGCACCAGGGCCCCCCTCTCCAGGCCTATGCTCAGGCCCATGGTGAAGAGGAGGGCCGAGGCGGCGGCCGCCGACAGAGTCCAGAGGCGGGGCCTCACCTTGACCAGCCTCAGCAGCTGGCCCACCACGACTCCCACTACGAAGACTGCCAGCACTTCAGTCAGCATGCGCTTCCAGACCAGCCCACCTGCCGCCTAATGTGCGTTGCCGGCCCGACCGGAAGCGGCACTTCAGATGCTCTTCTTCAGGTAGGAGACGGTGTGGTCCTCCCTGAAGCCCACGCGTCGCATGAAGTCCAGGGCCTTGAAGTTCCTGGTCTCCACCTCGCAGATGACGTTCCTCGCGCCCCTCTCCCTCAGACGGTGCTCGAGTTCCCGGTAGAGCTTGAGCGCCACGCCCTTCTTCTGGTACCTCTTCGCCACGGCGATCCACAGAAAGTACCCCGTGGACCACGAGGAGCCGGTTCGCCTGAGGACCCCGCCCAGCACGAACCCCACGATGCGGTCGTTGAAGGAGGCCACCAGACAGAGGTCCTGGTTGTCGACGAAGCGCGCCAGCAGCTCGTCCTCGGTCCAGAGCCTCTTCGAATAGGATATCTCGCTCGTGAACGACGCCTTGCCCAGCCTCCAAACGAAGCCCAGGTCGTCGATGGCCATTGTATGAACGGTCACGAGATCAGAGACGGGCCGCTTCATCACCCTCAATCAGACCCGGTGCGTATTTAGGCTTTGGCTGACGCTTGTAGGAAGGAAAAAAGGAGAAGGTTGAGCGTGAAGTCTACTCGGAGATCGAGTTCTGGACGTTCTCAACGAACCAGGTCATGTTCCAGAGGTCGTCGTGGGTGGCACGGACTCCAGGGGCGAACTTCTGAGTACCGTTCATGTCGTTAATCGGCCCCGTGTACGGTTCGAACAGGAGCTCCTTCATCGTGTTCCAGCGCTGGATGATCAGGTTGGAGACGTCGGAGCCGATGGCGGCGGTGTTCAGCGGGGCCATGTAGACGGCACCCCTCATGTCTTCGGCGCCGGAGGCGGGCGCGAGGTTGTCGAGGCCGGTGGGGCTGGCCGTCGCCCAGCGGTAGGGCATGTAGTCGCCTGCGCGGGACCAGATGTCGATGGCTTTCCAGTCACCTGCGTATGCCTGCAGGAGCATGTCGACGTACTGCGGACCCCAGGCCACGACCTGCCCGGTCAGATGGGCGTGCGGGCCCTGGGCTGTCATGTCGCTGTAGTGGCTGAAGCTCCAGACCTTCTTGTTCTTGTTGACGGTGTAGTCCTCTGCGACCTGAAGCACGGTCGGGGAGTCCTCGGTGAATGCGAGGACGTCGCAGTTGTTGTTGTCGACGAGGGCCTGGGCGGCGTTCTTCGCGGCGGTTGGGTCGTACCAGTTGTTGATGTCCTGAAGGTAGGCCTTGATGTTCCTTCCGGTCTTCGCTTTGTACACTTCCTGGGCGCCTAGGACGTACGCGTTGATGTGGCGGATCACCTCGGGTGTCGCGTGGGCTGCTACGTATCCGATGTTTCCGGTGGCTGTGACGGCCCCTGCGGCCAGCCCGCAGAGGTAGTAGAGCTGGTAGAAGTCGGCGAAATAGGTGCTCATGTTCTTCGTGGCGGCGCCGTTCGCGCCGGACTTGTAGCCCGAGCAGTGGGCGAAGAGCTTGTTCGGATACTTCGCTGCCGCCTGAACGGTGCCGTCCATGAAGTCGAAGCTGGTCGTGAACACGATGTCGCATCCTTCTGAGATCATCGAGTCGCACGTGCTGAGGGTGTTGTCTGCGGTTATGTTCTCCGCCGTCGTCGTGGTCAGCCAGGGGAGGGCTGCCACCGCGTACTTCCGGCCCACGTCGTGCGCGTATGTGTAGCCGAAGTCGCCGGGCGGACCTACGTAGACGAAACCTGCCTTGATCTTCTTGCTGGTGCCGGTCGTCGTGCCTGCGCTGCCGGAGCCGACGAGGTAGCCAGCGGCGCCGCCGACTGCGAGGCCGCCGACCGCCGCTCCTGCAGCGATCGCTGTAGATACTCCGAGAAACTTGCGTCGGGAGATGGGATTGTCCATGGTAACGTTTAGTAAGGAATAGTGGGCTATATAAGAATTGTGCAGTTGCTAACGGAAATCCATAATGCATAGAATAATATAGGCGTAATACGCAAGTTCCCGCTAAACCTGCGTCATTCTTCGCGAGAATATGGCACGCCCAGCGCTGCGGGGGGCGCCAGCCTCTTGCGGAGACCCCTGAACGAGATGGCCGTAAGGACCAGCAGGGTCATCGCGTAGGGGAGCATTTGAAGGAAGTCCGTCGGTATCCCCCCTATCGCCAGAGACTGGAATGTGTAGGGGAGGGCCGTCACCGCTCCGAACAGGTAAGCTCCAAGGAGGGCCCTGAAGGGGCTCCAGGTTGCGAGGATCACCAGCCCGATGGCGATCCAGCCCCTGCCCAGCGTCATCCCTTCGGTCCACGTCGGGTAGTAGCCGAGGGTTATGAGGGCCCCTGAAAGGCCGGCGAGAAGCCCCCCTATCCCGGTGCACAGGTACCTGACGGCGTAGACGTTGACGCCGAGGCTGTCGGCCATGGCGGGGTTCTCGCCCACCGTCCTTATGTTGAGGCCCAGGCGCGTCCTGAACATGACGAACCACAGGACGGCCACGAGGAGGTACGAGAAGTAGACGAGCGCGTTCTGGTCGAAGAAGGCCGGCCCGACGACCGGAATCGCAGCCAGGCCGGGTATCGCTATGCTCTTCATCGCCTGCGCGGGAGTGCCCGCGATCGAGAATCCATGGTAGAGTATCTGCCTGCCGAGGAACCCGCTCAGGCCCAGGCCGAGGATGGTGATGGCGAGGCCGCTCACTATCTGGTTGCTCTTGAGGTGTATGGAGAGCACGGCATGTATCATGCTCAGGAGCAGCCCGGACATCGCGGCTACAGACAGCGCGATGAGGTAGTTGGCCGTGAAGAGGTACGACGTGATCGCCATCAGGGCGCCGAACGCCATCATCCCCTCAACGCCGAGGTTGAGGACCCCGGATCTCTCCGTGTAGACCTCGCCGAGGGCGGCCAGGAGGAGTATGGTTCCCTCTTCGACCGCGGTGACGAGGATGGTCTGGATCAGGACGCCGGCGTCCAAGCTACAGCCCCCCTCCCATCACGACCCTGTACTTCTTGAGGAACTCGGAGGCGAGCACGAAGATCAGGATGAGAGCCTCGAAGATATTGGTAGTGGAAGAGGAGAGACCGAGGCGGACCTGGAGCGTCGTTCCGCTCACGAGCAGGCCCCCGAAGAGGAAGGCGGCGACGACCGTGGCCAGGGGGTTCAGGCCGGCGAGCCAGGCGACGATTATGGAGGTGTAGCCGTAGCCCGCAGAGAAGTCCTCCTTCATCCTCCCGATGATGCCGCTGACGAGGACGAGGCCTCCCAGGCCGGCGAGTCCACCGCTGATCGCCATGGCGAGGCTGACGATGCGGGTGTAGCTCATGCCGGCGTACCTCGCGGCCTTCGTGCTGTCCCCGGTGACCTTCAGTTCGAAGCCGAAGGTCGTCCTCTTCATCAGGAAGTAGATTCCGACGGCCGCGACGATGCCCACGAGGAACCCTGTGCTCCCACCTATGACGGGGATGGCGGGGATGACCGCCTCCGGCGGGAATATGCGGCTGTTGGGGAACCCGTGGGCTGCGGGGTCGAGCCATGGGCCGAAGACCAGGTAGTTCCCCAGGAGGATGGCGATGTAGTTCAGCATCAGGGTGGAGAGGATCTCGTTGACCTGAAGCTTGGCTTTGAGCAGGGCGGGGACAAGCGCGTAGAGGGCGCCGAGGAAGAACGAAGCAAGGAACATCGTGGGCAGGACGAGGAGGTCCGGTATGGCTCCAGACACGAGATGAAGGGTCACGATGCCGGTGGCCGCGATGCCTCCCATCACGATCTGCCCCTCGGCCCCCACGTTCCAGAAGTTGAGCCTGAAGACCACGGTGAGCCCAAGGGCGGCGAAGAGGAGGGGGGAGGCCCTCTGGATGGTATTTCCCAGAAGTATCGGGTTGGTGAAGGAGTCCAGTATCGCACCGTAGGCCGCGATGGGGTTGACGCCCACCAGGAGGAAGAGCACGCCGGCCACGGCGAAGGCCATGAAGACCCCGAGCACGCTTATCATGATGGAGGTCTCACGTGAGATCTCGGTCCTCCTGATCAGCCTGAGGTTCCTGGAGGCGACCTTCACTCCGTCCGGGCCTCCGCCGCCGTGCGCCCTGCCATCATGAGACCTATTCCTTCGACATCGAACTTCGCACGGGGGATGTCCCCCATTACCCGACCGCCGAAGAAGACGACTATCCTGTCGCTGATCATGAGTAGCTCATCGAGCTCCTCCGAGACGATGAGCACGGCGGAGCCCCTCTCGCGGTACTTCAGGAGGTTCCGCTGCACGAACTCCGTCGCCCCTACGTCCAGCCCCCTCGTGGGATAGCTGGCAACCACGACCTTGGGCGGCTCCGAGGCGGCCATGCCGGAGAGCTCCCTGGCGAGCACGACCTTCTGCAGGTTGCCGCCTGAAAGGAACCGAGCCGGCGTCGTCACGGCAGGCGTCGTGATGTCGAACTCCTTCACGAGGCCCTGGGCCTTCCCCTCCACGAACGATTCGTCGATGACGGACCTGTGCGAATATGGCGCGTATCTGTAGCTCTTGAGGGCCAGGTTGTCCGCGACGGAAAGGGAAGGGACGGCTCCCAAGCCCATCCTCTCCTCCGGGACGAAGGCGAGCTTCTGCTCGAAAATGAACTTCGGCGAGCGGTTGGTGACGTCGACGCCGTCCACCAGGACGTGACCGGACGTGGCGTGCCTGAGGCCGGCGACAACCTCCGTCAGCTCCTTCTGCCCGTTCCCCGCGACGCCTGCGATGCCGAGGATCTCGCCTCCGCAGACGCTGATTGAGACGTCCTTTAGCGCCTGGAGGCCTTTGTCGTTGAGCGAAGACACCTCCTTCACCGCCAGCAGCTCCCTTCCAGGGGTTACCTCGGCCCTCTGGATGTCGAAGAGCACGTCGCGGCCCACCATGAGCCGGGCGAGCTGGTGCTCCTCCGCGCCCTTCGTGTCCAGGGTGGAGACGACCTTCCCCTTCCTCATCACGGTGACGCGATCGCTGAGCTCGAAGACCTCTCTCATCTTGTGAGTTATGAAGACTATCCCCTTGCCCTCCTCCTTCATCTTGAGGAGAGAGGCGAAGAGCTCCCTTGTCTCCTGCGGGGTCAGGACGCTGGTGGGCTCGTCCATGATGAGGATCTCGGCGTCGCGATAGAGGACCTTGAGGATCTCCACGCGCTGCCTTTCGCCGATCGAGAGCTGCCAGATGCGGGAGCTGGGGTCGACGGGAAGACCGTACCTGTCGGCGAGCTCCCTGACCTTCTTCGAAGCCTCCTTGACGTCGAGGAGGAAGCGGGGCTCCTTCAGCCCGAGGATCACGTTCTCCACGACGGTGTGCGGCTCCACCACCTTCAGGTGCTGGTGGACCATCCCTATGCCCAGATGGATGGCGTCTCGAGGGGAGTGAATGGAGACGGCCTTCCCCTTGACGAAGACCGTGCCGGCGGAAGGCCTTACTATGCCGTAGAGGACGTTCATCAGTGTGGTCTTGCCCGCGCCGTTCTCACCGAGGAGGGCGTGAATCTCGCCCCTCCTGAGCTGGAAGTCGACGCCGTCCACGGCGAGCACTTCCGGGAATTGCTTTGAAATGCCCCTGAGCTCAACCAAGAGGTCCCCGCTCGGAGAAATCGCCCGGGGGGAAGCCTCCATAGAAGGACTGCAGGCTCAGATTATAAAAACTTTGGGGAGGCAGCCTGGGCGGCAGGGAAAAGGCCCAGGCTTCCCTGTTTCAGGAACGAAGACTCAATGGATGATGTGAAGCAGGTTGATGAAAAGGGGCACGAAGACGATCGACAGCGTGTTGAGCAGCTTGATGAGGACGTGGAGGGACGGGCCTGCGGTGTCCTTGAGAGGGTCGCCCACCGTGTCTCCGACGACCGCCGCGGCGTGCGCGGGGGAGCGCTTCCCTCCGAGGTGGCCTGACTCTATGAACTTCTTGGCGTTGTCCCATGCGCCTCCTCCCGTGTTCATGGAGAGGGCCAGCGGTATAGCTGAGAGGGTGGCGCCCATCACGAGGGCGCCCACAGCCTCGACCCCGAGGAGGACTCCCGTGACGACGGGTACTATCACGGCCACGAAGCCGGGCAGGACCATCTCTCGCAGGGCAGCCTTGGTGCTGATGTCCACCGCCTTGCCGTAGTCGGGCTTGCCTGTGCCTTCAAGGATGCCGGGTATCTCCCTGAACTGGCGCCTGACCTCCTCGACCATCAGGGAGGCGGCCCTGCCGACTGCGGCCACCGCCTGGGACGAGAAGAAGAACGGTATCATGGCTCCGATGAAGCCGGCGACCAGGACCGCAGGGTTGGAGAGATCGACCACGAAGGAGCTCAGATGGAAGTATGATGTCGCCTGCTCGACGTAGGCCTGGAAGAGCAGCTGGGCCGCGAGCAGCGCCGAGCCGAGGGCGAACCCCTTCGTGAGGGCCTTCGTGGTGTTGCCTACGGCGTCGAGGGCCTCCATGGTCTCTTCAGCCCCTTTCTCTCCTGACATCTCGGCTATCCCGGCCGCGTTGTCGGCTATGGGGCCGAAACCGTCGAGGGCCAGGACCATGCCCATGACTGCTAGCATGCCCATGGTCGCGAGGGTCGTGCCGTAGATGCCTCCCTTGAATGCACCTACGGCTGGATTGGCTTCGCCAAAGAGGCTGCCAAGGTAGTACGACACGAGGAGGGCTCCCCCAAGTGAAACGACGGGGAGCGCCGTGGCCTCGAGCCCCACGGATATGCCGGTGATGATGTTCGTGGCGGCGCCAGTCTGGCTGGCGTCGGCTATCCTCCGGACGGGGGAGCGGTCGCGACCGGTGTAGTAGTCGGTGATGTAGTCGATGAGGACGCTGGCCACCAGGCCCGAAAGGAGAGCGAAGTAGAGGTAGATCGCGCCGCTGGTGTTCCCGAAGAGGATGTCCGTCGCGAAGAAGAACAGCACAGCCGCGACGATGGTCGTTGCGGTCAGACCCCTCCTCAATCCCTTAATGGGGTTCTTGGCCTCGGCGGCGCCGAGCCTGACGAACGGCATGCCGACGAGGGTGGCGAAGATGCCGAGAGCGCGCGCGATCAGAGGGAAGATGAGGAAGATCAGGTTGCCGGTGGCCGCACTGATGAGCCCGCCGATGACCATTCCCCCTATGTTCTCGCCCGTTGCCGACTCAAAGAGGTCGGCGCCCCTTCCTGCGGAATCGCCGACGTTGTCCCCTACGTTGTCCGCAATGACGGCGGGGTTGCGCGGGTCGTCCTCGGGTATGCCCGCTTCGACCTTGCCCACAAGGTCGGCGCCGACGTCTGCCGCTTTAGTGTAAATGCCGCCGCCCAGCTGCGCGAAGAGGGCGACCAGGGAGGCGCCGAAGCCCATCCCCACGATGCCCCCCGCGGCCTCCCTCCCGAGGCTGGAGGCCTCCGAAACCGACGTCGAGTTGAAAAGGGCCCCGTATCCGCCGTAGAAGAGGAAGAGGACGCTTACACCCAGCAAGGACAGCCCCACGACGGCGAAGCCCATGGTGGCCCCGCCGTAGAACGCCGTCTTCAGGGCCTTCTCCGGGCTGACCTTGGCCGCGGCGACGGTCCTCACGTTCGCCTTAGTGGCGTTGTCCATGGCGATGTAGCCCGCTGCAAGGGACGCGACCGCCCCGACGAGGAAGGCGACGGCGGTCCCGAGGCCCAGGCTGGGGGCGAGGGCCAAAAGCACAGCCAAGACGGCCGTGATGATGCCTATCGTCGTGTACTGCGTCTTGAGGAAGGCATAGGCACCGACCCTTATGGCCGAGGCGACCTCGATGGCCTTCGGGCTCCCCTGGTCCATCCTGCCGATCCTGATCATCAAGAGAAGCGAGACCACTATGGCCAGGACGCCAGATGCGGGAGCAAGCCAGAAGACGGACGTCGAATCGAAGGTGAAGCCGAGGATAGACTGCGCAGCTATGGGCACGAACGACATCTTACGACGCTACCGCATGTTTATGATTGCAAATAAATAGGTTGTGTCGCACTCGCACGGCAAAGAGTACCCGAAGGCGTTCCCCTTTCACCCTCCGGCCTGGAATGGTAACTAACTGAAGAATCTTCCAGCGTAGGGAGAAGGATGCTACTTTGTCCTGAGCTTGATTTCTATGTTGACCGTGTCGGGGATGCGAAGGCGCGTCAGCTGAGCGATGGTCCGCTCGTTCGCGTCGATGTCGATGAGCCTGCGGTGGACCTTGAGGTCCCACTTGTCGAACGTGTGGGTCCCCTGCCCGGAGGGAGCCTTCCGCGTGACCACCCTGAGCTTCTTGGTCGGGAGGGGCACCGGACCCCTCACGTTGATGCCGGTCTTCTCGCCGAGCTCCTTGATGTCCTTGCTGACCCTCTCCAGGTCCTCTAGGCGTGTCGAGACGAGCTTTATCCTGGCAATTTGTGGCATGGGGGTCAGCCTTCCGAAGCTTGAAGAAGTCCTCTTTTAAAGTTTGCCGGTTAGGCTACTCTTCGATGGTGAGCTTGCCGTACTTCCCGACGTTGAGCCTCATTTCGCCGCGGAAGGTGCTCACGTAGCCGTTCTCTATCTTCAGCTTATCGCCGACCTTGACCTTGGTCGCGAGCTCGTTCCAAAGGGTCAGGGTAGACGTGCCTGAGTCGTCTTCGATCGTGATGTCGGCCACAGTAGCCCTTTCGCCTGTCTTCAGCGAAACCTCGCGGGGGGAGGAGGTTTCCTTCACGGTGACGTCGACGAAGACCCTTCGTGAATCGGGCCTCAGCTCTTTCAGCTTCAAATTAACCCACGCGACTACTGGAAGCTAGGTTATTTAAAGATAAGGCGCTGACTCGACGACGAAGCTCTTATTAAACTCCCGAAGGCAGGCTTTTCGAGAGCGCTGGCTGGAAGTTGTGGGCTGAGATCGCGGTATCCATCGTGGCACTTCCCATATGCTATTTCTCGACCAAGTACCTCATCGGATACCTCAGGAAGAGAGGCATGATGGTGCCCGATGCCCATAAGGAGGGAAAGCCGCTCGTCCCAAGGCCCGGCGGGCCTGCGATTCTGCTGGCGCTTGCCGTCTCCTTGGCGCTGGTCTACTTTGTGTCAGGCGACCTCAGGGCGGTCTCGGTGGCGCTGGTGGCCCTTATCGCGGGGGCCGTAGGGCTTGCGGACGACCTGAGGACCATGAGCGGTCCCCTGAAGGTCGCCCTCCTGTTCGCCGCGTCACTTCCCATCCTGCTCCTCGGGACGTACTCCCCTCACCTCGTCCTGCCCTTCGAAGGGTCCCTCAGACTGACCATCATCTATCCCCTGCTCGTCCTGTTGGCCATCCCCATCACGGCCAACACGTTCAACATGATAGACGTCTACAACGGCCTCCTCACGGGATACTCTGCTCTCGCAGCCCTTCCTCTCCTGGTGGCCTTCGCGGTCTTGGGGGACTGGGTGATGCTGGGGGTGACCCTGGCGTACGAATTCCTTCTCGTCGGCTTCTACCCGTTCCACAGGTATCCCTCGCGGATCTTCCCCGGAGATTCCGGGAGCCTCGCCCTTGGGGCAGCCTACGGGGCCATCGTGATAGTGGGGAGGTTGGAGATGGTGGGGGTCGTAGCGCTCATACCCGCCATCCTGAACTCGTTCTTCGTGCTCTCCTCCGTGAAGGGTTTCATAGAACACAGGAAGATGAAGAAGAGGCCCGTCAAGCTCCGGGACGACTACCTCCTCGAGGCCTCCAGGGACCCTGACGCCCCGATGACGCTTTCGAGGATGGTGCTGGCTGGAGGGCCGCTGCCTGAGAAGGAGGTCGTTTCGACCATTTTCGTGGTGGAGCTGGTCGCGGTCGTGCTTTCCCTGATCACCTTCGCGATGATGAGGTGGCACCCTTGACTGCGAAGCCCAGGATAATCGCGAGCATCTCTCTGCTCGTCGTGGCCTCGTGGGTCATCCTCCTGGTGAGCCTCTTTATCATTAACGAGCTCGTCCTCCCGTTCGCGGCCCCCCAGGGATCCTCCTACGACGTCGTCTTTCTCTATGCCATAGCCAAGGCCCTGGCCGGAGGCCTGGTGCTAGTGGTCTGGCTCTATTCGTTCTACGTGCTGAGGGACTCGTATGCCCGCCTTACAGGACTAACCGAGACTCCCAGTTCTTCCGCTTCTCGTCGTACACGCGACGAGAGTAGAACGGCCTAGCCGGCACCCCCGCCACTACCGTGTCCGGCGGGACGTCCTTGGTCACCACCGAGCCCATGGCAACGACGCTGCCGTGACCTATCTTGACACCGGCCTTGATGACGGCCCTGGCGCCGATCGCCGCCCCGTCTTCGACGACGCACCCTATCATCCTCTTGCTCATCGGATAGGGGTCGTTGGTGAACACCACCGCAGGGCCGATGAAGGCGTCCTTCCCGATCACGGTAAGCGGCGGGATGTAGACGGAGCCCTCTATGCGGGTGTTCTCCCCGATCCTGACGTTGTAGTCGACGTGTGCCAGGGAGCCGATCGAGACGTTATCCCCTATCGTTGTGCCGGCGCCCACGTAGCTGAAATGCCAGATCTTGACGTTCTTCCCTATCCTAGCCTCAGGGCTGACGAAGTTGGTCACCTTCTGCGAGCCGTTCATCGATGAGTCCTCCCGGCGAATCCGCTAAAAACGTTTGCCCCCAGGCTGCGCGGTCACAGATGAAGGAACACCGGGAGCCCTCTCTCGCTGGAGTAGCCGGCGGCCTCGGCTATCTTGCTGGTCTTGATGGCGTCCCAGCCGTCGACGAGAGGCTTCCTGCCGGTGGCGACGCAATCCAGGAAGGACCTGATCTCTGCGGCGAGGGGCTCCTGAGCTTGGAGGCGGGGGATCTCGGTGTTGGTCTCGCTGTCTATGCGGACCTCCTGAGTGACGAAGTTCAGAGTCACCACCCCTTCGGTGAAGACCGCCTCCAGCATCCTCTCCTTCTTCGGGGTCACCCAGTTGGAGGTGAGGATCGCGGAACGGTGCCCCTTGAAGCCCAGGACCACCACCGCGAAGTCCTCGAACCGCCCGCGGACCCTTCCGGTCCGGGCGAAGACCTGCACGGGCTCCTCCGCGAAGATCCAGCGCGCCGTGTCGATGTCATGGACCGTGGTGTCCTTCAGGATGCCCACGTCCTTGATCCCGCCCCACCTGCTTTCGCGGTGGAACTCGGCGAGGAGAAGCTCGCCCATCCTGCCTTTGGAGACGAGGTCCTTGAGGTAGGCGACCACCGGGTTGAACCTCTCGATGAACCCCACCGCCAGGACCTTCTTCTTCTCGTCGGCTAAGGTAGCGAGCATCTCGCCCTCCATGGTCGTGGCCGCCAGGGGCTTCTCCACGAAAACGCTCAGTCCCGACTCGAGGAGCCTCTTGGCCACCTGGGCGTGGGTGACCGTCGGCGTGCAGACATGCACGGCGTCCAGCTGCGTCGAGGAGAGCATCTCGTCAACCGAGGTGAAAGAAGGGCAGCCGTAGCGCCTAGCGAATGAGGCGGCCCTTGCGGCGTCCACATCGCACACTGCCTTGAGGACGCCCATCTCGCCAAGGACACGCGCATGGTTCTTACCCCAGCCGCCGACGCCCACGAGACCGACCGAAGGCATGTCGAAGCTGCTCCTCCAATTCTGTCTATTAAGTCATGCTACTTCAGGCGGGAGGGTGGCGGTAACCACCACCTGGCCGGGAGATGGACGCGAGGAGTCGATGAGCTTGCTGTCCTGGGCGCTGCAGGTCACGACCACCTGATACCTTTCCGACAGCAGGGGCCTGCTGCGTTCCCTTCCTTCCGGGTCGTGGGGGTTCCAGTACTCCACTTCGCCGAAGACCTCTCGCAGTTCGGCGAGCAGCATGGAGAGGAGGCGGGACTTCTCGGCCTTCATCTCGAACTGGTCTATGGACCAGAGCACTAGGATCCTGGATCGTATGGCCTTCAGCCCCCTGTTCCTCACCTGGAGGCGGATGAACGACTCGAGGATCTTCATGTAGCTGGAAAGCGAACGCATGGCTCCGGCGGCGAAGTGAAGGAGCGGGTCGCCCTGCTGGAGCCCTTCCATGAGCAGCTGCACCTCGAAGAAGCCCTTGGAGAGGTCGTCGATGTAGAGCGTCCGGTCGGGCCGCACTGTAACCGAAAGGTCCCTGTACATGGACGCCTGGACGGCCTTTTCCAGGTACTTCCTGAGCGTGTACCCGACGAACATGAGTTCCGCGGTGTCGACGTCGGTCAGGGCCGACGGGAGACCCAGGGCCGCGGACAGCTTCTTGGTCAGGGGCTTGCCCATGATCCCCCCGACGGGGGACCCCCCTTCGGAGGAGGCGGGGGCGTAGACGTAGGTGAAATCGGTTCCGGCCTTCAGGCCGCTCTGCTCCTCCAGTATCCCCACGAAGCTCTTGTTGCCGCCCAGAGAGAGGGGCACAACGTTGAGGACGATGCAACCCTTGCCGAGGCTCTGGCCGACCTCCTTCAGCCGCAGGAGCTGCTCCGCCCTGCCCTCAGCGCCAGACGACTTGAGCTTCGGACTGAAGACCAGGACGGCCGACCTTGAGATGCATTCCGAGAGCGGCACGATTGGGCTGAGGGTGTCCTCACCGAACAGCGTGGACAGAACGGCACTGTCTGCCTTGGGGAGGCGGACGGCGGTCTTCAGGCTCTCGTCTGCGATCGTGACTTCGAGCCCCGCGGATGCTAGCCTGCGCCCAGCCGCGAATCCCACGTCGCTCACGCCATAGATGGTGGCTTGATCCAATGGGGCCATTCAGCCGCCGCGAACAGGCGTTGCCTTCACGAAGTGCGGATTTAACAGTTCGCTATCGGAAGCGCGAGACCAATCGACGAGGAGTCCCCTCGGCCGCAAAACGCTTTAAGGGCGTGGCGATACGCCTCCAATGGCCGAGCCCAGGGGTATACCTATTGAAGATATGGATGGACGCCTTGACGCCGAAGCAGCTCATCTTCCTGGACGCCATAGGAAGGGGATTGAAGGAGCGCGGCCACGACGTCTTCACCACCACGCGCTCGTACCATGACGCCGCATACGTGGTCCAGAGGCTGGGCCTCGAGGCGACCTTCGTGGGGAGCCACGGAGGGCGTTCGATCGCAGCGAAGCTGGAGGCCAGCCTGAGGAGGTCCCTGGAGCTGGCGAAGATGATGGAGGGAAGGAGCTTCGATGCCGCCTTCTCCTTCAGTTCGCCGGAGGCCGCTCGCGTAGCCTTCGGGCTCGGGATCCCCCACTACGCCGCCAATGACTCTCCGCACTCCAAGGCGGTGGCGAGGCTCACCCTTCCGCTTTCGCGGCTGGTGTTCGCACCGATGGCGGTGCCCCTGTCGGCTTGGGCCAGACTGGGGGTCAGGACAGGGGACCTCAGGAGGTACCGTGCCGTGGACGCGGCCGCATGGGTGAAGCATCCCGAGAGATGGCCTGAGCCCAACGAGACAGAAAGGAAGGCGAAGGGCTCGATCGTCGTGAGACTGGAGGAATCTCAGGCAAGCTACCTCCTCGGAGGCGACGGGGACGCCCTCAGGACCGTGATCTCACTTGCCGATTCCTTCCCCGAATTCAGGATCACGGTGCTGGCCCGATACGCCGAACAGGAGAAGCTGGTCGCGGGGTTGAACGGGAAGGTGACGCTGGCCGAAGGCCCGTTCTTCGGAGTCAACCTGGTGAAGGACGCGGCCCTCTTCGTCGGAAGGGGAGGCACAATGAACGCCGAGGCGGCCCTCTTGGGCGTGCCGACGGTCTCGTACTTCCCAGGAACGCCGACGTACATCGACAGGTACCTGGAGAAAGAGAAGCTGCTTGTCCTCGTAAGAAGTGACACGGAGCTCGTTGGCGCTGCGAGGACCCTGCTGTCTGAAAAGGGCGACGCCAGGAGGGCCCGCGCAACGAGGCTACTGAATCGGATGGTGGACCCAGCAGAGTACATCGCGAAGACCCTCTCTGGCGAAGCGATGCAACCCACCCTTTGAAATAGCGCTTATTAACCAAGGAATCAGCTGCTAGACAGAACGAAGCCCGGTGGTGTAGTCAGGTCAAGCATACTGGCCTTTGGAGCCGGTGACCCTGGTCCGAATCCAGGCCGGGCTACCAACCAAACCGTTCTGCCCTCGTCGGTGAGAGTGCCTTGCAAGGCCATCCAATCGTCACTCCGTTCTCATTTGGTCGATCATCTTCTGTTGTCGGTCGCCGACCTGTGTGTGTTCCTGGTCGGGTTCTTCCCTGCGGACATCGACCCGATGCTACTGCTTGGTGAACGTCATCTTGTTGTTCTGCTTGTCAAAGTCGACCAGCACGGTGCTGCCTGAAGTGATGTTGCCCGACACGATCTCCCTGGCGAGAGGCGTTTCGATTTCGGTCTGTATCTTCCTCTTCAGTTCCCTGGCGCCGAACTCCGGGATGTAGCCGACGTCAGCGAGCCTGTCAAGCGTCGCGTCAGTGAACTTCAGCTCTATCCGCTGTTCGACCGTCTTGCGCCTCACGGTCTCGAGCTGGAGCTGCACGATGAGCCTGATCTGCTCCTTGGTCAAGGCGTGGAAGACTATGATGTCGTCGATGCGGTTCAGGAACTCGGGCTTGAACCGCTGGCGGAGGATGACCAACAGCTCGTCCTTGAGCTCTCCGTACGTCTTGGGGTTGGCTGAGGTCAGGTTCTCCTGTATGATGTCGGAGCCTATGTTGCTGGTGGCTATTATGACGGTGTTGGTGAAGTCGACCACCCGTCCCTTTCCGTCAGTCAGCCTTCCGTCGTCGAAGACCTGGAGAAGGATGTTGTCCACGTCCGGATGAGCCTTCTCGATCTCGTCCAGAAGCACTACGCAGTACGGTCTCCTCCGGACCGTCTCGGTCAACTGACCTCCTTCCTCGTATCCGACGTAGCCGGGCGGGGCACCCACCAGCCGGCTGACCGTGTGCCTCTCCATGTATTCTGACATGTCGATCCTGACGAGGGCGTTCTCATCGCCGAAGACGACCCAGGCCAGGGCCTTGGCGAGCTCGGTCTTGCCGACCCCGGTCGGCCCCAGGAACATGAATGTCGCGATCGGGTGCTTGCCTTCGGTCAGCCCGGCGCGGCTCCTGAGGACGGCGTCAGAGACCGCCTGCACCGCCTCCTCCTGGCCTATGATGCGCTGGTGCAGCCTCTCCTTCATCTTGAGCAGCTTCTCCTTCTCCTCCTGAGTCAGGTCGGAAACCGGGATCCCGGTCATCTTCGACACTACCTGCGCGATGTGAACGCGTTTGACCTCAGATGTCGTGACACCCTTCTCCTTCCGCCACTTGTTCTCGGTCTCGGCGCGCTCCTTCTCCAGTTTCTCGATCTTCGCGCTGAGCTGCTTCGCCTCCTCGAACTTCTTTCGGAGCGAGGCAGACTCGACCTCGCGTTTCAGGGTGATGATCTTCCGGTCCAGTTCGGCAACCTCCGGTGGGCGGGACGTGATGCCTATCCTCACCCTCGCGGCCGCCTGGTCGATGAGGTCGATGGCCTTGTCGGGCAGGAAGCGATTTACGATGTACCGGTCGGATAGCTCCGCAGCGGCGACGATGGCCTCGTCGGTGATCTTCACTTTGTGGTGGGCTTCGTAGCGGTCGCGCAGCCCTCTCAGTATCTCGATCGTCTGAGGCACTGTGGGTTCGGCGACGAGGACCGGCTGGAAACGCCTTTCCAGCGCCGCGTCCTTCTCGATGTACTTCTGGTATTCGTTGAGGGTAGTGGCCCCGATCATGTGCAGCTCTCCCCTCGCGAGATGTGGCTTGATGACCTGTGAGACGTCCAAGCCCCCTTCCTCGCCTGTTCCGCCCGCCTTCATGATCGTGTGCAGCTCGTCAACGAACAAGATCAGCTCGTCCTTCTGGGCCAGCACCTCGTCTATGACCTTCTTGATCCTCTCTTCGAACTCCCCACGATACTTCGAGCCTGCGACCAAGGAGTTGACGTTGAGCTCCACCATGCGCTTGCCTCGGAGCACTTCGGGCACTTCGTCGTGCAGTATCCTCTGGGCGAGGCCTTCGACTATGGCGGTCTTGCCGACGCCGGGCTCCCCTATGAGAACTGGATTGTTCTTCGTCCTGCGTGCCAGTATCTCGATCGTCGTCTCAATTTCATCGGCCCGCCCTATGACCGGGTCGAGCTTCCCTTCTTTGGCGAGCTTCGTAAGGTCTCTGGAATACTTGTCCAGCTCAGGGGTCGTGCTCTGCGCTTCGACCCGACCCTCCTGGGCCCCTTTGCCGACGACCGTAACGATCTTCTGCCTGACGGCCTCCGGCGTGAGACCGTATCTGCGAAGGAGGTCGCCCGCCATCCCGTCCTCTTCTTCGATAAGGCCCACGAGGAGGTGCTCAGGCCCAATGTAGCTGTGACCGAGCTCCTGGGCCGCCTGGAAGGCCAGTTCAAATACCCTCTTGACCCTCGGCGAGATGTTGAGCTGGGTTGGCTCCCCCTCCTTGGGCTTCGCCCTTCCCTTGGGCGCGTTCGCATCTATGTAGCTCTTGATCTCTTCAGGGCTGACCTTGAACTGCTTGTAGATCTCCTTGACGACGTCGCTGTCAGAAATCGCGTAGAGGAGATGCTCGGTGTCAACTTCGTCGCGGTTGAACTCCTGGGCCGTCTGGGCGGCCTTCTGAAGCAGCTCCTTGGTGTGTTCGGAGAGGTACTGGTCTATGTCCACAGCTTCCCGGTGACGGGAGAAGGGCTTCTCCTCCCCAGAGGAAAAACCTCCGAAATCGTCCATCCCAGGAAACAGCTCGTCAAAGAGAGAGCCGCCGAACATCCGGTCAAAGGGGGAGGCCGACTGCTGCAGCCTCCTCAGGTCCTGCTCGCAGACATGCAGGACCTTCCTCTTTCCGTTCTCTATGACGGTGACTTGGGCTGTCGCAGGCCTTTTCTTACAGATGTCACACATTTCCGCCATTGCTGTTCGCTACGAAAGCCCTAGGCTAGCAGCGCCTCATTAATATTACGCCGCGGACCGCCGTGCCGTAGGTTACAGGAATGCAGCGGCAGCCCGGGTTCGGCTTCTCCTTCTTCGACGACTTGAGGGCTTCGGCCCGCTCCGACCGTGCGCTAGGGATGTGCCCAATCGGCGCATGAGGTACCATCGGTGGGTCCCGAGACACAGAAAAAAGTCTGCTGCGGCCTGGCGAGAGGCTACTTCTTGATCTTGGCCTCTAGAGCCTTCAGCTTATCCTCTAGTGCCTTCATCTTGGCTTGGAACTCTTCGTTTCTCTTCTTGTTGTCGGCCTTTGTCTTCTGTTCGAGGTTCTCGAGCCTTTCGCGTAATTCATCTAGTTCCTTGGGCATTCGTTCTTTGCGCCTTCCCCGAAGTAGCGGGCGCCGCCGTATATTACCCTGCCGTTTTCCACGGGGCTTCTTCAACTTCTGTGATACTTCCCGGTCCCGACCGACGGGTCTGACTGGATTCATGACCATGACCAGACATTCCTAATGGGGCTTCGCGCAATTCCTCTTTCGATCGCAGGCATGCGAACCTGCCCGTGCGCGAGAGCCGCCTGTCGAAGATCGATAGCACGAATGTGGACAACAGGGAAGTCACGAGAAGTGGATCCTGTAGAGGTTTGGGCTTGGGTTTCAACGCTTAATAGACCACAGAGCTGCCCGAAAGCCGAATGATCCAAGCCGACGCCCAGACGCCCGACGGGCTGTGGGTAGTTCTAAAGCTGGAGAAGATGAAGGGCCACACTCTGGAGGAGAACCAGGAGGAGGGAGACAGAGGTTTCGTGAGCTCCACCTCGGCAGGATGGAGGCTCACCGTGAGGGCGGACGACAAGATAGACCCAACGCTCTTGATATCCCTCTTCAGGTCGGAGATCGAAAAGGCCTCCGGAGCCTCGCCAGCGGCGATGCAGCCGTTCTACGTCTACGGAGTCGTTGTCTTCGAATGGAGGGAGAGAAAGGGGTTCGACGATGGAACTCTCCTGGCCACCCTCAAGGAGATGGTTCAGAAGTCAAGGCTGAAGAGGGCCAGCCTGGAAGCGCGATAGTCCTCGGGAGCTGGGGTGGACCTGGGAATCAGTCGCCGAATGGTTCAGGCCTGTTGCCCAGGAGCCCTTCTATCCTTGCCATGACGCCTTCGGTGAGCTTCGGGACCACGTCCGCAGCCTTCATGTTCTCGACCACCTGCTCCGGGCGGCTGGCGCCGGTTATCACAGTGCTGACGTTGGAGTTCTTCAGACACCAGGCGAGAGCCAGCTGGGCGAGGCTGCAGTCCAGCTCCTTCGCGACGGGCTCCAGCTTTCTCACGGTGGCGATGGCATCGGGCGCGGTGATCCTCTCCTTCAACCAATCGTACCCAGGCAGCGCGGCCCTCGAGCCCTCGGGGATCCCGGAGCTGTATTTGCCGCTGAGCAGCCCCGACGCCAGGGGACTCCAGATCGTCGTCCCAAGGCCTATCTCCCGGTAAAGGGGCGCATACTCTATCTCGACCCTCTGCCGATGAAGCATGTTGTACTGCGGCTGCTCCATCGTCGGCGGGGTCATCCCCAGCTCACGGGCCAGGCCGTAGGCCCTCATGATGTCTGCGGCGGTCCACTCGGAGGTCCCCCAGTACAGGATCTTGCCCTGGTGGATCAAATCGTCCATCGCCCTCACCGTCTCCTCTATGGGGGTGTTCGGGTCCGGCCTGTGGCAGAAGAAGAGGTCAAGGTAGTCCACCTGAAGGCGCTTGAGGGATCTGGCGCAGGCCTCCATCACGTGCTTGCGGGACAGGCCCCGGTCGTTGGGGCCCTCTCCTCCCCTGAAGACCTTGCTGGACAGGACGAAGTCCTCCCTGGCCCATCCGAGCCTCTTGATCACGTTCCCCATCACCAGCTCCGCGTTTCCACGGGCGTACGCTTCGGCGTTGTCGAAGAAGTTTACGCCGGCGTTGTGGGCCGCCTCCATGCATTTCAGCGCGACCTCCTCTCCAACCTGGCCGCCATACGTAACCCAGGCACCGAGAGAGAGCTCGCTCAGCTTGACTCCGGCCTTGCCGAGCCTGCGGTAGTTCATCATAGGGCACCAAACCGCAGCTACGCAGCGGAGCTAATATGCTTTCCAATGTCCCCGTCATGGGTTCGAAGCCCGTTTCCTGAGCGACCGAACGAGCTGCGAAAGGTCGGCCCTGTATGCGACATAGAGGGACGCCACGGCGGACAGAGGTATGAAGGAGTAGTAGTAGAGCGGGGTCGGAGCCCCGTACGAGAAGACCATCGTGAAGAAGCCCCGAGCCACCTGTGGCAGAAGGAGGGGCAGGTTCAGCAGGAACAGGGAGGCGGCAAAGGAGACGCAGCAAGGCCGCACACGCCCCTTGTTGAACAGAAGAAGCAGTGGGAGCCCGAGGACCGCGAACCGGGGGTCGAAGGCGGCGAGGGAGAAGACCGCCCCGGACGTCCTCGCCCGGCCGGAAAGCCCCAGCCAGAACGACGATAGCAAGAGGAACGTCTCCAGGACCTTGGCTTGACCCTCCGCCCACTGCCAGTAGTAGGCAGCGGAGATGCTCCACCTGGGCAGGGGGAGAGGCAGTAGAAGCACCAGGACCAGGGCGACGCCCACGAACAGGTCGCTCTGCTTTCTCAGCAGCAAGAAGAGGAGAACGGCGATCAGGGGAAGCAGAAGGAACTGGACGGAGTCGAACGCCAGAAGCGCGTCCTGGTACGAAAGGGTCAGGAACGGCACGATCAGGAGGAGGAAGGAGGGCGTGTACTTGAAGGACTCCGGGGCGGGGGGCGTGGAGGGTCCCCCGTCGTCGACGTTCCCCCTGGTGTAGAGCTGGTCCGGGTCATGGAGGAGGCGCCAGGCTCCCGTGTAGTAGGCGGAGAAGTCCTTGGCAAGGAGGAGGTTCGAGCAGCACCCCCCGTCTATGCGGAGCGTCTCCGGATATGCCGCCACGAAGGTGACGCCGTTGAGCAGGATGAGCCCTACCGTCAGGACCGCGAAGATGGCTTCCCGGGTCACCGAGCTGTCCCCTAGGAGTGTGTCTCGCCCCCAGGCGGAAATATAAACTCCCCTAGGAGCGGTGATCCTTCAGGAGCAAGTCACGGTCTGGACGCTGGCCGGTGTGGCATTGATGATCCTAGGGGTGTCCGGGATCTTCAGGAGCGGGCCCGGCTGAAGAGCCCCCTCCGGGAGCGGGACGAGGGGGAAGTGCGGAAAGCCTGAAGTCCGCCGTTTCGATGAGCCAGGACGATCCGCCTGCGCCCATGAGGTGGCGCCTGTCGATGCAATGGCGCTGGAACCGCCTGAACAGGAGGGAGCTAAGGTCGTTGTCGACGTAAGGGTTGTAGAGCTGAGGCCCAACGGCGATGTATTCGCCGCACTCCCTGCACCTGATGAACGCCACGGAGGCCAAACCGCGCAGAGCTAATAGCGACCCGCAGTGCGTCGCATCGGATCGTTACCTCACCCTGACGCCACGGGCGCCCAAGCCCTGGATCAGCCTGTCGAAGGCGTCGGCCTTCATGCCGATCTCCTCGGGCGTGAGCACGCCGCTTCCTTCTATGTTCCCCATCGCCACCTGCTGGGCTACTACGGACGCCGTGAAGGCGGTCGTGCGGGCCATGGCGGTGGTGCCCGTGGCCCTGTCGAAGTAGTCGAGGACGAAGTTCTCGAAGCGCCTGTGAGTCCCGCCGCCGCGACCGCTCACCTCAACCCTCATCGCGAGGAGGTCTTCGGCTCCGGGTACCCTCAGGGTCTCCTCTAGAAGGCGCGCGGTCAGCCTCCGCGGCACGACCTCGACGCCGTCCACCTCGCGCGGCTTCTCGTCGAAGAGGCCGAGGTCCCTGAGGGCCGACATCACCTCGACGTGCCCGGGATAGCGGAGCGTCTTCTCCCACATCTCTCTCACTCGCGGGACAGTCCGGAAGAGGGTCCTCGCACCGTCCGTGAGAAAGGCGTCGAGAGGTCCCACGCCGGGAAAGTCTATCCTCTCCACCCCCGTCAAAGCGTCCACCTCCTTCATTCGGCCGTTGTCGATGAGCCTCGCCTTCCTGGTGTATTCGTCGATGAGACCCTCAACCGACCAAGTCACCACATAGCCCAAGGGTGGAGAAGGCTCCACGGGAAGGCCTCCCACCATGACGTGGACGCTGTCGACCTCGTCCAGCTGGGCCACGGCCCTCCCGACCAGGGCGTTGCTCAACCCCGGCGCGACCCCGCAGTCTGGAACAAGGAGGGAACCGCGGCTGCGGGCCATGTCATCAAGAAGGAAGGGATCCTCGGGCGAGAATGAAACGTCCACGAGGTCCGTGCCCGCTTCCACGCACGCCCCGGCCGCCGCGAACCCCACGCTCCCGGGGAGGGCGCTCAGGACGAGATCGAAACCCTTCAGAAAAGAGACCATCCCTTCTCCCGAGGCTGCGTCCAGTCGCGCCGCGACAAGGTTGCCGCCCCTGTGAGCGGTCGAGACAGACTTCGCTCTGGCCAGGTCCAGGTCGGCGAGCGTGACCTGCCAGTCGGGAAGGCTGGAGGCGAAGTCCCTGGCTGCGACGCTGCCGATGCCGCCGGCTCCCAGGACCGCAGCTTTCATGCTTTCGTCTGCCGCCACGCGGACGCGGTATTAAAGAGCTCCGCGCTGGGCTCGGCCCTAGACCGCGAACTTGGCTTTGGTGTAGTTCAGGAGCCCGCCGTCGGCCAGGATCGACCTGTCCCTCGCGGTGAAGTCCGCGTTCACGGCGAAGCTCCCTCCCGGATAGGACACCGTCATGACCTTGTCGCCCCTGGAGAGAGACCCTGTGACATCGGCCAGCTGGAGCCGGAGCCCCAGCGCCATCTTGTCGTAGTCCGCGGGATCGGCGAACTCGAGGGGTAGGATCCCGAAGTTGATCAGGTTGGCCCTGTGGATCCTCGCGAACGACTTCGCGAACACCGCCTTGACCCCGAGGTACATCGGCGCGAGGGCAGCGTGCTCCCTGCTGGAGCCCTGGCCGTAGTTCCCCCCTCCGACGATGAAACCGCCCGCCCTCTCCTTTGCCCTCTTCACGAACCCGGGGTCAACCCAGGCGAAGACGTAGTCGCTGATGGCCGGGATGTTGCTTCGGAGGGGGAGTATCTTTGCGCCTGCGGGCATTATGGCGTCTGTGCTGACGTTGTCTCCGACCTTGATCAACACTTCGCCCGTGAGCTGCTGCTCAAGTGGGCCCCGCCGAGGCAGGGGCTTGATGTTCGGGCCCCTGACCACCTCCACGGTCGAAGGGTCGGCGGCCGGGGGAAGCACCATCGAGTCGTCGATAAGGAAGCGCTCGGGCCAATCGACGTGCGGGTAATCGCCGAGCTTCCTGGGGTCGGTGATGGCTCCGTTGATGGCGGTGGCGACGCACACTTCGGGGCTTGTCAGGTAGACCCTGTCGTCGACGGTGCCGCTCCGGCCGGGCCAGTTCCTGTTGAAGGACCTGACGCTCACCCAGTCTGTGCCTGGCGCCGACCCCATTCCGATGCAGCCGTTGCAGGCGTTCTCCAGGAGCCTGGCTCCGGAGAGGATGATGCTGGACAGGCCCCCATGCTGCTCGACCGTCGCAAGGACCTGGCGGGAGCCGGGGTTCACCGCCATGGTGACGTGGGGGTCCACCTTCCTCCCCTTCAGGGCCGAGGCCACGACCATGAGGTCCTGGTAGCTTGAATTTGTGCAGGAACCGATGAGCACCTGCTGGGCCGGGGTTCCCTCGACCTCCGAGACCTTCTTGACGTTGTCCGGAGCCCCCGGGCACGCGATGAGCGGCTCAAGGGAGCCGAGGTCTATCTCGATGTTTTCGTCGTAGACGGCGTCCGCATCGGGAACCATGAGTGACCAGTCGCCCTCCCTTCCCTGACGCCTGAAGTAGTCCAGGGTCACCTCGTCGGATGGGAAGATGGAGGTGGTGGCGCCCAGTTCGGCTCCCATGTTGGTGACAGTGGACCTCGCCGGGACGTTGAGGGTGGAGACCCCCGGGCCATGGTACTCGAAGATCCTGCCGAGGCCCCCCTTGACCGTGAGCCTTCGGAGCATCTCAAGTATGATGTCCTTCGTGGAGACCCAGGGCTTGAGGCTGCCCGTGAGCTTGACCCCGACGATCTTGGGCATCTTGAAGTAGAACGGGGCGCCGCCCATGGCGACGGCCACGTCCAGGCCGCCCACCCCTATCGCCAGCATCCCGGCTCCGCCCGAGGTGGGCGTGTGGCTGTCCGACCCTAGAAGGGTCTTCCCCGGCACCGAGAACCTCTCCAGGTTCACCTGGTGGCAGATGCCGTTCCCGGGCTTGGAGAAGTAGATTCCGTACTTAGCCCCGAAGGTCTCGAGGAACTTGTGGTCGTCCGGGTTTTCGTATCCCACCTGCAGCATGTTGTGGTCCACGTAGATTATCGACAGCTCGTTGCGGACTCTGGGGATGTCCAGCGCCTCGAACTGGAGGCAGGCCATTGTCCCGGTGGCGTCCTGCATGAGGGCCCTGTCGACCTTGATGCCGATTTCGCTTCCAGCCTCTGGCCTCCCGTCAACAAGGTGGCTCTCGATGATCTTACGAGCTAGGGGCTTCCCCACTTTGCATCACCTGAATGCCTTCGAGCTCCGTCCTTAAAATCGCACCGCCACATCTTGGACACTTTCCGGAGGTAATGTCGAAGGCGTTCAGCTTTCCTCCGTCCAATGTGCATGAACCGTCGAACGTCCTGTCGCTCACGTTGCGGTAGACCCATCCCTTGTGAACGGGGCAGGAGAAGACCTTGAAGAAGGCGAAGTCTTCGTTGAGGTCGCTGTAGGACTGGTCACCCTCGTAGGACCCCACCTCGACGAGGGCCTTCTCGCCGCAGCGAGGGCATTCGAGCCTCCATCTCTCCATTTGTGAGGGCGAGATGCCCCCGAGGATAAAAACCAACCCTGAAATGCGCGGCCCTCAAGATGGATAACGCGTATAGGTACGACGGGAAAGCTTCATGAGCTGGTCGGACTTGGAGTTCGAACGTGTGTGCGCCAAGGCGGAAGTCCCTCCGGGAACCAAGAAGAGCTTCAGGGTGAACGGGAAGGACATCGTGTTGATCAACGTCGGGGGGTACTACTTCGCGCTCCAGAACCTGTGCACCCATGAGGAGGGAGACCTGTCCGTGGGAGAGCTCAAGGGATACACCCTGAAGTGCCCCGAGCACGGGGCCGAATTCGACGTCAGGTCGGGCGCGGTCCTGATGGGGCCTGACGGCGACGAGCCCTCCAGCATCGCCGCCGCATCCCGATTCGAGACGTCAGTTCACGGGGATGACGTCTACATCAGGGCGTAGCGGTCACGCCACGGCCGACTTTCTATAGGGGCCCCGGGTCCTTCGGCGAGACTTCTTCTTCCTCAGCTGTCTACGAGCCAGCTCTTCTTCGGACAAAAGCGATTCAGCTTGGGAGGCCCGCGGAGATAAACCCACCTCTCAGAAACCTTTTTTGAGGCAGTGCGAGCAAATCCCGACGGCATGAAGGACTCGGTGAAGGACCTTTCCTTGGCTCCGTCAGGAGCGAAGAAGATGAAGTGGGCCAGGGCTCGTATGCCTGTCATCGCCACCCTGGCCTCGCGCCTGGCGAAGGAGAGGCCACTCGAGGGGGTCAAGGTCGGAGCCTGTCTCCACCTGGAAGCCAAGACCGCGGTGCTCTGCGCGACAATGCAGGAGCTGGGGGCCGAAGTCGCCGTCACCGGGTCCAACCCGCTAACCACGCAGGACGACGTGGCCGCCGCTCTCGCCCGGGATGTGAGCCACGTCTACGCCTGGCGGGGGGAGACGCCGGAGGAATACGAACGCAACCTCGGCCTGGTGCTGGACACGCAGCCCTCCGTGTTGGTGGACGATGGAGCGGACCTCTCTGTGATGGCGATGGGTCGCGGGATGGCCGAGCGCATCACAGGCGTGACCGAGGAGACCACGACGGGCGTCAGGAGGTTCAGAAACATGGAGAGAGAAGGCAAGCTCCCCTTCCCAGTGGTTGCCGTGAACGACGCCTATAGCAAGCACCTCTTCGACAACAGGTTCGGCAGCGGCCAGAGCGTCGTCGACGGCTTGATGAGGTCCACAAACATGATCCTGGCTGGGCGACGATGCGTCGTCGCGGGCTTCGGATGGGTGGGGAGGGGGGTCGCCGAAAGGCTGAGAGGCATGGGGGCCAGGACCGTGGTCTGCGAGGTCGATCCTTTCAAGGCTTTGGAGGCGCACTTCGAGGGCTTCGAAGTCCTCCCGATGGATGACGCGGTCAGGACCGCGGACGTGATTGTGAGCTGCACCGGAGGAGAGGATATCGTCGGAAGGAGGCACTTTGCGAAGATGAAGGACGGCGCGATCCTGGCCAACGCGGGGCACTTCGACGTGGAGGTGAACGTGAAGGAGCTCAGGGAGGTCGCCGTGAACCGGGAAGAGGTCAGGCCCAACGTAACCCAGTTCACACTCAAGGGAGGGAAGAAGCTCTACCTCCTGGCGGACGGGCGCCTGGTGAACATAGCCGCCGCCGACGGGCATCCCATAGAGATAATGGACATGAGCTTCTCCCTTCAGCTGATGTCGGTGGTCCACCTTGTCAGGAACGGGGACCGCCTCGAGAACAGGGTCATTTCGGTTCCGAGGGAGCTCGACGAGGAGGTCGCCAGGCTTAGGCTGAAGGCGGATGGAGTCGCCTTCGACTCTCTGAGCAGGAGGCAGCGGGCGTACCTCGGCCGCTGGGGCAGGTAGGCTACTTCAGCGAATGGGCTATCTCGTTTGCCTTCGCCATGACGAACCCCAGGTCCAGTCCCGAGACCTCTCCGTCCCTCTGAAGGACGCGGCCGCCTGACACCGTGATGGAGACGTCCTCGGGCCTCGAACAGAAGACGACGTTCCCGATGAGGTCCAGGACAGGGTTGAGGTGCGCGCCGTCCAGCCTTACGGCGATGAAGTCGGCGTCACCTCCCGCCGCCAGGCCCCTGCCGGGACCGCCAAGCGCCCTGGACCCGTTCACGGTGGCCATGGCCAGGAGCTCCCTGGGGGGGAGAAGCGCTGCGTCGGAGTTGGCGGCCCTTTGGAGGTAGGAGGCTGTCCTCATCTCTTCGAAGAAGTCGGCGGTATCGGAGCTGCCCGCGCCGTCCGTCCCAAGCGAGACGTTCAGTCCGGCCCTGAGCATCTTGGGCACTGGGGCGATCCCCACGCCCAGCCGCGAGTTCGAACGTGGGCAGTGAGACACCGAAGAGCCGGCCTGCGCGAGCTTGGCGATTCCTCTGGCGTCCAGGTGGACGCAGTGGGCCGCGAGAAACCGGGGGCCGAGGATTCCTGTCCTCGACATGAGGGCGACCGGTCCCACCCCCGAGCTGGCCTTGACGAGAGGGACCTCGGTCCCCGCCTCGACCAGGTGGCCGGTCACCAGGAGCCGGTTCTCCTTCGCGGCGTCGGCCACCCCGCGCAGCATCTCCTCCGAGCAGGCGTAGGCGGAATGGACGGCCAAGGCGGGGACCCGCATCCCTTTTCCGTCGTCGACCCTCCGTTTGAAACTCTCCACCTGCTCCAGCCGCCTCCAGCTCTCCTCCTTCATCGAGGGGACCTCGTCCATGAACGCGAGAGAGAGGACGGCGCGCATCCTGACCTTGGAAAGGGCCTTCATCATCGGCGCAACGTTGTAGAAGTCGACGAATGAGGTGATCCCGCTCCTGGCGTATTCCGCCAGGGAAAGGAGGTTCCCGTAGACCAGGTCGTCCTCCTTCAGTTGGTCCTCCATCGGCCAGATCTTCGTGCGCAGCCATTCATCGAGGGAGAGGCCATTGCCCATCCCTCTGAACAGGCTCATGGCCGAATGGCAGTGGGTGTTCACGAACCCCGGAAGGAGGAGCGCCCTGCCGAGGTCCACGGTCTCCTCGAAGGGGCCGGCCTCCCTGGATGCCCCGGCGCTGCCGACATAGGTGATCCTGTCCCCGTCGACGACCAAGCAGGCGTCTTCGACGGGCTCGGCCTCGGGGGAGGCAAGGAGGAGCCTTGACCTGTAGCGGACTGATGCCACAGGGTCATGTCCCGAGACACCTGTTATAAGCCTAGCCCGACGCGCGCCCCCAGTCAGGGATAAATAGAGCCAACGGGCATCAGTCACGAAACAGCTTGCAGGCCGAGATTGGCATCATAGGCGGCTCCGGCGTCTACGACATCTCGATGCTGAAGGGGGCGGAAGAGGTCAAGGTCTACACCCCGTACGGAGAGACCTCCGACAGGATAACCCTGGGCGAATTCGGCGGAAGGAAGGTCGCCTTCATCCCTCGGCATGGGAAGGGGCACCGGATACCGCCCCACAGGGTCAACTACCGCGCGAACATTTGGGCGCTGAAGGAGCTGGGGGTGACGAGGATCATCGCCCCGTCTGCCGTGGGGAGCCTCCAGCCAGACGTCGTGCCGGGCCAGATCGTCTTCCCCGACCAGTTCATCGACATGACGAAGAAGCGCGACTACACCTTCTACGACGGAGGCCCGGTGGCCCACGTGTCCATGGCGGACCCGTTCTGCCCCGAGATGAGGGAGTTAGCCGAGTCTGAAGGGAGGAGGATCTCCCTGGACCTGCATCCGAAGGGCACCTACGTCTGCATAGAGGGGCCCCGTTTCAGCACTCGGGCGGAATCGGCCTTGTTCAAGGGGTGGGGGGCTCACGTGATCGGGATGACCCTCGTCCCGGAGGCGAACCTTGCGAGAGAGAAGGGCATCTGTTACCTGACCGTAGCGATGGTGACGGACTACGACGTGTGGGCGGAGAGGCCCGTCACGGCCCTGGAAGTCGTGGAGACGCTGGCGAAGAACGTGGAAAGCGTGCAGCGGCTTCTGACCGCTCTCGTGCCCGCCCTTCCCAAGGAAAGGAGCTGCGGCTGCGGAGATTCCCTCAAGGACTCTGTTGTTTAGCCGGCTTCGGTCCCTTGCCGGTGACGTCCTTCGGCTGGGCGGCCTGCTCAAGGTCCTCCATCTTGCGTTCGAAGTCCTTCTGGGATATGCGGTTGGCCAGGAGCTCCTCCAAGGTGGACTTGCCTTCCCTGTACACCTGCTCGAGCCGTGCGTCCTCGACCGCGACCCTGTCGAAGAATGCCTTCTGGGCCCTGTCCTTGAGGGTCTTGGCCTTGAAGTCCTGGAGGCGGGCGGCGACCTTCGACTTCTCCTCCTCGAAGGCCTTGCGGTGGGCCGAATAGTCGTCGAACGATGAGAAGCCTTCGCCCCTTAGCCTGTACTGGTCAAGGAGAGAGGTTATGACGTCCGACTTCGCCTGGAGGATCGAAATCCCCTCTTCCTCGTAGCCCTGGAGGCCAGAGCGCCTGTAGAGGTAGAACAGGAACACGGCCGCTATGAGGAACCCCACTATGACTGGCGTGGCCAGGTACAGGTTCCAGCCCAGGGGGACCTTCGCGGTCAGCACCACACCCGGAGTCTTGGTCTGGTTCGTGAACGACGTCGGCGTCGACGCCTGGGCGACCGTGCCCGAAGGAAGCGCCATTATCACGACGTACGACTGGACCAGGTTGGTGAAGTTCAGGGCTCCTGCACCCAGGTCGATGGTGAGGGTGCCTGAGCTGTCCTTGGCTGCCCCGGAGGCCAGCTTGTACTGCAGGACGAGGTTCTGCTTGCTCAACCCCGAAATCGGGACGGGGAGTGACAGCAGACCGTTGGAGAGCGAAATCGTCCCTCCATCGACGTACCCCTCCTTCAGAGAGAACTGGCCCGACGCCGCCTTGGTGAGGTTGAGAGAGGACATGTCCTGCGTGTCGAAGTTAGTAATGGTCAGGGCATCGGTGATCAGGACGGAGCCGTCCGCGGCGAGGCTCACGGTCCTCTGCACGCTGTTGATCTGGAAGAGGCCGAAGTTTACCGAAGACGCCGTGAAGTTCACCAACAGGACGGTGGGGATCGGCACGCTGTAGCTGGGATAGACCTGCAGGTAAGTGGGGTTGGCAGGGGACTGCTGGATGTATCCGAACTGGGTGAGGTCGGAGGAGACCGTCGTGCCCAAGGGTAGCGAAATCCCGGAGGTCGCGTTGAAGAGGGCGGCTCCGGATATCTGGACAATCGGGAAGTTCGTCATGTTGTAGGTGTAGGTCCCTCCCGTGAACTCGTTGACCATTCCCCACGTCTTGATGTGGAGGCCGACCTGGCCGCTCCCGCCCGCGGCTATGCTCGGGAGGCTAAGGACGTACGAGGTGGTGTTGGTGGTGGCCTGCGTCGTGACCGACGAGCTGGTGGAGCTCTGGCTCCAGGTGTAGGGGAGGTAGAGGCCGAAGAACGTAAGGTTGACCGGAAGGGTCCCGGTGGCCGCCTGGCCGGTGTTGTTGACTGCAACGTACGTGTCGGTGTAGACCCAGCCGAACTGGTCTATCGAGACGGTGTTGTTCACCTGGTAGAGGATGTCAGGCTGGGTGTAGCTGACGGGGACGAAGGCGACCTGGGGGACCGTGTTGTTGGTGAACTGAAGCGTAAAGGACAGCTTCGGAGGGAGCGGCTGATAGTAGCCGAAACCCGACATGTTGGTATTGAGCGTCACCCCGGCGGGGAGGACGAGGAACCCCGTGGCGTTGTAAAGCGTCGCGCCCGGGACCTGCACGTACGGGAAGGTGGTCAGGTTGTAGGTGCGAGTGCCCGAGATCTCCTGCACCATGCCGGACAGGGTGAGAGCGAAGTCCAGCTCAGTGGTGTTGCCCGCACCGACCGTCCCGATGTCGAAAAAGTAGGAGGTCGCCGAAGAGCCGGTGACCACGCTGGTCACGTTGAAATTGGAGGAGTTGCTCGCGACATGAGGCGGAAGTATCCCTCCATATGTCACGTTCACTGTGAGGTCCCCTGTGGCGCTGGTGCCGTTGTTCTGGACGCCGATGTAGGAGGTGATGGCGACGTTGCCAAAGTAGTCGATGTTCACCTGGTTGACGACGTTGATGAGAACCGAGGAGGACGAATCAGCGTGGGCTCCGATCGAGACCAATGGGGCGGCGAGAACTAGCATCAGGAATAGAGCACCCAGCCTACGAATCAAAGCTAACTCTCGACCATCGTCATCTATGGTCGTTATTTATCCTTTTGGAGAGGAGTCGGCATGTTCTGCACTGGGCCAGACGCGAGCCGTCCTCCGGTTCCCGAATGATCCGGCGCGGCTAAGCGACAGCAAGTTTAAAAAAAACCGAAATGCAGCTAGCGACGAAATGAAGCCATATTCTCATCTTCTTCCTAACTCTGACGAGCCGGACAGGGAGAGGATGTTGAAGGCCGTGGGCGTCGGCACGATCGATGAGCTCTTCCGAGACGTCCCGGCTGAAGCTCTCGTCAAGGCGCCAATTGAGCTGCCGGGGCCGTACACGGAGATGGAGATTGAAAGGCTCGTCGAAGAGAAGCTGGCCAAGGACGGCGCCTTCCCGCTGTCTCGCTGCTTCCTGGGGGGAGGGACCTGGCCCCACTATGTGCCCCCCGCGGTGCAGCTGATCACGTCGAGGTCTGAATTCTACACCTCTTACACTCCCTACCAGCCCGAGACCAGCCAGGGGATGCTTCAGGCGCTGTTCGAATACCAGAGCCTCATCTGCGACCTCACCAAGATGGACGCCGCCAACGCCTCAATGTACGACTGGGCGACGGCTGCGGCCGAAGCCGCCCTCATGGCCATCAGAGTTACAGGGAAGAAGGCCGTTGTGGTGAGCCGGGCCGCCGGCCACGACAGGCGCAACGCCATAAGGACGTATGTGGAGGCGGCCGGAGGGCAGGTCAGGGAGGCTCCGTTCGACCTGCGGACGGGCACCACCGACCTGAGCTCGCTCGGCTCCCTGCTCGCGGACGACACGGCGGCGCTGTACGTCGAGCAGCCGGACTTCCTCGGGTGCATCGAGGAGGGGATCGAGGAGATGGCCGAGATGGCGCATCGGAAGAAGGCGCTGTTCGTCGTCGGGGTCGAGCCCACCAGCCTCGGGCTGCTCAAGGCTCCCGGGGACTACGGTGTGGACATCGCCGTCGGGGAAGGTCAGCCTCTCGGCATCCCCATGAGCTTCGGCGGGCCCCTTCTCGGCATCTTCGCCGCCAAGGGCGACCTGGGATTCATAAGGCAGATGCCCGGCAGGATCGTGGGAGAGACCACCGAGAAGGGCTCTGAGAGGAGGGGCTATGTCCTTGTGCTCCAGTCGAGGGAGCAGCACATAAGGCGTGAAAGGGCCACTTCCAACATCTGCACCAATCAGGCGCTGATGGCTGTGGCGGCATCGGCGTACCTGTCGCTTCTGGGAGGCGACGGGCTGAAGGCACTGAGCAGGACCATCTACTCCAACGCCCACTACGCCGCAAGGAGGGTTGCCGAAGTGAAGGAGTTCTCCGTCCCCGTCTTCGATTCGAAGTTCTACAACGAGTTCGCCATTCAGCATGCCTCGCCGGGAGTCACGTCGAGCCAGCTCTTCCAGAAGCTGAGCGAAGTCGGGATCCTGGGGTCGCTTCCTCTCAGGTGGTTCTACCCGGAGCTCACCAGGCCCGGGCTGATCTCCGTCACGGAGGTCCACATGAAGGAAGACGTTGACCGGCTTGTGGAAGGGTTGAGGGGGATGATCTAGGAAGTTGGCCTACAGGCAGGCGCGCTGGAACGAGAAGCTCCTGGTGGAGTTGGGGAGGAAGGGAAGGGTGGGCTTCGTCCCCCCGTCTCCGATCGAACCAGGGGCTCAGGTGGACCTTCCGAAGGAGCTGCTGCGGGATGAAGTGAAGCTGCCTGGGCTCAGCGAGCTGCAGGTGGTCCGCCACTTCGTGCGGCTGTCGCAGATGAACTTCTGCGTGGACACGGGGTTCTATCCGCTGGGGAGCTGCACCATGAAGTACAACCCCAAGCTGAACGACAAGGTGGCTTCGAACCCGAAGGTTACCGACGCCCACCCGTATCAGCCTACGAACACCGTGCAGGGCCTGATGGGGATCCTCTACGAACTATCGACCATGCTCGCCAGGATAACGGGGATGGACTACGCGACGACGCTTCCTGCGGCGGGGGCCCACGGGGAGCTGCTTGGAGCCCTCATGATCAGGAGGTACCATGAGGTGAGGGGCGACAGGAAGAGGAACGAGATGATCGTCCCGGACTCCGCTCATGGAACGAACCCTGCCAGCGCCCAGATGGCTGGCTTCAAGGTGGTCAAGGTGTCGTCCGACTCGAGAGGTTTGGTCGACGTGGCGGAGCTGAAGAAGCTGCTCGGGGAGAGGACGGCCGGCATCATGATGACGGTTCCCAACACCCTGGGCCTCTTCGAGAAGGACGTCATGGAGATCTCCAAGCTCGTCCACGGCGCCGGCGGGCTGATGTACTACGACGGGGCGAACCTGAACGCGATAATCGGCAGGGTGAGGCCGGGGGACCTGGGCTTCGACGTCGTCCACCTCAACATCCACAAGACCTTCTCCACTCCACACGGAGGAGGAGGGCCGGGAGCAGGCCCCCTCTGCGTCAAGGGGTTCCTTCACGACTACCTCCCCACCCCGCTGCTGTCCTACGACGGGAGCAGCTACCAGTGGCTGCACGAGCTGCCTCATTCGGTGGGAGGCGTGAAGAGCTTCTGGGGGAACGTGGGCGTCCTGGTCAGGGCCTACGCCTACCTGCTCACCCTTGGCTCCGACGGCCTGAAGGAGGTCTCCGGCCTGGCCGTGCTGGCCTCCAACTACCTGATGAAGAAGCTGGATCCCGCGTACTACTCCCTACCCTACGCCGAAGGAGTGCCCCGCAAGCACGAGTTCGTGGTTTCGTCCAAGCCCCTGGCGAAGACGGGAGTCAAGGCCCTCAACGTGGCCAAGGCCATAATAGACGAAGGGCAGCATGCGCCCACGGTCTACTTCCCGCTCATCGTCGACGAGGCGCTCATGGTCGAGCCGACTGAGACCGAGCCAGTCGAGGAGATAGACCTGTACGCGGAGACCCTCAACTCGATCGGCAGGAGGGCCCTGGCCGACCCCGAGGACATCTTGAAGAGGCCGCTCAACACGGCTTCGGGGCAGCTGGACGACTTCAAGGCCTCGCACCCCATGAGCCTGAAGCTGAAGTGGAACAGCGGAGGTGCATGATCTTGCCCAGGGTCACGCTCAGATACTTCGCCTCAGTGAGGGAAGCCCTGGAGATGCCCGAGGAGACCGCCTCGGTCGAGGGCGAGAAGGTGGCGGATGTTCTCGCCTGGCTAGTCGCGCATCACGGAAGAGAGCTGATCCCCCTCGTCTTCGATACGAAGAGGGAGCTCAGGGAGGAGTTCAGGCTCCTCCACAACGGCTCCCTTGTTCCCCGGGCAGACGCCAAGAAGGTCAGAGTGAAGGACGGCGACGAAATCGTCCTGATGCCGCCGGTGGCCGGCGGCCGCTGAAACACGAGAAAGCCTGGTCAGACATGAGAGGAGCGCTCGCCTCCTCACGTGGAGAACGGCGTCCGAGGCTGGCCTTCAGCAAGGCGCTTCCCCCCAGTTCCAGCGCCGAGCGTCCCGGCCAAGTCACCGTAAGGACCGGCATCCCGACGCCCGCCTTGCCGTGGGCGAGAACCGACTCCGCGCGCTCCTCAAGGCTCCCCCCTGAGGGCGACCCGGGCGAGCGTTTCGTCGGTCAAGCTGGAATCGGCCTCCTCTGCGCTCCTGGCCAACCGGATAGAGAAGTCCGGCTGAGGGTAGTCCGTGTGCAGCTCCAGGCCGATCTTCATCCTTTCGGGCGTGGTCTTTATCGTTGAGACCGAGTATCGACGGGACAGAACCCTTCGTCAGGAACTCCATTCGGCGGATTCCACTTGCCGACCCGTCCTTGCGTCAATCCAGACCGTCCTCGCCCTTGAGTCGAGCTCCAGACGGACCCGGTGGAGCGGGTAGTAGAAGTAAGAGACCCCGTCGAGCTCCCCTCCCTCGAACAGCCCTCTGACGAGCTGGCGCATGTCATCTTCCGCCAGGGCGACGGGTGCGACCGAACCGCCCTCTTCCATCGGTTCGGTGGCCTGTTGGGCCTCGAAGAGGCCGACCTTGGGTACGTCGACGCTTCTGCGGTAGACCTTGACCCTCCCCCTCCTGTACGAAAGCGCCAGCCGTCTCTCCTCTAGCCTTCGAAGCGATTGACGCACGATATCTTCGGAGAGCCTTACCCTTCCCATCAGGTCGAAGGCCGTGGCCTCGTTCTTGGGCTCTAGGGCCAGCAGGACCTCGACGTCCCTCTGGTCGAGGCCCACCAACTGCGAGACGCCGGGCCCGAAGGAGATGCCCTGGGAGAGGTCGACTGAGCGCCCGTTGCGGGCGTCCAGAAGGAGGTACCTGGTTTCGAAGTGCTTCTTGATCATCCCAACCCTGAGCCTGACCGTGAGCTCGGCCACAGGGACGAGGACCTCCTGGACGGCGGTCACCATCTCCCTGCCGCCGAACAGGAAGTACGTCCTGGCCCGCTTGACGAGCAAGGGCACGTCCTTTGCATCGATCCGCGAAGGGAGGCCTAGCCTGGGCTTGGACCCCTCCTGGACGGAAGGGGGGGCCTCGGCGGGAGGCTTCGGCCCGATGGGCTCCTCCGAACGAGGGCCCAGGTAGCGGATCATGTGAGAAGGCGGCCTGGAAGAGAGCAGGGGGGTGGAGCCGCCGTGGCTCGTCTCCCTCGCCCTGACTGCGATCTGGACGGGCTGCTGGGACAGGTCGCCCATCGCGTAGAATGAGCCCGGAGGAAGCGTCGTCAGCTGCTTCGGAAGCTGCTGGCCGGGGAAGAAGTGCGACACGGCCTGGAGGTCGTTCTTTATGACCAGCCTGCCGATGAGCTGGCTGCTGCACTGGCTGAGGACGTTCTTGTCGACGACCGAGGGGCGCTGCGTGCAGACGATTAGCCCCAGGCCGCGCTTCCTGCCCCGGCGGGCGATCTCGTCCAGGATGGGGAGCCTCTCTCCCGCCTGAGGGATGAACCGGTCCGCCTCCTCGAGCACCACGAGATATGGGAGCCTCCTCCTGGAGACCTCGGCGTACAGTGCGGTGAGGTAGGTCCCCAGCAGCGACCTCTGGTCATCCACGCCCGACAGGTCGAGGATGATGGGCTGGCTCTGAAGGGAGGCGGCAGCCAGCTCGCCCAGCCGCAGTTCGCTCCACCTGACGTCGCAACCCGGCTCGTCGCCCACCCAGAGGAGGTCGTACTTCTCCTTCAGAGTATGGTACTCTCCCTCGGTGTCGACGATCAGGAAGGGGACGCCGGCCTTGCAGAGCTCCTCGCAGATCACCGCGACAAGGTAGCTCTTGCCGCTGCCGCTGGCCCCCATGACACAGGTCCGCCCCGTGACGACGTGGTCGGCGTCGACGGAGAATGGCCTCTCGCCATGCCTGCCTAGGTCGAGCTGAGGCAACAGGTCCACTAGGGAGGCCCCACTAAATAGCGTTTGGGAACCCCGCAGGATGGCCCCGGCTCGCGCTGGAGGAGCGCGAAAAAAGGAGGGCTGGGGGCGCTACTGAGGCTGCTTGACTTCCTTCTGCTGCTTGTCGGCGGCAGGCTTGGAGTCCGTCGAGCTCTGGTCCAGGAACCTTCTGATGGGCGCCATGAGCTCCGTGAACTCCATCGGGAAGATGAACTTGGTAGCGGGGCTCGAGCCGATCGTCTTCAGGGCGTCCAGGTACTGCAGCACCATGGTCTTCGAGTCGATGGTTTTAGCGGCGCCGAATATGGTGTCCAGCGCCTGCGCGTAGCCTTCAGCGCGAAGCATGGCGGCCTGGCGGTCGCCTTCCGCCCGGAGGATGTTGGACTGCTTGTCGCCTTCGGCCACCGTTACCGTGGCCGTCTTCTTGCCCTCGGCTTCAGTGACCACTGCCCTCCTGTTCCTCTCGGCGGCCATCTGCAGGATCATGGCGTCGGACACGTTCTTCGGCGGCAATATCTCCCTGATTTCGACGTTCGCGACCTTGACCCCCCAGCGCGAAGTGACTTCGTCCAGCTTGGTCCTGAGGATCGCGTTGATGTTCTCCCTCTTGGCGAGGACCTCGTCCAGGGCTATGTCTCCTATGACGGCCCTGAGGGTCGTCGTGGCGATGCCCATGGCGGCCCCTTCGAAGTTCTGGACCTGGATCACCGAGTCGGCGGCGTTGAAGACCTTGTAGTATACGATGAAGTCCACGTCGACGGGGGCGTTGTCCTTGGTGATGCATGTCTGATGAGGGATCTGGATGTACCTCTCCCTGAGGTCCACCTTCTTCGGCTGGTCGATGAAGGGGATGATCAGGACAAGTCCGGGGCCCTTCTCGGCCAGGACCCTCCCGAACCTGAAGACCACGATCCTTTCGTACTCCCTGACGACCTTGATGGACATGGAGAGGAAGATGGCGATTATGACGAAGAATATCAGGACGGCGACCAGAGACGTCAGCTGGTCGGTCAGCTGCATTATCGCAGATATCATGGGGTCTCTCCTTCGACGTAAAGCAGTATCCCGTCCGTTTTAACGATTTTGATGCGCGTCCCCGGAGGCAGCTCCCTCTCGCTGGAGGCCGTCCAGAGCTCGTTCTGGACCAGCACGACCCCCCTTCCGTTGGCGGGGATCCTTTCCTTGACGATCCCGCCGTGCCCCACCATCGCCGGGACCCGGTGGTAGGTCTTCTCGACCCTTGCGACCCTCGTCGTCGCCAGTCCCACCACGACTGCGAAGTCTACGAGGAGAAGGAGGAGCCCACCCGCGAGGAGGGTAAGGCCTCCGCCTTCGTTGCCCGTGATCCTCATGAAGCCGACCGCCGAGATAGCGACGCCCAGGAGGGCCAGGGCCGCGATGAAGGAGAGCGCCATGAAGCCGAAGCGACCGGCCTTGCGGCTACTTGCCATCGGCGGGCACCTTCTCCACCGTGACGACGCTCCCGTCGATGCTGATTGCCCTGACCCTGTCGCCGGACTTCAGCGGCACGTCGCACTTCACCGTCCAGTCCTCGGAGGCTATGTTGGCCGTCCCGAAGTCGGGAGGCGTGAGGTGGTTGAGCATGTAGCCCTCCTTGCCGACGACGTTCTCGGGGGAGACCGCCTTCGGGCGCTTGAATGTTGCCTCTCTGAGCTTGATCAGGTAGAAGCTGCCGATGAAGGCAAGAGCCGCCACGATGGCCCAGCTGGCGTACTGGAGAGCGCCGAAGGGGGACGGGGAGTAGCCGGATGCGTTCCCCGCCAGGAGCCAAATGCCGAAGACCGAAAGGACGATCCCGCAGAGCATGGCGAACCCGTGAGAGACCTTGACCTCGAGTATGATCAGTGCGCCAGCGACCGCGAAGACCACCAGCGCCAAGGCCGGGGCGCCGATCAGCTGGGAGCCGAACAGCCCAAGTGCAATCGAAATCGCCCCCACGACCGTGAGGGCGATGGAGCCGTGGAAGAGGTCCAGCAGTATCGCGATGACTCCGAGAAGCATCAGGAAGCCATCGACAGTCGGGTCGCTCAGGGTGCTGATGAAGGAGTCGTACGCGTCGGGGGAGGCGGACCCGGTCAGGGCCCCCGCCATGCCCACCGCGGAGAGGACTTCGGATATGCTGTTCGCCCGTCCGTCCGCCACGCCCCCCTGGACTGCTTCGGAGGCGGTGAAAGCCTTGTCGTCGAGGACCATCTCGGTGGCGGCGGTGGTGCTCCTGTTGTGCGTCTCCGCCAGGGTGACCATGTAGGCGAGCATGAAGCTCTCCGTATGGTTCTGCTCGAGGTCGGTGCCGCCGACGACTATCGGGGTGGAGGAACCTATCGCCGACCCGTCGCCCATGAAGATCTTGTCGCAGGCCATGGCGATGTAGCTTCCTGCGGAGGCGGCCCAACCGTTGGGGACGACGTAGGCGTAGACCTTGATCCCCGCGTCTTCGGCCACCGTCAGGTCGTTGATGATGTCCTGCATGCTGGAAAGGAGGCCGCCGGGCGTGTTCATCTCGATGATGATGGCGCTCATGTGCTGGTTCTGGGCCTGGGCCACGACGCTGTGGATGAACTGTTCGCCGCCTGCGTCCACCGAGACCGAGAAGTCGGCCACGAGGACGGTTGGCACCGGCAGGGCATACGCCCTGGCCCCCGCTCCCAGAACGAGAAGAACCAGAACGGCCAGCAGGGCTATCCTTTTCGCCATCGTCTCTGATTGACTCTGGGGTCTCCTATAAGCCATGTCCATGCGCAGGGACCGCATGATCCCCGCGCATGAGCCCCGCTCGCACCGCGGTCTCTCGAGCGACGTTCCTCGATCCCGGTCTAGGTGTAGGCTTCTTCCCCGTGCTGGCTCATGTCCAGCCCCGTCTCTTCCTCTTCGGGACTCACTCGGACCGGGGTGATGAAGTTGATCACCTTCAGCAGGAAGTAGGAGCCGAAGAAGGAGAAGGCGGCGACGACCACGACGGCGAACGACTGCACGAGCAGCAGATACGGGTTGCCGTAGAGCGCGCCGTTGGGACCGCTGGCGTTGATGGCGGTCGTAGCGAATATGCCCGTGGCGACGACTCCCCACATGCTTCCCACGCCGTGGCAGGCGAAGACGTCGAGCGCGTCATCGATTCTCGTCCTGCTGGCGCGCCAGTTGGAGACGAAGTTGGAGAGGACTCCGACCACGAGGCCGATGAACACCGCGGGACCGACCCCCACGAACCCAGCGGCCGGGGTGATCGCGACCATCCCGCAGACGGCACCCACGGAGATGCCGACGGCGGAGGGCTTCCCCTTCCTGGACCAGTCCACGAGCATCCAGCTCACAGCCGCGGCTGCGGCGGCCATGTTCGTGTTGACCAGCGCCTGGACGGCAAGCTCGTTCGCAGCGAATGAGCTGCCGCCGTTAAAGCCGAACCAGCCGAACCAGAGGATTGAGGCTCCGAGTATGACGAAAGGTATGTTGTTCGGGCGCGTTTCGGACGAGCCTTCGAGGCCCTTCCTGCGACCTATGACCAGCGCAGCCGCGAGGGCCGACATCCCAGCTGAGATGTGGACCACCAGGCCTCCGGCGAAGTCTATGACCCCCAGCGCCCTGAGCCATCCGCCGTCTCCCCACACCCAATGGGCAACCGGTGCGTAGATGAAGGTGGCCCAGAGGATTATGAAAATGAGGAGGGCCTTGAACCTGATCCTCTCAGCGAAGGCGCCTATGATAAGGGCCGGAGTTATGGCGGCGAACTTGAGCTGAAATGCGAAGAAGAGAAGGGCCGGTATCGTGGCCGCGTAGACCGCGTTGGCGGCCGCACCCACGCCGTTCAGCCCGGCGGCCGAAAGGTCCCCGATGACGCCGTTGACAGAGGGGCTGAAGGCCAGCGAGTAGCCCCACAGGGCCCAGACCAAGCTCACCACGGCGAATATTATGAAGCACTGGACTATGGTGGAGACCAGGTTCTTCCTCCTCACCAGGCCTCCATAGAAGAACCCCAGGGCCGGCGTCATGATCATGACGAGGGCCGTGGCAGTAAGCATCCAAGCAATGTCAGCACCCACTAGGGCCATGGACGATGCACCTCAGAACGTATGTCAGAGCCAAGCTGCTGAGACATAAGCGGCAGAGCCTTGCATCTCGAATATAGAGCTTACGGTTCCGGCGGACCGTCCAGGGGCTAGCCGCCACGGGGTTAGGCCGCGCCGCGTTTCCTGAAGACGAAGATGTATTCGTGCTTGAAGACGTAGAAGCCGCCTGCCAGGGCCCTGTACCTCCACAGCTCCATGCTGCTCCTCTTCCCGCGGGTCCGTTCGAAGTTCTTCACTATGATCGACTTCAGGGAGAAATCCTTCCTCCTGAGGACGCTCTCCATGCACAGGAATCCGAGGGGGATCCATTCCCCTCGGGAGTACTTGTCGCCGATCACCAGCGCCATGTACCTGCCCCTGGCGAGGAGCGGCGCCACGTTCTCCACGCACGCAGAGAACCCGGCGAGGAAGGAAGACACGTCCGAGGCGTTGCTAAGGTCGTCGGGGTCGTCGGAGAACTTGATGATGTCATGATACGGGGGGTGCATGATCAGGAGATCCACGTGGTGGGCGCCCAGACTCTTCAGCACGGGCCTGAGGTCCAGCCTGGAGCTGTCTCCAACGAGCACTTCGGTCTTGACGTCGTCCGCGTTGGCCTCCTTCGCCACGAGCCTCCTCGCGGAGGCGGCGACCTTCGGACTCAGCTCCACCCCTATACCGTTCCTCCCCAGCCTCCTGCATTCGATCAGCGTGGTTCCGCTGCCGGCGAAGGCATCGAGGACCCAGTCACCCTTCCTAGTGTATCTCAGCATCATCTGGCGCGGGATCTCGGGGACGAAGTTCCCCCAGTACCAGCCGACATGCGCCCCCGAGGTGTCGCGCCTCCCCATGACCCAGAGGCTGTCGGTCCACACTTCGTCATACTCCTTCCACCGGCGCAGGTTGATTTCGTTGATCTCCCCGAACTTCGGCTCCTTGAGGCCTTCCTGGAACCGCCTCAGATAGTGCTTCGCCCTCGTAAGGGTCCTCGCCTCCAAAGCCTGCCTGAGCTCCGCCCGGACGACGTCGGCCCTCAAGACGATGTCCCCGGGACCTCCCGGTCCAGCGTTCCCTCCGGGCCCGACCAGGTGTTCTTCGAGGCCTTTCACTCCCAGCCTGAGGGCCCCGACATCCTTCGAGGCCAACAGGGACCGGATCGTCCCCTCCACTTCGGTCCTGTCAAGATGGAGCGTGTCGTGTGCCCCCGCGTCTCGTGAGACCCCGGAACTCTCCCCCCGCAACCCGTAACCCTCCTCAGGAGCCCCGGATATAAGCTGTCGGAGGGCGTGCGGGCACCGCCCGGACGTGGTAAAGGAAACCTGAAACACGCCGTAGTGGCTGTCCCCCCATAGCTTGGCCGAGTGCGCCAGGTGCGGCGAATCCACCGCGATCCCTGACGGCGGCGGCGCGGAGAAATGCCAGTACTGCGGGTCGTCACTGACCGTCCGGGACTTTCCGGCTACGCTCCAGGCCGCCCCTGGCTCTGCGAAACAGGAGCCCTAGACTAGGGTCTTCTTGCCCATCCTGCCGGGCTCGAGGTTGAAGACGATGGTCTTCAGGTTCGTCATCTCGTCTATGCTGTAGCCTACGCCCTCCCTTCCGGTCCCTGACTCCTTGGCCCCTCCGAACGGGAAGTAGCCCGTGCCGTGGCGCGGGAGGTCATTCACCACTATCTCCCCCGCCTGGACCCTCTTGGCCACGCGCCACATCCTGTAGAAGTCCTTGGAGAAGACGCAGCCGTCGAGGCCGTACCTGCTCCTTGCTGTGATTTCGAGGGCCTCTTCCTCGCCCTTGACCCTGATCACGGTCACGACGGGGCCGAAGGTCTCCTCCCAGGCTATGCGGCAGTCCAGGTTCACGCTGTCGAGGAAGGTCGGCTGGTGGTAGGCCTCCTTGAAGTCGCCTCCCCGCAGCAGCCTGGCGCCCTTGTGAACAGCGTCGGAGACGAGGAGGTTGACCCTGACGGCGGCCTCCCTGTTGATCAGCGGGCCCACCTGCACGCCGTCGTCGAACGGGTTGCCGAACTTGAAGGAGTCGAAGGCCTCAAGGGCCCTCTCGACGTATTCGTCCGCAACGGCCTCCTCAACGATGACGGCGCTGACGGCGTCGCAGCGCTGGCCCGCGCTCTTGAGGCTCCCCTCCACGGTCTTCGCCGCGGCCAGCTTCAGGTCCGCGTCGGAGAGGACGATGGCGTAGGCTTTTCCCCCCAACTCAAGGTGGAGCTTCTTGATCCCCGCCTTCTCGACGATCCTCCTGCCGGCTTCGGTGCTGCCCGTGAGGCTGACCATCGAGACCCTGGGGTCGGACACCAGGGAGTCCCCAACGACCCCGCCGCTTCCCGTCACGACGTTGAGCACCCCCTTTGGAATCCCCGCGGCCTCAAGCACCCTGGCGAAGAGCAGGGCGGCCACCGGGGTGGCGCTTGCCGGCTTGACGACGACCGAGTTGCCCGCGAGGAGGGCAGGTATGATCTTCGTGGCGGGGATGAAGAGCGGGTAGTTGAACGGCGAGATGGCCGCGACGACGCCGACGGGCTCCCTGATCACCAGGGCGATCTTGGCCAGCGTGTCCTTCGACCAGTCGCCGGGTATGTACTCCCCGTATATCCTGCGGGCTTCGTCCAGGGCGAGGGCCATCCTGTTCCCGATGCCCCTGACCTCCCCCTGGGCGTCGCCCCTGGTCTTCCCCCCTTCCAGCATGAGGGCGCCCACGAAGTCGTCCTCGTGCTCCAGAAGGATGTGGCGGGCCTCCTCCATGATCCCCGCCCGCTCTATCCCGGCTATGTCCCTGATCAGGTGCTGCCTGGAGAAGGCCGAAGCGACGGCGTCGGACACGTCCTGCTGTGTCGCGGCAGCCGCGCTGGCGAAGACCCCTCCGTCCACCGGACTGACGAGGTTGAACAGCTTGCCGTCGCCGCTCTCCCTCCACTCCCCCCCGATGAACAGCCGGAAGACCTTGGAGTCATCATAGGTCCCGAACACGCCGTCGAAGAAACCGTTCAGCTCGAGCCGCCTGGAGCTCCTCTGCATTCTACATCAACCAAGAAATGGTCGAAGGAGATGAAGGATTTAAGACTAGTGGCAGTTCATAACGAACAATAGAAGGGATTGTTGACCTTTCTGAGCCTGTTTTGGTCAACATAAGTTAATCAGGTGTAAATGGTTGATGATAACTGCATCTTATATCGGCAGCCGTTTTGTGTAGACCTTGCGAGGGATAGCTTTGGAGGCTAGCGGCGGGCGTATACTCTTCGTGGGCGTTGGCACGTCAGGTTGTAGGATAGTAAACCTTCTTCAGAGTCGTGGAATCCGGGCAGCGTACCTCTTCGCCAGCCTTGACGAAGAGGATCTGGAGGCCACCGATGGCGTCAACATGAACGGATGGGACGAAGACGAAATCAGGAGCTACGTCGGAGGGGCTGCGACGGGCCGCGGCGTGGCGTTTGTCGTCGCCGGTCTGGGCGGCTCCTCCGGGAGCTCCCTCGCGCCCAGGCTGGCCAGGGCGGCGGAGGCCGCGGGCACCGACACCTTCGGTGTGGCCCTCCTGCCTTTCAAGTATCAGAAGTGGATGGAGTACAAGGCCGGAGTCGGGATCAACAAGATGAAGAACTGCTGCAGGGGTATGCTCGTGGTCGACCGGGAGCAGTTCGTGGAGGAGTCCCTCGAGGAGCTCCCCCTGAGCAGGCTCTACGAGATGATCGACGGGAAGGTGGCCGACGCCCTTGAGGCGCTGTTCATCGCGGGAGACGGGAAGACGCCGGCCGTCGAGCTCAGGAAGCTGACGAAGATGATGGAGCGCGGCAAGGCGACGCTCGAGATAAGGGACCTTTCCGGAGGCTTCGACGAAGGCATCGCTTCGCTTGTCCGCAGGGCCTACGAGGCCGGCCAGGGAGACGTCGACGAGGTCATGATCTACTCCAGCGGCAACAGGCCCATCACGTTCGAGCAGGCGAAGTTCTCGGCCGAGGGGCTGAAGAGCCTCCTGGGCAGCGAGATGAAGATACACTACGGAAGCAAGGTCTCGGAGAGGGGGTCCGCGGTGGTGGCCATGGTGATGGCCATGGGCGAGGGTTCCAAGCTCAGGGTCTACGACCCGGTGGCGCAGGTTCTGGGAGGGAGGTCCCTCGACGAAGAGCCCGAGCAGGGCCTCGCCATAGACCTCGGCATACCCACCCTCGACTAGGAGACCTTAGCCCCGTCCTCTATTTCGACATCGGGTTTCAAGACGGCGAGCTTGTCGTTGGCGAAGGCCGCCAGGATCATTACTTCGCTGGTCAGGCCCATCATGACCCTCGGCTGGAGGTTGGTCACCACGGCCACCTGGGCGCCGGGGAGCTTTTCGACGTCGTAGAAGGAGGCAATGCCGGCGACGGCCCTCTTCACCGTCCCGCCTATGTCGATCTTCAGCTCCACGAGCTTCCTGGAGCCCTCCACTTTCTTCGCCTCAACGATCCTTCCGACCCTTATGTCCAGCTTCGCGAACTCCTCGTAGCTCACCTTGTCGGTGCTCATGCGGACCACTCGAACGAGCTTCATCCCCTTCAGTTCATTATAAGTCCTTCTGCGGCCAGGCTTGGAAGGAAAGCTTTAAGGGGATACTGCGGGGGTAAAGGCTGTCGTGTCAACCAGGCCTTACAGGGAGCTGCTCGACAGGATAAAGGCGGACCTGCCCGCGGAGAGCTCGAAGAGGGAGAGCCGTCTCGTCCTCCCCCAGCCTGTGGTGGTCTTCGTGGGGAGCCGGACGATCTTCCGCAACTTCAAGGAGGTCTCGACGGTCATCCGCCGCGAGCCGTCGAAGATCCTGATGTACCTGGCGAAAGAGCTGGCCACGGCCGCCTCCCTGGACGCCGAGGGAAGGGCGATCTTCATCGGCAGGAGGGGGAAGGACTCCTTCGCCGTCCTCCTGGAGAGGTACGTCAAGGAGAACGTGATATGCCCCGTCTGCGGCAGCCCGGACACTCACATCGAGAAGCTGAAGAAGGTCTCCCTCCTGGTCTGCGAGGCCTGCGGCGCGAAGTCACCGGCGAAGGGGTAGGAACTTGGCCGGCGAAAAGAGGGGCTTCATCAGCCGGGAGCTCAGGTACCAGGCGTCGAAGATGGTGAACATCTGCGACGAGGAGCTCCTCGGGAGGACGCTGAAGGAGGGGAGGCTGAAGGTGGACATCTCCCCGGACTACTTCTCGGGGGATAGGGTGGACGAAGAGACCGCCCTCGCCAAGATCAAGGAGACCGACATCGTGAACCTGGTGGGCAACAGGATCGTCGCGAGGGCCCTGAAGGAGAAGCTGGGCCACCCGAGGGCCGTGAGGAAGATAGAGGACGTCTCCTTCCTCATGATCTACAAGTTCTCCGTCTGACGCCGCGAGCCCAATAAGTTTATTACGATAGCGAATTTGAATTCATTCGGTCAGCCTTGGGCAAAAGGAAGGTTCTCAGCGAGAAGGCCCTCAAGGAGTTCATGTCCCCCTCGGCCGGAGAGATGTTCGGCAGGGTGGTCAAGCTCCTGGGAAGCGACCACATAATGGTGCACTGCAGCGACGGCGTCACCAGGGTGGGCCGCATCAGGGGGAAGCTGAAGCGGAAGATATGGATCAGGGAGGGGGACATCGTCCTCGTCGCCCCCTGGGACTTCAAGTCAGACGAGAGGTGCGACATACTCTGGCGGTACACGGTGGCCCAGGTTGATCAGCTCAAGGAGAAGGGCCAGATCGCGCCGGAGCTCTAGCGCTTGAGTGAAGAAAGCACAAAGCAGGAAGACGAGATAGTCAGGGCGCTTTTCAATTCCGAGAAGCAGAACAGGTACCTCAGGAACAGGTCGGAGAACAGGGACTCCCGCCAGGCGGTCTTCGACAGGGACACCCTGTTCACCCTCTACGACATGCTGAGCAGGGGCGACCTGGACTACCTCAACGGGGTGGTGCAGGCCGGGAAGGAGGGCAGGGTATACTGGGGGGTGAGCCGGGGGAGGGACGTCGCCGTGAAGCTCTTCTACACCACGACATCCGACTTCAAGAAGAGGCTGATCTACATGACAGGTGACCCCAGGTTCAGCCGAGTGAGGAGGTACGGCCACGGGCTCATCTTCGAATGGGCAAGGAAGGAGTTCGCGAACCTCAAGCAGGCCTACGACGCCGGCGTGAGGGTCCCGGAGCCCCTCTACCTCCAGAAGAACGTCCTGGTGATGGAGTTCATAGGCGAGGGAGGGGTCCCGGCGCCCACCCTGGAGGAGACCGAGGTCAACCCAAGGGACTACGAAAGGCTGGTCGGGCAGGTGAAGCTCCTATACAGGAAGGCAGGGCTCGTGCACGCGGACCTCTCCTCCTACAACGTCTTCAAGCTCCACGGCTCCATCATCCTCTTCGACTTCGGCTCGGCCGTGGACGTGAGGCACCCCATGTCGACCGAGTTCCTGAAGAGGGACATAGAGAACGTGAACGTCTTCTTCGCAAAGAGGGGAATAGACATTAAGCCGGCGAAGGAGATACTCGGCGAGGTGGGCGCGGAGTGAGCTTCGAGCAGATGGTAAGGGTACCCAAGGAGAGGGTCGGGGTCATAATCGGGAGGAGCGGCGAGGAGAAGAAGGAGCTCGAGGAGACGCTGAAGGTAAGGCTCGACATCGACAGCGAAACAGGGGATGTCACTATCCGGGCCGACGCGGCGGACCTGGAGGAGGTGGACCCCTTCAAGGCCATGGAGGTGATCGACGCGATCGGAAAGGGCTTCTCCCCGGAGAGGGCCAAGAGGCTTCTGAAGGAAGAGCAGACGTTCACCATCATCGACCTGAGGGAGACGACGGGGAGGTCGAAGTCCTCCTTGGAGAGGATCAAGGGCAGGATAATCGGCGAAAGGGGGAAGGCGAGGAGGATCATAGAGGAGCTGACGGGGGCCTCGATCTCCGTCTACGGCCACTACGTTTCGATCATCTGTGACGAGGCGCACGCCAAGCTGGCCAGCGACGCGGTCTCCATGCTGGCGGGCGGGAGCGAGCACCGGACGGTCTACGAGATCCTCCAGAAGGCCCGTACGAAGGAGAAGCTTGACCGCCTGAAGCTCTGGGAAGACTAGTGGGTCGTTTTATGGAATCAGCGGTAGGGATTGCGATGGAGGGCCCGGCGCGGCGTTCCACCGCCTCCCCCCGTCCTAGCCAATAGGGGACGTCGAGAGAGCTAAAGGCAGTCGTCGGGCCGCCATCACTTCCCGGAAGCCCAAAAAGCAGAAATCAGAGCGGGTTCCAGAGCGAGGGAGAGGGAAGATGGAGATTCCAGACGATCTGAAAGAGAGGCTCGGCCCGAAGGAGGAGGTGCAGCTCTACGTGAAGGAGAAGGTCTTCCACCCGGCGATGGACATCGACTCGGTGGCGATAACGAACGAGAAGGTCATACTGAGGCACCCGCACTCCCTGGGCCTGGTGGATGATTACTCAGAGCTGAGCTACCAGGACATCGCCGAGGTCTTCCTGGACAAGGGCCTGACGAGATCGACCGTGAGGTTCAGGCTGAAGCTGGGCGGGGACACGATGGAGCTGAGGGACCTCTCAAACGCCGACGCGGAGACGGCCTACGACATCATCCTTGGGAACCTGAACAAGTCACAGGCTTCCCCCTAGATCGGAGCGCTGGAGACCCCGCCGTTCACGCCCGGCGCTGCGCCTGCGCCCCAGGGGAAGGCATGCCCCAAGCGCGGCGCGTTCGTTGCTGCCGGGCAGGGGTACCGCGGCTCGTGCGGCAACCCGGCGCCGTAGCATGCGTTTCGTTAAATAGCGTCTGTAGCAGAGCCAGCGATGGCTCTCCCCCAGGACACAGTCAAGGAAGCGCCTTCCCATGTGCCCAGCCCCGAGGAGCTCCCCGCGCTCTATGCCAGTGGCATGTCCCTAAACGAGATTGCAGCCCAGGTTGGACGGTCGCAGACATACGTAAGGAAGAGACTCTTGAAGCAGGGGATCTCCCTCCGAACAAGAGGCCAAGGATCTCGCGCATATCGGGAAAGGCATCCGGAGTACATGAACAGGCTCTACAAGTGGAAGGTGAATGACCCAGGGGTTGTTACGCAGGCGAGGCTTCTGATGATGACCCTGATCATCACGGAAGGATGCCTCAGCAAGCACACTGTTCAATTCACGAACACACAGGAACAACTTCATCAGAGATTCAGAGATGCGGCTCGAGATGCTTACGGCGAAATCACCCTAGGCAGGAACGGATTGAACTCTCGGATCTCCTCGTCACTGGTTCTGCGAGACCTGGAGCCTCATATCCGTGGGAAGGTTTTCTCCGAACAGTGCTTGAGGCTCATCACGGCTTCAAACGAGCTCTGCGTCAAGGTCTGCAGGATCATTGCGGACACGGAGGGCTCGATGATAATCTCCGTCAGACGGGCTCCCCGGAACTTCACTGTCGAGTTCAGAGTGGTCCTCGCATCCACGAATCAGGCATTCAGCCGGCAGATACAGACGATGCTGGCATCACTGGGAATGCAATCGAACATCAACAGGGTCGGTGTCCACATAATGCGCAAGGAACACATCAAGGCGTTCGTTCAGATGGTGGGCTTCACGCCCGGCCTGAAGGTTATCAGAAAGAAGGCTGGCTATGGGGTTTGGTATGGCCACGACAAGAGCATAATGACCAAGGTTTTCCTGTGGATCTCCGATAGGCAGGACGATGCCCGTGGGAATCCCAAGAAGTTCGTCTTTGCAGACTGCAAGACACGAGAGCAGACGGTTGAAAGATTAATGAGCATCTATCGACAGGTTTGTGGAGGGTGAGTGAGGTTGCCGCAGAGCAGTGTCTCTTTCGCAGACAGTTCTCCCTCTGATTTCTTTCTATAGAAACAGAGACCTGGCTGGGTTCAGCAACCCGTCGAGGGCGCTCTACTCTGCCTTGAGGGAGCTTCTGGAGAACTCGCTCGATGCGACCGAGCAGTTCAGGATCCCCCCGGAGATCTACGTAAGGATATCGTGCGCCCCGGGAGAGGAGGAGAAGGCGGACCCCAAGCACTACCAGGTCCTGATTCGTGACAACGGGTCGGGGGTGGAGGCGGAGCACATACCGCGGGCCTTCGGCCGCATCTTCTACGGGTCGAAGTACAGGCTGAGGCAGGCGAGGGGCATGTTCGGCATGGGAGGGACCATGGCGGTCCTCTACGGCCAGATAACGACGAACAAGCCTGCGGAGGTGGCCAGCTCCACCGACGGGGTCAAGGCCCACGACTTCGCCATCACCATAGACATCGAGAAGAACAACCCCATCATCCTGAGGCACGACGTCGTCGACGCCAAGGGGTGGAGGGGGACCCAGGTCAAGATCGAGCTGGAGGGGGACTACTTCCGGTCGGCCAACAGGATTCAGGACTACCTGAGGGAGACGGCGCTGGTCACGCCATACGCCGACATCACCTTCGTGGACCCCACGGGGAAGCTGATGTCTTTCAAGAGGGGCACGGACGAGATGCCGGAGCCGCCGAGGGAGACCCTCCCCCATCCCCACGGCCTGGACGTGGAGGCCGTCAAGAGGCTCATCAGGGGCTGGAAGGGTGGGACGATGGTTCGCTTCATGGTCAGGAACTTCCACAGGGTGGGGGACAAGATCGCGAAGGACTTCCTGGCTCAGGCGGGGTTCGACCCCTCCAGGGACCCGAGGAGCCTCAGCTCGGAGGAAGTGGTGAGATTCACGGAGGCGCTCCACGCCTACGAGAAGTTCCTGCCGCCGGACGCGAGGTGCCTCTCGCCGCTGGGGGAGAACATATTCACGACGGGCATAGTGAAGGAGCTGGCGCCGGAGTTCTCGGCGGTGGCGGTGAGGGACCCGGCGGCGTATTCGGGGTACCCGTTCATAGTCGAAGTGGGGCTGGCGTACGGCAGCAGGACGCTCCAGCCGGGGCTCAGGCTTCTCAGGTTCGCCAACAGGATACCGCTGCTGTACGACGAGGGCAGCGACGTGTCGTGGAAGGTCATCAACGAGGAGATCGACCTGAAGAGGTACAGGGTCCCCTCGGACTCGTCGCTTGTGATAATCACGCACGTCTGCTCCACCAAGATCCCCTACAAGACGGTGGGGAAGGAGTACATAGCGGACAGGCCGGAGGTCGAGAGGGAGCTGAGGAACGGCATAAGGGAGGTGCTCCGGAGGCTGCAGCTCTACCTCAGCCGGAAGGGCTCCATGGAGCGGCAGGTGAAGAGGATGAACATCTACGCCAAGTACATCCCCATGATCGCCAGGTTCAGCGCGTCGCTGTACGGCAAGTCGAGGGCGCCGTCTTATTCGAAGCTGCTGGGCCAGGCGGGAGAGGCCGAAGGGGAGGGAGAGGAATGAAGGAGGCGAAGAGGGTCTCCGAGCAGAGGAAGGAGGAGGTCTTCGCCCAGCTGAGGGAGATGGGGAAGGAGGCCTACGAGGCCATCGAGTCGGGGAGGTTCCCCGAGATCACGCTCCCCAGCAGGTCCGTCAAGAACATAGTCTACGACGAGGCCCTCAGGCAGTTCGTGCTGGGGGCGGCGTCTGTGAAGAGGTCATCGCACAATGTCAAGCACATCAGGCCGTACACCCAGCTCCTGTGGCTGGCGTTCTTCTCCCAGCAGCTGGTGAAGGAGAAGAAGACGTCCACGCTAAGGGACGTGTACTATTCGGCCCAGGCGTACAACACCGAGTTCGCCGACCAGGCGGAGTCGGACGAGACGATAACCGACCTGGAGACGGCGCTTATGAAGGCCAGGGAGGACTTCAACATCTACCCGGAGGAGAGGAGCTCCATCTTCGGGGACCTGACGGTCGAGTACACGATACCGGGCTACGAGGGGAAGAGGCTGGACCTGACGTCGCACCCGGACGGGGTCATGATCGGGCCCGCCCTGACGACGGCGGAGTTCGTCGACACGGACGCGGAGATGGTGATAGCCATAGAGAAGGGAGGGCTCTTCACAAGGTTCATCGAGGAGAGGGTGCACGAGAAGCACAAGGCGATCCTGATCAACACGGCGGGGCAGCCGCCCAGGAGCACGAGGTACATAATGAGGAGGCTCAACCAGGAGCTCCATCTGCCGACCTACATACTCTGCGATGCGGATCCCTGGGGGGCGCACATAGCCATGGTGGTGATATCGGGCTCCGCCAACGCCGCCCATCTGAGGGAGCTGACCACCCCAGACGCGAAGTGGATCGGTGTGTGGTCTTCGGACGTCAACAAGTACAAGCTGCCGCACGACAAGCTCAACGACCTGGACATAAAGCGCCTCTACGAGCTGCAGAAGGACCCCAGGTACAACGAGAAGCTGTGGAAGGATGAGATCGACTGCTTCCTGAAGTACAGGAAGAAGGCCGAGCTGGAGGCCTTCGCGAGGTACGGGCTGACCTACATCGTGGACAAGTACCTCCCGGACAAGCTCGAGTGGGCGCGGAGCCTCTGAAAGCGAAAGGGTTTAAATTCCCGTGCCAGGGGGCTTTAGATGGAATGGCTGACAGGGCCGCCGTCATACTCCGCATCCTGGGGGCAGCGTCGCTTGCCATGGGCCTGCTCCTTGCCTACAACGCCATGACCACGTCTCCCGCCCTGTACCCGCCGCTTCTGGCTTCCTACGTCATAGCGGCCGCGGTCATGGGAGGGGCGGGCTTCCTGACCCTCATTTCGAAGTACGAGGAGTGAGGACCTTGATCAGGGTGGCCTTGTTCGGGACCGGCAACAGCGCGAAGGCGTTCGCAGAGTCGGTGAGCAGGTACGGGAAGGGAAGGAAGGAGGGGCTGTGGCATGAAAGGGTCGGAGGGCACGCGGTGAAGGAGCTCTCCGTCGTCCTGGCCTACGACGTGGACGACGACAAGGTCGGGAAGGAGTTCTACGGCATCAAGGTAAGGCCGGGGCTGCTCTTGGACGGGCCGCCGAGGCACCTGACCGAGGGGGAGTTCAAGGAGCAGAAGGAGGAGGACCTGGAGGCGGAGCTGAAGAAAGGGAAGGTCGACGTGGCGCTGAACCTGATCTCCTCTGGACAGGACAGGTCGTCGAAGAGGTACGCGGAGATCTGCGGCCGGCTGGGGATAGCGTTCGTCAACGCGACGCCCTCGCTGGTCGCCAACGACGCCAAGATCGCGGCGCTGTTCAGGAAGAACGGCGCGCCGCTGGTGGGAGACGACCTTCTGAGCCAGTTGGGAGGGACCGTGCTGCACAAGGGGATACTTGACTTCATGAACCAGAGGGGGATCAGGGTCGTCAAGAGCTATCAGCTGGACGTCGGGGGCTCGCCGGACACGCTGAACACCCTCCAGGACGAGATAAGGGCGTTCAAGAGGGGGATCAAGAGCCAGTCTATCGCAGAGGAGCTGCCGTACAAGGTCGACACGGTGGCGGGGACCACCGACTTCGTGGAGTTCATGGGGTCGAAGAGGACGGTCTACCTGTGGATAGTCGGGAAGGGGCCGCTGGACGAACCGTACGTGATGGACGTGTTCTTCAAGAGCAGCGACCCGGTGAACGCAGCCAACATACTCCTTGACTCGGCGAGGGCGGCGTATGCGGCCGGGGGGAAGGGCGGGGTCGAAGACGTCATCTCGGCGTTCGGCTTCAAGGACCCGCCGAAGAAGGTCAGGGTCAAGAAGGCCATGGCCGACTTCGAGAGGGAATACCTGAAGTAGTGCCCTTCCCAGTAACGCTTATAACGAGTACGCGCTTCAGGCACTCCGAGCGCTGCCGTCGAGCCGCCGTTGGTCCCTTTGGGGGCCGACGAAAGCTCAGCGTGGTAGAGCAGCTGACTTCCCAGAAGGCTGAAGCTGTTAATCCACGCAGAGACCAGCTGGTCGCAGGTTCGAGTCCTGCCGGCGGCGCCTAAATCTTACAATTGAGCACAGTGTTTTTCACATATGTTATGGATTTCGCCGCTATTACCGAGTTGTTCCCCATATAAGGGGTCTAGTTTCCCCTAATTCGACGCCCGCGGAACAAGACGCCCAATGAGGACCAGCTTGCTGTAGTCCAGAGAGTGCTCTATGATGAGGTGGGGTTTGAGATGTTATCGCGGCGGGAGAGCCCCGATGGAGTGTATTCTAGCTGCACTGATTGCAGGAAGGCTCGGTCCCGGTTGCCCAGCTATCCTCTGGAATGAAGTGCCTGATCTGGGCACTATGGCCAAACTAAGTCAACGGACCAACTATTTCCTGAATCCGACACCAAACTGACCTGATAGGTGTTGCCGGACAAGACATCCAAGGCTGCCCGCGCCACTACGATTGCGCCGCCGACCCCTGCAGAAACGCGGAATTCGCTACCTACGGTACTCACCGCACCTTCGGCATGAAGGGCATTAGACGGGATTGCACTGCCATTGAGCAGTATAGCGACCAGGGTGATACCGTCTGGCCCATCGTTAGTCACCGACAGAGTCAAGTCACTTGTTGACGAGTTTGTCTGGGCCCCAAGCGTGAGATGACTGCTTATGGGCAACCTAGTTCCAGGGGAGCTGCTGATTTGCATGTAAAAGGAAAAGAAGGCTATTGAAAGAACAAAGGCCGTCACCAGAACGGAGCCTCTTCTATTGATTGCCATGGTTCTCCTCAATTTTGACTCCTATGCTAAGCCGCAATAAGAGCTTTTTCAGTGCAGTGATTACGTTCCACTGCTAGTATCCCAGTACTCGTTGAAACTACTGTTGGAGAAGACGGTCGAGAAGCCTATGTTGTGGTAGCCGTTGTTGTTGGGGTTCCACATTGACCAGGTTTCGTAGTATCCAGCATTGTAAGGATCAATAATACCGTGGAGCGAGCTACCATAGTACACCTGTCCTTCAAAGTTCACTCCATTGGCATCCCCAAACTCAGGAAGGGTGTAAAGGAAGCCAGTCTGGGTGTTCCCTCTTTCGAACATCAGGAGCCCTTCATTGGGAGTTCCCACCTTCCCATTGTGGTATGATACACTGCAAGCGTACCAATTGGTGTGGTCTATGACAGTAATGTTGAACTGGTCAACGTCGCCTCCGCTCTTTCCCGCGCTGAAAACGTCGGAAGTGATGCTATCGCCTGAAGTGGTAGCAGTGTCGCCGCAGTCGACAACACTCGTCTGATTCGGCAGCACTTCAGTCCACAATTGATAATACGGAGATGCACTCAGGTCCTCGTCCAACTGTGCCATGGAACCGCCCTGTACGAGATTCGTATTCACATTGCTCGTAAGACCAGCCCATATGCTCATGGCGCAGGGGTGGTTTCCGAGATACGTACTGCACGCGAAGGTCCAAGGCTGTGAAATTGATGGGATCTTCCAGCTACCATATGCCTCGTAGACCGCCCCCCAGTTTTGCGTGTAGAAACCGTATCCGGACCAAATCTGGTTCTTATAATCGTTGGCGGATGGGTTTCCAGTTTGTATTTCGGTTGATACGATGTGTGTTAGACCAGGATCAAGCTTGATAACCAGCCATCCGTCAAATGCCGAACCGTTGTACCTAGAAAAGACAACATTGATCGTGATCCACAGAGCCTCTCCATTTGCCGTCAGTTTCCAAGTGTTAAGAACCTCACTGTAGGCGTAGGAGTAAGGGCCGTTCGCCGAAGAGAGCTCAGTGAACGAACCGGCTAGGGCAATCGCCGCTGCCGAATCCAGCCTCGAGACTTGGCTGGCTATGCTGGCTTCAACCAGTCTTACCCATGCGAATTCCGAGCTAGGTGTACGAGCCAATTGTGCGACATGTGATACGGGAAGCGAGGATTCCAGAAGCGAAAAGATCATGGCGACTAGCAACAGTCGTCTAATACTCCTCACGAGCCTTGGAATTGCGAACCCAGAATCTAGCATGGAGCTTTCCGCCATGGAATAAGCCTGCCGAATTGATAATGTCTGCGCACCTAAGATATGTACTTGAGATATGTATCATGGGAACGTAACAACAGATTCCTCGCGGGCGCTACTTCAAGTCATCAGGACCAGGATCGCCTTGAAGTTCGAAATGAATTCCTTGCCCCGCTCATTCGGATAATAGCGGGTTTGGGAGTCGATAGTCGTCCAATCGACGAGCCGTTTTGAGATTAGGAAGCCCAGAGCTTTCTTCGCAGCGCTGAAGTTCATTCGGGCCAAGACTGACAACTCAAGGAGCGACATTGGCCGATCCTCAATCAGCAAAAGAATTGTGAAATATATCTCGGGCCGCGAGCGTCTCCGGACCCCGGACAGGGAAGCGGAACCCAAGGGACGAGACTCATAGTGGTTCCGGTTTGGCTGCAACCCCAGGAAACTACTCGACATACCTTCGGTCCAATTGCATTGAGACGGAACAGGTATTTAGCTGTGGCTGACTTGGAATCAATTCAATGAGTTCGCGTTTCCCGACTACATGGAGCCAGCCAATGTCGACGAAATGATAATGCGTCTCAACCCGTTGAGTCCGCATATGAAGGTCTAGCAGACGATTACCGTTGTTCCACCCTCGCATCTTCGGTTACTGCCTGATTTCCTAGAACTACACACCACTTTCACTCGAGTCCTTTCCTGGAATCAAATCTGGTCCGAGCCCTGCCGGCGGCGCCTATATCTTACACACAAAGGCGGATAATCATGCGTGGCCTACGACCATTCGCGAAAGAACGATAACAATCTGGGGGCTACTCGGCCGCTAACTTCTCTAGTAGCTCTTTGTCTTCTCTAAGGAGCTGGCGTACGATGTCATTGACTTCCTCATCCGAGGCTGCGTCCCTTGGCCTGAGCTTCTGGGTCATTGTCTACCTGACCTACCTCCTAGCTCGATCAAACTCGTTACAATCCAAGCCTCGGTCTCGGATTGGAGATCTTGACCATCAACCACCAAGAAGGCAGAAGACTTATAGTACAGCTGTACCGCAGTACAGCATGAGATGGCTCAACTGAAATTCGTGGTGGACGACAGACTCGCCAAAGAATTCAAGCAACTGGTCCTTGCCAGGAGGGGGAAGCTTGAGCTCTCCTCCGAGGGAGAAGCAGCGTTGAGACTCTATATTGAGAAGCACAAGGAGAAGAACGCTGGACCGGGCAATCGACAGGATCCCCTGGCAGGCATCGTCGGTGCGTTGAAGACAGGAGGAAGGCATGATGCGCTGGACGATCTTCGCAAGCTGGAAACCGAGAATTGATCTTCATAGACACAACCATTTGGGTCTCAGCAATGGACTCATCTGACAAGCTGCACGATGATGGCAAAGCGGTAGTGCAAGCACTTGCCAGAAGAAGTCTTCCTCCTGCGGTGACCACCGATTTCGTCTTGGACGAGACCCTCACTCTCCTGAAGAGGAGAGGTGCGAGGCCGGGAAGGGTGGTCGAGCTGGTCAGGGGCATCATGGAGTCGGAGTTCGTAACCACCGTATTCGTCGAATGGGAGGCTTTTGGCAAGGCCCTATCCGCTTTCGCGAAGTACGAGCAGCTCAGTTTCACGGACGCGGTCACGCTTGAGGTCATGAGACGATTCAGGATCAAGGAGATCTACTCTCATGACTCCGATTTCGACCTCAAAGGAATCGTGAGGAAGAAGCGGCCGTAGATCGTCGTTCCCAGGCAGGAAAGGCCCTCCGGTTCATGCTTCCAGTCTGGGCGAGTCCTATTCTGGAATCGGATATGGTTCGAGTGCTGCCGGCGGCGCCTAAGTCTTACAAGTTTCGGCTATAGAGAGATCTTATAAGATTCGTTGTAAGATGCGGCACTTTGGCCAGCCGGGTTGCTATTCGTAGACCTTGCCTCTGTGCCTGATCCTGAGTACGATCACATCTTCGCCAGCTAGCGCATAGATGACCCGGTAGTCGCCGATTCGCAGCCGGAACAGCCCCCTGAATTCGCCTGCGAGAGGCTCGCCGGATCGAGGGCCGGAACCCAGGAGGGTCCCTATTTCACGAAGAATCCGCTTGCTGTCCTTGGCATCGATGTTCTTGAGGTCGTGCCGGACGGAGGACTTGTAAAGGATCCTACCGGTCAAGGCGAGTCAGTTCTTCTGCGGAGACCAGTCTGTCATCCTTGTCGTTGAGCCTGTGAAGGGCGATGAGATAATCCTCGTACTCCTCCAGGTATTCACGGAGCGCCTTGTTCACAATGTAGGTCCTTGGCCGATCCAACGACTTCGCAAGCTCATCGAGCCTCCTGGCGAGGTCGTCGGGAAGCCTTACGGAGACTGCTTCGGTCATCAATGTATGACTTGCACGACCAGTATTTAACAGATGCGATTGTCGCACTTCTTCCTGACCGGGAATGGCCGAGTCCTCTTCTGGAACCACTTCAGGTTCGAGCCCGGCCGGCGGCGGCGCTCGCTTCGATGCTGGGAAGTGAAGAACCTGCGCGTAGACGACAGAACCTTGTGCCAGTCTGCACGGCCTCTTGACAGCCTTGCAGGATCTTCTGTCATCCAGTGTTCGTCCGCCGGCAGGGTAATGTTCGATCGACGGTCAAAGGGGCGGTCTACGTTCTCAGGTCCAGGCCCAAGCAGCAGCGATGGCTATCCAGAACTGTTCAAAACCCCCAGAGTCAGGCACCGCCGGCCAAGGGCCGGGACGTGCCCCTGCGCTGGGCAACCCCTTCACCTTCTCGTCCGCACTATCTTCGACTAGCCTTGAAGATCAGCGGAGACGTAGCCGGATCCTGTGTTGTGACCGAATATCGTCGGTGGGCCCATCGAATAGGCATAGATGTCACCGGAGGAGTCTACCTCCAGCATGACCTGTGGTAGGGCGAAAGGGGCAGGCCCCGAGAGGACCTTACCTCCATGGACTAGGTCGAACACGCTATTGTGACAGGGGCAGACTGCTTCCGGGCTTGGAGCTGTGGCGACGTAACCAGCGGTGCACCCTTGGTGCTGGCAGATCGTACTGAAGGCGACTATGTCGCCATCGGGCCCGACGCCTCCCTGCGCCTTCTGACCTATCTTGACCAGCATGTTCGGCTCGTCGGCCAGGGGGTAGCTGAAAGCTACGGGCGTGTTGGCGCTGATCTGGCTGACATTAGCGACCTTCACGATCGGGAAACCTGCGGCGGCTGGAGTACTTGTCACCGTGTTGGTGACCGTGCTCGTCTGTGTCGTGGTGGGTCCTGTCACCATGTTTGTGACCGTGCTCGTCTGTGTGGTAGTCGGGCCTGTCTCCGTGGTGGTGGGACCCGCCACCGTCTTGGTGGGTCCTGTCACCGTGCTGGTCACAACGCTCGCAGCGCTCTTGCTATTCAGTACTGACTCGATGCCGGCCACGGCGACGGCGGCCAACAGCGCCCCTGCGCCAACACCTGTCACGAAGTTTCTGCGAGATACCTTGCCACCCTTCTGGGATTCGTCATGTCCCCCTGCAGTCATCTTTTCGTCGCTCGGTCCTGCCCCGGTCCATAGTTTAAGCATTGTCTAGGGACCGCGAACCATCTGGGGAGCCGCCTCGACGAGCAGGACAAACGTAACCAGACAGAGCCCATCCTTCACAGATCCAGGCCCACGCCCCGATAACCACCTCTCGCGTTCCCCCTACGAACGCTCCGTTCAGATGGCATTATCCCGGGTGAGCTTCAACTGGACTGCGACGACCTCCCTGTCGCAATGATGGTCGCAAAGAGGACGCCTCCCGCCCAGCCAGAGGAGCGCTTGCCGCCCTGACTCCTTCAACGGCGGACCCTTTCATCTGCGCTGAGAGGAGATGCCTTCTTCGTGGAATGGGAACTGGGGAAGCGGTAGGGTCCGAGTCGTCCTGCCTAAGCAGAAGGGGCTATCGAGGCTCTTCGGGGGGTTCGCCCTCGTCTTCGGTGTCGTTCACTTCGGCCCACTGGTGCCCGCAATGCTTGCACCTGTAGACGTAGCGGAAGTCGGTGACAGAAATCGTGTTGGGGACCTCCTCCTCGACGACCGTCTCGACCTCGCCCAAGGCCCCACTGTCGAGAGGCAGGGTCCTCCTGTAGGTCTCCCGTCTGGTCTCCAAAGGCTCCTTCCTGACCAGCCTGATTTCGAAACGCCTGCCGCAGGCCGGACAGTGCCTGAAGAAGGTCTTGATTTCAGACATGGTTACGAGTTGGATTCGGCGCTATTTAAACGAGCAGGAGAGGGTTGGCCGGCGCCTCCCTGACCTCGGTCCTTCAAGGCATCAGGTCATGGGAGGGGGTCATCCACCGATCCCATTGCAGCGAACTACTTCCGGTGACTTTTCGCACGTGCGGGTCATATATGCCAGTGCAATCGACTTGGATGGAGGCTCTGAAGAATGGGGCTTGCAGCAACCGTGATGGCGCTCGGAAGGGACTACGACGCCGCCAGAGCGACCGGTTTCAAGACCATGGTGGCAAGGATGAAAGGAGTGGGCTTCGTAGCCTTCAACTATGCCGAGAACAGCGTGACCGTTTGGTTTGACTCCAAGGAGACGGACCTGGGCGAACTCGATGACCTAGTCCGGTGGGAGAGGAACAGGGTTCGCCCCAACGCGAGGCTGCAGTAATCTCGGGCCACTCACCCTGAACTCGATCGAACCGCAGTCCGGACCGACCTTGCCTTCGGCGATCCGGCATCTTTGAGGACAACACACCCTTTAGCCGCGTCTCGCTCGGTGAATTGAAGGATGCGCGCACGGGACAGCTGTTGAAGAGTTCGGTCAGAGGCGGGGCGCGGTTGCAGAAGACCGCAGAAGAAACAACCCTATTATATACCGCACGCGCTATCTCGCTGGCAGGAAGAGGTGAAAGACCAATGCCCACGGAGATTGAAAACCTGAAGGCGAAGCTAGAAGCGCTCGAACAGAAGGTGAAGGCCGACGACGCGAAGAGGAAGACCGAATTCGACGCGAAGACGAAGGAACTCGAGGAGAAACTGAAGGCCCTCGAGGCTAAGATCAAGAAGCAGTAGCTTTTCCAAGCCTGAAGAAGCCTCTTTTTGTCGGTATTCACGGTTCGATTCTGCAGGCGAACGCGCCTGCCTTTTTTCTGGCATCATGGCTGCCCCACTGGTCGGGCTGAGCGCGTTGAGCCTGGGCAGGGTCAGCGATGGCAGGTGAGAGGATCTGGCCCGGGTCCTGCCGTCGACGTCCGATCTGTCGGACGACCGGACAAAGGTTTTCAACTCTCGTTACCATGGCGTGTGGCGGATGGCCGACAAGCTGACCGAGGTCGAGAAGTTCGGGATAGAGCACATACCGGAGGACCAGAGGCATGGGTCGCCCGGACGCGTCTTCACGTTGTGGTTCGCCGCGAACCTCACCATCGCCGACTACGTCATAGGTGTCCTCTGCGTGCTGGCCTTCCACCTGACGGTGACGCAGAGCATCCCCGTGCTTGTGCTGGGGAACCTGCTGGGCGGACTGATGCTCGGGCTGTCCGCCGCCATGGGGCCGAAACTGGGTTACCCGCAGATGTTTGCCTCGAGGTCGGTCTTCGGGCGGAGGGGCAACTACGTCTTCGGGGCGGCCAACTGGATAAGCACCGCCGGATGGTTCACGGTGAACACCATACTCGGCGTAGAGGCGATCGAGGCCATCGCCCCGGGGGTGGGCTTCATCCCCGCAGCCGTGGCGCTCGTCGGGGTGCAGGTGATGATCGCGATCTACGGCCACGACTTCATCCACCTGTTCGAGAAGGTGATGTCTGTGGTCTTGGGGGCACTGTTCCTCGGTGTCCTGCTCGTCTCAATCCCGCGTCTGGGGGAGGCGCTGTCCTTCATGCCGGCGGGGTCTTCGCAGTTTCCCACGCTGGGGGCGATAGGCGTGGTTCTAGCCGTCTCCTTCTCGTACATCATGAGCTGGTCGCCCTACGCATCCGACTACTCCAGGTACCTCCCCGTTGACTCGTCCACGAAGAAGGTGGCGCTGTACGCCTTCGCGGGCGGAGCCATAGCTTCGTTCGGGATAGAGATGATCGGCGCCATAGTTGGCAGCCTAACGCAGAGCTTCGACTACTTCGGTTCCCTCAGGGTGCTGGCCGGGAGCTTCGGACCCGTCGCGGTTATGGCGATAATCCTGGGGGCGATGGCCGCCAACGCCCTGAACATATACACGAATTCGCTCTCGACCCTCGTTTTGGACATCAGGACAAGGAGATGGGTCGCTGTCGTCGTGGGCGGCCTAGTCGGGCTGGCGCTGGCGGTGGCCGGGGGGGAGAACTTCGAATCGTTCTTCGAGAACTTCCTTCTCACCCTGGACTACTGGATAACACCTTGGCTTGCCATAGTCCTCGTCGACTTCTACCTGTTGAAGAGGACGACGCCCGAGAGCTGCGCCAACGCCAGGAGCTGGGAACCGGGAACGCTGGCCATCTACGCGGCGTCCGTCCTTGTCTCGGTCCCGTTCATGGTCCCGCCCACGCCGGTTGGAGGGCCAGTCGGCTACCTGTCGGGAGCCTTCGGCGGGGCCGACTTTAGCTACTTCATATCATTCATCGTCGCCGGATCGGCGTACCTTGTATATCGCAAGCGTCGTCTCTGAAGGCCGCCGCTGTGGCGGCAAGAGAGCATGAGAGAGTTGGAGTGCCAGTCTACCTCAACGCCTTCCGGACCCAGACGGTAGGGACCCCCGCAAGGGAGGCTCTCTCCGGACGAGTTCGGAAGCCATGGTCTTCCTGTCAGGGAAGACCGAACCCTGACGCCGGGAACGCCCCGGCTCATCGACCAGTGTAACGGACGAGCGCAGAGCGCACTCTGATTTCGCGCGTGTAACGTGCTCACGTTAAATATCAGGTCGACCGAGGGTCTATCGACCCGCTTCATGGCAGGCTGGGAGGTCGAGCGGATAGTCAACTTCGACTTCGCCAAGCGAGACCTTTGCAAGGACGGGCTCGTGCATTTCGGGTTCCACGACCGGGCGAACAACCACTACGTTCTTGCCCATCAGGAACACTTCGCGGGCCTCCTGGGAGAAGCTTGCTCCCTGAAATGGACGGTGGCCGCGAAGCCCGTCTTCGAAGGAGTCCCGAACATAGTTGCGGATCTCAAGTTCCCGATCTACATCGAGAGCCTCCCCGACGGCTCTTTGATCATATCGAACTTCGGGGAGGCGCGCATCTTCCGAATCGACCCGAAGTCCCTGACCGCCGCCGTGTTCTTCGACGGCACCGACGCCGGCATAGGGCATTTGGGGAACTGCGTGGCGGACGACGAAGGCTTCGTGTGGGTCAACGAGGTCGACGGCTGCCGGATTTGGAAGCTGGACGCGGAGGGAAAGCCCATTCTGAAGCTTGGGACGGGGCGGCCGGCATTCCAGGCGGACGACGTCGGGTTCGAGGAAGTCAGGTTCAGCTGGATCTATGACATGCGCAGGGGCCCCGAAGGTGACATCTACGTCCTCGACAGCAGGAACTTCGCTGTGAGGGTGATCAGGGTCAAGGAAGGCTACGTCCGGACCCTGGCGGGGACTGGCAAGCCGGGGTACGAGGGAGACGGGGGAGACCCGAGGCTGGCCACGTTCGGGGGGAGCTCCTCGGCCAAGTTCGATGGCCCCATCTCGCTCTCGCTCAACGAGAGGGGGGATATCTTTGTGGGAGACAGACTCAACCGCGTTGTCAGGATGATAGACCGCAAGGCCAACGTGATCCGGACCATCGCTGGAGACTTCGCCAGCTGGAACGAGAGGTCCAACGATCCGAACGTCAGGGACCCGATGGCTGTAAGGCTGCCGAGGATAAGCAGCATGGAGTACTTCGGCGGCCGGCTGTTCGTGCCGACGGACCTGGAGGGCAACTCAGGCGACCTCGTGGTCCTCAGGGAAACCCCATAGGGCGTCCTGCACGGGTCCAACCCTAAAATACCGGGTCCTACATGTCAGGTTCAGGCCCTAGAGGCGATCCCCGGGTTTGGGCGAAGAGCTTAGGTGCCGTCTGGGCGGCCCGGTAGCCGACGACTGCAAGGAGTGCGAATTCTCGAAGGATTGCCATTTCGACCCTGGGACTGGGATGTGCGTCCCGCGGGCTGGCCTGTGGATGGGCCGTTGAGAACGAGAGACTGCCCGCGTTTCGCCTCTCTCTCAATAGTCAAGTATCACGGGAGCGTATTGCGAGTTGATGGCCCATTGCCCGATATGTGGCGGGCCGGTCAGCGACCAGGGATTCTGCCCGACATGCAACACCCTCCTTAGGGAGGATGCCGCCGTGGGACCCCGGCAGCAGGGCTTCCGCATCGAGGACATCCAGCAGTACTGGGACAGGCCCGGCGGCATCGAGCTCGTCGCCATAGGCGAAGTGATCGGCGGGCTGACGACGGTTGGAAGTCTGGCCGCCATACCCTTTCTGGCCTCCATGCTGCCGAGCTTCAACCTCGCGCCGGGTTACTTCGTCAATATCCCCCTCGCTCTCACGATGGGCTCGCTCTCTCTGCTGCTCGGATGGGGCCTTTGGAACGGCAGAAGCTGGGCGTGGACGTGGAGTGTGGCCCTGACCGCGTTCGGTCTTGTCGCCGCGGCCCTCCAACTCTCTCCTTACCTGGCCATCGACGCCCTGCTACTCTACTACTTCTATCGCCCGAACGTGAGGGGATACTTCCGGAAGCTGCCCGGACAATGACGGCTACGGGGAACGGCGCCTGAGGAGGCCGGGGTCGACGGCGACCAGGGCGAACAGAAGCATGAAAGAAGAGCCCACCAGCGCCGCATCAACCTGTCCCAGGGCCAGGTTGGAGGCGGTCCCGTCCACAAGGTACGAGAGGTAGACGCAGAAGGGTGACAGACCGATCAGACGTCCATGGGAAGCGGCCCCCCGTCTCCTGAAGACCGATATCACCGAGAAGAAGAGAAGCGAGGCGAGGAACCAGCCGGCGAAGTTGCTCAGCGGGACGGTGTAGTACCCCCCGCCGCGCCAGACCCACATCCCCAGGCCGACGAAGACGGGGTCATAGAGGACGTCCCAGGCGACCATAAGCATCGCGGCCAGCGGCACCACCAGCCTCCTCTCCCCCAAGCGGTAGGAGGCCAAGGAGTAGCACATCAGTCCCAGGGTGAGCCAGCCCAGGGCGATTTCGATCGGGACGCCCAGGATCTGGGGCTGGAAGGCGCTGGTGTAGTAGTAGGAGCCGAAGGGAAGGCCCGTCCTGGTCCCCACCAACTCCACGGCGATGCCACCGGTGAAGAGGACGACCGAGGAACCTAGGGCGAAGTTCCTGCCGAACCGCAGCCACGAGTAGGAGATCATGCCTAGGGGGAGGAGGAGGTACATCAGATGCGTAATGACGAAGATGTCCAAGCCGAAACCGAAGTGAAGCGTATCCGCTGCGACCACGACCAGGCTCAGCACGACGAGGAGCTCTGAGGCAGCGCGCAGACCCTTCTTGGGAAGAGGCGCGGTTGTCTCGGTCGGCTGGCTGGCTTCAGGCGGCATTGTTCCGGTGGCTGTCGAGACAATTCGGCGAGATTTAAGGCGTGCTGGCGACCGGTGCCGATTGCGGTCGTTAAGGCTTAACTACGCGCCCAGTCATCAGGTTGTGAGGCCATATCGAGTATGAGGCGGGCCCCCCTGACCTACGCCGCCCTGGTGGCGTTCTCCGCTCTGTTGGTGGCATGGATCGCGGCCGGAGTGTTTCCGCTGGGCACTTTCATCTAGTCTTGGGTTACTGGCCGTACCCCTCTTCCTCAGCGTATCTGAAGCTGGGCACTTCGGGCAGCCTCTCCTTCATCTTCTCCTCGGCCATGACCTCGGCCTCCCTCAGTATCCTCTCAGCGTCCTCGTTGGCGGCCTGGAAGTTGACGCTCACCTCTCCCACTGTGCCAGCGTCGGTCAGCACTCCGCTCAAAAGGTCGCCCACTTCCGAGATCTCGCGCTCCGCCTCCGGCAGGACCCCCTGGAGGCCTGGCCTGACGCTCTTCAGGATGACCTCGGCCGGGGCCAGTATCGTCACGATGTCACCCAGGTCGGTGGCCGTCCTCATGCGCTGGAGGATCCCTTCGAAGGCCAGCTGGACCGAGGAGATGAGCTTCTCAAGCCTGCGAAGCTCCACCAGCTCGTTGGCGTAGACGGCTGCGTGCTGGGCGTCCCTTTCCTGGACGAAGCGCACCACCTTCGCGAAGATGGCGGAATCGCGGTCCCTCAGCTTGCGGCTGCTGGAATCGAGGAGGGCTATGTAGGACTGGAGCCCGCGGCCGGCGGACTCGATCTTTGGCCTCAGTGGCTCGCTGGGCCTGAACCAGCCGGCGACCCTGTTCCTGATGCCCGGCTCGTCGGACTCCTTCCACTTCCTTCCGAACTCTGCCAACACGGATTCGCCTGAACCGGCACGGATGGGACGAGGGCTTATTATGACTTGGGTAACCGGCCGCGGCGAACGCCAGGTGACTAGATAGGGCGTGCATTGGCCAAAATGAGAGGAGAGGGTTCCGCGGGCTCAATCGTAGGAAGGAGGGAGGCTCCCAGGCTTGACGCCGGCCACCGCGTTGAGCCTGACGTCCTCGAAGTTCTGTTCCTTCGCGAGGGCCATCGCGATGTCCCTCGTGCCCACTATGCCCACCACCTCTCCCTCTTCGACGACGGGAAGGTACCGGATGTCGTAGGTGGTCATCGTCTTGGAGGCCTCTTCGAGCGAGGCCATTGAAGGGATCGTGACCATGGGGGTCGACATGACGTCTGCGACGAGGACCTTGGCCGCGTCGATCCCCTCGGAGACTATCTTCCTGACGAAGTCCCTTTCGGTGACTATGCCGACCGGCTCCCCCTCGGCAAAGACCAGGACGCTGCCGACGTCAGCCCTGGCCATGAGCTCGGCCGCTTCCCTTGCGCTCCTGTCCACGGGAAGCGAGGTGAGATGAGTAGACATGACGTCCTTTACAAGAAGGCCCAATCGATGTCGCGGTTACTTCCCTTTGATTAGGCTTTAAACTCTAGGTGCAAGTCTCCGGTCAGGCGGAAGCGGTGGGAGGGGTCTCCTTCGCCGTCCTGCCCCACACGGCCCTGGGCCCACGCTTCCAGATGTCGAGAAGGCTGGCAAAGAAGGCGGCAAGTATGAGCTTCGAGCCAAAGTTCAAGGCCAAGGACAGGTGGTACGGGTCATCCGTGTGGAGGACCGGGGGGAAGTAGTAGGTCGTGGAGAAGTACTGCGGGAAGCCGAAGAGGACCCATACGGCCATGGAAACGACGAAAGCGGCCAGGAGGTAGAGGCTCGTCTTCTTGAAAGAAAGGTCCCTGCGCGCCAGGACCAGGGGAAGGACCATGACCACCTCCGATATGAGGAACCTGAGGTCGGCTCCCTGAATGAAAGGCGGCTCGACGCTCAGGAGCGGGAACGTGAAGTGGTACACGATCTCGTAGACCTGCAGGAAGGCGTTGGCGAACAGGAGGCCCAGGGCGATCGATTCCGCCTTACCCCGGCCGCCCTTGGAGAACTGATACTGAGAGAGCAGGAAGAGGGCGCTGGCCGAGCCGAGCGAATAGGGGCTGACGCTTCCAAGCCAAGGTATCAGGTAGCTACCCTCCGATATCACGTATAGCGAATACAGCAGCGCCAACACGGCGGCCATCCTGGCACCCCATTCAAGGATGAAGCCGGCCACCTTGCCGATGAGCCCCAAAGCCGACAGCCGAACCCATCCCTCTCCGCAGGTTAAAGGTTGCCCAGGGGGAAGAGCGCAAGGGACGGGCCTAGGCAGCCAACGTGGTCACGATCGTGGGGGCATGGGGCCCCAGCCTGTTGAAGACGAGCCGGCCCACCAGCCAAGCCACCAGTGTGCCCGAGACTTCGTCCGCGACGTAGTGCTGCTTAATGAAGAGGGTCGACAGTATCACCCCGGCCGCGACAAAGAATGCCAGGACGGCTGCGGAGCGGGTGGGCCAGCCAGGCTTTGCCTTGTAGTACCTGTACCAGGAGTAGAAGCAGATGGTCGAGACGGCCGCGTGGAGGCTGGGGAAGCAGTTGAACGACGTGTCGCTGGCGAAGATGGAGAATACCTGGGCGGTCCAGAAGTCGCCTGACGTCCCGCTGGCCAGGAGCTGCTCCCTCCACCAGTAGGTGGACACCGGGAAGACCAAGTAGATTGCAAGGGCGATCGCGTTCACGGCCACCAGGGACCACCCCAGGGAGTACCCGCGCCTGTATTCCACGAAGGCGAAGTAGAGCATGGTGACGACGGCCATCGGATAGAACAGGTAGACGTAGAAGACCACCATCTGGGGAACGAAGGGTATCCGGTCCTCCAGACCTCCTGTGAGGAAGTCGAGCCGGTACCCCGTGCCCGGGACATAGATGCCGCCCGTCCAGTCGTAGCCCACCGTGTTGAGGAGGAAATAGAAGAGGAAGAGCATCAGGAAGACGCTCCCAAGGACGTATGTCAGGTAGGCAGAGCCTTTCGTCCTTCTGCCGCCGAAGAATAGCCGAGAGAGGATGCCTTCCAGACGATGATGAAGATTGAACGGCATGCCAGGGCCCCGCTTGAATGCGCCAGGAATGGTCGCGCCTGCAGGTATATAGGGGGTCTCCCGAGCGTATGCCAATGACGCGCCGCGAGGCCGCTCGTCCGCTTCAGGGAATCAAGATACGCTTTTATGGGGTTCAGCCACAGCGAGCCGAGAATCGACATGGAGGCAGAAGCCGATCTGGTGCGGTCGAAGGGCGAGGCCGAGAACATGATTTCGGTCAAGGACCTGGCGGTCACCTACTCGGACGGGACTAGGGCGGTCCAGGGAATCTCGTTTGATGTCAAAGAGGGGGAGTTCTTCGGCTTCCTCGGTCCCAACGGGGCAGGGAAGAGCACCACCATCAAGGTGCTGACCACGCTGCTGAAGAAGACGTCGGGAACGGCGGTGGTCGCGGGCTACGATGTGGACAAGCAACCGCAGGAGATCAGGAAGATCATGGGAGTTCAGAGCCAGGATACGGTCGTGGACGGGGATCTGACGGGGAGGGAGAACATCGTCCTCCAGGGGCACTTTCAGCACATGGAAGGGAAGGCCCTGAACGAGCGCGTCAGCGAGCTGCTCAGGCTCGTGCAGCTGGAGGGAGTGGCCGACAAGCGGGCCAGGAACTACTCCGGAGGCATGAAGAAGCGCCTGGATCTGGCCACCGCGCTGGTCCACCGTCCCAAGCTTCTGTTCCTTGACGAGCCAACGACGGGGCTGGACCCCCAGTCGAGGGCAGCCCTCTGGGACTACCTGGAGATGCTGAACAGGGAGGGGATGACGGTCTTCCTCACCACCCAGTACATGGAGGAGGCTGACAGGCTCTGCAGGAGGCTCTGCATAGTCGACCGCGGGAAGATAGTGGTGAGCGGCACGCCCAGCGAGCTCAAGCGTCAGGTCGGCTACGACACGATCAAGCTCTCGCTCGAAGATGGGATCATGAGGCCGACGGCGGTGCTCAAGGCGAAGGAGATCCTCACGCCGGTCAAGGGTGTTTCGAAGGTCATCGAGTCTGACGAAGGCGTCACCGTCTACGCGAGCAACGCGGGCCAGATGATCGCCGACATCGTGAGGGTCTTCGACAGCAACAAGATCCGGCTCAGGTCGGTGAGCTTCTCTTCCCCCACGCTCGACGACATCTTCCTCGAGCACACCGGAAGGAGGATACGCCCGGAAGAGCTTGTGAAGAAGTCGGGCGGGATGATGCTCGGGAGGAGGAACTGAGCCTTGGCGTTCCTTTCCGACACGAGGTACCTCTTCGTGAGGGCCATGAAGAAGCTCATCAGGAACCCCATCCTCCTCTTCTTCTCGCTGTTCCAGCCGATCATCTTCCTGGTTCTCTTCACCCAGCTCTTCTCGCGGTTCTCCCAGCTGCCCGGGTTCCCCGCTGGCAGCTACCTCCTATTCGCGACTCCGGGCATCCTCCTTCAGAACGCCTTCAGCAGCGCCCTGCAGTCGGGGACGTCCGTGGTGACCGACCTCGACTCCGGGTACCTGCAGAAGATGCTGGTGACCCCGGTGAGCAGGTACGCCATACTCATGGGCCGCCTTACCAGCGACGCCTTCAGGGTGGTCATTCAGTCGGTCATACTCCTCGCCCTAGCGCTGCTGCTCGGCGCCTCGGTGGCTACCGGACTTCCAGGGATCATAATGATCCTGGTGACCATGGCTTTCTTCGGCCTGGCCTGGTCTGGGATCTCCCTGACCCTGGGGCTCAGGACGAGGAACGCGGAGACGGTCTTCGGAATCAGCGCCTTCCTGACCTTCCCGCTCCTCTTCATGAGCACGGCGCTGACGCCCAGCTCCTTTATGCCGAGCTGGATGCAGACGGTCTCGAGCATCAACCCGATCAGCTACACCGTGAACGCCGCGCGGGCCCTGGTCCTGTCCGGATACGACTGGGGGACAATAGCGCAGGCCTACGTCTTCATCGGCGCCATCGCGGCGGTTACTCTGGGTGCCACGCTGTACATGTTCAGGAAGGTCGTCAGTTGAAGGGGCGCGAAGTCAGCCCTTGGCCGCCTGGACAGCTCCGATGAGGTCGAGGAACACGACGGGCTCCGAGCCGACGGTCCAGGCGTCGTGGCCCGGGAAGACGTCGAAGGCAACGCCCTCCGTCACCTCCAGCTTTGTCCCGTCGTCCATCTCGAAGGCCATCCTACCCGAGAGGACGAAGCCCATATGCCTGGTCTCGCAGAGAGCGGTCCCCGCCATGGGTTTCATGTCGACGGACCAGCGCCAGCCAGGCTGAAGCGTCCGGAGCCCCAGCGGGAAGTCGCCCAGCGTCACCAGCTGAAGCTTGGCCTTGGGCGTCTCCTTGGTTTGATCGGGGTCGGAAAGGCTCTTCTTGTACGCCGACTCCTCGAGGATCCTCCTACCCTTCCGGGTTATCCTCACGACTATCCTGACGAAGCCCTTCTCCTGGGAGCATATCACGAGCCTGTTGCCGCTTTTGGCCGCCCAGTCCCTGACGTCCTTCTCGATGCTGGGCTCCGTTGCCCTCAGCTCGATGAGGTCGCCTATCTTGGCTTCCCTCCACGCGTTGAATAGATCGGTCAGTGGGGTGGGCGGGCACCAGATCCCTCTAGAATCGACCACCTTGTGACGTCCTTCCTTCCTGTTCTTCTCTTCATCCAAGGGGCAGTCTGTGTCATCATGAAATCGGACCCCCATATAGACTGCATGGGAAGGGCCCGATATGTTTATAAATATATCAACTGATATAGCATCAGATAACATATGCCTGGACAGGGCCGCAGGATGGGACGCGCTTGCTGGGACGATCCCGACTACCCGATGGTCTCGTGGGGGCCAAGGGGACCAATGGTAGGTATGAGAAGGGGGGACTTCCGCTTTCTCCTCATGACGGCCCTGGCGGAGAAGCCCATGCATGGATACGGGTTGATTCAGGAGCTGGGCAAGACCTACCAGCGCCCAGTCAGCGCCGGGCTGGTCTACCCGACGCTTCAGGAGCTGGAGGACAGGGGGTACCTGACTTCGAAGGAGAAGGAGGGCAAGAAGGTCTACTCCATCACCGAGGAGGGCAGGGACTGCCTGGAGCACAACAGGGGGCTGGTGGAAAGGCTCAAGGCGGGGAGGGAGTACGCGGACGTGATGGGCAAATTCGGCTTCCTCAAGGACCTGAGGGACATGCAGTCCCTCGTTATGATGAACGATGTATACATGGACGAAGACAGGATGAAGAGGATGTCGGACATACTCGGCGACGCCAAGAAGCGCTTGGCCGCCGTGGTCTTCGAAGGGGAGGTCGTTCAGTAGTGAGCGACGACGACATCGAGTCCCTCATCCAGAAGCGCAGGAAGCAGTGGGAGGAGGAGAAGGCGCATTCCGGCGAGCAGAGCATCGCCGTCGAGCTCACCGACTCCAACTTCGACGAGACCCTGAAGGGCAACAAGCTCATGCTCATTGACTTCTGGGCCCCGTGGTGCGGACCCTGCAGGTGGGTTTCGCCCATATTGGAGCAGATAGCCAAGGAGAACACGGGCAAGCTGGTCCTTGGCAAGCTCAACACCGACGAGAACCAGGCCACGGCCATGAGGTTCAACGTCCAGGGGATACCGACGATAATGGTGTCTCAGGACGGGCAGATCGTGGACGCGGTGGTGGGGGCCCTTCCGAAGGATCAGCTGGAGCAGTGGCTCAAGCCCTACCTGGCTGGCGGGAAGTAGAAGTGACGGGGACTAGGGTGGCCGTCGCGACCGATGACGGCGTGACAGTGTCACGCCACCTGGGCCGAGCGGAGTACTTCCTGGTGTTCGACTTGGTCGGAGGGGTACCGAAGGTCGTGGAGAAGAGACCGAAGCCGAGCCACCAGCATCCCGGCATCGGGCATGCAGATGGAGGCCACGAGGAGGGCTCCTTCCATGAAAGGATGCTCTTGGCGGTTTCAGATTGCCAGGCGGTGGTTGCGGGCGGCATGGGCTGGGGGATGTACGAAGCCATCCGGGGGGCCGGGAAGAAGCCTTACGTCACTGACCTGAGGTCGGCCGAAGAAGCCATGAGGGAATACATCGCGGGGACCCTGACGGACCATACCGAGATGCTCCACTGACTCCCTGCGTCATTCGGGAAGTCGGGGACGTGTCCCACGTCGGACACATAAGGGCAAGCGCTTTAAGTCTGGGACCGGCCATTGAATGTGGCCATGCCGACACGGGGGCTGATGACGCCGGAACTGATGACCGCCGCGATTCACAGCACCATCGCCGCCCCGGCGGCGACCTGGCTTGAAATCTTGGACTTCGCAGACAGGACGAAGTCCTATGGATTCCCAGTCCTCGCGGTGCAGGGCTGTTGGGCTCGGGACGTCAGACAGGTCCTGAAAGGAAGCACGACGAAGGTCTCTGTGTTCGTTGGCCATTCCCTGGGCGGCTCGCCGGTTAGGGCCAAGGTGACGGAGGTGACGGAGGGACTTGCGGCCGGGGCGGAGATGTTCGAGTACCTTCCGAACCTGGGCTTCTTGAGAACGGGGCTTTTGAGTCGCTTCAAGGAGGAACTGGCCGCCGTGGTCGGAGCGGCGGAGGGGAGGCCCGTGTGCGCGTACTTTGGAGTGACTTCGTTGAACACCGACGAATGCATCAGAGCCGCAGGGCTTGCAGAAGCCGCCGGCGTGCGGATCGTCTGCGGTGCGGGAGGCTGGGGGATTGGCAGCCCGGCCACAGAGCAGGGGGTCAGGATGCTGAGGACCATGGTGGGCGAAAGAGTCGGGATCAAGGCCGCAGGCAGCATAGACGACCTGGACTCGGCGCTCCGTATGATGGCATCGGGGGCCGACTGCCTGGGTACTTCATCGGGGTTCCGGATCATCGACGAGTTGAAGAAGCGACGGCCGAAGCGCTGAAGCCGGCGGCTGGCTGGTCGCCGCAAAACTTCATAGCATGGTAATGGGTATAGGCCCTGAAGGAAGATGGCGAAAGTTTTCAAGTGCGCGTTCTGCGGAGGAGTGATTGCCTACGATCCGTACTTCGAAACAGTAGAAGGGAAGAAGCTCGCCTTCCATGCCAAGGCGTGCGCCGACGCCTTCGGCGAGAAGAAGTGCGCCTTCTGCGGCGGAGTGATAGTGTATGAGCCGTACTACGAAACCATAGGGAAGGTCAAGCTTCCCTTCCATGCCAAGGCCTGCGCTGTCGCTTACAAGAAGAAGTAGGTTCCACCAGGGGCGTGCGCTACGGGATGGCGATCCTGCCGGGGTCCGGCCGGTTCGTGGTCACGCCAAACCGTGAAAGGTCTGGCGTGATCCCTGCCAGTCCGCGGGCGGCGGCCCGGACGTCCTGACCGTGGAGCGAGCGCGCGCTGCGGCGCCTACTGTCGGTAGTTCTGGTGCAACCAGAGGTGGTCTGCGCGTGCGATCCTCGAGATAGCCGGATGCAGCCTCTTGTTCCATACCTCCAAGTTCACCAGAGCGCGACTGATGGCGGCGTATCCGTCGGCTTTGACCGCTTGCTCGAGGGCACGATGTCTACTCTCTACATCTTCATCGATGTGGTACCCTTTGCTCTCGAGTTCGCCAGGATGCTTGATGTGCAGCTTCACAGCGGGCTCTATGTGCTTCCATGGCTCCCTGTATTCCGCCGAGTGGACGTACTCCGCCGGCACTCGGATCCGCTTTCCGTCGCGGACGAACGAGAAGGACTTCCTATGATATGCCTTCCGGTGGACCTCGGTGTTCGCGTCCGTCGTTGTCAATGTCTTGATTCACCTCCCCTTTCTCTCTAGACGATACCTGGTCAGCCTACCTAGACATATGAATAGCACGTGTACGCTGCAACCAAATGCAACTAGCCCAGCGGCCACAGAGACGTCATAGAGTGCCTGCTGGCCAGGCCCTCGGCATCCCTTAGGCGGCAACGCCAATCGACCGCCGGAAGGTCACGATGATGGCGCTTTCGTCAAGTCTGAATTGCTCTTTCATGCCAGATATCACCAGGCGACCTGGGGCGTATCCACTTGGGGCATGCGGCCTCTCGACCCCCGCGGGAGAGTCCGCGCCGTAGAAGTCATTCCCCCGAACGCGGCACCGACGTATTCATCTGCTCTCACCTTGTCGAATGGATCGTTCAGGTATGGATTCGCAAATAGCCAGTTATACTGCCGTAGCGACCAGCCCAACCATGAAACCTGCTCGAGAGGGCGCGCAGAAGTCCACCAAGAGCTCCACCGCGGTCAGCAAGTCAAAGGGGTTCACGGACGAAGAGCGAACCGCGATGAAGGAGCGCATCCAGGAGTTGAAGGCGACCGGGGGGCGCGGGGACAAAGCCGACGGGGAGAGCGCCGTGCTGGCGAAGATCGCCGGTATGCGGGAACCGGATCGCGACATGGGGAAGCGCCTCCATGCCATAGTCAAAGCCAGCGCGCCAGCCCTCTCGCCGAGACTCTGGTACGGGATGCCCGCGTATGCCAAGGACGGCAAGGTGATCTGCTTCTTCCAGGCAGCGCAGAAGTTCAACACGAGGTATGCGACGCTAGGCTTCAGCGACAAGGCAAACCTCGACGAAGGCGCAATGTGGCCGACGGCCTTCGCTCTGAAGGGGCTGACCTCCGCCGACGAGGCTAGGATCGTCGCGCTCGTGAAGAAAGCTGTGACTAGTGGCTGAGCTCGTCGCTCAGCCACACGCCTTCATGCCGCCCGGGATATCAACGGCCTTGCTTTCGCCAGACACATTCGAGAGGCTTCGAAGAATGGCCAACCAACCCGTAGACAGTACTTATACTCGGCGGGTCTTAAAACAGGAGTGTTGTCCAGGAATAGGACAGTCCTCGTGGGCATCTGCGCCCTGGCCGCCTTATGCTTGGTGTTGCTGGCCCTGCGTGCAGGTGGTGGAATATCGGCGGGGCCACAAGTAGTCACCTTCCGGCAGGAAGGCGCCTGCTCTCCTCAATTCTGGGGAGTGCCCTGGTCGGTCACGATCGACGGTCAGACCAAGGTGCAGCCAGCCGGAACCAAGCTCCCCTTGGACGACAATCTCCTACAGGGGACTGCGAACGAGAGCCTTGCGACCATCTCATTCCTACTTCCATCCGGGACCTACGCGTATGAAGTACGTCCCTCCAACATGTTCTTCAGCCCAAGCTCAGGGACGGTCACCGTTGGTGGAGGCGACGTCGAAGTGGACATCGCACTTTCAGGCACTTCATGCACGACGACGGTTACCGCCACGCCTTGATGACATGTAGAAGGCTGGCTTGGACCTGCGCGTGTCTGTGTCGTTGAAGCCCCGGCCGCCCACTCGTCTTGAAAGTGGATTCCAGCCTGATGCAGAATCACCAGGATCGGGGAATGAGACACGGTGCTCCGAAAGCTGAGTCGGACGCTGAGGGGCCGATCGTGGGTCCCTGGCATAGGTATCGCTCAGGAGGGAGGCGGCGGCATCATGCCAGCTGGCATTTGGCTCAGGTCGGGAGTAGATTGGGTAGTCCTCCACGATCTTCCCTTTGGCAAGACGGTCTAGGTGAGGATTCGGACGGAGAGCTTCTTCCCACAGATGGTGGTGTTAAGGGCGCCCCGGGACACGATTGCGTTGTCTTCGGCCAGCAGGTTCTCAACCCAAGTCGCGCACGGGCATAGCGGCTTTCAACCCGAAAACAACGTCCGTGAATACCGCACGGTTGGACGCCCCGAAGGAGCAGTTCACACAGTTGGGTGCGAGCAGATTGTGGCTCAACGACATTAGACCTTTCCACAGTGTTTCGTTTATGGACGGCTTATTGGATTTCAATTGAGCAAACCCAACAAACCTAATATCATCGGACACTGGCATCGTCTAACCAGGTAGGGGTAGTTTCTTGGACAACAGAAGCGGCATGACGAACCAAGACTGGTGGCCGAACCAGTTGAGGCTTGATATCCTGCACCAGCATTCCTCCAAGTCCAATCCGATGGGGAAGGGTTTCAACTACGCCAGGGAGTTCAAGAGTCTTGACTTGGCGGCCGTGAAGAAGGACCTCCGCGAACTGATGACGAAGTCGCAGGACTGGTGGCCCGCGGACTTCGGCAACTACGGACCCCTCTTCATCCGAATGGCGTGGCACAGCGCGGGCACGTACCGCATAGGCGATGGTCGCGGGGGGGCAGGGTCGGGCAGCCAGCGCTTTGCGCCTCTTAACAGCTGGCCCGACAATGTGAACCTCGACAAGGCGCGCAGGCTGCTCTGGCCAATCAAGCGGAAGTACGGCCGGAAGATTTCTTGGGCCGACTTGATGATACTCGCAGGCAACGTCGCCTTGGAATCGATGGGACTCAAGACCTTCGGTTTTGGCGGAGGGCGCGAGGACATCTGGGAGCCCGAAGAGGACATTTACTGGGGGGAGGAGAAGGAGTGGCTCGGCGACAAGCGCTACTCTGGTGACCGGGAACTGGAGAACCCTCTCGCTGCTGTGCAGATGGGCCTGATCTACGTGAACCCGGAAGGGCCGAACCGTAACCCGGACCCGCTTGCTGCTGCCAAGGATATTCGCGAGACGTTCGCCCGTATGGCGATGAACGACGAGGAAACCGTCGCACTGATTGCTGGCGGTCACACCTTCGGCAAGACCCATGGCGCAGGCGATGCGTCGCTGGTGGGCCCCCCGCCTGAAGCCGCCCCCATCGAGGAACAAGGTCTCGGATGGAAGAGTAAATTTGGCACGGGCAAAGGCGACGATACGATCGGCAGCGGCCTTGAGGTCATCTGGACTCAGACGCCAACGAAGTGGAACAACTACTTCTTCAGGAACCTGTTCGACTACGAATGGGAACTAACCAAAAGCCCAGCCGGCGCCCACCAGTGGAAGCCGAAGGGTGGCGCAGGCGCCGGTACCGTCCCGGATGCGCAAGACCCCTCAAAGCGTCATTCCCCATCCATGCTGACCACGGACCTCGCTTTGCGGTTCGACCCCATCTACGAAAAGATTTCAAGGCGCTTTATGGAGAATCCGGATTTGTTTGCGGACGCGTTCGCCCGGGCGTGGTTCAAACTGACCCACCGCGACATGGGCCCCCGCGCGCGCTATCTTGGACCGGAAGTTCCATCAGAAGAGCTCATTTGGCAAGACCCCATCCCTGCCGTCAATCACAGACTGATCGATACACGTGACATTGCCTTCCTCAAGGGCAAGATCCTAGCTTCGGGCCTGTCAGTGTCGGAGTTGATCTCGACCGCCTGGGCGTCAGCGTCCACCTTCCGCGGCTCCGACAAGCGGGGTGGTGCCAATGGTGCCCGCATTCGTCTGGCGCCGCAGAAGGACTGGGAGGTTAACCAGCCTGCCCAGTTGGCGAAGGTACTGAAGACTTTGGAGGGCATCCAGAGCTCGTTCAACAGCGCGCAGTCCGGCGGGAAGAAGGTGTCGCTAGCTGACATCATCGTTCTTGCAGGGTGTGCCGCCGTTGAGCAGGCAGCGAAGAGTGCTGGTCATGAGCTGACTGTTCCATTTACGCCGGGACGCATGGACGCTTCGCAGGGGCAGACCGACGTTGCCTCCTTTGGCGTGCTCGAGCCAGTCGCGGATGGGTTCCGCAACTACCTTAAGACCAGATTCTCCGTGTCGGCCGAAGAACTGCTTGTCGACCGGGCTCAATTGCTAACGCTGACGGCTCCTGAGATGACGGTTCTCATTGGCGGCCTGCGAGTCCTGAATGCGAATTTCGGACAGTCCCAGCACGGCGTCTTCACCAAGCGCCCCGGGACGCTGACGAACGACTTCTTCGTGAACCTGCTAGACATGAGCACATCCTGGCGTGCGAGCTCGGAAGACAAAGACGTGTTCGAAGGTCGTGATCGCGCAACGGGCAGACTCAAGTGGACAGGCACTCGTGTCGACCTCATCTTCGGTTCGAACTCCCAACTCCGGGCATTGGCTGAAGTCTACGCATGTGAGGACTCCAACGAGAAGTTCGTGAACGACTTTGTAGCGGCGTGGAACAAGGTAATGAATCTTGACCGGTTCGACCTCGCCGCTGAGAAGGACTCATGAAAGAACCCTAGCGCGGCCCCTGTGGAACATAGACTACGTCAGGACAGGTGCCTTCATTCTGGGCTCTGCATGCTCGCCGCGATGGGCGCCTTCGGGACGGCCCTAGTCTCCTTCGTTGACTGCATGCCATGTGAAGTCCAGACACTCGAGAGAGTCTTGACGGGAACCGTAGAAAAGGGCGGCGAGAAGTCAAGAGGATTTCATGGGCCCGAAGGGACGAGTGCCCAGATAGGTGCGAAAAACGGACTCACAGACACCGGCAACGGACCCGTCGGGAACCACGCCCACCCAAGTCCTCTGATCTCAGGGCAAGACTCCCAGCTGCTTGTCAGGTGCACTTCGCAGCGTGTAAATAGGTTCTCTGACTCATAGGCAAGTAGCCAGTCATTTGAGCAAAGGCCCCCGCGCGGTAGATGGGTATTTCGTGTTAGCTGTACTCCCTGTGTTGGCCGTCGCCACATGGCTGCTCACCAATTCTTACGTTCCTCTGACTGACTTTGCCAACCAGCCGACCTTCTTCTCTTTCCTGCTGGGTTTCTCCCTGTTGATACTGCCGCTAGTCTACTTCTATCTCGCTGGGGCCGTCGGACCGTCAAGAATGAAGCGCAGGGTGGTCGTCGTCTGGGTAATCGTCGGGACGTCGTTGTCGTTCGCGGTCGGTATCATATTCGGCGGATTCCCAGTATCGATCATCGCCTCCGTACCTCAGTACTCTTGCACGTCCTATCCGAACTCAACTGGCTTCAATACCATCCAGTCATGCGTCCAGACAGGCACCTCTAGTTCATTCGTGCCTGCCTCTGTGCTGATAGATCTATGGTACTGGGGAGGGATCGTCTGTCTATTGGCTTGGGACCAGGTTTCGAGCACCTCTCTTGCTTGGCGCTCGGTGCTGGAGCTGAAGGTGGCGTCCGCCCTCTATGCATCGGCCCTTCTGACGCCCACACTTTCTCTTGGCATCCAGCTGGGGTCGGAGATATTCGCTTGGTCTCAGAGATACGGGCTTCCGATCTTCGCCTACGAGTACGTTCCTTCCCTATGCCCCTCCTATGATCCGACTGCCCACTGGTGCTATATGTTGAGTCCGACGATCACCGTCGCTGACTTCCTGTTCTGGTCTGCGGTGGTCTTCCTCGGAAGCTACTCTGCTACTTTGTTGTATCGTCGCCATGCAACCAGGCTCGGCACCTGGAGTCGGGCGCCTTCACAACCGAACTAGAAGTACATCGGGAGTGGGCTTGGACCTGCGAACGTGAGGGTC
>DATKKG010000002.1:0-24129 GCA_035543015.1 Conexivisphaerales archaeon | reverse complement strand
ATCGCCATCGTGGGGCTGTACGTGCTGTTGGGCGGCTAGGGCCGACCGGGAAAGGATGATCGCGAGGACCCTGGCCGGGATCATGTGATTCGCTCCGCGGAGTGGATGGGCGCCGACGGAAGAGAGCACGAGGAGGGTTCGCCCTTCCAGTGTCAGTCAACTTGATAAGCCCGTGGAGTGACCCAACCTCAGCTTGAAGCTCCTCTACGTTCTTCTGGACGGGGTCGGAGACCGGCCGAACCCCTCCCTCGGGGGGAAGACCCCATTGCAGGCGGCCAGGACGCCCGGGCTCGACGGCCTTGCATCAAGGGGGGTCAGCGGGTTGGTGTACACCGTGGGGAAGGGTATCGCCCCGGAGTCGGACGTGGCCGTCTTCTCAATGCTGGGCTACAGCTTCGGAAGCGAATACCCGGGAAGGGGGGTCATAGAGGCGGTGGGGACCGGCGCCGACTTCCAGGACGGGGACCTAGCCCTCAGGGCGAACTTCGCCACGGTCGACCCTTCGATGAACATCATCGACAGGCGGGCGGGAAGGAACCTGACTCAGGAGGAGGGTGGGAAGCTCGCGTCCGAGGTCGCTGACGGAGTGCGGCTCTCCTTCCCCGGATCGTCCTTCAGCTTCATCCACACTCTGTCTCACAGGGCGGTCCTGACGTTCCGGGTCCAGGGGGAGGCGCTCTCGGGAGATATCACCAACACCGACCCCGCATACGCCAAGGTGGGGGGGATGGGGGTGGCAAAGGAGAAGATCACAGAGATGAAGCCGATGGAGTGCAGGTCCCTGGACGGGGCCAGAGGCTCGACGCTGGGGGCTTCACTTGTGAACGAATTCGTGGAGAAGTCGCACAACATCCTGGAGGCGAGCCCCGTGAACGCGACGAGGAGGAGCAGGGGGTTCGAGCCGGCCAACATCGTGCTGACAAGGGACGCGGGCAGCAAGCTCCCCAAGGTTGAACCCATCAGCGAGAAGTACCGGGCCAGCTTCGCCATCGTCGCTGACATGCCGGTCGAGCTGGGAATCGGCAAGCTTACCGGCATGGAGGTCTTCGTCTCCAAGGGCGTGTTCGACTACAAGGACAAGCTGAGCAAGGTCAGGGAGCTGCTGAAGAAGTTCGATGTCGTCTACCTCCACATCAAGGGCCCTGACGAGCCGGGCCACGACGGCGAAGCTGCCGCGAAGGCGAAGAGCCTCGAGGCGATCGACATTGGCTTCTTCGTTCCTCTCGTCGCGTCCGGAAGCCTGGCCGGGGTGGCCGTCGCGGTGTCCGCCGACCACTCGACCCCCTGCACGATGAGGGCCCACAGCGATGACCCGGTGCCGCTTCTGCTGTCACGAGACGATGGGAGGGGCGACGGTACGACCAGGTTCACCGAAGCTGAGGCCGCGCGGGGCTCTCTCGGGGTTCTCAAGGGGCCGGACGTCCTGCGCCTCGCTCTCGAGTTCGCCAGGAGCTAGCCTCGCCACCTCGGGTTTTTAAGGAAGTTCGAAGTAAAAGGCACTCATGGAGACCACCCCGCCAGAGTCCTTCTCCAGGGTTCCGCTCCACATCAGCGTCCTCGGGAAGGGCGACCTCAAAGGAGAGATCATCAAGCACTTGGCCCCTTCCACCACTTCTTTGATGATACGCCGCGGAAAAGTCTCGGGCAGGGTCACGCTGGAGCAGAGCTCCGTCGTCATCCTGACGAACATCAAGGCGGGCCCCGAGAAGCCGAAGACGAAGTTCGCCGCCGGAGACATAGGCTTCCTTCCTCTCAACGGCGCGCTGTACATCTTCCTCTCTGAGGCCGTTCCTCCTCGGCCCATGAACCACGTCGGCAGGGTGACCTCCGGGGAGAGGCTGTTGAAGAGAATCGAAAGGGGGGACACGATCGTGTTCGAAGCAGTGGAGAAGGCAGTGCCCTCGCCTCCAAAATAGCCCACCGCGGGTCAAATCCGCATGATGCAATGGGTAATTAACCAAGTCCACCTAGCGACAGCCGGCGAATGGCAGGAGCGGAGAAAGGACGCGCGGGGCAGGGCGAAGAAGGAGTTTCGGGGCCGGACGACATCTTCTCTGACGCTCTGAAAGAGCTGGACGCCGAAGGGAGCCGTATCGTAATCAGGCTGGAGCTCAGGAAGTTCAGGAAGAAGACTACAGTCGTCGAGGGGCTCTCGGGTTCGACGGAAGACCTCGAGAACGTGGCCCGCGAACTCAAGAAAGCCATGGCCACGGGAGGCAGCGTCAAGGACGGAATCATCCTTCTTCAGGGCGACCAGAGGGAGGGGATCAAAATGGCCCTTTCCAAGATGGGCTACCCGGAAGAAAGGATAGAGCTACAGTAGCGCTCCGCTTCGAGGTCCCGCCTCCGTTCCCGAGTCTAGTGCTGTAACAGGATGAAAACGGCCCGGTTTCCTACCTCTTCTTCACGGCGTAGACGTAGTGGCCGCTGAAGCCGCCGACCCTGTCGAGCATCCCCTTGTCGGCCATCGAACGCAGCAGGGTCGAGGCTATGCTGGCCTTCACTCCCAGCGTCTTCGCAGCGGAATAGATCGTGATCGCCTTGAGTGGCGCAAGCTGGCCGAGCGCGTCCTCCTCTCTGACGTTCAGCGAGTATTGCGGCTGGACAGCTCGGGAGAGCTTCGCACCCTTCCCTCCCTTCTTCTCCTTGGGTTTCTCCTCCTCGGCCTTCCGGTCCTGTTCCTTCTCGGCCGAAGCCATTGTCTTCTTCTTTGTGCCGCCCACGTCTAGTCGCAGTGAGGCTGAAGAAAGCTCGATATAACCTTTGTCAGCGGACGGCCGCCGGCGGGCAAGAGTTAATAGCTCCCGCGGCGCGCATGAAGGGAGCTTGAATGAAAGAAGCCCCCATGGAGCCGGCCCGTCGGTGCTACGCACAGGTGGCGCGGTTTGAACATCGAGGCCAAGACCAAGCCGCAGGGCGTCACGGCCATCGCCATGATAGACGCGATCGGAGGGGCCCTCTCGGCGTTCCTCGGGTTCTGGATGCTGACCCTGACCCCTCAGCTGGTCGCGCAGCTCCAGCAGGACTCTGATATCGCGGGGGCTGGCGCAGGCGTCATCGCTTCCAGCGTGCAGCTCGTCGCGTCATTCTTCCTCGTGGTCGGAGCCCTGGGGATCGTGAACGCGTACGGGCTATGGAAGGCGAAGAACTGGGCCTGGTGGATGGCGGTGATCATGGCCCTCCTCGGGGCCTTGTCGAGCGCCCTAGTGCTTCCCATGGGGATCGTAAGCCTGGCGATAGAGCTGCTGATCGTCTACTACCTTACGAGGCGGCACGTGCGTGACTACTTCAGGCCGGTCGCGGAGACCCTGCCTGCCTCCACGGCCTGAAGGTGCCCCGAGGCAGTTATCATGAGGACGCCGTCGAACAGGAACTTCTCCGCCCTGACCTCCTCGAAACTCCCTCCGAACATCGAGAGCATCTGGGAATTGCTCGGAAGCTTCCGCACCGTCAAGTAGATGTCCCTGAACGGCCGCCCCCTCTCTCCCAGGTACAGCCACAGCAGGGCAGGCACCAGCAACCTCCAATAGGCAGCTATCATGGCCCTCTTGGCCGAAGAGTCGGGCCTGCCAAGGTCCAGCACCACGGCGGCGCCGTCGTCGCAAAGGACCCTCCTGGCCTCCTTGATCGCGTTCCCCCGGTCCCTTGCATCGCGAAGTGTGAAGCCGGCGAGATAGGCGTCGAAAGTCCCTCCCCTGAACGGGAGGTACTCGTACACGCCGCAGACGAAGTGCGCCCCTACCAGTTCCTCCTGCTCGGAGGCGTAGCTCAGCATCTCGGGGAGGGGGTCCAGGAGGACGGCCTCGAGCGACGGGTTGAGCCTCTTCGCCTCCATGCTCATGCTGCCGGGTCCGCAGCCGACGTCCAAGAAGAGCCCGGAGGCGGGAAGCCCTGAGGAGACCGCCGCCTTCCTGAGCTTGGGAGACCGGCCGAAGGAGAGGACCAGGTTCCCCCTCTCGTAGATGGGTGCTATGACCCTGAGGTCCTCGAGTATCCGCTCCCAGTCTTCGCCGAGCCCTGATGACAAGAACTAGCTACTGCTGCTCCTCTCGGTCGAAGTCTTTAAGCGTGGTGGGGAGAAGCCTCGCCACGTCAGTGGCCGTTATGTGGTTGCCCAAGAGCCTCTTCGCCGCCTCGCCGGCCCTCCCGTTGGCGAATGAGGCACAGGCAGCGGCGTGCAGCGGCGACATCCTGAGCGCCATCAATCCGGAGACCAATCCAGCCAGCACGTCTCCCGTGCCGCCGACGGTCATGGCTGAGCAGCCCGTGCGGCTGACGTACGACGTCGTTCCGTCGCTGGCGATGTCCACCGGGCCCTTGGCCAAGACGACCACACCCATCTCAGCCGCGGCCTTGGCAACCATCTCTGCTCTGAGGTCTCCCTGTGCTGGTAGCTGCTCTCCGGTGAGCCTGTTGAATTCGCCTGAATGAGGGGTCAGCACCACGTCTCCTCCCCTGCAGGCGGCCACGACGTCGCGGCGCAGGGCGTCGGCGTCGAGCGTGAGTCTGACCTTCCTGGAGACCAGTTCGCTGCACAGGAGCTTGACGCCGTCGTAGGGCTGCCAGCCCAGACCAGGCCCCACCACCGCGGAATCTATCTCGGGGAGCCACTTGAGAAGGCGCCTTACGGCTCCAGTGGTGAGCTTCTGGTCCGACAGGGGGAAGACGATGAAGTCGGCCGAATACGACCTCACGGGGTCCGCGATGACCCGAGGCACAGCGACGTAGACGAGGTCGACGCCCGCCCTGGTCGCGCCCTCCGCGGCATGGATGGGCGCCCCGTGGTAGAGCCAGCTTCCCCCAACCACCAGGACGCGGCCGTTCTCCCCCTTCCTCGACCCGGACTTCCTCGGAACGAACATCGGGGCCAGGACCTCCGCTGAGGCCTCGACGACACCTGGCACGGCTACCTGCACCTCCTCATGGAGGTATCGTTTCTCGATGAATTAAAAGTCTTGTATGCTAGTCCCGCTTGAGGACGTCCACCTGGCTCGATACGTCGGCGAGGCGAGTCCAGAGGGTCGAGGCCGCGCGCCGAGACGCGGCGACCGCCTCCTCTCGGCCCACCTTGGTGGGCTTCCTACCTTCGAGGAGGACCTCTCCGTCCACCAGGACCGTATCGACGTCCCCACCCGAGACAGAGTTGACCAGGTGCCCGTAGACGCTGGAGGGAGTGAGGGGAGTCGGAAGGTGAGGCTTCAGTATGGCCATGTCGGCCCTCGTTCCTGGCTTCAGGACACCCAGGTCGCCGAGGCCGTACGCCTTGGCGGCGTTCACCGTGGCCATTTCGAATACGTCCAGGGGGCTGAGGACCCTTGGATCCTCCCTGTGAAGCTTGTGGACTAGAAACGCGGCCCTCAGGTTCTCGAAGGCATCGAAAACGTACCCGTCGTTGCCGAGGCTCACGTTGATGCCCATCTCCTTCATGGTGTCCACGGGCGACGTCCCCACCGCGTTGAGCATGTTGCTCATGGGGTTGTGGGCCACGTTCGTCCCAGACTGCCTCAGGAGTTTCAGCTCGTCCAGGTTCACATGGACGGCGTGAGCTAGAACCACGTCGGGCCCTAGGAACCCCAGACGGCTCAGCCTCTCTATCGTCCGCATCCCGTAGCGCTCCATGTTGTGGTAGAGATCGCCCCGGCCTTCAGACGCATGCATGGTAAGGGGCGCCTTGAGCTCGCGAGCCGCGTCAGCACCTCTCTCGACAAGGGAGTCGCTGACGGTGAACGATGCGTGGAGGCTCATCATCCCAGTGCACCTCCCCGGCTTGGCCTTCCTTATGTAGCGTATGTTCTCCTTCAGTCCTCGTTCCCCCTCTTCGATGCTCCTGCGTTCCGTGGCTTCGAAGGACAGGATCCCCCTGATTCCCACCTTGTCGACCCCCTTCTCCACGGAGTCGAGGATGCCCTCGATGGAGTTGGGGCCGGAATACGTGTCCGCGAAGGTGGTCGTGCCGCTAAGGAGGAACTCGAGCGACGATGCGAGTGCGCTCGAATATGCGTCCTCGTGGGTCATCGCCTGGTCCATGGGCCACCAGACCCGCTGGAGGTTCTCGGTGAAGTCGGTCGACGGCGGCAGGTTGATGGACGCGCCCCTTAGCAGGATGCCGTATAGGTGCGTGTGGGAACAGATCAGGCCAGGGATCACTATCCCTCCCTTCGCGGAGAGCACCACGTCGGGGCGGTGCTCCCTGATCGTGGAGTCCGAGTCCCCCACTGCGACGATCCTCCCTCCTTCCACCACCACTGCGCCGTCTTCGATGATGCTCCTCTGCTCGTCCATCGTGACGACCAGGCCGTCCCTGACGGCCAGAGTGCGCTTCCCCATTCTCGCAGTACCCGGATGGTCGGAGTCCGAAGAAGGCTTTAACTCTAGCCATATTCGGGCTGGCGGAATCCCGCGGCGCGGGGGGACCCGGCTAGAGGGTCTTCAGCTCTACGGAGACCTCGCCGTCGATGCTCACGATGGCGAAGCCGCCCGAGGAGGCCGAGCCGGGGTTGCAGCAGGTGCATCCGCCGACGACCTCGACGGCCCTGGCAGTGTGTATGTGGCCGCACAGCAGAAGCCTGGGACGCATCTCCCCAAGGTACCGCATCACGGAGCGGCTCCCCAAATGCCCGCCGTAGCCGGAGGTGTCGAGGGACGTCCCGAACGGTGGGGAGTGAGAAACGAGAACGTCGACCTTGCCGAGGCCGGCGAGCTTGTCCCAGAGCTGCGCCTCGGAGTATTCGTTGACCGTGTTGAAAGGCGTCGGGTTCGAGCCTCCCAGGCCTCCGAAACGCAGGCCCCGGAACTCGGCCACCTTGCCGTCGATGTTGGTTACGTTCCCCGGGACGTTGAGCTCAGGCCCTTCGTTGTTGCCGGGGACCATGAAGACGGGCACGGGAAGCCCGCCCAACCGCGACAGGAACCTTGCCAGGAAGGCTTCGTCCCCGGAAGTGGTCACGTCCCCCGAAATGACCATGAGGTCGGCGGCCCTTCCGAACATGTCCAGGCGCCCCAGTATCTTCTCTGACCTGTGAACGTCCGTGATGTGAACGATTATCGAGTGAGATCACCCGGAAGGAGAGGACGCCCTTGCGCCGGCATCGGAGTGCGCCATTCGCACGAGCTCTTCCTCCCCTCGAGAGACCTTCAGGCCCCTCCTGGCCTTCATCCTGCGAAAGGACTCCAGTGCCGATTCGAGAAGCAGCGGCCTGTCCTCCCAGCCGTACGATCTCCCGAACAGGGTGAAGGGAGGGACGTCCCTGTCGATGAGCCCATGGACCTGAGAAGCCATGCCGACGCACTTGCCTGCGTAGACCGTGGAGTTTATCGAGACCTTGGCGAGGTCGGCGATGAAGGAACCCAGCTTGACAAGCCCCGTGTCCACCTTCCCGGACACGCCCTGGACGCGAACAGAGCCGTAGGTGTTCTTGAGGTCGCTGGTCACCGCGCCCGCCCCGATGTTCACCCACTCTCCAACGTACGAGTGGCCCAGGTAGCCCGCGTGCGTCTTGTTGGAGTGGGCTTCGATGATGCTCTCCTCGACCTCGCCGCCCACCCTGCATCCGTCCCCGATGTAGCAGCTACCGTTCATCCTGGCCGAGTGCACGACCGAGCCCTTGCCGATGAGGGCGGGGCCGACGATCCTTGAGAACGCCTCTATCTTCGCATCGTCGGCGATCAGGACGGGGCCCTTCGACGTGTCGAAGTAGACGGGCTCCTCGACGGCGACATGGCTGCCGTAGACGACTCCGGTCCCGCTAAGACCGGCCGTAAGGCTCGTTATCAGGTCCCAAGGCCCCCTCAGCAGGTATCCTTCGCCCGTGAGCTCCTCCGCGCCGTCCAATCTGAGTTTGCCAGCGAGCCCTCCGTCGGCCAGCTCCCTGATGTCTTCTGGCACCCTGGCGACCTTGGCCGCCGCGAAAGCCCCATCCGAAACGATGTACTGCCCCAGCTTGAGGCCCTTCACGCTTGACACCGCTGCGGCCTCCGGGCGAAGGCGACTGTTCACCAGGATCACCTCCCCCTCGAGCTTTGCGGGGTTGACGGCGAGCTGGGGCTCGGTCTCCTTCAGCAGGGTTTCGAACCTCCTCGGGACGTAGCAGGCCGAGATCCGCCCTATCTCCCGCTTTATCCTGGAAGCCAGGGGCCGGTAAGAGTAGATGAGCTTGAAGGTCGGCTTCGCCAGCGAAAGGGGCCTCATCGGGTTGGTCGTATCCTCTTCGAGGAGCGCTACCTCAGCCAAAACGCACGTCCCCCCTCAGAGTATTCGGCCCAGCCTCTCGACGAACTTCGCATTGGCGCTGATGTAGCTCTTCTTGTCGCCTATGTCTATGAAGTCGCCCTCGGCCTTGTAGCCGAAGACCGGCTCGCCCTTCTTGACGGCCGCGTTGAACGCGTCGTTCATCCCGTACATCACCTCTGCCGGTATGTACTTCATGAAGGCCGGCTCCATCACATAGCATCCCACGTTGATCCAGCCTTCGACCACGGGCTTCTCCTTCCAGTTCGTCACCCTGTCTTCGGCGTCGGTCTCGATGAACCCGTACTTCATCGGCTCCCTGAACGGCATGAGCATCAGGGTCGCCAGCGCCTTCTTCTTCTTGTGGAACTCGATCATCTTCCCTATGTCCGCTTCGACGAGGGAGTCGCCGTAGAGCACTACGAAGCTCTCCTTCACCAGCCGTTCGACCGTCTTCAGCTGCCCGGCCGTTCCCATGGGTTTGGCTGTGCGGACATAGCGAATGTGGACCCCAAGTTCCTGCCCGTTGCCAAAGTAGTCCTCGATGGTCTTCCTGAGGTAGCTTACAGTGACCAAGATGTCGGTTATGCCGGTCTTCGAGAGCTGGATGACCATGTGCTCCATGAGGGGCTTGTCGCCCAGTGGGAGCATCGGCTTGGGCGCGAAGAAAGTGTAGGGCCTGAGGCGGGTCCCCAGGCCGCCAGCCAGGATTACTGCCTGCAAATCACCCTTCCACCCTAACCCCATGGAAAGTGCGCCCTAAATACAGTCCTCTTCTTGAGCGCATCAAGGGCCTCCCTGAACTGGGCGGTGCAGGTCCCGAAGTAATCGGCCGTAGCCGCCGTGTAAGCTGGATCGAGGAGGATGCCGCGGCAGCCGCTGTCCACGAGGCTCTGGACGTCGTCGCCCGTCACGTCCTGCGAGACGCGGAACAGAACGGGCTTGCTGCCCGAAAGCTTGGAGACGAGCGACATGGTGACGAGGTCCACGACGCTGAACCTGTTGGCGGCCTCGGACTGAGTCTGGGAGGAGGTCTCGAAAGACAGGGCGATCAAGTTCTCGTATTCGGAGAGGACCCTGTAGTACTCGAAGGGCATCCCCGGCTGCACGTACGAGAGGAGCTTCAGACGGCCGTCCCTCATCACGAAAGGTGGTGTCCTGGCGACGGCCATGGCAGCGTAGTCGAATCCAAGGGCGAGGACCTGCTCCCAGTCGTCCTTGGAAAGGGCCTTCTGGCTGCCCACGTGGACGCCGACGGGTATCTTCAGGACGGAGATCAGGTCCTTTATCTGCTGGGCCTCGAGGTCTGGTCCTCCAGTGTAGGCGGAGGTGACCGGGTGTTCGTTGAAGAGCTGCAGGAGCAGAGAATCGGCTCCATGCTTCTCCGCGGCCGCCGCAAGCTCGGCGCTGTTGCTGGGAAGCTCCACCAGCAGCTCTAGGCCTCCGGCGTTCAAGGCGGCCTGAAGCCTGGACATGGCGTCAACACCTCACCGCTTGTATACGGGTCTTAACTAGCCTCCCCGTATTAAATCTCCGATGGGTCAAGACAATTGACATGATTGCCAAAAATAAGTCGATGAGACGAGCGCCGAGACGCCGCGGCCGGATCTAGGCCCTCCACCAGTCGAACGCGAGGAAGGAGACCCTCCCACCGCGGACCGTGGCGATCAGGAACTGCTTCCGGACTGTGGTGGCGAGCCTCCCCGACAGGACGACATGGGTGGCCGTCAGGCCATGGGACGGCTTCATGACCTGCACCAGGTAGGGCGCGTGATCGATGCCGGGCCCGTGTTTGTAGACGGCGAAGTCGCAACCGAACTTGATGCCGGGCGTGACGACCATGCCCGAGTCCCTGAGGTGCTCGTAGACGGCGTACTTGTCGCCGAAGTCGTTGTACTCCCTCTCGCAGAGCTCCCGAAGCCCCTTCCGGGAGAGCTTCCCGTCCTTCGTTGAGATGGAGAGTCGGCGTTTCCGCTGAAGGTAGTAGCCCTCTATGAGATCTAGGATGAGGGGGGCGTTGAAGTCCGTGCCCTTGGGCTTCGCGACCCCCATGGGCTTTCCATAGTAGCCGGACGAATACATGGACCTGGCTTCGTCGTCGCCCCAAAGGATGATCCTGTTCTCCACGAGCTCCCCCAGGGCGGGCTTGGGCACTCTATTCTCCCCTCAGGATAGTGGACAACGCGAAAGGCGCCTCTACAGCCCCAGGGAGATTATCATCATGAGGTCCGCGCAGGAGAGCGCGAGATCGGAGACCGTCTCGATCCTTTCGAGGACGTCCTTGAGTAGGATGAGGTCCTTGAAGTCGTTTATCTCCTTCATCGCCTTGGCTGTCGAGCTCCTGTACTTCTCGTCCATCTCGTGCTCCCCCCTTTCAACCAGCTGGATGAGGTCGTTCAGCTTCGAGGGATTGAACTGTAGGGTCCTGATCGTCTCGTTCATCCTGCTGAGCATGTTGATCACAAGGTCGAAGAGGACCCTGAGGTCGTCCACGAGACCGGTCTTCTTCAGCGTCTGGTAGCGGAGCTGGGTGAGCCTGAAAGCGATGCTCTCCAGGTAGTTCGCCACCTCCTCTATGGTGTAGGCCGCCCTGAGCAGGTCCTCCCTGTTGATCATCATGCTGCCCAGCTCGGCGAGCTGCCTGCTGAGGGCCCTCCTGTACGCCTCGACGTCGTTGATCGAGAGGTGCAGGTTGTCCGAGGCGGTTGAGACCCCTTCTTCGTCTCCGAGGACTAGGGCACCGTGAATGTTGGCGAGCTCCCTTCCCGCGTCGAGCACCCGCCGGCCCTCGTCCTGAAGCACCGCAAGGATCTTGCGGCGGGCCTGCATTTCAGCCTCCCCCGTATACATCGAACTTCGACACTGTTACTAGGCGGAGTCAGGATATAAACGTTCTAGGCGAACGACGGTCAAAGTCTGCTAATCCTGCAAGGTCGGAGCGACCTCTGATTCGACCTGCATCCCCCGGAGTCTCGCCTGTGGCCGTCCAGTATCGCAGCGGGCAAGGTGCAGGTCCCCGTAGCCGTTCGGTCAGTCGAGCAGCATCCTATGCGCCAGTCCGAGGTAGACCTTGGAGGCGCCGACGACCTCGGATGTCTCCACATACTCGTCCAGGACGTGACACATGGATTCCAAGCCAGGGCCATAGGCGACGGCGTTCGTGCCGAAGGCCACCCTGAAGTGATGGGCATCCGTCGTGGCCGCTATGCAAATGGCTGGGGAAGGCTCCTTGAACACGGACCTCGACACGTCCTGTATGCCCTTCACCAGCGGGGAGCTGGGAGGCGTGAACGCCGGCTCGGCGAAGTTGATGAGCTCCATCCTCGCGCCCTCTGGCAGGCGCCTTCGGACTACCTTCTCGGCCTCCTCCTTGCTGCCCCCGATGGGGACCCTCACATCCAGCTCTACGGTGCAGGAGTCCGGAACGACGTTCACCTTCGTTCCTCCCCCTATCCTACCGACGTTCACAGTGTAGTGGTCCGCGGCGAAGTAGGGCTTCTTCGAAGCCTCCTTCGGGAACTCCGCCCTGAGGACCTTCTTAGCCTCCTTCACGATCGATGCGGCAGCAGTGGGGGTCGTCACCTTGTCAAGTATCGGCGACCTGAAGGCCTGCACCGCCGGCAGCGCCTTGAAGATGGCGTTGTCCCCCAGCATAGGAAGGCTGCCATGTCTCGGAACGCCGTCGTAGGTCACCCGGACCCAGAAGGCGCCCTTCTCGCCCGCGACCACAGTGTGGCCAGTCCCCTCATGCTTGGTGGGCTCGCCGAGGACCAGGTTCTTCGGCCTGAGTATGCCCTTCTCTATTAGATACTCGACTCCCTTCTTTCCTCCCGACTCTTCATCGGCGACCAACGCCAGCACCAGCCTGCCCTTCATCTCCTTCTCCATGGAGGCCGCCTTGGCAAAGGCGAAGGCGATCGAGGCGCAGCCAGCCTTCATGTCCGTGGAACCCCTGCCGTAGATCCTCCCGCCCGCCATCTTCCCCTCCAGCGGAGGCACGCTCCATTTCGATGGGTCGCCGACGGGCACGGTGTCGACGTGGCCGCAGAAGGTAAGGTCCTGCTCGCCCGACCCCAGCGTGGCTACAAGGTTGAGGCAGCCATCGCCCGCGGAGTACTTCCTGGACGATATCCCCGACGCGGCAAGGTAGCCTTCGACCACTTCGACCGGAGCGGAGGTGTCCCCCGGCGGGTTCTCGCTCCTGGCCCTGATGAGATCGATAAGAAGCTGGACGACCTCGCCCTTCTCCATATCCACACTTCGCCCTATTTCCGCCTGCGACTCCTTCAATTTACTGGGCACCCTCCTTCTCCTTTGCTGATATCTTCTTGAGCTGGCTATTGTACATTTCCAGCAGCTCGGCCGTGGTGGTCGCGTCCTCGGGGCTCTTGTCGTCACGGACCTTCCCGGTGAACTTGGGGAACCTGAGGGCCAGGCCTGCGCCGGGCCTCACCTTGCCCAGGGCGGCCACGTGAATCGGTGAGAGCGTGATCTCGGAGGCTATCACCTCGAAAACGAGCTGGGGGACGAACCAGACGTCGGCCTCCATCTTCGACACCACCCGGGGGTGCACGTGCTGCATGATGAGGGGCTTGAGCTTCTTCGGTATCGCCTCGAGGTCGGCATCGGAGAACCCCGTGCCTACCTTGCAGACGGTCTCGAACGAATCGTCCGCCTTGTCGTAGGCCGCCAGAAGGTAGGCGCCGTAGGTCCCGGCCCGCCTGCCCCTCCCGTAGAAGGCGCCCACCACCACAAGATCGAGGGTGTCCGACAGCTCGCTCCTGTACTCGCGTTTCAGCTTGATCCACCCGAAGGCCCGGGCGCCGGCCTTGTAAGGACTGGACAGGTCCTTCACGACGAGCCCTTCGCATCCCTCCTGTATGGCCTCCTCCATGAAGGCCTCAATCTCCGCAGGCTTGTCGGTGACCAGAGCAGGGGCCACCGTTGTGCGATCCGACCTCTCTACGATGGCCTCGAGCTCCTTCCTCCTCTGCTGGTAAGGGGCGTCGAGGTAGCTCACCCCGTCCGCGTACATCACGTCGAAAAAGAACAGGGAGACCGGGAACCTCGCCATCATCTCCTCGATGCCGTACTTTCTTCGGCGGTGCATCAGCTCCTGGAAAGGGAGGAGCTCGCCCGAGTCGGGGTCCACCGCGACCCCTTCGCATTCCAGGATGGCCTCCTTGGCCCTGACCTTCTCGGCCGCGAGCTTGACCGCGTCCGGGTAGTGCTGGGTGATGACCTCGAGGCGCCTGGAGAACAGCGTGACCCTGCCCTTCGACTTGTGGATCTGCATCCTTTCGCCGTCGTACTTGAATTCGGCGGCACACTTCCCCCCCATCTCCGCGACGATCTCCTCGGCGGAAGAGAGCCTCTCCGCAAGCATGGGTCGGATGGGCCGGCCAACGACGACGCCGAAGCCGCCGAGGCCCCGCAAACCGCCCTGGGCGACCGCTTTCGCCACGGCGCCCAGGTCCGAAGATATGTTGTAGGCCCTCTCCAGGGCAGGCCTGTTCCCCCTGTCTCCCGTGTAGGCCAGGGCGAGGGCGTCGAGTATGGTGAAGTCCGCTACTCCGAGACGGAGCTGCCCCAGGGTCATCCGGACGAGGTACCGCACCTCCCTCGGCGTGGCGCGGTTGAGGAGGCTGGCGAGAGATCTCAGCTTTGCGTCCTGCGAGCCCGAGCCCGAGAGATGCGCCAGCGAATCCAGTTCGGAGTACACGTCGGAGACCGTGAGCGGCGCCGGGAAGAGGGTGGACTGAACGCGCCCGGAGGAGGCCTCCTCGGCGGCCGTCCCGAGATCGCCCTTCTCCCTGTATAGGGACTCTATGCGCCCCACCTGAAGTCCGGTCGCGGCCGAGATGGCGCGGACCACCATCCTGTCCCCCAGTCCCACCTCCACCCCGAGGTAGTCCGGGTACAGCTTGCCCTGGTTGAGGTATGTGACCCTGACGACGTCCTCCACCGGGGTCTCCCTGTACAGCTCAACCAGGATGTCCGTCAGCTCAAGACGCTTCGTCGTCGCCTCCAGGGCATCGTAGGCTTCGACCAGCCTCGAGTACGGAAGGCTTCCCTTTGGCATCGAAAGGACGTTCCGCCTCGCCACGATTTAAGACTTCAGGCGTGACGCGGGTGACGGGAGGGAAGCTTAATACGACGAAGGCCCTCCTCCCGAACGAATGAAGGAGAGCCCCGCCCTTCGCGCGGTGATGTCCCGGCGAAGCGTAAGGAGATTCCTGAGGAAGCCGGTCCCCGACTCCGCGCTGGAGATCGTACTGAAGGCCGGCATGCGAGCGCCGTCGCCTCACAACACCCAGCCCTGGTTGTTCGTTGCCATAAAGTCGGAGGAGGAGCGCGACGAGCTTGCCGCAGCCCTCGGAAAGGCCTACCTTGCGTTCCTGAGCGCAGCGGGTGACCGGGAGGCCAAGGAGAAAGCCAGGAAGGCCTTCGAGCGCACGAGAGAGGCGCCGGCCCTTGTGGTGCTCTGCCTCGACAGGGCCCAGCTCAAGCCGCAGGCGACGGCATCACGGAGGAAGGGGGAATGGATGATGGGATCTCAGGGGGTGGCCGCCGCGGCGGAGAACATGCTCATCGCGGCCTGCGCGGTGGGCCTGGGCGGGTGCTGGCGCGGCGCCCCCGTCTTCAGCGCGCCCGCGGTGCGGAGGTGCCTCGGCCTCCCCGGCAGGATGGAGCCGCAGGTTATGCTGGAGCTGGGGTACCCCGCCCAAGCCCCGGGTAGGAAGGAGCTCAAGGCTAAAGACGAGGTCGTCCGTTACGGTATCAGGAGGAGCTAGGGTGCAATGGAGAGGGTGGTCCTTCTTGCGGGAGGAGTCGGAGCCTCAAAGCTCGCCGTCGGCCTGGGGAAGATCCTGAAGCCGGGCGCGCTGACTATAGTATCCAACGTCGGCGACGACGAGGAGGTGTTCGGGCTCCACGTCTCCCCGGACATAGACATCGTGACCTACGCCATGGTCGGGATCGTGGACGACTCCAAGGGCTGGGGGGTCGCGGGGGACTCTTTCAACTGCGACGCGTTCCTGAGACGCCTGGGCGAGCAGCCTTGGCTGCTTCTCGGGGACAGGGACCTGGCTGTGAACATCGTAAGGACCAACCTCCTCAAGCAGGGACTGAGGCTCAGCCAGATCACGAAGAAGGTGGCGGAGTCGCTGGGGGCCACCCACGCGATCATACCAGCCACGGACAACAGGCTGACGACCTACCTTCGCACGGACGTGGGGCTCATCACGTTCGAGAGGTACTATGTCAAGGAGGGACAGAAGCCCGAGATCAGCGGTGTGACCTACGCCGGAAGCGGCTTCGCAGAGCCCGCCCCCGGAGTGTTGGAAGCGATCGAAGGGGCAGACCTGATCATCTTCGCCCCGAGCAACCCGGTGGCCTCCATACAGCCCATCCTCAGCGTGAAGAAGGTAAGGAGGGCCGTTATGAGGAGCGGCGCCTTCAGGGTGGCCATCTCCCCCATAGTGGGCGGACGAACGGTCAAGGGCCCCGCCGACAAGATGATGAGAGCCCTCGGCTACGAGGTCTCACCCAACGGCCTGGCCGACTTCTATGAAGGGCTCCTGGACTGCATGGTCATAGACTCTGTCGATGCAGGCCTCCGGGAGGAGGTGATGAAGAGGGGGCTGGCGACGGTGGTCGAGGACACGATGATGACGGACTTTGCCTCGAAGGTGCGCCTCGCCGAGTCGGTGCTGAATCTCCGCCCCTCTACCTGAAGAGGTCGCGGCTGATCTTCCTGAGGAGGGCCTTCGACCCCTCCCCGCCCTCGAATGGGAAGCCCTTGACCAGGACCACGGGGGTCCCCCTGCTCTTGCCCATGATGAGTTCGGCGGCGGAAGCGAGCTCGTCCACCTGGGCTATGTTCGTGACCTTGAGGGGCCTGCCGTACATGTCGGGCTTGCCCCGGTAATCCCTGAAGCAAGCGATCCCCGATGCTCCTATGGCGAAATCCACCTGGCCCTCCCGCCACGGCCTGCCGTAGGTGTCCGAGATGACGACGGCGCACTTCTTCCCGGAGAGCGCCTCAAGGCTCCTCCTTACGCGCGCGGCGGAGCGGTCGGGGTTCTCGGGAAGCAGGAGGAGGCGCCCTTCCTCCTTGACGTTGGACCTGTCCACCCCGGAGTTGGCGCATATGATCCCCTGCTTGTTCTCCGTTATGAGGATCCCAAGCCTGGCCCTCACTATGCTCTTGCTTTCGCGCAGCACGACCTCAACCTCCTTGGGGTCCTTCTTCAGGAAGGCGGCGAGGCTGACGGCGAAAGGAGTGGGGGTCACGTCTTCGACCTTGACGTACATGCCCTCCGACTTCGAGACGACCTTCTGGGCGACGACGTAGAGGTCGCCGTCCTCGAACGGGATCTCCCTCTTCCTCTGGGACTCGAAGATGAGCCTGCCGAGGTCGTCTCCCGTGAGGACCTCTCCCAGCACCTTCAGGCCGTAGAGCCTGAGCGAGTCCGGCCCCTCGTCCGCGTCCTCCTTCAATTCCGAAGATACCGCCTTGAGTCGATATTTAAGCGTAGACCAGGGAGAGGCTCGCCCTACTTCCCCCGCTCCCCGCGGGTGTAGTTCAGGATGCTTATCTGGCCGGCCAGGGTCTTGGCGACGTCGGCGAAGCTCTTGGCGATGGGGCTATCCTTCGGGTCGAGCGGGATCCCGACGTCGCCGGACTCCCTCACCCGGGTGTCGATGGGGATTTCGCCCAAGAAGGGGACACCGGCCTCTTCGGCCGCGCTCTTGCCTCCACCATGGCTGAAGATCTCGGTTCTCTGGCCGCAGTGAGGGCAGACGAAGTAGCTCATGTTCTCGATGATGCCGAGTATTGGGATGTCCAGCTTCCTGAACATGTACAGCGCCTTCCCCGCCACCTGAAGAGCGGCTTCCTGCGGAGTCGTGACGACCACCACGCCCGTGACCTGTATGGACTGGGCCAGGGAAAGGGCGGAGTCGCCGGTCCCCGGCGGCAGGTCGACTATGAGGTAGTCGAGCGGGCTCCAGTTCACCAGCTCGAGGAAGTCCTTCACGGCCTTGCCTATCAGCGGGCCCCTCCAGATCACCGGGGTCTGCGTGTTGCTGAAGAAGCCCATTGAGACGACCTGTATCCCCCGGGCGGCGAGAGGGGTGATGCGGTTGTCCCTGACCTCCGGGAGGCCGGAGACCCCCAGCATCGAGGGGACGCTCGCCCCGTAGATGTCCGCGTCCAACAGCCCGACCGAAGCGCCGGACCTGCTGAGGGCCACCGCCAGGTTGACGGCTACGGTGGACTTGCCGACGCCTCCCTTCCCGCTCGCGACGGCTATCACGTTCTTGATCTGCGACGCCCCGCTCTTCGTCGCGGGTTGGGAGGACGACACCTCCGCGGGAACCTCCAGGTGCACCTTCTCCACTCCCGGTATGGCCTCCAGGCGGCTCCTGGCCTCACCTATGAGCTGGTCCCGGGCTGGGCGGGCCGGCGTTGTGAGGACCATCCTGACGTATATCTCGTTTCCGAGGACCGACGCCTCCTTCACGAAACCGAGGGAGACCACGTCTCTTCCTAGCTCCGGGTCCTTGACCTCTGACAGGGCCTTCAGGATCTGGTCCTTTGAGATGGCCATTTTCGAAACACCCCTCTGACGGGCGGATTCGCAGCGACACACCGATAAAAACGTAGATGAAGATGGAGGCGCCTCCGACTCGTTTATTTAGGAAGGGGGCGCGACGCCCACATGATTCCCCTTGAAGATGGCTCGAGTCGACTTCATGGGTCAGCAGCTCTACGGCGTCTTGTCCGGAGGGAGCCTCGTCCCTTCTTCTGCTCTCGGAGAGGACCTGCCGGAGGAGCTCATCGAGCTCCTGACGTCGGAGGTCCTGATGAGCGGGGCCTTCCGGCAAGCCATTGAGACACTAGGGGCTTCGTCGAGCTCAAGGGTGCCCCTTTCTCAGGCCAGGCTTCTGGCGCCCCTTCCAAGGCCGGGGAAGATCGTCTGCCTTGGGAGGAACTACAGGGAGCACGCGGAGGAGGCGGGAACGAGCCCGCCGAAGGAACTGATGATATTCATGAAGCCGGCCACCGCCGTCGCGGGCCCCTACGACGGCATAGAGTACCCCTCCATCACCCGCAGTCTCGACTATGAAGGCGAGCTTGCGGTCGTAATGGGGAGGAGGTGCAAGAGGGTGGAGCCGGAGGACTCCCTCGATTGCGTTCTGGGCTACATGGTGTTCGACGACGTCTCCGCGAGGGATCTCCAGTTCGGGGACGGCCAATGGACGAGGGGAAAGGGCTGCGATACGTTCGCGCCCATGGGCCCCTGGATCACCACCCTGGACGAGCTCAACGATCCGCTGTCGCTCCGCCTGAAGACCTGGGTCAACGGAGATCTCAGGCAGGACGCAAGCACCTCCAGCATGATCAAGAACGTGCCGGAGATAGTGTCCACCCTCAGCCAGGGGATGACGCTCGAAGCGGGCGACGTGATAGCCACAGGGACGCCCGCAGGCGTGGGCTACCACTGGCGGCCGGAGCCCAGGCTCCTGAGCCCAGGAGACGTCGTGAAGATAGAGATAGAGGGGCTCGGCTACATCGAGAACAGGGTCGTCGGAGGAGGCTGAGCGGGCCTGGCACGCGTTAACGCGCGTTAGTATTTTAATGGGTCATCTCGAAATGACTTCGAGGGCCTTGGGGAAGGAGGACGTGCAGTCTCAACTCAAGGGGAACACCCTGAGAGTATACGTCTACGTTCTGCGCCAGAAGAAGGTGGGCGTGCGGCAGGTCCAGCGGGCCCTGAGACTCTCCAACCCCTCTCTGGCGCAGTACCACCTGTCCAAGCTGGTCGAGATGGGCCTAGTGAAGGAGGAAGGGGGGGAGTACGAAATCACCAAGGAGGTGCGAGTCGACGTGATGAGAGATTTCCTCCGGCTGGGCACCCTCCTCGTTCCGAGGTTCGTGTTCTACGCGGCCTTCTTTACGGTCTTCGCCGTGTACTTGCTTTACTACGCGGCCCGAGCGTACTCCACTCAGCCCCTGGCGTTGTGGAGCGCCTCCCTGCTTTGCCTCGCCTGCCTGGTCTTCTGGTACGAGGCGATGAGCGCGTGGAGGACGGCGCCCGCCGCATGATCCGGCCGGGCCGACACTGACACCGACGCCCCGGATCGCCCACACGCCTTTCATCCGAGGCCCCGACCCCAAGCGAATCTAATGAGAGTTATTTAGTGAAAGGACTACAGGCAAAATATATAACCGTCGCGACAGCTCACAAGTGGTATATGTCCAATATAGACGTAAGGAAAGTACAGATGGTCGGATACTCCACGCTCTCGGTTTCTCTGCCCAAGGACTGGGTCAAGGAGGTCGGCGTTAAGGCGGGCGACGTCGTCTCCATAATCCGCCTCGAGGACGGCTCCCTCAGGCTTCATCCGGGGATAGCGAAGGACGAGAAGCTCCCGAAGAGGGTGGCCAACGTGGACAAGATGTCCGACCCTGGCCTCCTCAAACGTGCCATCATTGGACTCTACATCATCGGCGCGGAGACCATCGTCGTCACCGGGAAGAATGGCCTCAACGCCAGCCAGCTGGAGGAGGTCAAGTCGGCCGTCCAGAGGCTCAACGGCTTCGGCATAGTCGAGCAGACCTCCGGCACCATAACGATACAGAGCTTCCTTGATCCAACCAAGTTCCCGATAGACGGTCTCCTCAGGCGCCTCCACACGGTGACGACCTACATGCTCGAGGCGACGTTCAAGGGCCTCCTCGAGAAGAAGAAGGAGTCCGCCCAGGAGGTCGTCCTGGTCGAGGAGGAGATGGACAAGATCTACTGGATGACCGTCAGGCAGCTCCTCTACGCTTCGAAACGCCTGGACGCAGCCAAGAAGATAGGCATCGACAACGTTCTGAACATCGCCGGCAACAGGCTCGTGGCGAAACTGGCCGAGAAGATAGGGGACTACGCCGAGCAGATGTCTGTGAACACGGTGGCGATCCTGGACTCCGGGATGGACCTCAAGGCGGCACACGTCGAAGAAATCGGCCGGCTGTACCGGGAGGTCGTCGATCTCTACGCCCACTCCTTCAATGCCCTTCTCAACCGGGACGCGGTGCAGGCGAACAGGGCGATCGAGAGGTCGGGGAGGCTGGAGAAGGAACTGAACGAGGCCAGCTTCCGCATTTCGCAGGCGTACATCTCCGATCCCAGCTACGGGGACCCGGCCAAGAGGGTCTCCTTCGCCTTCGCCCTTCGCTCCATCCTGATAGGGCTGGTCCAGACGGTGAACTTCATCGGCACCATATCCGAAGTGGGCATGAACAGGAGCCTCGAGCTCGAGGGCCCGCTGGTTTCCGTGGAGCCCTAGGGAAGCCACGCGACGGCGTCGAAGGCCACGCGGCCGCCCTTTGGAAGGGAAGCGACCCCGAGGGTCGACCTCGCGGGGGCGGCGGACCCCAGCTTCGAGGAGTACACCCTGTTCACGACGTCGAAGTCCGAGATGTCGGAGAGGTACACCGTGACCTTGGCTACGTCATTCCAGGACGCCCCTCCCTGGCGCAGCACCGACTCAACGTTGTCGAGAGCCCTGGAGGCCTGCGCCTCCAGCCCTGCGCAGAGCGCGCCCGTCGCCGGATCCAGCCCGAGCTGAGCGGAGACGAAGACGAAATGCCCCGCCCTGATCCCCTGGCTGTAGGGGCCGACCGGCTTCGGCGCCTCGGGCGACAGGATCTTCTCTATCATCGGGAGCCCAGCCGCTCGGGTTCAGGATAGAGTTCCTTCATGAGAAACACGATCCCCTGCGCCGGATAGACCCCCTGCTCGGTGATTATCAGATCGATGTACTCGGCCGGAGTCACGTCGAAGGACGGGTTCTTGACCTTGACCCCGGGGTTCTCCCTCATCCATTTCTCGCTCACGACTTCAAGGGGGGACCTCTGCTCGATCTCCACGAGGTCTCCCAGGAGGGTCTTCGGGCTCAGCTTGTACGTCTCCGCCGCCACGTAGAACCTGGTCCGCGTTTCATGGGCGACCACGGCCAGCGTGGACGTTCCTATCTTGTTGATGACCGCCCCGTTCGACGCTATCGCGTCGGCGCCGACGATGACCTTGTCCACTTCATGCATGTACAGCCTCGACGCCGAGTCGGGGATGAGGGACACTTCAAGCCCCTTCTTCGCCAGTATCGCTGCGGTGATCCTCCCCTGGTACCTTGGCCTGGTTTCCGTGACCATGACTTCAAACTCCTTCTTCTGGGCCCTGGCGGTGAGGAGGATCTGGGTCACCGCCTCGCTGTTGCAGTGCGTCAACACAAGATCGCCGTTCACGATGCGCTTGGCTCCTATCTCGCCTATCATGTTGACGGCGTTGGTGCTCCTCTCGATGAAGTCGTCGCAGAGCGAGACAACCAGGCGCCTGAGGGCTTCCGTCTTGAGCCTCCCAGCCAGACCTCTGTTCGCGCCCATGAGCACGAAGTTCACGCTGTTGGGCAGGGAAACGGCCGTGGGGCGGGCCTCCCTCAGCCTGTCCCCTTGGTTGGTGAGCTCGGCAACCAGCTGGAGTGGGGTCCTGGCTTCGCTCGCAAGGGCGGAGGCCTTCAAAGCTTCCGCGGCGGCCCTGGCTATGCGGCCTGCCCCTCTTATCTCCATGGACTTGATGGCCGCAAAGGTGTCCTCGACTACGCTATCAGGCAACTGAATGAGCTTCGCCGAGGGAATAGAAAAGCGTTCCCGATTTGCCCCTGGCAGGGGATCGCCATGGACGGAGGGCGGTGGCCTTGCGGGTAGGGAAGAGACCCCTGGCTCCGCCAGCCGGAGCACAACAAATCATCCGATGATCTCTACTTCCACACACGAAGAGGGAAGAGAGCTGGTTACTGGGCCTTGACTATTTCGCCCATCGCATAACTGGGCCTAATCTGCGAGATCTTGACCTTTACCTTGTCTCCCTGCTTCGTGTTGGGCACGAAGATTACGTATCCCTGTATTCTCGCGAGGCCGTCGCCGCGGCGGCTGATCTCCGAAATCTCCACCTCCAGCTCATCCCCCACCTTGACCGGCTTGGGCTTGAAGTAAGACCTCGGGAGCCTCCTGTCCTGCGGCTGTTCTGCTGGGCTCGATGGCGTTTCGTCCATGTCGAATCGGAACCTTGCAAGTACGCTTCCGTCTCGCTTATTTAAACTTGAATCGCTTCACCATCTTTTCCGCAAGGTGAAAGGCGGGCAGTATGCGAGTAGGCGTATTCCCGTCAAGCCGAAAGACGTCACCACGGCGAACGGAAAAGGGGGCGCGATCGTGCCCTGGGAAAGCGAAACTGCTTACGCAATAGGGTTAGCTATTATGGAGCGACTTCCACATTATTCACATAGTCTTTATGATTTCAAAGGTTTTTTACCAGCTTCGTCCATGTTACGGGCGGAGAGTGTATTACTCTCGAACACATATCTCTACGTTACCGAAAAGACAACACGCCATTCAGGAGGTAACTCCTGATGACGTCTGAGACGGAACAGAAGAAGGGAGCCACTCGTAGACAATTCCTAATCGGAGCAGGAGCAGGCGCCGTAGTGGGCGCCGTCATTGTTGCTGGCGTGGAAGAGGGGATAAGGATCCCCGGCTTGCCCGGCGGCACATCGACGGTGACCAACACGACCACCATCCCCGGTGGGACTACGACGGTCACAGTGACCGGAGCTGCGGCCCAGCAGCCCGTGACCTCCAAGACAGTCACCATCACCGTGAACGGAACCCCACAGACGGTGGCGGTGGACGCCAACGACATGCTGATAGACGTGCTGAGGGACGAGCTAAAGCTGTTCGGCACCAAGGAGGGATGCTACCTGGGCGAATGCGGAGCCTGCACGGTTATCATGGACGGCACTGCGGTCAACTCGTGCCAGATACTCGCCATCGAGGCGGACGGGCACCAGGTGACCACAATTGAGGGGATCGGAACCCCCGACAAGCTCCACCCGCTTCAGGCGGCTTTCATCAAGTACGAAGGGGGCCAGTGTGGATTCTGCACGCCAGGACAGATCATGTCGGCGAAGGCTCTCCTGGACGCGAATCCCCACCCAACGATGGACGACATCAGGAACGCGCTGGTTGGAAACCTATGCATCTGCGGCAACTACAGGAAGATCGCCATGGCCGTGGCATCAGTAGGAGGCAGCTAGAAGATGTCACTCTACGTATTGAGCAATCCGAACCCGGACAAGCTGCAGCTGGCCAAGGTCACCGGCAGGCATGACTACTCTACGGACCACGCCTTCGGAGGGATGCTGTACACCGCGTACCTCGGCAGCCCCTACCCACATGCCAAGATCACTGCTATCGACACCAGCGCCGCGTCGGCTCTAGCTGGAGTGAAGGCGGTAACCACCTACCAGGACTGCCCTGTGTTCACGCAGGAGCTCTTCTTCGTAGGACAGGAGGTGGCCGCCGTAGCGGCTGTTGACCGCCAGACCGCCACGCAGGCTGTGTCTTTGATCAAGGTGACCTACCAGGTCCTGCCATATGTGACGGATCTGGACAAGGCCATCACCAACCAGACCCTTACCGGAGTCTTGCCCAACACTAACGAAGTCGGAGAGCCACTCGAAGCAACGTGGGGCAACGTGTCCACGGGCTTCGCGACGCCAGGCTTGGTGATAGCCGAAGACACGGTGGGAATGTCGGCCGGATTCCAGCACTCGACCTGCCAGACGCGCTCTTGCATTGCCGTATGGGACAGCTCGGTTCAGGACAAACTGACCGTCTACACCAACTCGCAGAACCCGTTCGGCCAGAGGTCGGCGATAGCCGGCGCCCTGAGCTTGCCGCTGGAGAACGTGACCGTGATAACTCACGGCACGGGCGGCGGGTTCGGGGACCTGCACTTCTCAGAGTGGTGCGTGGTCGCGGCCGTCCTTGCCAAGAAGGCCGGGGC
>DATKKG010000001.1:0-37501 GCA_035543015.1 Conexivisphaerales archaeon | reverse complement strand
CTGGTTGTTGGGGGCAGAAGCTATCTTGTCCGTGTACTTGGCAATCAGGAGCACATTCGAATTGTTCACGGCCTGGACGATTCCGAAGTAGCCGAGGTTCAGAGAGTTGATTATCACGTCGGCGTGCTGGGCGACCAAGGCGTTGGCTGCGCTGGCTGCCGCGACGGGATCGAAGAAGTCGTTGGTCCAGTACCTCAGGACCTTGACCGAAGAGTTGGTGTCGTGTACCGCCTGAATGATGGCGTTGGCTTCGGCATCAGAGAAGGGAAGCTCCAAACCGCCGATGTAGGCGATGACGCCCGTCTTCGTGGCGAGTGCTGCGGCTGCTCCGTCAGCGTACTGACCTGGGATGTAGTTCCTATCGATGACCCAGCAGTTTGACCTGATTTGGGCCGGTGGGACATCGGTCTCGATTATGAAGGTGGTGTTAGGGAACTGCGCGGCCACACCCTGTTGGTCGGTACCCGCGCCTATGGCCGAAGCGAACTCGGCGCCATGTGCCCAGATGACGTCATATCCCTCCGAAACGTACTGAGACACTGCTGATGTTGCGTCAGCCGGATTGACGTTCTCGGAATACGCCGTCGTTATGCCGAACTTGGTCTGGAGTGCCTGCAACGTCTGATAGCCCAGGGCTTCGTAGTCTTGGTCAGAAACTGGCCCTGAAATGATCATGGCCAGTTTGTGCTTGGTCTGCGTAGACTGTCCCATCCCTGCAAGGTAGTAGTAACCCACTCCACCTATGACAATTATGATGATGACGGCGAGTACGATGATTCTTGTAGCTATTGCGCGCAAAATGAAATCATCCTCCGTTCCTCATTGGTATATTTAAACGGTTTCCTCGACTTTCGGTAGTGAGGGCCTCCGCTGCCCCCACCCTCCAGTCGAATGAGCCCAGAGTGACTCACGAGCCTCCAGGCATTTGGGAAAACCCTGCGAAGGTATGGGCGGCTCAGTCCTCTAGGGACTCCCTGTCGTAGTTCTTGCCTAAGCCCTTGGGCACTTCGGCATGTCTATAGACCTCCACCATGATGACGAGCGCTACCATGAAAGGAATCATCCTTAGCACTTGGTTCGGTACCGGTACCCCCAGCACTTGGGCGTATAACGCCGAGACCTCCACGCCGGCGAAGACGATGGCACCGACCAGCACAAGACGGGGGTCCCACCGCCCGAACAGGGCCAAGAGTATAGAGATCCATCCCCGTCCGCTAATCAGTGTGTCCGTGTAGGTCCCCGTGAATACGAGGGGGATGTAGGCGCCGCCCAGGGCGATTATCGCCGTGCCCACGATGGTCATGGCGTACCTAACGAGTGTGACGTTAGTTCCTAGACTGTCAGCAGTCCTTGGGGACTCGCCCACGGACCTGACCTTGAGGCCGTAGCGCGTCCTGTACAAGAAGAACCAGATGAACACCGTGAGCAATACGGCGAAGTAGAACATCACGTTCTCCTTGGCAAGGACCGGACCTATGATGGGAATGACCTCCAGGGCCTGAATGCCTTTCAGCGTGGCGGAGATGGGAGGAGTCAGGGTCACCCCGATGAAGACCTTGTAGAGCATCGTAGCCACACCCGTCCCTAGGATGAAAAGTCCAAGGCCCACTATAAACTGGTCCTGCTTCAGCGTGATGGTAAAGAACCCCATGAGCACTCCGAAGAGCGCCCCCAGCAGCGCCCCAGCCACCAGGCCGAAGTAGACGTTCCCAGTGAAGAAGGCCACGAGGAAGGTGGCCGACGCCGAGGCTAGCATCACGCCCTCGTTGGAGACTAGGAACATTCCTGAGCGGCCGGCAAGAGTCATCCCTTCGCCAGCGAGAATGTAGGGGACGCTAACGGTGAGGATGTAGGCGATGAAGTCCACTGCCGCGGTCATTTATGTCTCCTCCTCTTGATGACATTCGCTAGCAGCACGAACAGCAGTATGAGCGCCTCCATGACGAACACCAAGGCCGCGGGGACGCCGATGGTCCTCTTCAGCGCGTTGGATCCCACTTCAATCACCGAAATCAGAAGCGTGACGAAGATGATGCCGATGGGGTGCCCATCGGGGATTATGGCTATGATGACGCTCAGGGGGCCGTAGTTGAACTGCATCCCTTCGATTAACCTCAGTTGGTACCCTGCCACTTCGATGGAGCCGGCGAGGCCAGCCAAACCTCCCCCTATGACCAGTGACAGGGGGGCTAGGAGCTTTGCGCCTATCCCGAAATTGGACGCCGCCCTAGGGTTGTCTCCCACCGCCCTCAGCTCATACCCAAAGACCGTCCTGTACAGGTAGAAGTACACGATGAAGGGCATGGCGAGGGCTATGAATAGCCCCACACTGACGTGAAGGGCGTCGGAAATCAGCGGAAGTTGGAAGGCGGGAGGTATAGCTACCGTCATGGGCTGCCCGGACAGAGGGTCCCTCCACCGGCTTAGGGCGACCATGTCCACGAGCTGGTAGGAGATGAAGTTCATCGAAATCGTGGAGATGACCTCGTAGACGCCGAATCGATACAGCATGAGGGCGGGGAGCAGCGCCCACAGCGCGCCGAAGGCGATGCCCGAAAGGAGAGTGAACGGGAGCGCTAGAAATGACGGAAGACCGCTAAACGACAGGGCCGCTACGGCCGCCCCGATGGCCCCCACCAAGAACTGGCCCTCGTTGCCCACGTTGAACTTCTTGGCTTTCATGGGCACAGCGAAGGCCAGGGCCATGAGCATAAGTGGTATGAATTTGATGAGCATGATTCCGAGACCCGTAACGCTGCCGAAGGAGGCCGTCAGGAGAGTCGCGTAGCCTTCTATCGGGTTGAACCCTAGGAGGTAGAGCAGCAACCCGGCCACCCCGAGGGCCGCCAAGACGCCGTAGAAGTACGGCTCCAGGATGTCTAGTAGGGCGTTCAGGTCCAACGAGACTTTCAAGCCTGGCTCCCACCTTCTTCCTGCCTTCTCCCCGCCATCATGGCGCCGATGGCGTACTTGTCGAAGTCCTTGCGCTCGACCCGACCCATGAGCTCGCCCTTGAAGATGGCGCAGATGGAGTCGCTGACGAGCATGAGCTCGTCCAGGTCTTCGGAAATAAGGAGGACGCCGGCCCCCTCATCTTTCTGCCTCAACAGGGACTTGAGCACATAGTCAGTCGTCTTGATGTCGAGGCCGCGCGTCGGGTTGTGGGCGACTACCAGGTTCATCTGCTTGAGGAGAGCCCGAGCTATGAGCAGCTTCTGTATGTTACCCCCCGACAGCTGTCCCGCGCTCGCCTCTGGTCCGCGCGCCTTTATCGAGTACTCTTCAATCGCTTGTCGTGCCTCAGAATCGGCCTCGTTGTAATCCATCAGTCCCTTCTTGGAGAATGGCTCGTCCCTCTGGTGCCCCAGTATGAGGTTCTCCATGACGCGCATCGAAGGGAGAAGGCCCGCCCCCATCCTGTCTTCTGGCACGTAGCCTACCCCCAGCTTGATGAGTTCCCTGGGAGGGCGCCCGTCAACACGGGTCGAGCCGACGAATATCTCACCTTTCAAAGGCTTCCTGACTCCCGTAATCGCCTCCGCCAGCTCCGTCTGCCCGTTCCCTGAGACGCCAGCTAGGCCGAGTATCTCCCCTTTCTGAACTGTGAGCGAAACGTCAGAGACTGCGATCTCCTTCTTTCCACCTAGAACCGTCAGGCCCTTGACCGCAAGGGCGACTTCAGGCCGCCTCCTGTCGATGACAGATGAAGGCGAGGTCGAAAGGAGTTGTTCCGTGGCCTCGTCACCTCCCATCATTAAGGAGACGAGCCGATTCTCGCTGAGGCTCTTGGCGAGGGCCGTGGTGACAAGATGGCCTCCCTTCAACACGGTGATGCGGTCAGACACAGCCATGACCTCCCTGACCTTGTGTGTGATGAAGACCACGCCCAGGCCTTTCTCCGCGAACTTTCTGACGGACGCCAGGACGGAGTCGGCCTCCTGAGGGGTCAGGCTGCTGGTGGGTTCGTCCAAGATGAGAACCTTGGGGTTAGTGCTGAGGGCCTTTAGGATCTCCACCCTCTGCTGTGCGCCGATGGGAAGGGATTTTATCTTGGCATCAAGGTCGACCTCGAGCCCGTATGCCTTGGCCGTCTCCTCGACCTTCCTCCTGGAGGCCTTGTAGTCAAGAAGGAGCCCGCTCCCTGACTCCAGCATGACATTCTCCAGAGATGTGAAGTTCTGGATGAGCCTGAAGTGCTGGTGAACCATGAAGATGCCCAGAGCAATCGAGTCGCTTGGCCCGGACACCTTGACGTCCTTTCCTGCGACGGAGATCGTCCCGGCGTCGGCCTTGTACAAGCCATAAAGCACGTTCATCAAGGTGGTCTTGCCGGCCCCGTTCTCACCAAGGAGGGCGTGGACCTCTCCCGGGAAGATGTCCAAGTCCACCTCCGCCAGTGCGATGTTGCTGCCGAACGCCTTCCTTATCCCTCGGAGCGATACGTACGGCTGTGGTGCCGACATTGAATGTGCGAGCATGGAATCACATCGTATTTATCTGTTAAGAGGTTCGGGTCAATCGAATACATTCCGCCTAACCGATGTCTGGCGCTCTGAAAAGGCTCTAGATGACATCGGTTCGAGTCCTTCCGGTTTAGCCTCCTGAACCATACCACTCTTTATGCTTACAGCACATGAGCTCAATGGGATCTCTTTCCTTACGAAGGAGGCGGTTCAATCGCTAAACCGGCATGTGTCGCGCTGGTGCTTAATAGCCACCAACCGTTATCAGGACGGACAAGCGAGAGGGGTTGCTAAACGCTTATCTAGCAACGGAAGGAACATTACCAATTAGCACGTGGCCCTCTCGGGCTGTCGGTGGCCTGAGCCTAGGCTCCAGCGACAGAGCGCAGGCGACCGACTGCATATCAATAGCAACGACGCGAAGGGATGAGTGATAGGAATGCCCCAAAGGAGGGGAATATCAGCATTCACTCCGGAGGAAATCTTGGACCGACCACTCAATGATGTGGAGACGAAGAACGCTCCGGAGCGGCTGTATGTCGCGGGTGGGATGAAGATCCCAATCCAGGGTTCTCGGGTTGCGATAGTTGGAACCAGAAAGGCTTCGCCCGGCGGCCTAGGGACGGCCAATCGCATTTCCCGTGAGCTCGTCAAGAAGGACGTCGTCATCGTGAGCGGTCTTGCGGAGGGAATTGACACGGCGGCCCACACAGGGGCAATTGATTCCGGCGGGCGGACGCTGGCCGTGCTCGGAACGCCGCTGGACAAGTTCTATCCCTCGAAGAACCGCGACCTCCAGCAGCGAATCATGGTGCAGCATCTGGCCGTCTCGCAATTCCCTATCGGACAGCCTATCCAGCGTAGCAACTTCATCATCCGGAACAAGACGATGGCCCTGCTCTGCGACGCCTCGATCATCATCGAAGCAGGAAACACAAGCGGGACGCTGAGCCAGGGTTGGGAAGCGTTGAGACTTGGACGCCCCCTCTTCATCTGGAAAGACGTTTTCAACAACGGCTCGCTCAGCTGGCCTGACGAAATGCTTGACTACGGGGCCGCCGTACTTACGAACCTCGACCAAGTGCTCGAAGTCCTTCCTAATCCTTCAAGGATACTCAAGGTTGTCCCCTGACAATTGAATATCCACATCGAGGAGCTGGAATTCACTTCTCTCCCATCCTATACTCCTCGTCCGAATTCTGACCCCACGATATACTCTAGACGCGTTATGCTCGCTTTGAAAAACGACGAGTTCCTCAAACGCCCGCCGGTCCCGCTGTCACAATGGATTGCCGATGCAGTATAGAAAGAGCGGTCCAAGCTACCATTCATCTATTCCTTCAAGCCGAACAGCATATTGATTCCAGTGCCAAAAAGCACCTTGATGCGGGCCGACAGCCTCTGGGTCCCCGAACGCATAGCCAACGCCTTGCTTGCGAAGGGACTTGGCCGGGCAGTTGCCCCATGCCTCATCAGGACCAAGGCTGTGCGCAAATCAGCTTTCAGCCCCGCCTCCGAGAGGCCTCGACCCGCGGACCACTACGACTCGCTGAGCGTTCAGACCTCGCTTTCTTCTATCGACGAGATATTGTTGGTTGACGACGTCATCACTCGCGGTTCCACGCTCATGGGCGCGGCGAACAGATTGCTCGATGTCTTTCCCCAAGCGACCGTCCGTGCCTTTGCCGCAATGCGAGCCGTGGGCAACGCCAACGAGTTTCATAACGTGATTGACCCAATTAACGGTCTTATCAAGCTAAGGCCCGAGGGTGACACAATGAGAAGGCCATAATGTTCGACTCAGTCCATTCAGGTAGGAGCAGCCTCTCCAGTTCCGCCTTCCTCCCGTTCTCTCTACTCGGATGGGTCAGGTTCAAGTCCTTGTATTCCCAGTCGCGAGACTAACAGGCAGAAGAGCCTGTTCGTTGGCCTAACGATGTTGGCTCCCCAAGAGAGGAGTCGTGCTCCGACCTGCCGTAACCGAAGGCTCTAATCCATCCTGCTCACGTTGAAGACCAGATAGTTGTAAGGAACGGTTCCGGTAGGGTCGTCTCGAGGCACGACCTGCCCGTTCTTCGGATTGTACACCCACTCCGACCAGTCCCACTTCGAGGCGTCCGGCACTTGCACCGCGATGTAGGAACCCTGTGAGAGCCTGACGCCAGCGGGCGTTTGCGTGAAATCCAATCCAAGGTAGAAGTCCTGGACAGGAACGTTCTTGTTCCTGCTTTCGACTGCTTTCGTCAGGCTGACAGCAAAACCTGATATCACAGGAATCGCGGGATTGAGGCCGCTGATGAGGCTGAGCCCCTTGGTGAAGACGTCGCTGTCGAGGAACTTGATGAATCTCTCGTCGTCCTCGTTCTCGACGTTGACGGTATGACACTTGAAGTTGACTCCCTCTGAGCCGACGTTCAGGCCGATGAATACCGGGTAACCTCTGATGCCGGCCTGTTCCCCCTGTTGAACCCGATACGTCTGGGTGAAATGCAGGTCTTCGGATTGGCCTTGAACCTGATTCTGGCCGTAGAAGTCGAAGAGAATCTGGTGGACACCCTTCCCAGGATACTCGTAGACACGAAGTCTGCCGAGAGTTATCTTGACTCGTGAATCCTTCAAGGTTAGATCCGGGGCCATGTTCCCCGCGTCCACGATCTCCATGGGTTGGGAGGAGCCTCCATCAGACGAGCGTATGAAACCAAACGCATGGGAAGTGAACTGCCAGGGTTTCGGGGCGGCCTGGCCGGGCCATTTCATGGCCGAGAACGTCGTCTCCCTGCCCAATTCGATCTTCGCAGCCGCGTCAAGATGGCCCATCTCCTTGAGCTTGAGCGAAGCTTCTGAAGCCGTCAGGCTTCCGATGACCGGGGAGAACTCCATCTTAGACTTCCTACGCTTGGACGCCAAATCATGAGTCGTGGGTGTGGCGAATACTTAACCTTTGGAAGAAGCGCACACTGGCCCGCTAGGAAGTCTCCTGAGAAGTCACTTCAGTTCTGCGGCTTCAGCTGGACGCTCCTTCCGGTCTTGCCCCCAGCGTACGATGAAATCGCACTCACTGGCGCGGCTGGCCACGTCCCCTCTTCCTCATGTATGAGAGCGCGGTGACCGCCAGGATGACGGCCACCACGACCGCGATTATGGTCGGGAGATCGCCCATCACCTGGGCCAACGTGCCGAGGCCTGACCCGTTCGTGGCGCCGTTGGAAGCAGACGTCGAGGCCGAGGTCGTGGTCATGGTCGATGTGGTGGCGCTTGCGGATGTCGTGGTCGTCGTAGTCGTTGAAGGCTGTTGCGGCAGGGCGTCCTCCCACCATCTGTCCACAGAGGACGGGTTGAAGCTGGAGGCCCCGGTGATCGAGCCGCTGGCGCTGACCGTGGCCTTCTGATTGGCGCCAATGGTGACCGCCTGGGTTCCGTTCAGGTCCGAGAGCAGGACGGTGCCGTTGAGAGTGTACACGGTGGTTCCGTTCACATCTCCCACCACCTCGTACTCCGTGCCCTTGTCCAATATCCTGGCCGACTCCAGGAGCACGTTGTCGGCGTCAATCGAGAGCGACCCGGAGCTGAAATAGAAGAGGCATCCGCCAGTGGTCGAGTCCATGCCGACCTTGAGGCCGAGGTTGCCCGCCTTGTTTGTGCCCATCAATATGACCTCGCCATCCGCGACCACCATCCCAACCAGGCCCTGCCTGTTGAGACCCCAGATACCTATGGGGTTCTTCTTGTAATCCTCCCACGTCTGGTACGACACGTAGGCCACGGCGATCGAGTGAGAGCTCACCCCGCCCGGCCCCTCCGCCTTTATCACGTCCCCCTCATTGAGCTGCGTTGCCTCAGTCACCGGTATCCAGGGTGGGTTCCCTCCGCGCTGGACCAGGACGTTGCCCTGTGTCCTGGTCACGACCCAGTAGCCGTCGGGCTTCGCCGTCGTAGTGGTGGTGGTCGTTCCGGAGGAGGCTGCAATGGTCAGATGGACGATCACCTGCAGGGCTCCCTGAGTGGCCGTGATGGTGTAGGTGCCAGGGTCCAGCTGCGCGACGGTGGTGGTGGTCGTCGACCATCTCCCCGACGAGTCCACCTGGCTGGCGGGTATCGTCACGTTCCATGGGGTGGTGCACGCTGAGATTATGTTCACGGCGGTGTTGGGCGTCCAGTTCCCTCCGCTGAGCTTCACGGCGGCGTTCAACGGGCCGCTGGTCGTCCCGTCGGCGAAGGTCGCGTTGAACCAGGGATGCTGTTCCTTGGCCGCCACCACCGCGGCGAAGTGGGCGCTGAGCATGTTCAGGTCGTTCACCAGGTCCCCTTCGCTGAGGAAGTCCCCCCCGACGTGTATGTAGAACGTGAAGTTGGGGTGCGCGGGGTCGTAGACGACGGTGTACGCGGCGCCGATGTAGTAGCTGAGGAACTCGTAGGCCTTGCCTATGACTATGAAGGTGCGGGAGTCGGCCTGGACGTCCATCTTGACTATCCGAAAGTCGGAGCTGGTCTTGAACTGGTTCATCCAGTCGACGTTCACGTAGGTCTGGGCGTTGGAATTGTAGAGGGCGAAGACCTCGGACGGGACGTCGCCGTAGGTAAGCTGCACCCCGGCGACGGGGTGGACGTTGTACCCACCCACCGTGGTCTGGTTCGAGTAGGTCGGCCAAAGCCTCTGTCCGTTCGTCATGGTGTATATGGTGCCGGGGACGTCGCTCCCACTGACCAGGGCCAGGGGATAGCCTGGGACCACGGCGTCATATGACGAGAAGACCTGCAGGCTGGCGGCCCCGATCGGCGGCCGAACGAGGTACGGGGTGCTGACGCACAGAATGACCAGAAGACCCAGCGCTAGCCAATTGACGGTCCTGCGCACAAAGCCCACCAATACGGGCTATTCTCGGTGAGTCATATATGATTTTCCCCCTCAGGAGCCACAATCTTGAATGTCTCCTGTTCCTCGGAGGGAGATCGCTGACGTCGTCCGTGCCGGCGATCTTCGCGCGGGCTCGCACCTGACGGAGGGATGGCGGCCTCCACATCTCACGGCGCTGGCATCACAAGGCAAGCGAAGGCGAGGTCCCCCCATGTCGCCCTGGGTCCCTTGGGCCCGAGAGCCATCTGGGAAGCCATAGGGGCAGACACCGCCCCGGAAACCAGAATCGAAACGCCTAGGATGATGGCCAGAGATCCTCTGGAAACTGCTGACCTACTCGCGGTTAATCCACAAACAAGACCGGGTCGTTTCAACCTTGAATGGTTGCCGAGAACCGATTTGTGGGGCTCTTGTTAGCCTCACGCTGGATTCGGCCCTCGGGCTGGCTCCGATTCATGGGCGACCCAACCTCATCGCCAAGCCCTCCTAGAGCAGCTCCATCACCAGGTCACGGGTCCGGCGCGGATAGGCGGCCAGGTACCCTTGCAGCTTTTTGACGTCCACGGCGCCTAGGAGCTCCGAGAGGATGTCCGGATGGGCCACCTCCCCGAGGCTGACGAGGTCGATCAGGGTCTTCTCGGGGTCCGACACCGGCACCCGCCACTCTCCATACGGGATGAAGTCGTATCCGAAGAAGTGGTGGACTGGAAGCCTCCTCACCACGACGTTGCTCCCCGCCACGCTCCTGAGCCCCTCCCTGACCTTGGCGGGGGTGAGCACCACTACGTTGGTCTCCTGCTCCCAGAGGTTCCGCATGCTCAGCGCCTCCTGGAGGCCCAGGTACGCGGGCTTGAAGCAGAAGACCGAGAGGACGGGGTCATCGTGGGACGAGTACCATCCCCGCATGAGTCGATGGATCTCTCCTCGGTTCGCCATGTTGTGTAGGAGGAGGTCGGCGTACCCCTGCCGCCCCACGACTACCCCGACGTCCCTGCTCCGGAAGACGGGCGTTTCCCGGGCGAAAGCCCGGACTGCGTCTATGTGGATCTTCCTGCCCACGTCCTTATCGCCTCCATCATGTCGTCGGCGCTGGGGACGCTCCCCGAGATCACCAGGGCCCTCAGCAACCCCTCGTCCGGGGGCGGCGCATATCCCTTCGACAGCTCGCCCAGGGAGGCGCGGACCCCTCTCCCGCGTTCAGCGAGGCTCAGGAGGAAGAACACATCGTAGAGGTCCCTCACCTTCCTTCGGCCCATGTAGGCCCTGACCTTCTCGACTAGGAGGGCATCAGGGGTGAGCGTCCTGACCGAGATGCGAGCCCCGTCCGTCAGCTCGAAGGAGCGCACCACTGACCCCGGCACCTCCTTGAAAACGCCTTCGAGGCGCACCTCGGTCCCGCCGTAGGAGAACCTCGCGTAGAGGGCGTTGGGGGAGCGCTTGAGCTTCATCTCCTCGAAGCCCTTCGCCCGGAGCGCAGAGCTGAGGGCCCCCAGCGATTCGTCTTCGGGGGGCGGCCAGAGGTACACGTCCACGTCCTCCGAGAACCTGTTCCCCCCGTAGCATCGCCAGATCGCGGTCCCTCCGTGGATGACGGACGATGGGAATACGTCATAGATCGCCATCACAAGAAGGTCCTGGGCGATCGCGGTATCCCTGTGGGCCCTCTTCTTTAGGCGCAGGTGAAGCGGGAGCGAGCTCATGAGGTCTCTGTCACCCAACTTATATATAAGTATAAGTTCGGTGAGCACAGCGAAGCCTTCGGCCCAGCGGGTCCACACTAGGGCCCACGCCATATGAGTCGAACGGGGTCAGCTTTACTGCGCGAGCCTCCGGCCCCATGATTCGTGAGGAATGCAACCCCTGACGGCGATCGGACGGTAGCTCTTCGACGCTCCCAAGGCTCACGACGACGGACCGCGCGGACGATCCCGCGTTCGCTGTACAAGGGGCCCATTGACAGTTCTTGGCATTTGGGCTCCGCCTGGGGTTCATCATGTCCCCCGCCCCGTCGTAGGTATACGAGGGAGCCCTGCGGCCCCCCATGACTTCTTCAGCCTGTTGGGGTAGTCGTACGTGTAGCTCAGGTCGAGGAGGGAGGAACCGCTGGGCCCGGAGAGGATCTTCTTGGGCCTGTCCGGGGAGTCTTAGGTGTGGCTCGTGAGGACGCCGTTGCCACAGGCTATGCTTGAGACAAAGTCGTCGAGGGTCAGGCAGTGGGGGTGGGAATTCTTATATCCCACTATCCCTGTGTACCATTTAAGGTGGGAAATTGGAGGTGAGGCTGCGCGAGAAGGGGAGGGTCACCATCCCTGCCACGCTACGTAGGGACCTGGGCCTGGTCGAAGGTGAAAGCCTTGAGCTGACGGCGAAGGACGGCTCGCTCGTCATCAGGCCCAGGAAGCATACGACGGCAGCCCAGATCAGGGGGATCGCGGGCCACGGGAAGGTCAAGCTGGAAGATGTCGAGTCGGCCCTGGGGAAGGACGCGTCTTGAGGTTCGTCGACTCCAACGTCTTCGTCTACCATATGGCCGCCGACCCCGTCTACGGTGACAAAGCGAGCGGGATACTTACGAGGATCGAAGGGGGCGAGCGGGCAGTCACCTCGACGTTGGTCGTGTCGCAGGCCTGCGCGTATCTCAGGTGGAGGAAGAGGCCGGAGGCCATCCCCCGGTTTCTGGCCTTCCTGCAGTCGCTGCCAAGCCTGGCGAAGGTCGAGACCGTCTTCCTCGACTTCGTGGAGGCCCAGAGGCTCATCCCAAGTGGCGCGGCACGTTGGAGGATGTGGGACGACCTGGTGATAGCGGCCCAGATGAGACGCTTGGAGCTGAGCGAGATATACTCCAACGACGCCGATTTCGACTCCATCTCGGGCGTCAAGAGGGTCTTCGCGTAGCGACGCATTCCGTTCCCAGCCGCCTCGGCGCGCCTCGCCTACGACGCCGATGGGAGCATGGTCGGAAAGGTTGCCGTCGTCACCTCCTGGAACGCCATGCCCTGGGTCGCCCGCGGGGAGGCTACGGTGCCTCGGTCGGAATTGGGAACCTGGGTCCATGCGCATGGCCGCCACCTAAGTATTCCGCCCACCCAGGCGCCTCTTTGCCGAGGAATTCGCACGGCTCACCGGCAGCTCCAGTCCGGCGGAAGTCCCTAGTCCAGTCCAAGCCTCTTCAGGAGGTCAAGATACCTGGGGTCGTTGCGAACGCCATCAAGGTCCCAGTCCCATTTGATGTCCAAGAGGGATTCTTCTCGAATAGAATAGGACTTCTCCAGCCACTCGAACCCCTTGTCGACTTCGCCGAGGTAGAAATGGAAATCGGCAATGTTACAGTGGGCAAGTGGGGTTTGGCCAAGGTGGGCCTCTACTTCAGGCAGAAGCTCTCTGACCCTATGCTTGTCGCCTTCGAAGTAGGCGCTGTACGCCTCGGCCGCGGTCCTCATCGAGGGATACATGTTCTGAAGATACGCCACGCCAGCCTCCATCTCGCGTCTCATCTCTCCAAACTCCTTCATCATGCCATAGGCGCCAGCCATATCTCCGTGAGCGCTTTCGAACCCCAATTCGAGGGCCCTCCTGTACTGTTCGAGCGACTTCGCAAACTCTCTCTTGGAGAAGTACAGGTTCCCGTGGTTCAAGTTGATCACCGGTGACAATGGGTCCAGTTCCACCGCCTTCTCTATCTCCCTCTGGGCTTCGTCCCATCTCAGCTCGGACCGCAGGACCCAGTAGTACCACTGGTGGGCGGTGGCGTAGCTTGGCTTAAGCTCGATAGCCTTCCTATACTCCTCCTCCGCCTCGCGGAGCTTGTACTCCGATCTCAGCAGGAATCCCTTCGTGGTGTGTGCTTCGGCCAAGGAGGGATCGAGGTCCAGGGCCTTCGCAACCATCGCCTTTGCCTTCGTCAGGTTCACTTCGGGGTCGAGGTTCCAGTTGTTGCGAAGCAATGCTGCGCAGTCCGCCTGTCCAACGTACCCCAGGGCGAAGGCGGGGTCCTCCTTTGTGGCCTCTTCGAAGAGATCGGAGGCCTTCTTGAGGTCGTCGAATCCTCTCCTACTCCAGAGATACCTCCCCTTCAAGTAGAGGGTGTAGGCCTTGGTGTTCTCCGTCGGCTTCCTCTCAATCCGTTGCATCTCCGGCAGGAGAATCTTGACACGAAGTGCATCCGCCACCTGTCTCGCGATGTCGCTTTGGACCTCGAAGACGTCATCCAGGTTTCTGTCGTAGCTCTGAGCCCAGAGATGCTCGTCGCCGGCCACGTCGATGAGCTGGGCGGTAACCCTGATCCTGTTCCCCGCCTTTCGGAAGCTCCCTTCGAGCACCGACCCCGCCTTCAGCTCTCTTCCGATCTCTCCGATCCTCTTGGTCGTTCCCTTGTATCCCATTACGGAGGTCCTTGAGATCACCTTTAGGCCGCTGATTCCGGAGACCGTTGAGATGATCTCTTCCGTCATCCCTTCCGCGAAGAATTCGTCGTTAGGGTCCGGGCTCATGTTCCTGAGAGGAAGTATGGCTACTCGGTCACGCGGAAGGTCGGTCCCCTCCCTGGAGACCTGCGGTGGTTGCTCCCACGGCATCACCATCCTGTAGACTTCGAGGGGTGCGCTTACATTCTTCAGACGCCTCTCCCCTAGGCTCGCAATCTGCAGCTCGGTCTTGTTCGCCACCTGGTCGTAGACCTGGCGAGACAGACACACTCCCCCGTCTTCGGCCAGAGGCTCTATTCTCGATGCGACGTTGACGGCATCACCCGAGATGTCCCCTTGTGATTCCACGACTTCCCCAAGGTGGATTCCCACCCTGAGATGGATTCTCTTATCTGAAGCGAGTGAGAGGTTGAACTCCCTTATGGCCCTCTGAATGTCGTATGCGCATCTCACGGAGTCAATGGCGTTCGGGAACTCCACAAGGAAGGCGTCGCCCATCGTCTTGACCTCCCTTCCATCGTGTCTCTTGAGGATGGGTCTGATAAGATTCCGCTGTTCTTCGACCAAGGCAAGAGACAGGGCTTCGTCCCTCTGCCCGAGGGCCGTGTAGCCCACCATGTCTGTGAACATGATCGCAGCCAATCTGCGCTGCCCCTCTGACAACCCTTGTCCCATGCAAGTTCGAGTTCACCCGAAGATAAAACCGTTTGCAGAAGCTAGGCTCGGCCCATTATGTCTGGCCTCAGGAGGTGGGCTTGAGGGTGCTGGAGACCGATTGGAGGAACCTTGGTTCCTTCGAGCGGATTCGCTCTGGTCCTTGAGCCTGCCCGACCTGTAGCTTGAGCGATCTGAGCACCTCTCTCGTGGAGGGCAGGGGCAAGGCAGACCTGGCCTTGGTCGAGTGGCCTCCAGAGCAAGGAAAGCGTGCGGCCGCCGTCAATGACAGAGGAGGGAAGCCCGGTAGCAGCGAAGGTCGGAGCAGTTCCAGAGGAACCTGTTGGATTCAGGGGTCGTGTAATTGAACTGTCGTTCTAGGCCATAGTGGGCGATGGCGTCCCCCGGCCGGCACCTCGATGATGCGTCCTGTTCAAATACTTCAGGCGTCGACGTGAATGCAGGAACACACATGGCAAAACGGTCCCATGCTCTCCGGATCGAACTGCGGAGGCTGTTCGGCGAGTTCTTCGGTACATTCCTGCTCGTCGTTGTGGCCGCAGGGGCGGATGCCGTGAACTCGGTGAGCCAGGGGGCGGTCGGACGCGTCGCGGCCGTCGTCGCGCCAGGCCTCATGGTGATGGCGATAATCCTATTCATGGGTGCGGTCTCCGGCGCTCACCTCAACCCGGCCGTCAGCATCGGCTTCGCAGCGCGAGGCGACTTTCCGTGGAAGAGGGTTCCGGGGTACATCGCCGCCCAGCTTTTCGGCGCGACCATAGCATGCCTGTTCCTTTGGCTGATGTTCGGCAACGCGGGGATGCTGGGGGCGACCGAGCCAGGGCCGGGGATCTCGGGCGCCCAAGCGATGATGATGGAGATCGTGCTGACGCTGGGGCTCGTGAGCACGATCCTCGGGACGGCATCCAGGGCGCAGAACGTGGGTTCACTGTCCGCCCTGGCCGTGGGTGGATACGTCGCCCTCGCGGGCCTATGGGGGAGCCCGATAAGCGGCGCATCGATGAACCCTGCCCGGTCCTTTGGGCCGGACATCCTGCTCCTGAACTTCTCCAACTACTGGATCTACGTCGTGGGTCCGATCGCCGGAGCGCTGTTGGCCGTCGTCGTGGCCTATGCGCTTCGGGGTCCGGGAGGAGACGAGCCCGCGATCCAGGCGGCCCAGGGCAGGCTGGAGGAGTATTCGCACTGGCATCGGCTTTCCGAGGAGAGGTCGGGACAAGCCGACCCTTCTCCTGTACGCTCATCACTTCAAGGTGTTCGCCGGTTTCTGATTCTAGGCCTCCGTTGGGCAGCCACCCTAGCAAATGGAGCGGTTCGCGCACCCTTGGGTCCAGACGCGGACGTGGGCCTGTGATGATGGGCTGACGTCTTCCGTCTGCCATCAGTCACGCAAGCTCGGAGAGGGGAATCAGGTTCCCTACTCCACGGTCACGACCACATTTCCTGTCTTCTGCCCCGTATCGACATACCTGTGCGCTTCAGGTATCTGCTCCAACGCGTAGCGTCTGTCTATGGCCGATTTCACCTTGCCCGCTTCGATAAGCTCTCTGAGGGAGACCAGATCCGCAGTGCGATATGATGTCATCCCGGCCATCACCTTCTTCCTGCTTCTCCCTGAGGCCCATCTCCCCCGAACCCGGTCTGCCAGCCCAGGGTTACCCAGGAGGTAGAGTCCATCCTCCTTCAGGGACCCCATGCACCGTGAGAACGAGCTCTTCCCCACAGCGTCAAAGATGGCATCGTACTTCTTCCCGCTCCTGGTGAAGTCCTCCTTTGTGTAGTCGAAGACGTGGTCCGCGCCCAGCGAGCGCACAACGTCCAGTTTCCTGGTGCTGTCCACGCCGGTCACCTCCGCCCCCAGCGACTTGGCGATCTGAACCGCGAAGGTCCCTATGCTTCCCCCCGCACCGACGATCACCACCTCCTGTCCGCCATGGATGCCCCCTCTAGAAAGGAAGTGCCACGCATGAAGTCCTCCGACCGGGACGGCTGCCGCTTCCTCATACGTCATGTTGGCAGGCATCGTGGCGATGAGCCCTGTCTCGGGGAGGCAGTCGTATTCAGCGTAGCCGCCGAGATGAAGACCGGTGAAGGCGAAGACCCGGTCGCCCTCCTTGAACTGTCTCACGTCTCTTCCTGTCGACTCGACCTCGCCAGCCAGCTCCTGGCCGAGTATCTTCCTTCTCGGCCCCCTGAAACCAAATGCCGTTCGCACGAGGAGCTTCAATGATAGAGGAAACTCGAGGCCTCGCAGCTCGCAGTCCCCTCTTGCGACCGTGGTCGCACGGACCCTTATCAGCACCTCGTCATCCTTGGGGGTGGGTTTCTCCACCTTTTCGAGCTTGAGAACGTCCGGTGACCCATATCTCGTGCAGATGATCGCCCTCATGGTGCTCCTCAAGGATGTTCAAGCCCAGCCAGCTTTCGCTGGCCTGATGCCCATTCGATTGGGCATCTATTTGATGTTGCGGGCAAAGGCTCGGGCCCGCCGCCACAGTTCGTCTTCATCGACTACGGGCGGGCGTCGCTCCCAGCAGCACGCTGGAGCCGTCCGAGGAAGCCGTCAGATGACACGTCTCAGATGCTCCTCCCCGACGCGATCGCAGGCGAACGGAACCCCTTGGCCATGAGCCATACGGCAAGGACCATCTCCTGGACGGCTATCGGGAGGGCGAGGACCACCTGAGTGGTCGACATGGGGCCAATTAGACCGAACATGACCAGAAGTCCCGCCGCCATGCACATCGTGGCTCCGACAAGGCCCCAGGCCGACAACCATCGGGGGACGAGCCCTGTCCGGTAGAAGATGTAGTAGTACATCAGCGCACCCAGGCAGAAGGCCAGCAGCGACCCTACGTTGCCCGTCCAGCTGAAACCTGCCTGGACCAGCACGCCCATGGTCTGAAAGTAAGACGAAGCCGGAGCCCCTGCTTTGACGAACTCCTGGCTCAACGTTATGAGAACGAGAAGGCACATGGCGCTGCCGATGAGGAAGACGGCCTCGATTAGCCTGAAACCGACCGCTCCAAGCGCGAGGCTTTCGTGATGCTCCCTGAGCGTCGGATAGAGCGAAATCGCGATGCCGGCAGATGAGGCCGCGGCGATGAAAGAAAGGAGCACCGCCGTTGCCACCTGGCCCCGGTTTGCCGAGACGCTGACAAGGTAATCTGAGGAGTTGACGGGTCCCAGGAACGGCGCGCTCATCAAGCTCGCGGCCGTCGCCACGATGAACAGCACCCCGACGATCCCAGCGGCCCTTCTGTTGGACGTCATTTCTCTTGATTCACAGCGAAGGTATGCAGGGAGTAAGGCTATAGCGGTTCGGTGACACGATTTCGATACGGTCTCCACCTGGTTGAAACGATTCTGATACGGAGTCGACCTCCGAAGAGGCGCAGCCAACGCTTTTATAACGACTTTCCCATGTTCGCTTGTAATGCCTCTGTGCTGGAACTGCGGAGCGACTACGCCCATCGGGGCGAGGATCTGCCCGAAATGCGGCGCCCCCATGGCTGAGCTGTTTCAAGGGCCTCCCGGCCCGCCTGGGCCACAGGGCGAAGTCGGACCGCAGGGTCCGCCCGGGAACGATGGCAAAGACGGAGCGCCAGGGCCCCAGGGTCCGCCGGGCGTGGATGGCTTGCCAGGCCCTCAGGGCCCGCCAGGCATGGACGGTCCACCGGGACCCCAGGGCCCACCGGGCATGAATGGCAAAGACGGAGCATCAGGCCCTCAGGGCCCATCGGGTAGAGATGGTGCGCCAGGCCCCCAGGGTCCCCAGGGGAATAATGGTTCGCCGGGGCCCCAAGGCCCACAGGGCGCCCAGGGGCTCCCAGGTCCCGCCGGCCCAGTGGTCCCGGGGATAATCGTGATGTGGTCCGGCCCACGCGCCGACATCCCGGAGGGCTGGGCGCTCTGCGACGGCACGAACGGCACGCCCGACCTGCGCGACAGGTTCATCCTGTCCGTTTCCGATGGGGAGGAAGCGGGCGGGACGGGCGGTTCCGCTGACTACACCCCCGCGGGCACTGTCTCGGCGCCGGCCATAACCGGGACCACCGCCGATGAGAGCTCTCACGCCCACAACGCCCGCGCGGTGAGCTCCTTCTCGCAGGCGGACGCAGGCGAGGTCGATCCGAGCGCATATCTGCGGTACAGGGCCCTCGGGGAGCACGTCATGCCGATCATCGGGCCCTCCCTGACGGCGTCCGTGAGAGTGTTTCCCGTCCGGGACCCCAACGCCGCGGGAGCGGTGAGCGTGGCCGCAGGGAACCATGCGCACCCGTTCGACATGCACATCGCGGGCACGGAACCTCATCATCACGACGCCGCAGGCCTGCTTGCCACCGCCCCCGCCTTTTCGGGCGTTCAGACAAGGGTGCTTCCTCCTTACTACAAGCTGTGCTTCATAATGAAGAAGTAGGAACACGAGCTCACCTTCGGACCGCGCACGGCCTCAGTAGGTCACATGGAGTCACTCCAGTGGGAGACCGTGGGCGGCCCGTCCGGCTTCAGGGAGTCCGGGGAAACCTCAAATGCTCATACGTCGTGCCGGCTGGTGATGGATAGGGCCCAACCGGAAGGCCTTGTTAAGGACCTCGGCGCCGTGGTCTTGTTCGCGGGTTTCAAGAGGCCCGAGCTCAGGATCGTCGTCAGGCTGGGCGAGGAGAAGAGGTTCAAGGCAAGGGAGACGTTGGCATCGCAAGATGACCGGAATGTGGCCTTCTACATCATATTGGACGGAAAGGTCGAGCTGAGGAGGGGAGGTCGGCCTATCTCCGAGCTTGGCAAGGGGGACTTCTTCGGTGGCCCGGTCCTCCTCGGCGGCTGGGTCTATCCGCCCGAGGTCGTCGCCCTTAAGGACACGCGCTGTTTCGTCATGACACAGTGGGCCCTTCATGGACTCACACGCCTTCACCCGAACCTCCTGACGAGGATCCGCTGGCAGCTGGCAAACCGCAAGGGAAGCCTCGACCTCGACCAGAACGCGGATTACTACGCAGACCACTAGTCATCGCCAGTCTGGTGCAGGTTCCGGCGCGCCACCGTCCTGGCCTTCGCGGGGAGGGAGGCAGAGGCGAGGAAGGTCATGGCGGAGGCTCTAACGGTGGCCGGTCCCGACTATGTCAATGGGTACCAGCTGACACTCCACCACATCGCCCTGGGGGAAGACGAGAGGCCGTCCATGATTATTCATAACCGGATATATAGCCCAGCCAGAGGAAAGGCCGCAATGAATCAGCGGTCGAACAGACGAATAATCATGATCTCTCTGATAGCAGCCTTCCTGCTCGCAGTTCTACCCGGAGCAGCCAACGTCTCCTACGCGCTGCCGGGTTGCGCCGCGGCGGGGGCTTCAGGTCTCACGGCGAAGGTCGTAGCGACCTCCGGTCAGGTGATTACCGGGACCATAGATGCCACGACCTGTGACGTCGGCGTATATGTCGGCCCAGGCGTGACGGGCGTCACAATCAAGGGGGCCACCATAACCGGAGCCAACGATCACGGGATATTCGTGCAGGACACCACTGGCATCGTGATCAAGGACAACACTGTGGCCGGAAACGGCGTCGCACCCCATGACACGGTCACCGAGAACAAGGCCATTGAGCTGGTCGGCACCAGCTTCTCCGTGGTCAAGGACAACACCGTGTCCCACAACGCGGCCGACGGCGGCATCGGAGTCGCCGATGACGGAGCCTTCAACCCAGGCGCACCGAATCCGGGAGCCTCGCTCCCAGGAAAGGGGAACCTGGTCACGGGCAACCTCATCGAATACAACCTCTTCGGATGCGGCATCGTCGTCGCCAGCTACAATAGCGCGGGCGTGATCGGCAACTTGGTCAAGGGCAACACCGTCCTCGGCGCGACTTACTCCACCGTCTCAACCTACGGCCCGGCCGTCGGCGGCATCGTGGTGGCCACCGACACACCCTTCTCGAAGGCCGTCGACAACGTGGTCATCGGCAACTTCGTCCAGGGAGCCCTGATCCCCGGAATAGTTGTGCACAGCAACGCCCCCGGCGACGTGGTCAAGGGGACGGTCATCATGCTCAATACCTTGGACTACAACGGCTACGAGGGACCCGCTCCGACTGAACCAGTCCTTCCGACGGGCATAATGGTCGTCGCAGAGGCCTTCCCAGGCGAGACTCCTGAACCGATCATAACCAACACCTTCATCGTTGGAAACACGGTCATCAACAACTACTACGGCGTCTTCATCAATGCCGCGACCAACACCTTCATTTTCGCGTTGAAGGGCAACGCGACTGTCCCAGTCTTCTACAACTAGGAGTTACGTCGCAGGTCTTTTTTCATTCATGCCGGCCCCAGCGGGAGCGCTTGAGGGCTTCCCCAGGTCTCACCCCGTTGCTGACCGGGGTGTCTTCCGTGGTCGCCTATGATGTGACCTGCGCGCCAAACCACATGCCTCACAGAGACCAGCGGTCGGCTCCCAGCTGCTGAAGCCTGAGGATCGGGGAAGGAGGGGTCTCAGAGGATTGCGAGGGGGGCTGCAGTTCTCGGAGCGCCCCCTGGGGAACCGGGAAGCAAGAGAGAAGGTTACGACGCAGAGTCGGACTTCGAGGGGCCGGCTGCGGGCGTCTTCCTATGGAGGAAGCTCAGGAGTGCGGCTGTGCGGGCATCATGCTGGCCAGCATCTGGGTCAGGTCGGGCGCGGAGATGGGCTCGTCTTCGACGATCTTACCCCTGGCGAGCCGGTAGTAGGTGATCACTCGGGCGGAGGAACGAATCTCTCTCGCTCTCCTTGAGGAGGAGAGGAAGCTGGTCAGGCCGTTATCCTGTCCTTGACCGTCATGGCCGCCAGGACGAGGAAGAGGAGGGCCATCCCCCCTATGATGGCGAATTCGGGGGCTAGGTCCGAGACCCCGTACCCCTTCAGCATTATCCCCTGGAACAGCCTGTTCCCGTAGTACATCGGTATGAACTTCGCCACGGCTTGCACCCAGTCAGGGAAGGTGGTGACGGGCACGAGCATCCCGCTGAGCGCCATGGAGGGAAGAGCGATCAGGGGCGCCATCTGCACCGCCTGGAGCTCGTTCCTCGCGAAGTTGGACAGGAAGACGGCCATGAAGATGTGGGCGAGCGCGTACAGGACCGCCGCGAAGAAGAGGAGCACGAAGCTCCCCCTGACGGCCGCCCCGAAGATGCCCACGCCGATCACCAGTATGACTGCGACCATCATTATCCCCATGAGGAGGAGAGCTGCCGAGTACCCCACGAGCCTTTCGACGGCCGAGAGGGGGGTCGTGTAGAGCCTGGGGAGGATCCCCGACGTCGTCTCCCTTGCGACGATTATCAGAGAGATTAGGAGAACGAGGAAGGTAAGCACGAAGGCCATCACGGTGGGGATGCTGACGTCCAGCCCCGAATACTGGACGCCGCCAAAGGCGAAGCTCTCGTCCAGGGCTATCCCTCTCCCGCCGAGGGCTCCCTGCATCGCGCCCTGGAGCGCCCCGAGGACGCTCGCCCTTATCGTCGGCTGGGTCCCGTCGGCGTAGACCTCGATCGAGGCGTTGAGGCTCTGGCCCTTGCTGACGAGGAAGAGCGTCTGCGAGAAGTTCGCGGGGATGCATATCGTGGCGTAGTACGAGCCGTTGTCCACCCCTCCTCTTCCCGCGCCGAAGCTCCCCGTGGTGACCCGGACCCTGTCGTCCCCCTGCAGTGACGTCAAGATGGACTGGCCGGAGTGCAGGGAGAACGTCGCGTTCCCGGCCCCGGCGCTGTAGCCGGCGTCCTGGTTGTCCACGACGATCGGAACGTTCGTCACCGTCCCGCCGAGGGCGAGGCCGAAGATCAGCATTATCACGGCGGGCATCGCTATCATCATCCCGAGGGTTCTCCTGTCCCGAGACACCTGCTTCAGCACCCGCCAGGCCACCGCGGCGACCCTGGCCGTGGAGAAGCTCCTGGTCTTAGCTTCACTCATCTGCGGTCTCCCTCCCGCTGAGCTTCAGGAACACCTCTTCGATCGAGGCGGCCTCCTCCCTCTCCCTGATCTCCCTCGGGCTCCCCTCCTCGATGAGCCTCCCCGCCCGCATCAGCCCGATCCTGTCCGCCCTCTCCGCCTCGTCCATCACATGGGACGTCAGGACTATCGTGAGCCCCGAAGCTGCCAGCGACCGGAAGTACTCCCAGAAGAACGCCCTCAGGACGGGGTCGATCCCCACCGTCGCCTCGTCCAGGAAGATGAGGCGGGGCCTGTGGACGAGGGCGCAGGCTATGCTGACCCTCCTTTTCATCCCGCCGGAGAGGTTGTAGACGGCCGTTCCCCTCTTGTCGCCGAGCTTCAGGATGGGGAGCAGCTCCCCCAGCCTCTCCTCGAACTCCCTCCTCTTCATCTCGTACAGCCTGGCGAAGAACCAGATGTTCTGCTCCACTGTCAGGTCGTTGTAGAGGGCGTACTCCTGCGGCGCCACCCCCATCTCGGCCGCGACCGCCCGGCGCCCTTCTGGGATCCTCCGGCCAAGGACCTCTATCCTGCCGGACGTGGGGAAGAGGCAGCCCGTCAGGAGGTTGATCGTCGTCGTCTTCCCCGACCCGTTGGCCCCAATAAGGGCGTAGATCTCCCCCTCGCCTATCCTCAGGTTCAACCCGTCCACAGCCCTGACGTTCCCTTCTGCGTAGACCTTGACCAGGTCTTCAGCCACGATCACTGGCTCGGGCATAGGCATTCATCTGGGCATGACCGCCTTATTATCTTTGGAACCCGCGTATGGCCGAGACGCAACCCTCCCCGACATTGCGCACGCCTTCAGGCCGGCCGGCGAACGCCGCCGCCAGCCGGGAAAGGCGCGACGGGACCATCGGGTCGACAACGTCGTCGATCCGCTCGCGATGGCGGAGGGGGGTCCAGCGGCGCATGGCTGGCAACCTGAGCAAGGCTGTCCCCGACTTCGGCAGACGAGTGGCGAAGGGCCTGGAACTCCGGGGGGCCACGACAACACTCAGCGCTGCGCGCGACCGGAGGGCGTCAAGCCATGGCCAGTTCGTAGACCTCTCGCAGCCTTCGGGCGAAGAGGCTTGGATTCAGGTTGGCCTCCACCCACTTCCTCCCCCTCCGTCCCATCTCCTGTGCTCCGGACTCGTCTCTCAGGATCTGACGAATCTTCCCAGCGAAGTCATCGATGTCGAAGGGCTTCGCCAGCAAACCCCCGCCGGATTCCTCCACCAGTTCCTTCTGCCCGCCCAGGTCGAAGGCCACGACGGGTTTGCCGAAGCAGAAGGCTTCCGCGGCCGTGTAGGGACCCTGCTCGCACCAGACGCTGGGGACGATCACGACCGAGGCCCTCGAAATCAGCTCGCTCTTCTCCTCCTCGGTGACGAACCCATGCAGCACGAGGTTTGCCAATCCGGTCCCTTCTAGGACCGTCCGCCTTCTCCCGGTCCCTATTACATGGAATTCGACATCCCTCTCCCCGGCGGCGAGAATGGGCAGATAACGAATGCCCTTCTCGTAGGTCAGCCTGCCGATGAACACGACGCTGCCGTCCCCCGAGTGGGCAGGCCTCTGCTGCAGCATCGCTTCATCAAGGGGGTTGGGGATGGCGTGGACACGAACCCCCAGCTTGCTGCGCAGCTGTCGCGCAAAGTACTTCGAAGGCGAAATCACCTCTCCCTCCCGCATAAGACGCCCAAATCCAAACGACCAGTAGGGCAGTTCCAAGTTCGATCTGACGGAAGGCAAGCTGCTCTCGCCTTCAAGTTTCTGGAGGGAGACCATGCACTTCATGCAGTGCCTCTTCAGAGAGGGCATCGTGCAGGGGGACATCTCCGGAAGCATTACTCCGTAGGAGATTGGACAGAGGTAGACCGGGCTATGGATGGTGAGGACGAGGCCTATTCCGAGCCTCCTGGCCTGGTTTGCGAGCAGGTACGCGTTGCGCGGCTCCAGGATGTTCGCATGAATGAGCTCCGCTCCGAGGCCTTCCTTGATCTCCAGGATGAATCTGGAGAAGCCAGAGCCGTGAAGCTCCCACACGACGGGAAGCCTTTCCAGGACCTTGAAGAGGCCATCTCCGGGGATCGTCGATGGCACGGTGACCTTGAAGGCCTGATTCTTGAGGTGCTCCTGGTTGACCTTGGCGTACAGGTTGACGGCGTTCTCCATGCCCCCACCCGGTCCGAAACCATGATCGCTCAGTATCGCCACTCTAAACGAAGCTCACCTCGGGGCCCTGAACCCTCCGCCACTTCGCAGCTGGAATACCGAAATCACCCGGGCGCTGTTAAGCTTTTGCTCTCAAAGGAGGTCTCTTCATGGTGTCGCCGATTGACCCTGTCAAACGCGTTCATCGACGGACGTGCGTTCCGAAACTGTGGTCGACCTCGTCGCCTCAGAACCATTCTCATCCTCTGAGGCTTCGCTCTGGTCCTCTTGGGGTCCCTCGGTCAGGGTGGGGCATCGGTGGGAGGGCGCCGTCTTCATCGGGCCGATTCCCATCATCTTTGGTTCCGGCCCATGCGTCGGGGAGCTAGCGCTCCCCTCAGTCGTGATTGGAGCTGTGATGGTGGCGCTCCTTTTCCTATGGAGTTGGCGCGTCTCTTCGAAAAGAGAAGCCTAGTGGAGCCATGACTGTGGTTTCGCTTCTTTTGTCTCGACTTGCCCTGAAGACGTTGAGCGAGTCTCTATCCCGTCGCAACCGTGATGTTCAGCAGCTCAATAGATGCAGTTGGGCTTGGATCGAGCCCCCTGAATTCAAGATCGTCCGTCAGGCCGGCCAGGGTGAAATTCAGCTGGTACGAGCCCGAACGGCTTGCGACCACGCTCGATAGGACGTTGCTCCCCACACCAGAGGCCACATCAAGTCTGATTGTGCCAGAATTCACGACAAGGTTGAAAGTCGCCTGGTAGTTCCCGGGTGGGAGCACGACATAAGGTCCGAACCAGCCGCCATTGCTCGAGTTCACTTGGAGCGCGTTCCCCACTATGGATGACCCCTTAAGCAGGCTGAGTTGCCGCGGACCGAACGTCTCCTGAGTCTTGTCTAGAATCGGCTGGCTCCTCCAGCCCAGCTTGTAGACAATTACTCCGTCGTCGAAGATGTAGAGTCCATAGCCGGTGTAGTTGAAACCGCTGGCGAGCTGTTTCCTCTCCGTCAGGCTCGCCGAGTAGGAGGATGGGAAGAGATCCGAGATGACGAACTCGACTCCCAACTGGTGCGCCCTGGTGAGGAGTTCTTGGGAGACGTTAGCGTATACGGGTCGAATCAATGGCGGGACCTGGTAGATCTGTGCCCTCATTGCCAGATGCGGCGAGATCTCACTGGTGGTCAGAACGGAAGCACCCGAAGGTATCATGTTCAGGACGCTCGCCTCGGCGATGTCATGTTGAGTCACCTTCACATCTGCGTTGACCTGACCAGAGAAGGGGCCGTACAGACCTAGGCACAGGATCGAGGCCATGAGAGTCAGAGCCACCGCCCTCTTCGAGTTGAGCTTCGAAAGCCCCATTACTGCCGCGACGAGAATGAACGGCGAAACGAAAGCGGCGGTCTGCGTTGCCACCGCCGAATAGTAGGCTGAATAGTTCGAAAGCAGCGCAGCTGCCATCCAAGGCAGAGCCGGAAGGAGCAGGAGGGGGTCAAGCAATGGAACGAAGAGGAGGGGTTCGAACAGCGAGGCGATCCAAGCCAGTTTCGATAACAGACCGTAGGACAGGGCTGGAGCGACGTTGCCGGGGTGGGACACGATGGCAAACGGGATGTCGATCGGGAACGCCGCCCCTAGCACTCTCCAGTTCGAGGAGTTGATGGCATAGGAGACAGACGTCAGAGAAGTGTCCAATCCCAACCATCCACGGACGAAATCGGCGAGGAAGAGGTACCCGAGAACTGCGACGAGCGAAATCAGAGTCGACTTCCAGCGGCTCCTGTCTCTGACATAGTATACGACCAGGATTGGAATGACCACAAAAGGAGCAACTTCGATCGTGGCCAGCGTGAGCGCGATGCCGGCCCACAGCAATCGGTGCCTCCCCGAAAGGAGGCCGTACATCGCGAGGGTAGACGAGAGGAAAGCGAATGTTTCCGTGTGGAAGAGCCCTGAGAACTGCGAGTCAAGTACCACTGGATTGACGAGGTAGATGGCGGCGATCGCGAGGCTGTAGTGATAGTCGAAGTGCAGCCTCGCTATCTTGTAGATGAAGAAACCCGATGCAGCGCACCAGGAGGCTTGGAGGACCAGCAGCGTCCCAGGGCTAGGTGCCAGCGCGACGAACGGGACGAAGAGACCCAAGATCGGGCTGAAATGGGTGGCAAGGAAAGAGGAACTCAGCACCGCGGGGAACGCCTTGGAGAAGAACGGCTCCAAGGTATACTGGAACAGGGAGCCGTGGCTGGCCGACCAGACCGCCTGCGCGTAGCCAGCGAAATCCCAAGCGTCAACGAACGTCTCATAACGCAGTATTTGGACTATGGAGATGATGACGGTGTAGCCAGCAAGGAGCAGAACAAGCAAAGGGCGGTCACAGGTTGCCGTCTTCAGCCGCGAACTCCAGCTCTTCCAAGACGGAAACTGCAACACTTCAGTAGGGGCACCTGACCCAGATAAACGGTTGCCCGGAGGTTCTGTGGAAAGGCGAAATGGGCTGGGACGGGAAGCCCGATGCGAGGTTAGGGTGATCAGGACGACTTACGACGCGAGGAGTGGTTGCCTGGGCACCTTTGTCATGTGGAAGAGGGGCTTCCAAATGAACTCTCCGACCAGGTCCGGCACGACCTGTCCGGTAGCCGCCTCCACTTCCCTGTAATCGCCTACGTCTCGGAGAAGGGCGCGCGGAATCCTAAGGCACGCTTATAGGCCGTCTTCGACTGAACGGAACCAAATGGGCGAAGACCGCAATCTCAGTTTCTGCCTGGCGATTGGCATCGGGGTCGGCGTCGCTATCGGTGCCGCGATCGGCAACCTCGCGATCTGGACGGCCCTGGGAGCGCCCATAGGGCTGGTCTTCTATGGCCTGTCGCGCCTCCTGAAGCGCTAGTCTGGATAGTCGGCGAGTCCACGCCTTCTCCGCTCAGTAACGATAGCCCCAGTTCGAAGAGGTCCTCCTCCTCGATAGGAGGAAGAGCGCCACGAGCACGACAGCCACCACGACCAGGACAAGCTGCAAGTCGGAGTCCGATATCAAGTTCGCTAGTCCCACCTTGTAGGAGTACCCGCTCGACTCCGTGACGTTCCCCTGAGCGTCCATGGCGGAGAAGTAGTAGGCGACGTTCGTGCCGTCCACCTGCTTCGGGATGGTCGCCTGGTACGTCGTCCCCATGAGCGTCATGTTCACAGAAGAGTAGGGGCCGCTGTTGACGGAGTAGTAGAGGAGGACCTGGGTGAGGTTCCCCGCGTCAACAGTGAGGGTGAGGCTCACCGTCACGTCGTCGGCCGCCATCGGGTTCTCCGGGGAGAGGCTGACGGAGGAGACGAAGGAGGCGCTGATCGGATAGATGTCGAAGTTACCGTCGGTGAAGTCGTCCGGCGTCCAGCCCAGAGGATTGTCCTTGCCCGTCATCTCCACCCATATCCACCCCTGGCCTCTTCCGTCTCCCAGATCCCAGTAGACGTTGGCGTTGGGGTACTCGGGAAGCCATATCATGAATGCGACGTGCCCGGACGGCGAGACCATGGTCACGTCGAAGCCTGCCGCGATGAAGAGAGTGGCGCCCAGGAAGCTCATGTCTTCGCAGTCTCCGATCGCCACCTGGCCGGAGGTCTGGTTGAACATGTGGGCCATTTCATCCCCGTTCCAGGCGAAGTCCTCCTGATGCACTCCATCGATGACGATGTTGTCGGAGTCCGACCCGTAGATGGTCCAAGTCTGCTCGAACTTCATGAGTGCCTCGGCCCTCTGAACCCTGTCCGGGTAGTTAGCCAGGAACGACTGGCCTATTGAGTAGGCCTTCTCCTTGTACGCGCCCAGGCTCTCGTAGGCGACGTTGGGAAGGAAGCCGTCGGCGCCGGCGTAGTTGTTCCTGTCGTACCCAAAGCTGTCGTACCAGTCGCCGTTCTGCTGATGGAAGACGGGGGGCCATGTCCCTCCGCTGGGCAGCGCGCAGGCCGCGCCGGCGTTGAGGACCATCTCGAGGACGATGAGGCCCACGAGGAGCTTTCTCGACCGGGACAACGTCCTTCTCTTCTACCCCAGAGGTATCATGAGGGCTCCGAAGATGATGAGCCCAAGGAACACTTCGTATCCGAAGAGGTAGACTCCCACCGCGACAGGCGACTTGTTCACGTCATCGATCTCCACCCCGAACAGCTTCACCTTCGAGAAGGCGTAGTAGAATATCCACCCGAAGAGGAGGCTGACAAAGAAGCTGAGCACCACCACCAGGAGGCGCTGGACATTGAAATAGGAACCTACGTTCAGGTTCTGTCCAAGGAAGAAGGGGCTCACCATTGACCCGTAGACGACCAGCCCGGCGAAGATCAGGAAGCCGCTCACGAAGAGACCCGTGGCCATGGGGTCCCCCTTGATGTCCTTGAATTCGGAGATACCCCTCGTCCAGTACGTCTGAGCCTTTATGGCGATCATTCCGATGACGATGCAGATAGCGCTCGAAATGAAGGCGCGCACGAACCACAGGAACATGCCGGTCAGGAAGTCAGATGATATGGCCACAGGCCTTACCCCTGTGAACTATCCGATTCAAACACTAATAAGTCTTGATTGCGCCGGGGGTGATGCGTTGCCGCCTCGGTGAGCCTTGGGAGGAAGGGGGTTGCCGTAGCCCAAGAAGACGTATAAGAAAGGCGAGCACATGTTGGTGTCATGGTGGGCTTTTCGGTCCTTCAGATCGACGTGACGTCCCTGGTCTCCAACCTCTGGATCCTCATCTTCTTCATGATGCTTCTGGTCCCATCCATTCAGAAGTGGCTCCTGAATTCCGCGAGGCAGGAGCTCCTCGTCAAGATCTCCAGGAAGCTGAAGTCGGAGGTGATCACGCTCATACACCGGCAGGAGACCATCGCGTTCCTCGGCATCCCGCTCTCGCGATACATCGACATCGAGGACAGCGAAGACGTGCTCAGGGCGATCAGGCTGGCCCCCCAGGACAGCCCCATCGTGATGATACTTCACACGCCCGGCGGGATCGCGCTGGCCGCGACGCAGATCGCCCTGGCGCTGAGCTCGCACACCGCCAAGAAGACGGTGATGGTCCCCCACTACGCCATGAGCGGAGGGACGCTGATCGCACTTGCGGCGGACGAGATAGTCATGGATCCTTACGCGGTCCTCGGGCCGGTCGACCCGCAGTTCACGGAGGGGCAGGACTCCTTCCCTGCGGTCTCGGTTGTGAAGGTCCTCGAGAAGAAGGACATAAACAAGGTGGACGACAGGACGATAATACTGGCTGACGAGGCGAAGAAGGCGGTCGACCAGATGGAGGTCATGGTTCGAAGGATAATGGCCAACAGGTACCCCGAACAGACCATCCAGAACGTGGTCGACAACCTGGTCGTCGGGAAGTACACCCACGACTACCCTCTTACGTCCGGGGATGCAGCTGCCCTGGGCCTTCGTGTGACCACGGGCGTTCCCACCGAAGTCTACCGCCTGATGGAGCTATACAAGATGGAAACCGGGGCGAAGAGACCTGGTGTGGACTACGTTCCGGTCATCCCATCTGGGCCGCGCGAACAGCCCAAGGCCAAGCCCTAGGCTTCCCGGGCTACCACTTTTTGCAAGCTACGGTGTAACATGGGATAGTCGCATGTATGGGCTCGGATGATGTGGCGTTCTTTCAGGCTCCGTGGGACAGGGAGAACGGTCATTCACCTAATCATCCTTATTCTATTGAAGACAATTCAATAGCCAGACTAGGGCTGTCGGGCATGAGCTTGGAGCTGGGAAAACGGGCTGCACCTACCTTGCCGGAGTCGTCTTCCCGCTCTTTCTGTGGGATATGACATAATCGTGTAGCGCCCGCTCACTCACCCTCCAGTTGCGCCCCTCCTTGACGGCACCGATTCGCCCGCTCCTGGAAAGTAGACTCAGATACTCCATACTGTAGGGAGATGCCTTGGAGGCCTCCTTGAGGGTCATATAGCGCGACTGATCCCCTTCGGTTCCAATCGCCCGAAGGTACAGGTCAAGGGCCTTCTCAACCGCGAGCGCGACGAACCTGACGAATGGCCGATAGTCCGCTTTGTCGGCCTTGCTCAGGTACGAGTAATATTGCTTGCGTTCCTGCTTCTGGAGGACTATGGGAGGATACCCATGGTGGAGGAGTATCATGTTGGTTAGGAGCCGCGCCATCCTGCCATTCCCATCATGAAATGGGTGGATGAATAGGAACCTGTGTTGAAAGACGGCTGCCAGTTCGACAGGCCTCAACTCGTCTTGGTTCCTGCCCAACCAGTTGAGGAGGTCGCGCATTAGTGACGGCACGTCATAGGGTGGCGGCGGGATGTGCCTGGACCCCGTTATCCGCACCTCCCCCGTCCTGTACCGACCGCGCTGCTCGTCGATGTCCTTCATCAACAGGCCGTGCAGGGATAACAGGTCCTCTTCGCGCAGGTTACCTTTCGAGATGTCCTCCACAAACTCTATGGCATCTGGGTGGTTCTTCGCTTCCTGGACTTCTCTTAGCGTCTTGCCTCCCACGGTGATTCCTTCCTCCAAGATGAGCTGTGTCTCTCCCAGCGTGAGGGTGTTGCCTTCTATCGCGTTCGAGTGGTAGGTGTATTCGACCTCGAACTGATGACGAAGCTTCTGCAACACCTCTGCAGGGAGTGGCCTCGTTCGGTCAAGGGTCTTCTTCTTTTCCAGCAGGCGCGAGTATATGGTTTCATCCAGCAGCATGGACTATCCGATATGGAGACTTATCGGACCGTATAAAAGTGTTCCTATCCGATACCCCTTAGTATCTGATAATGGGCAGTCCGATACGACCGATGATCGCGCAGGATTAAGTCGTAATGGAGCACCGAACGCAGAAGAAGTTTCGAGAAATCGGTCATCCCCCATTGCAGGGACGAATGCTGCATAATCGGACTCTATGCTTCGATACCCTCCTCGGATTCGGAGGATGACACCGAGGCCCCTTTGCGCTCCCACCCTTCCAAAGGCATTTAACGGAGGCTCGGGGCCTCTTGTCTATGGTTGACCTGGTCGAGGCAGGCGTCATCCTCATCTTCGTTGGGCTGGCCATTGTGGTCCTCTCGATGCTCTTCTCGGACAAGCGGGACAGGGTGAAGGTCAAAGGGGGAGGCGTGTTGATGATAGGGCCGATTCCAATCATATTCGGGTCGGACGCCAAGTGGACGAGCATAGCGATAGTCCTCGCGATCATCCTCGTCCTGGTCAGCGTCCTCCTCTGGAAGGCATAGACTGTGCAGAAGTCCTTAGCTCTCGGGCTGCTGGTGCTGCTCCTGGGTTTTGCGCTTGTCCTGGCGGGGGCTTTAGGTCAGGGAGGGGCTTCGGCCGGTGGCGTCATCTTCATTGGGCCGATACCCATAGTCTTCGGCTTCGGACCTAACGGAGGTTACCTGGCGCTCATTTCGGTCGTCATAGGCGCCGTGATGATCGCGATGCTGCTGTTCTGGAGCTGGCGCGCTTCGTCCAAGAAAGGAGAGTAGCTCAGCTCTCGGTCGCGTCGTGGGCACACGATTCAGACGCCCACCCCGAACGGCATGGGATCGGCACGAGGGTCCTGAGGACGAAGAGACATAGGCCTGCGGTCTCCTTGTCCAGGTCCCACCTCTCGCCAAGCTGAAGGCTGCAGAGCCGCGCCTGAGGTTGTGAGCGAGCCAGCGCCGCTCTTCGGCTACTTCTTCCCGCCCCTCTTCTCGAGGGCCTTCAGCCTGTTCTCAAGCTCCCTGACCTTGGCTTCGAGCTGGTCCACCCTCTCCTTCTCCTTCGACTTGAGCTTCTTCGCTTCGCCTCCCAGCTTCTCGTCCACGTCCAACGAAGCCTCCTCCTCCGCCAGTTGAAACTTGGTCTCCAGCTTCTCCAGCCTCTCCGCCAGCTTCTCGAACTCTGAGGGCATGTGATTTCAGTCCCAACGGCGTTGGGCTCTCTATTTGAGCTTTGGGAGGGCCGAACGGCCTGTAGAGGTCTCTTCATCTGTGCGGCGAGGCATCGCTAATGCCGAACGTCCCCATCTCTGGGAGCCCGCGTCCGAGCCGGGAGGGGATTGTGACCGCCTCTCTGCGGAGTCTTCATGAGGGTGGCGGAACAGGCCGAGCAGGACGAAGAAGGCCGCCATCGCGACCAGCACGCCGACCCCGACGTAGATCGCCTGCACCACCGGGATCCCGAACAGCCTCAGCCTGGAGAACCCGGATCCACCCTCCTCCAGCATCGCCGTCACTCTCCACAGAAGGGCCATCAATGCCACCGAGACTATGGGCACAGCCATCAGGACCGTCTCCTTCCCTCCTGCGAAGACCCTCCTCAGGTCGCCGCTCAGCCACATGACCAGCAGGGCCAGGAAGGCGAAGCCCAGCTCCAGGGAGATGTCGGGGACGGAAGGCATGCCCAGGTTGAGCCCGAACTGGTGCCTGCTCAGCGGGAGCAGGAGCGGGACCCTCCCCACCAGGGTGTCGCCAATCAGGATGTGCTGGAGCACGGCGACGGCGTACGGAAGCGCTCCCCTCTTCCACAAGACGACCACGAGCAGGATGGGGCCCATGACGACCAGAGAGTGGGTGTAGGTGTGATGAGCCAGCCCCGCCCAGGAGAAGAGGATGTCATAGTCGGGGAGTATTCCCGCCGTAAGGGCGGCCCAGACGACCACCCTCCGCTTCATCCCTTTGGCCACCGCCCACGCGAAGAGGTACCCCATGGCCAGATGCCCTAGCGGGAACACGGCTGGAGGGGATGTGAGGTGTGTTAAAGACGTAGCGCAACTCGCGCCCTGAAAGCTTAATAGCAAAGAGCTTCATCAGCCGACCGAGTGCCTTTGGGGCTTGTCTGAGTCGCTACGTTCGCTGCGCAACCGTTCCTTTCACGGCTCAGAGAAGTCTCCTTCCCTCGATGGCGGCGGCTGCCAACACGAGAGGATACGAGCCGAAAGCGCGAAGGAAGGGGGACTCCTCGTCATCCGGACCTATTGCGGAGACTGCGGGAAGCTGCTGGATGAGAGAAGGATCCCCAGCGGCCCCGAGCTCCGCAGGTGTCCGCTGGACCCGAAGCTCGACCACTGCATAACCGGCTGCCCTGTTGAGGAGGGCTCCCCCGACATATTCGAGCACCCATGCCTCCCTCTCATGTGGGCCATCGAGGACGCCACGGGCAGGCCGAGGATCCTCCCAACCAAGGCTCCAAAGTCATCCTCGGATTAGCGGCTCCTTCTGGGGAGTATGACGTATCCAGTCCTGCGACTTCATGCAAGTGCATAAAGAAGGGTCGCGGAGTTACAGGGAAGGGAACCTAGAAGGTCCGCCGTCGGCCTCTAGTCCTCTACATCATTCCCTGGCTCTGGCCGCTGAATATGTTGACCATCCAGTTGACGCCGAACTTGTCGGTGAGCATCCCGAAGGTGTCGCCCCAGTATTGCTTTGCCAGCGGCATGGTCACATTTCCGTCCTTGGCGAGGCCGTTGAAGATCGCTGTGAGCTTCGAGACATCGTTTCCCGTCAGGCTCATGTTGACGTTGCTGCCGAACTTAGCGGGCATGCTCGGCTGGGTGTCGCTGGCGAAGAAGGACAGGTCGTCCGTCTTCAGGGTTGCGTGTACGATGAGGTCGTTCTCTGCGGGCGTCCTCGCCATCTTCGCCTCGGCGAAGGTCTGCATATCCAGTTTGCCGCCCAGCACGGATTGGTAGAACTTCATGGCCTGGGCGGCATTGCCGTTGAAGTTCAGGTACGGGTTGAGAGCTGTCGGCATTCGTCCCCAGTCCCAGGCACCGGTATTTAAGCCGCGACTAGGTTCTTGCGTCCCACCACGAAGAACTTGCGCTCCTTGTCCTGACCCCCGTCGGGCGACAGCTGCCTGACGGATGGAACACTCTTCCTTCTTCGAGGAACAGATACCCAAAATTACACCGTCTAACAGGACGGGTTGACTTGGTATCAGAAGGGCATCATCGCCGGTCCAAGCCGACGCCCTGAACTCTATCGAAGATTAGAGACAGGCAGGGGCTTCAGCCAGTACACGGACGGGGATGGGCTGCTGGCTTTGACCATTGGAGTTCTGCGACTCATGATTCGCCTCGGCTCATCTAGGGAGATGGAAACTTGAGAGACTTCCCAAGCAATCGTTATTTAGCAAAGCAATAAACCTGATGAGGTAAATTAGAGGGGAATCGGGGTATGGTCAAACCTTGGGAAGGTTTCTGGCAGGTCCTTTATGATAAGGCCGACGAAGATGTCGTCCCATTCAGGAACACCACTATCGCCGTACGGAAGAACCTCGGTTTCGTCGTTTTCACTCGGAGTCACTTCATGGAGATTGAAGCGTTCGCTAAGCGCCAAGGACCTGTGAGCTGGCCTCCTGCCGAGGAGGAGGCGGTCGCGATGTTCCGGGCCTTCCGCGCATGTGCCGGATACTGCGATTGCCGGGAAGTAGACGGCGGCTGGATGGCCAAACAGAGGGTCACGATGGCAAGCGACCCTCGCCTAGAAGGGACCACTATCTCCTATAGATTCGAAATAGACGGAGATATCTGCCTCCGCCGGAGGACCCTGACGGATGGCGGGCAGCTTGTCGAGACTCTGAGAAGGCTTAGTTGCGCTGGTACATCCGCTTTGGCTGGGGCATGGGAAAGCGGGGGATCGGAAGAGCGATGGATGTACCTGGTGACGGCCGGGCACTACGGGGTCATGCGGGTGGAATCCAATCGCCCAAGGACTCCTTCCCATGGAGGAGAATTCAGTGACACTGAGGTCTATGCACTCTGGAAGGGGTTCGGCGCCAACGCGGGCGCTCGCCTCGAAACGAAGGGGACCTTTGACCACTGGCCCATGATTGCACAGGTCGCTGGTTATGAAGTGAGAAAGCATGAGACATTTCATATCGACTCTCTGGAAGAGAACAGGCTTGTAACCTCCTTCCCCCCAGATGAAGACCTTGGTGAAGCCTGGCGCAGGATTGATTGACGGCCGAGCGCTCCGCGCTGGTCAGGTTTCATTGGCCAGCCGTGACGGGGGGGATGTCTGACGCCCTTGCGACTCCGATCGACCTTGCGGCCCACGAAGCTACTACTCGTGTTTGCCTAGGCCGCTTGTTGGGCAAACTCAAAACTGTCCCAAGCGGCGCGGAATGGCTCGTTAAGTGATATGTAACATGGTTTCCTGTTGGAACAGATACCCAAAAATAGGCTTGTCTCTGCAACATAAGTAGGTTGAGCCGAGACTTTGCACGGGTGTTTGGGGGCTTCTGGCAAGGATACCTCCTGCCCCTCCTGCAGTCGTGGGGGTTGTTCAGGCGGCGCGGAACGTCTGGCTCGGTCGAGACCCCGATGCCCTTCCCGCTTTTCGGCCTCCTGGTCCTCCTGGTCGTGGCGGGCGCCATCGTGCTCTCCCTGGCATTCCTGGTCCCTCCGGGCGCGACGCCCTACCCATGATCGTGATCGCCTTGCGCCAGGGGGTATGTGCCATCACGGTCACCGTCAAGTTCGACCTCCCCGCGGCCTCCGGCTCTTGGCAGCCATCCAATTTCACTCCGGCCCAGCCCCTCTATGACGTGGAGTTCGGACGCATTCACACATCAGCGAACTTTCCGCTGAAGGGGATTACCATGGTGACCTCCCCTTGAAGATCGACATACTCACTCACCTGAGCATGTCCTACTTCGGGGGAGGCGAACGCGAGATGGTCGACTTGGGCTTGGCCATGAGAAGGAGGGGGCACGACGTGACGATTCGCAGCCTCCCCTACACGCTGAACGGCGTCAAGCGTGTCCGGCCCGAAGACGTGCTCGAGGGGCTGCCGTATTCCGAGTCATGGATACACAGGAGCAGGGCCGACATCGCGTACAGCTTCTACCATCCGTTCAGCGCCGTGAACTTTCAAGCGTCCGGGAAGAGGATCGCTTCCTTCCACTCCCTGGTCTGGTTCACCAAGCACCGGGTCAGGTACACGTTCGTGCCCAAGGTCGCCGCGTCTCTCAGCAGGTTCACCATCCCGTTGGAGCTTCCGAGGTACAACGCGGTCCAAGTCCACGAGGACAGCGTTGGCGACCAGCTGAAGAGGTACAATGCTAACACCTGGGTGATCGGCCACCCGGTGGACGTGGAAGTCTTCAGGCCAACGGTCACCAAGGACGACAGGTTCACCATCCTTTTCGCGGGCAGGCCGCTGTGGCAGAAAGGGTGGGACAGGTTCGAGGGCTTGGCGCAGAGGCTGGGCAACAACGGGATAAGGTTCGCTTTCGTGGGCGGATTCTCTCGCAACCAGAGCATCGAGAGCTACGGGTTCGTCCAAGACAGGTTGCGCCTGGCCGACATCTATTCGAAGGTCCACCTGCTGGTGATGCCGTCCCGCGTGGACACAGTCGGGAGGAGCGAGCTGGAGGCCATGGCCTGTGGCACGCCGGTCATCACCACCTCCACGTCCCGGTCGATCGAGTCGTCTGCTCTCATCCGCGCCTCTCCCGAGGAGCTGGAGGGGAGGTCCATTGAGCTGTACAAGTCCTGGAGAGAGGGAAACGGGTACGAGGATCTGATCAGGGCCGCCCGGAGGGACTGCGCCAGAGCCTTCTCCTTCGAGGCGGTGATGGACAGATACGAAGAGATGTTCCAGAGAGTGCTGGAAGGTCCTGACGTCTAGGGCACGACTTGCGGACTCGGCAAGGTTATTACCGAGCGGCTCCGAGTAGTCCCTTGTGAGCCCCGCTTCTTCTGCCGACCAGACATCGAAGGAGCCGAACGGCGCAACGGGATGGCAGGGCCTAGCCGGTGGTTCGTACGCCTGCATCATAGCCTACAACGACGATTCCGTCATCGAACGGATAGTGAAGCAGGCCTTCGGCGCCTGCGGGAGCGTCCTGGTCTGCGACGACGGCTCCGTCGACAAAACCTCCGACATGGCGAGGGCCGCCGGAGCGAGCGTGATACGCCACGAGAAGAGGCTTGGGAAGAGGGCGAGCACTTCGGACCTCGTCAACGAGGTGTTCATCAAGTCCCCCT